>JBEAQU010000088.1:0-6531 GCA_041163745.1 Bacteroidota bacterium
GCTCTTTTTAACGACAAGATATACATTCATTGATATTTGGTTTCTTTTAAACCGAGAATAGCTGAAAAAATACCGTTCACAACTTGGCGCAAATTAAGTTTGCGTTTTCTTTTGACAGGAAGAAATTCCTGGATAACTTGCCACTAAGAGTCAGTAAGCTCTTCGAATTGAGCAACCATAACTTTCGATTTTTGTGAAAACGAAAGGTACGGACTGACTCCTTTTTTTCTCTCTTTAAAATCGCAAACATGCTCTTATTCACTTTCCTCGCTGCATCAATAAGGTCAAGAAGCTCGCAAGGGGTAGAAACAGAATCCGATACTGTATCAATAATACTGCTGACGGATTTCCTGCCAATACCGGGGAGGTTAAGCAGTGTCAATATGTGCTCTGCTTGGATCACTTGCGTTTTTGTGTCATAATTATTTGATAATCAATATATTTATTTGTGACGGCAATTTTCCCTGCTTTTCGGAATAACCGGCAGTGGTAAGCGCTTAGCCCCCCATCCCCGAATTACCCAGAAAACTTCATTTTCAAAGAATTGGGGCAGGCACACCGCTTTATTCATTAGGAGAGCGCCCAGGCATACTTTTCTTTACAGATTCCAACTCCCGGAAGCCTCCGGAGTCTTCTGCGCACACGTTGTGCTTCAGCAAGCCCCTTTCCACTTAGTTGTTCGTGAATCCAGCCAATGGAAGCCAGTCTTATCTCATTTGTTCCGTTTGCCCTAACCGTATCCTACATGATACAAGCACCTTTGCTTGCGTATCGATCCCTCGCACCGGAGCCGTGCCGCTCGGTCAGTTACTCCGTTTACCACTTGCCTTCGAATCGATCTACCATACCATGGCCGTATCGATGCTGTCCTCCGAAATGGGCTCGTATGCCTGTTTCAGCCTGTGCCGATGGTTCGCATTCGGTGTGATCGCTGACAATCGGGTTTTGTTTGCCGTTGCGCCACCACATGGAAAACAGGAATCCGCACAATGGGCATTACCGCTCGTGGAAAGCATCCGCATATGCGAAGCCGAACCGGCCCAAGCCTTCCCATTTCGCTTTGTCCTGGTGCAATACCCTGCTTATTTCGTCCGGCAGCAGGATTACATCGGCAGGGTCAAATTTTTCGTTGATCGCCCGCCATGTCATGGTGATGTTGGTGTTTCGTTTTGTACGCTTGATATTCAGTTGCAATTTAATCCTTTGCGCCCTTCATTTCCCGACTTTTTAAGAACCGGGGACCATCATAAGGAGAACGGTATCCAAACGCAAGGAAACGGTACCGTGGCCTGCCCGTACCGGCCGACCACAGTACCCGTTCGTTCAACGTTTACACTTCATCTAATGACACGAGGGAGGCATCTATGACACCGTCCTTGTCCGTCCAAATGACAGACAGGCCCTTGTCCAACATTTCTCTCAAGTATTTCTTTGTCCAATAAAACGGGCCTGTCTGTAACCATTCATAAATGGCCTTTGACAGGACCCGGTATTTGAAATCTTCCTCCCAGGTACCGAACATGGTGGAAAAGACTTTTCCGACCACCGCTTCGACTTCCCATTCGGTCATCTCTTCCGAAAGGTTTTCCAGTATCTTGTCCACTTCCAAGTCGTACTCGTAGCGACGGGCTCCCATCGCCATCAATCCTTCCGGATCGTAATCTTCTACAATCGAATTGAGTTCTTCAAATATGATTCTGTTCTGACCCATATATGAACGAGTTTGGTTTAGGTGAACCCGGAGCCTTCCTGGCCGCCGGCTGATACAAATATATCGGTGAACACCCGCCCAACCCGCATTTTGGCAAGCTTGTCAGCTTGTGTATGGGCCCTAGTCCCTACCCCTTTCGGGAAAAGCTTCCCTTGCCTGCTCTCTATGTACAGGCTTCGAAGATTTCTTTGAAATAATAGAACATCAGCATCTCCACGATTTCCGGTCGATCGGTTCCCGGCCAGGATTCTTCAGTTAGAACACCCTCCTCCTTCCAAATCTCGTGGATTCGTAGGATCAAGTTGTTGTAAGCACGGTAAGGTAGCAGCCCACCCGTCATGCGCTGCACGTCATAAAACAATTTGCTATGTTCAATTATATATCCATTCCTTGTCCTGTTCTTAAAAGGGAAGGAAATCAACGCATTCTCAGGTATGGATTCATTTTCGGCTAGCGTCTGCTGCCGGTACGCCAGCAGCATGGCATTCAGGGAAAACAACACCCTGGCATCCAATATGAAATATTTGTCCGGGTTGTAGAAGGAAAACAGCTTTGTATAGGAGGCAATGGCATTGCTCACATTTTTAGGCGTCTCCTTCTCTGTGTTTTCCAGCCAGGCGACGGCGGCCGGAACTTCATCATATTGATTGAACCGGTAAATACCGCCCCAATGCAGCACCTTTCTGATTTGGTCCTTGCTCGTTGCATCCGTGAGCGGGTTTTGCAGGCGGTACGCCATGGTTTCCTGCCAGTTTCTCCCGCTCCAATAGCGAGCTTCCGGATTTACCTTCAAGAAATACTTCTTAAGTACGCTCGAAGCACACCTGATAAAATTTTCATTTTGTAGTACCATGTTTAGCAATATTGTATGTTTAGGTTAAAAGATAGCGACTCAGTCCCTTCCCTGTGTCTTTGCCGCATCATGCCTTGCCGGCGGGCAGATCCGGCAGCTGAAGGTATCCGCCGGCGGCAGCGATGTCATCGAGCAGTTGGGCGAAGAGGGGAGCGGAGCGCAGGGCATCCTCGAAGCCGAGGATGACCAGGTTTTTGCGGGCCCGGGTCAGCGCCACGTTCAGTTTCCGGTCCACGCCGGCCTCATTCAGGGACTGGATGGTCCGCAGCTGCACCTCGCTTTTGATGGCATAGGAGATCAGGATGACATCCCGTTCGCTGCCTTGGAATCGTTCCACCGTATCCACGGTGATCTGGCGCAGGTGTTCCGGCAGTCTTTGCCGGATGTTGGCGATTTGGGCGCGGAAGGGCGTGATGACGCCGATGGTTTGGTCCGCCGAGAAATCGGAGCCATACATATCAGCCACCAGGCGGACCAGGCGGACGACGGTATCGGCTTCGTCGTCATTGACTTTGGCGCGTGGGTCGCGGTGGCTGGGGAGGAAGGTCACCCGCGCCTTCGTGAACGCCTGCCGGAGCGGATGGGTATCAGCCTGCGGGCCGGGCGGCAGGGGGCTTTGCTGAGCTTCCGTGCCCGGCACCAGCCGGCCGTTGTAAAATTTGACATTGGAAAAACGGGCGATGTCGGCGTGCATCCGGTATTGGGTGGTCAGCATGACATGGCAGCGGTCCCAGCCTTGGCGTTGGGCATGGCCCAGCAGGCGGCTGAACAAGGGATTGCGGAAGTTGGTCAGCCCGATGTCCTGCAGGGTCGGGTCTGTGCATTCGGTATCGGCCTCGTTTTGCAGGACGACGGGGGGCAGCTGGTTGTCGTCGCCGATCAGGACGAAGCGCTCGAAGTTCGGCAGGAGGCCGGCCAGCTGGGGTTCCAGGAGTTGCGAGGCCTCGTCCACGATCAGGGTTCGGAATTTCTTGATACTGACGAAGGCCAGGTTGTTGGCCAGCATTGCCTGGGTGGACAGGAAGATGCGGGTGTTGGCCACGCGTTCGTGAAGGTCCTGGAGGTGGCTGCCTTTGGACAGTTCCGACCAGTAGTAGGGGGCGTCGCCGCGGCCCAGGCGGATGAAGGAGAGGCCCATCTCCTGCAGTTTGCCACAGATTTCGTCGACGGCCCGGTTGGTGAAGGCGATGACCAGCTGGTTTTCGCCTTGCAGGTCGAGTTGCCGGACCAGTCCGCACAGCACCTGGGAGGTTTTGCCGGTACCGGGCGGGCCTTGGATGAGGAAGTAATCGCGGGCGGACATGGCGCCCCGCACCGCTTGTTCCTGGTGTTCGTTGAGGCCGGGGATGTCGTGGGTCGGCAGCGGGTCGAAGCGGGGCTCCTGGAGGCCGAGCAACTTGTGGCGGGCTGCCGGATTCTCCGTGGCGAATTTGTAATTCAGTTGCAGCATCTTCTTGTAGCCGCTGTCGCGGAAGTCCTTTTCGATGGCCCAGAACGTATCCTGCCGGAAATAGTCCTTGTCGACCTGTTTGTTGACCAGGCTGACCGTGACGGTGGTGGGGCTGACGGAGAGCACGTAGCATTTCAGGATCTGGCTGCCGAGGGGATGCAGGGATTCCGGATCGGGTGTCGGATAGAGGAGGGCGATCTCCCCTTCCCGCAGGCTGGAGACATTGCCGGCGAAGAGATGGTGTTCGATGGCGAGGCTGAGGTGGAAATCATCGGACACCTCGGTGATCCGGAGGTAGACGAGCACGTCGTAGTTCTCCATTTTCTCGGCTTTGGAGGCCAGCCAGAGGGAGGCGAAGCCGCTGCGGGCTTCCGGGTCGCGGTTGCTGCCGATCTTGGCGGTCTGCAGCTCTCCGTAGATGAAGCGGAGGAAGCCGAAGAAGTAGTTTTTTTCCAGGGGGGACAGGCGCGAGATCGTTTGGTGGAAGCTGTCCAAGGAATATCGATGGTAGGGCGGCAGCGGGCTGTTCGGTTCCGCCCGGAGGGCCAGGACCGGGGAGAAGTCGCCGGCGGCGATCTTCAGTTCGTTCGCCACGACTTGGTTGCGCAGCAACATCAGCGCCTGGGGTGGCAGGAATTCGTTGCCGGGGACATGCCGCAGGGGGGATTGTTCCGGCGGGGCGGCCGAGTAGAGGATGCTGGTCTGTCCGGCCCGGTTCGGGTAGGTGGATTCGAGGAGCAGGTCATAACAGATGGTCTGTGCCTTGTCGGCCGGGTTGAATCCGTCGCCCCGCTGCAGGAGGGGGACTTTTCCGGCCTTCAGTTCGACGATGTCCATGTGGTCCGGCTGGTCGGGGGCGAGGGCCAGCAGGTCGAGGCGGCCCTGCAGGCCGTACTTGGCGGAGAGGAAGGTCGGTTCGATCAGCAGCCGGAATCCGGCGAATTTCTGCAAGGCGGTGCGGATGACCGGTTCGTGGGTTTGGGCGGCGGCGAAGACTTCCTGCACCTGGGTATTGTAATAGGTTCCGTTTTGAACGGCGAGGGCCAGCATGGCGAGGGAATTGTCGCGCAGCACCTGGGTGAAGCAGGTCAAGTAGTCTTTATAGGTACCGACGGCCAGCTCGTCGAGCATTTGTCCGACGACATTCCCGCGCATCATGGCGGCGGTCATTTCCCCGGGGACCAGCCTGCGGAGCAGGTATACGAGCGGGCTGCCGGCCATATCGTCGTATTGGCAGGCGGCCAGGTCCTTGGCGTCCACCAGGTAGTCCGGTTCCAGGACCAGGCGGCTCTTTTCGGTAGCATAGTATTCCCCTTCCTGGTTGGGATAGGGTTTGACTTCGGTGACATAGATGGTGGCATAGGGGTATACCAGGGCGGCGATACCGGTCAGGTCGCTGCCGGAGCCGTCTTCCTTGCGGTTGTTCCAGCATTTGAGGCGGATGGTGCCCAGTTCGTCGGTATCGCAGGTCAGGACGCAGAACTTGCGGGCCGCCTCGTCCGGGGGGATATGGATGTCCCGGACTACGGCTTTGAATTCGTAGGAAGGGAGTGGTTTGCGCCGCTCTCTGTTTTCCGGTGGTTGGGCGGGCCGATAATGTTCGTAGGATTCCTGGAGCATGGTGGGGACCTCCTGGCGGGAGAAATGGTGGATGGCCGTGCACAATTGGTAGAGACAGCGGGCGTCGTCGGTCGCTGTGACGGATTGTCGCTCCTCGTGCACTACTTTGTTGGCGAAGCGACGCAGCTGGTTGGCGGCATCGGCGACGGCGGCCGGCACCTGGTATTCCTGGATAATGAAGGTGCTCCGGGCGCTGAGGCTGCCGAAGAAACGGTTGGTATCGGCTGTCAGGGCTTTGAAGAGTTCTTCCAGCACGGTCCGGTAGCGGGGGATGCGGTCGCGGGGCGAGAGTCCTTCCTGGTGGAGGATTTGCGTCGTCTTTTCGTAGAGTAATTTGCCGATTTCAGTGCTTACAAGTTTCATGATTTGATGATTTCATGTTTATCATATGGTGGAGTTTTATGGTTTGTTATCTGCTGCGCGGGGATGCTGGTATGCTGCGGATTTTGTGTTGAGGGATGATCTTGTTCCCCGCTTCGCAGAGATGCTGGTCTGCTGCGGATTCGGTGTTTAAGGGGTGATCTTTTTCCCCGCTTCGCGGGGATGCTGGTACGCGAATTTTTAGAATTAGGCTAATTACAGGGATTTTTTTTTGCTGTTTAATTTTTTGATAGGGAGGCTTTTGCATGGTGCCTCGCCTTTTTATTACTGGTATTTTTGTTCCCCGCTTCGCGGGGAGGGGTTCGGGTGATGGGTTCGGTAGTTGGGGAAGGGATGGACTTTTTCCCCGCTGCGCGGGGGTGCTGGTATGCTGCGGATTCGGTGGGGAAGGGATGAGCTTGTTCCCCGCTTAGCGGGGAGCAAAAAATCCGCTTCCAACGAAGCCGTCATTCCGTCATCCCTTCGGACGCGACATCGCACACCCCTCCTCCATGCGGAACCGACAATTTGATTTGC
>JBEAQU010000089.1:0-6912 GCA_041163745.1 Bacteroidota bacterium
GGTCCAGGGCCAGGTCCGATCGATCAAAGAGGCGGGCATGTCTGTCGGATTCCAAAAGAGACAGTATTTTTCCCGCCTGTTCCAGGAGCGCTTCGGGGTGGCTCCCGCTCATTATCTGTGATGGTAGTCCGCAGCCGAACCATGGGGGCGAGACCGGATAAGTACGGGGTGGGGCAGGCCGCGCGGCGAAAGACAAGGTCCGGGATAAAAAATGGCCCTGCCGATTGCGTCCTACGGAAATGTTATGCAATTTGGCTAATCTTGCCGGTCACTTTGGCCGGCCCCACATTTTGTCGGGGCTTTCCGGAGGAATAGCGCCCGACCCGCCGCCGGCCACAGCCCTTGTAATCCGCCTGCGGCAGGAACCAAATCAAAGCCAATATCCACATGGGACTTCAACCCTTTGTTTTCCTTCTCGTCGTCGCCGGCAGCCTGGGGATGGCCCACCGCAGTTTCCGCCGGATTCGCCATAATATCCGGCTGGGACGGGAAACAGTACCGGAAACCGCCCCGGACCCCGCACAAGCGTGGCGGAATGTCCTGCTGCTCGCGTTTGGGCAGCGCAAGATGTTCAAGAAATGGTGGCCGGCCGTGCTCCACCTGACCATCTATGCGGCCTTCCTGCTCACACAGGTGGAACTGCTGGAGATCTTTACGGACGGTATCACGGGCCGCCACCGTGTCTTCGCATCCGGTTTGGGTTCTTTCTATCCTTTTCTCATCAGTTTCATCGAAGTGCTCAGCCTCCTGGCCCTGATGGCGACACTCGTCTTCCTGTACCGGCGGAACATCCGGACAGTATATCGGTTCCGGCAGCCGGAAATGGCCGGCTGGCCCAGGAAGGACGGCAATCTCATCCTGTTGGGGGAAATCCTGCTCATCGCCGGCATCTTCAGCATGAATGGTGCAGACATGGTCCTGCAGGCCCGGCAGGTGCCTGGTTATCCGCTCACCGGCGGTTTCGCCGTCAGCGGATGGCTCGGTCCGGCGCTCTTCGGCGGGCTGCCCGTCGATGTCCTGGTGCTGGTCGAGCGGACCGGTTGGTGGCTCCATCTGCTGACCGTACTCGCGTTCCTCAACTACCTGCCCCTTTCGAAGCACCTCCACATCCTGTTGGCTTTCCCGAACACCTTTTTGGCTCGTCAGGCCCCCCAGGGCAATGTCCGCAACATGCCAGACATCCAGCGGGAGGTGACGGCCATGTTGTTCCCGGAACAGGCAGGTACCCAACAGGTACAGGTTGCCGAAAACGGAAAGGATCCCGTGTTCGGAGCCAGGGACATCTTCGACCTGGACCGGAAGAACCTCCTGGATGCCTACACTTGTACGGAATGCGGCCGATGTACGGCTGCCTGCCCGGCCAATCTTACCGGCAAGAAATTGTCACCGCGGAAAATCATGATGGATGTGCGCGACCGAATGGAAGAGGTGGGACGCCACCTGGACAGCCGCAGCGGACAGGAAGCCCGCCCGGCCGATGCGTACGATGATGGAAAAAGCCTGTTCGACTACATCAGTGCAGAGGAGCTGCAGGCCTGCACCACCTGCCAGGCCTGTGTAGAGGCCTGTCCGGTCATGATCAACCCCCTGGATATCATCCTGCAGCTGCGCCGTCACCAAATTTTGATGGAAAGTGCGGGTCCGGCGGATTGGCTGCCGCTTTTCAACAGCTTGGAAAACAGCCAGGCCGCCTGGTCCGTTCCCACGCCCAGGGACGCCTGGCGGACCACCGTGGAGGTGGACTGACCTGTGTCAGCCTCTGCCGGAATTCATTCGCCCCGGCCGCCTTCGGCCGCGCACCACCAGACCGGGCATGGTTTTCGGAACTGGCTTGTCCTCGCAGGGTTCTCATCCCGGTTCACTCCGGCCGGATGATGCTACGGATACCTTCCGCATATGCATACAGTCGGGCATCCTCCACCTTGGGAAGGATGACCGTCCGGAGGAACTGCAGGGCCGCTTCCCGGGTGGAAAAGCGGCAGGTGATAAGATAAGAATAACCGCCCCGGGGGAGTTTCTCGTATTTGATGTTGCCGAATTGACGGAAAATCGGATCCGTCCGTCGCAAGGGGTCATCCGAATAGGCCACTTCGATGGCATACCCGTTGAACAGCTGCGGAAGTTTCCTGAATTCGCGGTATATGGGAGAAACGTATGCTACCGTCGGGACACTGTATGGTTCAAGGGAGGCGGTCGCTTCATTCCAGGCTGATTCCTGCGCATGGGTGGCGAAGGAAAATAGGATAAGAAGCAGAATAAGCGGGGGTAGTTGTTTGTCCATTGTTTATGGATTAATTTTTATTTGCATGTAAAAATCATGCCATGTTTCTCGCCAGGATCATGCCTGTCTAATATTTCAATACAAAGATCGAATTGGGTAGGTCAAGGACGTTGCGTGCCGATGCCGGTGTCGGAGATGCCTTGAACCATTGCCCGGTTTGAAATTTGATTGTTACATTTTTGATGGACGGCATCAAGCGGAACGGTCTTGTCTGGTTGACGGGGCAGGCTCCTTTCGGCTGCTTCGGCGGGGAAATGTGTCGGAAGGGCCGTCTTTGCGGGGTGAATGGGCCGAATGGGCCGGTCTGGTGCCGATGGTGAAGAGCAGCAATCCCAATACCAGGATTGCCAAAAGGATTACAATTTGTTTCATGGTGTGTTATGCAATATGTTCATGATCGCTCCGCTGCGGAATCCTGCCTGTGACGACTCGCCCCGCGCAGGGGAACCGGGTCGTACCGGGTTCCGCCGGTCTTTCGCCTGTGTAGTTTCCTTGTATGGTGAATGGTTCCCGGCAAGTAGGGGTGGTACACAGCAAAGGCTGTGACGGAAGGAGGACGGGCTGGCAGCGGCCATCGAAAGGCACCGACAATCCGTAGGTCCTGTGTTTGCAATCGGTGGGCAGCAGGAAGGGAAGTGTCGGACCTGCCGAAGCGGATTGTTTTACACCGCAATGCAAACATATAAAAAAATAAAATTTGAATTGCCTGAACGGATAAAAAAATTAAAATTTAATTTCATATGATGCCAGAATGGCGGATGGGAAGGCGGTGATGAAAATACACACCATGTATCCCGGCTCGGAGCATCATCCCATCAATTTTTTTTGCTCGGTGGTTTGGAAATGAGATTTGTTTTCTAATTTTGCCATCCAATTTAAAAATGCAATCACCCACGTGGCGGAATTGGTAGACGCGCTACTTTGAGGGGGTAGTGTCCGCAAGGATGTGCTGGTTCAAATCCAGTCGTGGGTACACAAAAGGGCTGTTTCACAAGTTTCGACTTGGTGGGACAGCCCTTTCGCTTTCAAGTCGGGCTTACGCAATTCTTCTTGCTTCCATCACGCCATGCTCCCGGTATCCCGTTTCGCTTCCGGTGCATCCTGTTCCGACTCCGGCTCGCCGAAGGCGCTAAGGTAGGCAAGAGTCTCGAGGGCGGCCGTCTCGTCCATGACCTCTATGGCGACACCGGCATGGACCAGCACATAATCGTGCAGACAAGCCTCCGGTACAAAGGCCAGGCTGACTTGTTTGCGGACACCGCCGAAATCGACCTTCCCTTGGCGGAAGCAGGAGTCCTTGTCTTCCGTCTCCTCGATATGGATAATTTTCCCCGGAACGGCCAGGCACATAAGCAGCTTATTGTTTGTCGGAACGAAGGTATGGCCCGGCGTCTGCGCCCGGACCGAATGGTCGTCCGATCACAGTCGGCGGATGGAGATGGTTCTTCGAAGTCCCCTTTCTATGGCATCTACTTAGATTCCGCCAGGTTCCTCCAAGCAAATCGGGGAACGAAATCCCCTTCAGAATAGCGAAAAGATGCAACATTCTCCCAATCAAGTGATTTAAAAAAATCCTTTTCTCAAGTCTCAATTCGCTGAAATCCGCATCGCTGCTACACCGCGCAACGGTGTCCACCGACAAATGATCACAGGGACGGTCCCCTGCCGCACCCCTTCCGGACCAGGGAATGGTCCGGTGTTGCTATGATCGGCCGGAGCGGAGGCACCACCACATCCTTAATCATCGCTCTCATGCCGGTATGGTCATCGGACAAGTCGACTCACGAGGACATGAGGGGCGCGCTGCAGACGGCCGACCGACGATTTGGTTTGCGGCCGTGGCCATTCGAAGAATGCCTTCTTTCGCAGGAATCGTCATCATGAGCATGTCGCTTCGCACAGTATGTCGATTGGTTTCTGGTGGTCATGGATGTCCGGATAAAGGGCTTCAATCCGTTCGATCCGTCGGTGGCATGTCTTTGTCGGGTTCCGGCACCGTCATCCCGCCTACCATCGTCACTGCATAAAGATACGCCAATTGACCGAAAGCGAGGTTCTCGTCGTTAGGGGGAAGCTCCCGATGGAAATACAATGTCCGGTCGGCGGGACAGTCCTGTATGAGCAGGTCCACCAGCAACTTGTTTTGGAAGACACCGCCGCTGCAGGCGACATGGCGGTAGCTGTACCTGCTTGCGATATCCATGACCCAACGGACGAGGCTCAGGTGGAAGCGCAGGGCGGTCCGGCTGTCGGAAGTCCGCTGGCTGCGGATATCCGTCACTATCCGGCTCAGCAGGGAAACCCTGCTGAACGGACCCGGATAGGGCTTTTCGGGCATTCCTTCCAAAACGGCCGATGCGGCGAGGTGTTCCAGGAAGGTGGCGGCAGCTCCTTCGTAGGTGTTTTCCTTGTCGAAACCAAGCAGGGCGGCGGCGGCATCGAACAGACGCCCTACGCTGGTCGTCCGGCGGGCGGCATGGCTTTGCAGGCGCTGGCGGCAGACAGCCCATTCCGATTCCCGGAACTTGCCGTGGAGCAGCTCGTCCGCACCGGGTACGTCCGCACAGGCAGCCAAAGCCGCCAGGCGGGGCTCCCGGGCCATCCGGTCGCCGAACAAGCTGGGAAAGGAATCCAGGTGGGACCGCCGGGAGAACGTTCCCCGGTGGTAGTCCAAAAACTCCCCGCCCCAAGTTTGTCCGTCCGTGCCCCAGCCGGTGCCGTCCCATATCACGCCGAGGACCTTTTCCGTCGACCGGAGCAGCTCGTTTTCCGAAAGGACGGCGGCGAAGTGGGCCGTATGGTGCTGGACCGGGACAAGGCGGGGCGACGGTGTGGAACGTGCCGCGCGGTCGCGCCCCAACCGGGCGGCGTGGCAATCCGGGTGCCGGTCCACCAGCAGGGTGGCCGGTTGTGTCTTCGTCAGGGCAAGCAGCCGGTCGAGGCAGTTCCGATGGTTCTCCTGTGCCTCCAGGTAGTCCAGCGTGCCCAGGGGCGGGCTCAGCAGGGTCGTGCCGCTCTGGTGCAGGGCGACGGTGCTTTTCAGGTCGGCTCCCATGGCGAGGGCCGTATGGTGCCAGTCATCGAACGGCTGCCATGAAAGGGAGGGGGCCATGCCCCGTCCGCGGCGGAAGACGATCCTCCGGCCGTATCGGGGACTGAAGCCGACCACACTGTCGTCCTGACCGAACAACAAGGGCAGGTTGTCGGAAAGGATGCCGTCCACCCTGTCCCCCAGTTGTTCCAGGACCGCCCTTTCGCTGTGATGTATGGGGCAGCCGGGTACGTTCGCACTGGTGGCGACCAATGGGCGTCCGCATCCTGCGCTGACCTGGTCCAGCAGGGCGGTGGCCGGACGCATCGCACCGATATACGGCAGACCGGGTGCTATCAGGTCCGGGATAAGCCCGGTATCGGTTTTTTCCCGCAGCGGACAGAGGACCACCGGCCCTGCAGGTGAAAGGAACGCCTCCACCATGGCCGGTGACAATCTTGTGTCCCGCGCCAGTTGCTTGCTGTCCCGATACAACAGGGCGAACGGCTTCTCCGGCCGGTGCTTCAGGTTCCGAAGCCGGCCGATCGGCTCCGCTTGTGTCGCATCGCATAATAACAAGTATCCGCCGAGACCCTTGATGCCGACAATCCGGCCTTCCAGCAGGTCGCCGACCACGGCCGCCAACATGCGGGCCTGGGCTTCGGAACCGGTGGCCGGTCCTTCCGTCCGAGCGGCATGCAACCGGTGATAGACCAGGCGGAAGCTGCATTGCGGACACGACAGGGTCTGTGCATGGAAACGCCGGTCGCCAGGTGTCCGATATTCCGCCCTACAGGTCGGGCAGAGGTCGAATTTGGCCATCGTGGTGTGCTCCCGGTCGAACGGAATCTTTTGCTGAATACCGTATCGTGGGCCACAGGTGGTGCAGGTGACGAACGGATACCGGTGGCGGCGGTTGGCGGGATCCAGGCTGTCGGCCCGGCAGGCCGGACACAAGGCGGTGTCCGGCGTAGGCAACAAGGCGACGGCACCGTCCGATTTCGGTGAGGGCAGGATATGAAAACCTTTGAAGTACATGACCGGCAGCTCCTCCATCCGGTGCGCGGTGATGTTGGCCGATACCGGCGCCTCGCGCAACAACAGCCCGTAGAACCGTTCGGCCTCCCGTAGTCCCGCCTGGAAGTGGATGTGCACACCGTCAGCCCCGTTGCGGACCGTGCCGGCCAATCCTTCCGCCACGGCCAGCCGA
This sequence comes from Bacteroidota bacterium, assembly GCA_041163745.1. Classification (GTDB taxonomy): domain Bacteria; phylum Bacteroidota; class Bacteroidia; order Chitinophagales; family Saprospiraceae; genus UBA6168. The sequence goes on from JBEAQU010000089.1 coordinate 6,523, forward strand.
TGGACGAAAGGCCGGAAGCCGACCCCCTGTACTTTCCCGAGCAGGTGGATATGGTATGTTCCGGTCCTGCCGGTCATCAAGCCGGGAAATGGTCGTCCCGTTCGGACCGGACCCAGTCGCACCATACGTCCACTCCGGTACCGGTCGTGGCGGAGACCTCCAGGAACCGGATCCCCGGCTGTACCTGCCGGGCATGATGCCGGAACTGTTCCAAATCGAACGACAGGTACGGCAGCAAGTCTGTCTTGTTGATGATACAAAGCTGGGCTGAGCGGAACATGTCGGGATATTTCAACGGCTTGTCCTCGCCTTCGGTCACACTGATGACAACGACCCGGCGGTGTTCGCCCAGGTCGAAGAGCGCCGGACACACCAGGTTGCCGACGTTCT
>JBEAQU010000090.1:0-35306 GCA_041163745.1 Bacteroidota bacterium
CACATAGCCGAACAATCCGTCCTTGCCGGCGACCCGGACTCCCTCGGACGCCTTTTCCAATGCGGTGAACCACCTTTCTTGTCCCGGCTCCTGCCTGCCCAAACGGCAGTATCGCTTTTCATCTTCTTCCCGCAAGACGATCCATCTGTTTTCCATGACAGCGGCTTTGCTTTTGCCGAACCGATATATCACATCCCCGGCCGAATCGGCTATGATGTCCTCCTGCTCCAATGCCTGCCACCAATAGCCGTCGGATAAGCCCCTCACCGTACCGGCTGCAGCAGGGCCGGCGAGTACCCGTCCCGTCTTGTCCAGCAGGGTGTGCAGCCGTTCTCCATCCTGTTCGCTTTCCGCCAGGAAGTAATCACCCGAGGAACTGATTTTGCGGTAGCCGTCCGATGACAATCGCTGTCCAGTCCGACTGTCATACAAGGCGTAAGTGCTGTCTTGCATGACGAAACAAACCGCGTGCTGTCGTCCGGCCACCTTCCGGAAGACAGGTGCCGTGCGATGGCCGGTCAATGGCGACCAAGTGCCTAGCAATCCGCCCTCCTCCAGGGTGTAAACCAGTGTCATATGCTTCCGGTCCCCGAGTGATACATGTTCCAGGGGGAGCACCACCCGATTGTCGCCATCGACCACGCCCCATTTTCCTTCGCGTGCGACAAGGAACCTGTCGGAATGGTACTTCAGCGGGCTGATCTGGTCGTATTCGAAGGGCACCACGGCCGTTCCGGCGGGCAGCTGCAGCACCCCTCCCTTGTCCCCACGCATGACCGGGAGCCGGAGGTCCTCCGGAAACCAATGGGGTTTTCCCAGCGTGAAAGGCACCAGGATGTTGTCCTGCATGTCGATGACGCCCCAATTTTTGCCGTCCAGGCTCGCATACAGATAACCTTGCGGGTAATAATGTGCGAAATAGTACCGGGGTGGCACCACGGTGTCCCCCTTGGCATCCAGGAAGCCGTATTTGATATCGCGCCGGCTGCGTGTGTCCGCTATCCGGGTGAATCCGGGGATGTATCCGCGTTCCCGTTCCTGGTTGCGACGGATCAATCCGGCTGGCGGCAGGGGTTTGAACGGTGCGGAGGACCAAGGGACCGTATCCTGCCCCACCCGCAGGATCCACTCGTCCGGGCCAGTTTTGTCAATGGCATCGTATCGGATCGGCAGGACGGACTTGCCGTTAGCGTCTATCATGCCCCAGCGGCCGTCGCGGCTGACCTTGTACAAGGTCGTATGGATGAAGGTGCACGTTTCATACCCATCGCAAAGCTGGCCGCCGCTGCGGCTGTAGGCGTGGTCCCTGTCCAGCCCCTTCCGGCCTGCGGAGATGATGCCGCGCGGATTTATCAGGATACGTTCGTACGCCGGCGGTACGATGACCCGGTTGGTCCTGTCCACGACTCCTTTCAGGCCCTGGCGGGTGACCACCAGCAATTCCTCGTTGTCAGGGTGGTAAAAGATCTCATCGTATTCGTCGTCCAGCACGGGCGGAACAAGCCACTGGTCGGCTGGGAAGGGTTGTGCGCGGACGCTGGCGGCCGTCAGCAGCATACACAAAAGAAGAGATCTCTTCAGCGGTGAAGTTCTTGTGTCTGGGCGCATGTCGATTCAGTCTTTTTTCAAACGGCAATAGACCTTTCCTGCGGACAGAGCCTGGGCGGCTTCGCTGGAAAGTGTTCCCTTGATGGTGCAAAGGCTGGTGGCCGGATGGCAATCCCGAAGCTTGAGCTGCCCGATGACAAGATCCCTGGTCATCGGGATGCCGTTCACTGTTTCGGTGACAAGCTGGACAAGGTCCAGCGCATTGCCGGCGGACAGTCCGGCCTGCGTACCACCGCCGACCAACAATACGGACGGCATTCCTTTCTTGTCCCGCTCGGCGATGTCCAGCAGGGGAAGGGGTGGTAGGGCGAGCGCGCGGATATCCTGCCAAATGCCGTAGCCCAGTTGCTGGGACATGTTCCGGAATGATGCTTCCTCTGCTTGGTATCGCCGGAAGGTATTGGCTTCCGAATAGGGCAGATCGGCAGAACCGGCCACCTGGTAGCGTTTGGTAAGAAGGATTTCCCCGGTGGACACGTCGGTTACCTGCAGTTGCACCGTGGCGGAGGCGGTGTAACGATACTTGGACGGTACGGATACGGCGGGTCTGGCCGGACCGGCCTTGGTCGTACTGCTGCCTTTTCCGGCGCCGTTTCCTTTTGCCTGCGCAGCCACTTGTGCGCTGCGTTCAAGGTCCACCCGTTTGTCCAGGTACTCCAGTGTGGCGGTCACCAGCAATTCACTTCCGATCCGGACGCCACCCTGGCTGGCATCCTGCCGCATGGCTTGCTGCAGGTTTTGTTCCTGGACCAGGACGTCGTATATGTCCCGGTCCACTGCATCCATCAGTTGGCTACGGGCGACAAGTTGCTCCAGACATCCGTCCTGGAGGATGCGGAGATTCCTTTGGGAGGCATGGCAATTGTTCCGGAAATCCGACAGGGCGAGGCTGGTCCGTCCGGCGGACGGCAGGAAGGCGGGCAAGGGGAATTCACCCCGGCCGCATACCAGAGTCGCATCCCGGCCGAGGGCTGCCGCCATTTCCTTCCTCCCGCTCCTGACATCATATTTGGGAAATTTCCAGGTATAAACGGATGACTTTACCGCCCGGCCCACCTGCTCGCCATGATGGAATGTCTGGTTGTCGGTCTGGTAGGTCTTGTACAGGGCGAACACTTTGAATTCGGTGCCTTTGCGACAGTAGGCCGTGACCGGAGCGTCGTTGACGAGGAAGGAATGCAGTTTGTCCTTTTCCAACTGGTGAGGGGCCGCGACGACCGCGACCGCCGGGAGGAAGTCCCGCAAAAGGTCTCCGCCTTTTTGGGCGCAGATGGCATACAGGCGTCGCATGGCCCTTGCGGAATCCGGCAACTCCCGGAACAGGTCGTAGTCGCGTGTCCCGGCCACCAGGTCGAAATTCTCGTAAAACAGTATCTTGGAGGTGGAGACATCTGTCAGCCGGGCGGACAGATTGGCGGTGGCGACCTTGTGACGTACCAGTCGTTTGGTCTGACTGCCCGGAACGACGAGGCTGTCCACATCATCCATCATCGACCAGTCGATGATCTCAATGCGGAGCAGGTAGTGACATCCGACGGATGCCCAATAATAGTACCGGCGGAGATCCCGGATATCCGAACCGGCTTGGGCGAGGGCTTCCGCGTCATCAAGCTGGCTCTTGTCCACGACATCGAAGGGTCTGCTGACCCGGTTGCCATGAAGCCCCGCATAGAAGCCGCGGGCCAGCTCCAATGCCGGTGCCTGCGGTACGGATGGGTGCACCAGGGGGCGGAGGGTTCCGATCGTGGGGCGGTAGGGTTTGCCGAAGGGATCCGATCCGGGTTCCAGCCCCTGTCCCGACACCGAAGTTCGCAGGATCAGGAGCATGCATGCCACAGGAAGATAAGGAAGGAAGAATGTTTTTAGTCGCAACATGTTGTCAGCCGAAAATAAACTTCATTGGGTGCACGGCCGGACCGTTCGGAAGTGGCGGCCGGATAAAGTTCAAGGTGCCGGGGTGGGAGGCCTGCGGGCAAAAAGGGCGGTTCCCGCCCGCATGGCATCCGCAACGGACTTTTCGCCGAACAGGACCTTCCCTTGGCTGAAGTCGGCGTTTTCCACATATAGTGTCCGCACCTCGGCAATGGGTACCTCCCGATGCAGGGTTTGGTTCCCCATCGGATACGATTCCAGGCGGTACACTTGCAGGACGGTTCCCTTGGTCAGCCCGTGCCGGCTGCCGGCGGCAATCAACACGTTTTCCGCCTTTCCTTTTTTCTCCTCCAGTATCCGGAGGACCGGTATCCGATCCAGGGGGTGGATTCGTCCGGCCACCGCATCGGCTACCTGTTGCAATGCCTTGCTCCATTGCAGGACGTCCCAGCGGTGGTCGAGGTGGCAGGTTTCCCGGGCGACCAGCTGGCCGTTCCCGGTTCGGAGGATGTCGACGGAAAAAAGGCCCTGGGCCGGATTGTAAGTGCCCTGCATTATATAGGCCGCACCGATGGCCATTCCTTGGGCGACAAACTTGCCGTCCAGAAAGTCCTCCGTTTTCTGCAGTTCCCTTTCGGTTTCCACCAGGTCGAGCAAGGAACGGTCGACCAGGGAGACGGTACCGGTCTCTAGCAGTGCCTGTAGGAACAAACCATGGCATTGGTCCAGGAAAGCTTTGCGGACGGTGAAGGAGGCTGTCGACTGTAACGGCGGCACCCAGGCGGAGGGCTTTTCCTGTGCCCGCAGGAGGGGCCCTGTTAGGAACTGCAGTATCAGCAGGATTCTGACCATAGGATCTTTATTTCGTGATGGTGCCGGGCGGAACTACCTCAGGGTGTTCGCCAGGCCGGAGTGTTTTGCTGCAGCCAATGCAGGAAGAGGGCTTCCATGGCTTTCCATCGGGCGGCTTCGCCGGCCGCTGCCGTCTTGTGCACCTGCAGCAACCAATCGTATTCCTGCCGGAGTTGTTCGTCGATGGATTGCTGCAAGGATCTCACAGCGGATCCCGCCCGTTCGGCACAAGGGCTGGTCACATCGATGGCGGCCAGAGCACGCAGGGCGGCACGGTAATCCATACCCGCCTGACGGGTCGCAGCCCGAAGGAGCAATTGTTCGCAGACGGTGTGCTGGTATCGGCTGTAGGCTTCCTGAACCAGTTGCTCCGCCGAGGTCCGGCAAGGTGACCCGGGAGGCAATGCCTGCAGGAAGGCAAAGGCATCGCCGGGTTCTCCGCTGCCGAGCATGGTCTCGGCCTGCATCGTCAGGTTGCTGCAGTTCGCGTCCAGGTATGTCCGCGCTGTCGCTTCGAACTCCTCCCGTACTTGCTGCAAGGAGGCGCTTCCTTTGCCGATGCCCAGTAAGGCTTGTGTCACGGCGGCAGACAAATCCGTACCGATTCCGCTCAGTGTCCTTTCCCAGGTGGCCAGCGGTGTGTCATCCCAATGATTCCGAAGGACCAGGGTCAGCAGGACCTTCGCCGCCGTCCGGGTTTGGATGCCCTCCAGCGGGTAGGATTCCAACAGGTCGAGCTGGGCTTGCACGAAAAAACCATGTCCGGGAGGGGCCTCCTCCCGGGAGACCATCAGCCGCGCGGACAGCCGTTGGTCGACGGTCGGTCCGACGGTCGGCGGCAGTCCGGTACCGAGGGTCGCTTTCGCCACGGATAGAACCACCGGATAGCTCGATGCAGCCGCTTGGGCGGCGGACGGCGGCGGGCATGCGCCCAGGACGCAGAGGAAGGTCGGCAAGGCGAGCACGGCAGGCAGGGTAAGGTTCCGGCGGAAAAATCCGGGCCGGGCCGATTCAGCCGGGAATGGTATGACTTTCAGCATGGCAATCTTGTTGCCGGATTATCCTGGGACAGTACACGGGACATCCGGCCGGTCATTGAATGGTGATGAAGATACGCCCCCCTTGCACATCCCGGGTGGATTCCAATCCCAGGCTGCGGAGGAAGTTCCGCAATTCCGCGGCGAATCGGGTGGGGCGGTAAGGCCGTCCCTGTTCATCCGAGCGTGGTAGCCGCAGTTCATCCACCAGGAGCTTGGTGGCCGTGACGCCCTGGATATGGTAATAACCCTTGAAGCAGTGCTCGGCTAGCCATTCCTCCAGTATTTCGGATAACATGCGATCCTGGCCGGCGACGAAACTGTCCATGTCCAGGTCGGATTGTTCGGCAAACGTGATGTTGAGTGCCGCCGGCCGGCCGTTCAGCACCATGTCGTCGAATTTCAGTTGCAAGGTGTTCAGAAAATCCTCCGCCATGCCTTCCACAGCCTTTTCCGCCAGCTTCTCGAATTGTTCCGTGTAGAAACGGGGGGAATTGCCCACCTTGTTCGCCAGGGACAGGCCGGAATGCGCGTCGAATGCAGTCAGCAGGACGGTCACTCCGTTGCCGCTGGAGGACCGTGCGATGTTCGCTTCCGTCTCCACCCAGATATCCGCTCCGGACAATTCGATGAGTTCCTGTTTCAGGGAAGACTGGTTTTCCATTTCCATGGCTTTGTCGGTCTGCAGCTGCCGGACCCTCGCCCGGAAGTCAACCGTGGAGAACCCACGCCGGTCGAACGCTTCCTTCACTTTGGTGACAGCGACCCGGAGCACCTCGTCCTGTTCGAGCACCGTGCGCATGTCCTGGTCGGCCCGGGCGAACGGGACGACCATGATGCTGGGCTGCAGGGGGCGGGACGCAGGAACTTCCTCCATCTCCTGGGCGTCGGTACGCACAGGCTGCCATAGGACGAGAAGGCTGGCGAGGATGGCAAAGGGTTGGTATGCTTTCATGTCGAAAAATTACAATCCGAAAGAACGGATGACCTGCTGGTGTTCAAGTTCCCGCCGAAGGGCAGCCACGTGGATGCGCAGTCTGACAAGTGCATATGCGCCCTTGGCACCTGGTGGTCGGACCGCCCGACGGATCCGTTCGCTGCTCGTGAGGAAAGGCTTGCAGCCGGCCGGGGTGTCGAACCGCTCCAGATAGGGGTGCCGTCCGCTTGTCGGTCCAAATGCCCGGTTGATGAGCGGCAGGTGGTATTGGGAACCCGGAATGCCGTCGTACAACAAGGCCCGGAAGGCATTCACACAGGCGGCGTCAACCGCTTGCCTACCATTTCGCCCGGTCCCCGACGCCATCACCGTCAGGGTCCCGGCGGCATCCTCCCGGTCAAATTGTACGGAGGTCATGTCAATCGCAGACGGATGGCAGGCAGCCAGGATAAGTACGGCGGTAGCGCAGGCTGTCAATGTACGCATGGGTCGGAATTAATGGCAAGTATTCAACGTCATCCGGGAGCAGCGATATCCGGAATCTGTTGTTCCGGCATTGTGCTACCCATCGGATGGTCAAAAATAGTACAATTCGTCAAGGATCGAGGTGGAGTTCCTTGCGATTTGGTATTCCCCCCCTTCTGAAACGCTTGTAGTCCCCGTAATACCAGCGGCAAACTGGACTGTAGTCTGCCAAGCGTCAATTCATACGGCGCGACCCGGTTATTTTTATCCGTCGCACTGTAGGAAGAGAAAGGAGAACGGCTCCTGCCGGCAAGGGGAACGGCCGCCGCCTTCTTCCGATGCATGCGTATAGGCGCCGGTAGGGCGCGATGGGTTGCTGCGACCGGCATGCTTGTTAATTCGAAGAAATATTGCTTTATTGTCGCCCCGATACTTTATCCGGCAGGAATAAGGGCGGTCGGTATTTTCGTTGGCAAAGGAAACCCAGGCTTTTGCGGTGTTCGGCAAAGCTTGTATTCCGTTTGGTCTTGAAGTTTGTTTTCACTAAGTTTGCGCTTTGTCTGTCCGCGTGGCCAGGCATGCGGTCAAAACTAACAAAACCCAATTCTATGCTACGTTATTTACTCTTCACCTTAGCCATGGTGACGGCCGGCGTGACAACCTTCGCCCAGACCTCGCTGCAGGGCTCGGTGACGGACGCCGATTCCGGAGAACCCATCATCTTCGGTACGGTGGCTCTTTACAGAAGCGGTGTGCTGCTGACCGGTACAGAGACGGATTTCAACGGTTTTTACAGCATCACCGAATTGGACCCGGGCACCTATGACGTGGTGTTCTCCTACACCGGTTATCAGGAAACCCGGGTGGAAGGGGTGACGATCAGTGCCGGCAAAGCCAACAAACTCGATGCCGGCCTTTCCCAGGGGGTCACGCTCACCGAAATCGTGGTGAAGTATGAGAAACCGCTGATCGAGCAGGACAACACCACCCAAGGCAGCACCCTGTCGAGCGAACAGATCCGGAACCTGCCGACACGGGATGTCAACGCCCTGGCTTCCCTCGGCGCAGGGATCGCTTCGGCCGACGAGGGAGAGGCGCTCAGCATCCGTGGTTCGCGTAGCAATGCGACTAACTATTACATCGACGGGATCCGCGTGAGCGGGAGAATGATTCCGAAGCAGCAGATCGAGCAGCTCCAGGTCATCACCGGTGGGGTGGAAGCCCGCTACGGCGACGTGACGGGCGGGATCATCTCGGTAACGACGAAAGGACCTTCCGAATCCTTCAGCGGCGGGGTGGAGCTGGAATCCTCCAAGTACCTGGATCCCTACGACCAGCGGCTTGCCAGTGTCACCCTCAGCGGGCCGCTCATCAAAAGCAAGGGAAAGACCATCTTGGGTTACCGCCTGGGCGGACAATATCAGTACAACCTGGACGACGACCCTCCTGCTACGGATGTGTTCATCGTCAAGGACGAAGTCAGGCAGGCACTGGAACAGCAGCCGGTCCGTGTCATCGGCAATACCGTCAAGCCGAGTGCGGAGGAGCTGACCAACCAGGATGTCGACCGACTGCGTTACAAGCCGAACGAAGACCGGACCTCCGTAGACCTGACGGCCAAACTGGACGCCAGCCTCGGCAAGAATGTCGATGTCACTTTCTCCGGAACCTATTATTCCATCCGCAACAAATTCACGCCCGGTGTCTGGCGGGTGTTCAACAGCCATAACAACCCTACCAGCGAAGAGCAACGCTACCGCGGCAACCTCCGGCTCCGCCATCGGTTAGGCACAGCCTCCGCCACATCCGCCGATCCTGCCGCACAGACTTCCTCGCTGATTCAAAATGCGGTGTATATCCTGCAGTTCGGCTACGAAAAAGGAACCAGCTCCGTCGCCGACAGGCGGCACGGAGACAATCTCTTCAACTACGGCTACATCGGCCGCTACGACCTGGAGTGGGAGCCCACCCTGGATTTCGTTCCGAGCGCCATCGGCGACACCATCCTTGTCCTGTCGGATTTCAAACATACGGATTATACCCGCAGCTTCCAGGGATTCACGCCCAACGGTGATATCAATCCCGTCCTCACCCGCTACATCATCAACCCGGATGACAACAACTCCTTCGACGATTTCGATGTCATCAACGGCCGCGTGCCGGGCTTCCTCAGCACGGTCTGGACAGATCTTCATACCAATGTCGGCCAGATATACAATGTGAACTCGAAGTCCAATTCCGACCTCTACACCTTCAACGCCAGCACCTCCTTCGAACTGGTACCCCGGGGAAGCTCCGGTGCCCGCCACAACATCCAGTTCGGCATCTGGTACGAGCAAAGTGTCCGCAGGGCCTATTCCATCAATCCCAGGGACCTATGGACTGTCGCGAGGCTGCTCGCCAACCAACACCTCGAGGGCCAGGGCCTCGACACCACCCAGCAGGTGGGTACTTTCCAGGCCCCGTACCTTTCGATCGACGCCTTCACCGGCGACACCGTCCTCTATGTGGCGGACTCCAACTACGCCATCTATGCCCCCGCCATCCAGACCGACCTCACGGACAAACGTTTCTACCAGAATGTCCGCAATGTGCTGGGTCAGAATGTCAACGAATACGTCAATGTGGACGGCATGGATCCCTCCCAGCTCAGCTTGTCCATGTTTTCCGCACGGGAGCTGAATGACTTCAATGCGTTGGGATTGAGCTATTTCGGTTATGATTACCTCGGCAACCAGCTCGATGGCATCACGTTCGAGGATTTCTTCACCGCAGAGGATGCCAACGGGACACGGACTTTTCCGGTCGCCGCATTCCGCCCGAACTACCAGGCCGCGTTCATCCAGGACAAGTTCACGTTCCGCGATGTTATCTTCCGTGTCGGCCTCCGGGTGGACCGCTTCGATGCCAACAGCAAAGTACTTAAGGATCCATACTCTCTGTACGATGTCATGGACGCCGGCGATTTCCGCGGCCGCTTCGGTACGGACATTCCCGGCAATATCAACGACGACTTCAAGGTCTATGTGACCAGTGAAGGCGGCCAGGCCGTACAGGCTTACCGCGATGGTGACACTTGGTACTTCCCAAGCGGGCAACCGGCCAACAGCGGCTTCGAAATCTTCGGCGGCGGCCTGGTCTATCCCCGCTATGCGGAGGATGACGAAACCAAACGCAACATCACGAGCAGAGGATTCGACCCGGACATCTCCTTCGAGGATTACAAGCCGCAGATAAACTGGATGCCCCGCCTGGCATTCTCTTTCCCGATTTCGGACGAGGCCAACTTCTTCGCCCACTACGACGTGTTGGTTCAACGGCCACCCAGCAACAGCTTCGTGAGCCCGCTCACCTATTTCTATTGGGAAACCAACGGCAGCGGCCTCCGGTCCAATGCAAACCTGAAACCGGAACGTACGGTCGACTACGAAGTGGGCTTCCAACAGAAGCTCAGCAATTCGACGGCCCTCAAGATCTCCGCCTACTATAAGGAACTGCGGGATATGATCCAGAGCCGCTTCTATCAGTTCATCCCCGCACCGGTCAACGTGTACGAAACCTATGACAACCTGGACTTCGCCACGGTCAAGGGTTTCTCCGTCAGCTATGACATGCGCCGGACCGGCAACATCTCGATGAACCTCACCTACACGCTACAGTTCGCCGACGGAACCGGTTCCGATGCCAACTCTTCCCGCGGTGTCGGCGGCCGCGGTGTGCAGCGTTCCCTTTTCCCGATGAGTTACGACGAAAGACACCGTATCAGCGGTATCGTCGACTATCGTTATGGCTCCGGCAAATCTTACAACGGTCCGACGATCGCCGGCGTCGACATCTTCGCCAACGCCGGGTTGAACCTGACGGGAATCGCCGTCTCCGGCCGCCCCTACACCGCCGCCCTCCAGGCGGATGCACTCGGTGCCTCCGGAATCAAGGGCTCCATCAACGGATCGCGGCTGCCCTGGAACCTGACGCTCAACGCTCAGGTCGACAAATCTTTCAACCTGTCGAAACCCGAATCCCAGCGTGCGCTGGGCCTCAATGTCTATCTCCGCGTATCCAACGTGCTGGACCGCCGCAACATACAGGGTGTGTACCGATTCACCGGTTCGCCCAAGGATGACGGCTTCCTCAATTCCGCCCGTGGTATCCGCTTCCTGGAAAACGGCCTCGATCCCGGCTCCAGCCTGGATTCCTTCCTGGCCGCTTACTCCTGGCGTCTGCTGAACCCGGACCTGTATAGCCTTCCGAGAAGGATATTCCTCGGAGCGATTTTCGATTTCTGATCAGAGACAAAACAATCCATGGGCGATCGGGTAGCCCGCGCGGCTTTCCGGACCCAATCAAACTAAAATGACAACCATGCGCAATTTGAAAAAATTATGCTCCGTTGCAGTGGCTTTCTGGATGTGCTCCCTGTCGGCTTACGCTTGGTACAATCCGAAGGACCAGGCTCCGAGGCCGAATGAGCCGGTGCGGTTTCGGGAGCAATGTACCACCGCCAAGCGGCAGGCACAGCAGAACGTCAACAACATCCGAGCGACGCTGACCACCGGTGGCGACGTCTGGTGGGACCGTAGCGACGGCAAGTATGTCGTTCCCAAAGTGGAACCCGGCCAGACCGAGGTGTCCTCCATCTTCGCCGGCGCCGTCTGGCTCGGCGGCGTGGACCCCGGTGGAAACCTGAAGGTGGCCTGCCAACAATATGGCAACGCCAGCAACCGGAGTGACTTCTGGACCGGCCCGCTCAAACCGGACGAAGGCACCACCTCCAAGGATGTCTGCGACCGCTGGGACCGCTTCTTCGAAGTGACCCGCGAGGAAATCGAACAACACCTCGAGATGTTCCGGGCCGCCCGCGACGAAGGCGCGGAGTACACCGTGGACATGATACCGGCGGGTGTGCGTGGATGGCCGGGTCGTCGGAATCCTTACTTCTTTTCCATCAATCAGTTCGATCTGCCGGACACCGACCAGGGACTCGCCGGTTTCTGGGATGAGGACGGTGACCTCTATTACGACCCCCTCCAAGGCGATTTCCCCATCATCGAAATCCGTGGTTGCGAGGAAGACCAGTTCGGCAACCGTCTCCCGCCCCAGTATCCGGACCAGATGTTCTTCTGGATCTACAATGACGAAGGAGGAGGAGCCACCCACGGGGAATCCACCGGTTTCTCCATCCGTATGGAAGTCCAGGTGCAGGCTTTCGCTTATGCCACCAACGACCAGATCAACGACATGACGTTCCACCGGTACAAACTCATCAACCGCGCAAGTGAGGATATCGACAGCACCTACTTCGCCATGTGGGTCGATGCGGACCTCGGTTGCTCGGAAGATGACTTCATCGGCTGCGATACCAGCCGCTCCCTGGCTTACACCTACAACGCCGATGCCGAGGACGGCACGGTAGGGACTTCCTGCCCGGTGGGTTCCAGCAACACGCCCACCTACGGTACGGAAATCCCGATCGTCGGTATCGATTATTTCCGTGGCCCGCTCGATGAGAACCGTAACGAGCTCGGTATGTCCTCCTTTACTTATATCAACCGTTCCGGCTCCGGCCAGCCACCCCCGCAACCAGGTACCACAGACCCCGGTACCGGTCCTGAATTCTATCGCTACCTCTCCGGCAGCTGGCGGGACGGCACCCCCTTCAGCTTTGGCGACGATGCCTACAACCCGGGCAACACCGACCTGATTCGTTATGCTTTCGTGGATGACCCGGACGACCCGAACGGCTGGTCCATGTGCTCCGCCACCCTCCCGGCCTACGATCGCCGGACAGTCCAGGCCTCCGGTCCTTTCCTCCTGCAACCGGGTGCGGTCAACGAACTCATCATCGGGGCAGTCTGGATCCCGGAACTGGAATATCCCTGCCCGGACATCTCCCGCCTCAAGGTGGCCGATGACATCGCACAGGACCTCTTTGACAATTGTTTCGACATCGTCGATGGTCCGGATGCACCGGATGTGGATTGGATCGAACTCGACCAGCAGCTCATCGCCGTCCTGACCAACGGGCCCAGTTCCAACAACTTCCAGGAAAAGTATGAGGAGGTCGGCATCGGCTTCCCGGAAGGCGTGGACAATACCTTCAACTTCGAGGGATACCTCATCTACCAGCTGGCCGACCCGAATGTAGGTACAGCCGATTTCAACAACCCGGACAAGGCACGGCTGATCTATCAGGTGGATGTCAAGAACGGCATCAACACCGTGTACAACTGGGTCGCCGTAGCGAACCCAGGCAAAGAAACGGATCCCAGCGCGCCCGAATTCGTCTTCTATCCGGAACCTCAGGTGGAAGGCCTTGACCTCGGTATCCGCCACACCTTCCCGATCAACGAGGATCAGTTCGCCACCGGCGACCGCAAGCTGATCAACCACCGCCGGTACTACTTCTCGGTCAAGTCTTATGCCTATAACAACTACGAACAGTTCGATCCCGTTTCGCAGCTGGGACAGCGGACCACCTACCTGGAAGGCCGTCGGAATATCCGTACGTACACACCCACTCCCCGTCCAATCACAGACCGCTACCTCAATGCCAATTATGGTGAAGGCCCGGTCATCACCCGCATCGACGGGGTCGGTGTCGGCGGGAATTTCCTCGACATCACCGACGAAACCAGAGAGGCCATCCTCAATGGGTCCTTCACAGGCGAAATGGTCTACAAAGCCGGCAGAGGTCCGATCGATGTCCGGATATACAACCCATTGGATGTGCTCGACGGGGAGTTCGAAGTGACTTTCATCGACGAAAACATGGCGAACACCAAACTGGACAACCAGGTCTTCTGGCAGTTCCGCGACATCAATGGAAACGAACCGGCCATCCTGTCGGATACCACCATCGAGTCGCTCAACGAACAGATCTTCGGCCAGTACGGATTCTCCATCGCCATCGGCCAAACCGATGACCTCGGTTCCTACAACGAAGCCCAGGAATCCAGCGGCGGCATCGGCTACGAGGCTTCCTATGCCGATGGTACCAAGCCGTTCTGGTTCTCCGGTGTGCCCGACGGATATACGAGCAGCTCCAATCCTTTCACCAGCCTGGTGTTCGATTATGTCCGGTTCAAGAACAAATGGCTGACCCGGAGACAGGAGGTGCTGGCCAATATCGGTCCCGGCTATTTCGTGCCCTACATGGTCTGCGATTGGGAAGTCCGCCCGCAGCAGAACGAATCCTTCTACTTGTCCCCAGCCTGGAAACAAGGCAATGCCAACCTTGTCAACGACGAATCGCTGCTGAAACAGGTGCGCAACGTGGACATCGTCTTCACGCCGGACAAGTCCAAATGGAGCCGCTGCGTTGTGGTGGAAAGCATGATCAACGAGTACCGGCTCGCCGCGAACGAAGCGGGTGACCAGGTGGATTCCGAGGGCGGCAATGTACAGTTCGACCTCCGTGACGGTAATTCCGTCGGTAAGGAAGACAGCGACAACGACGGGTTCCCGGATGAGGACGGCGACGGCAAAGGTATGGGTTGGTTCCCCGGATATGCCATCGACGTGGAAACGGGAGAACGGCTCAACGTCTTTTTTGCGGAAAATTCTGCCTACAGTGCAGCCAACGGCTTCCTGGAGGCTTATCCGGACGGAAAACCGAACGGGGCGGACATGATGTTCAACCCGACCGCGGATGTCCTGCTACCCGGTTTCAGTCCTTTCAGCCCGATGCACTATTTCGCCGGGGGGCAACACTATGTTTATGTGACGAACGAAGTGTATGACAGCTGCGCCTACCTGCGCACCCGTTTCGACCCGAACGAAAATTCCCTCAAGAAGGTGAATGCGCTCAAACGGGTGATCTGGGCAGGCCTGCCTGTACTGGCGACCAACACCCGTATGCTGAGTTATGCGGAAGGATTGGTTCCCAACGAGGTGGTCGTCAAGTTGCGTGTCGACAATCCCTACCAGGTGTCCACCGGTACGGGTGACTTCAACGGATACCCGACCTACCGTTTCAAAATCGAAGGCAAACAGGCTTCCCCGCTGGATGAAGTGGGGATCGAGTCCGCACTGGACATGATCAATATGGTTCCAAACCCATATTACGCCTTCTCCGAGTATGAGGACTCCCGGGTGACGAATATCGTCAAGATAACCAACCTGCCCGCCAAATGTACCGTGACCATCTATTCCCTGGACGGTAAGTTCATCCGGCAGTACAATCGTGACGAACAACCACCCGCTCCCATCGGCAGCGGTATACCCACCGCCCAGGTCATTCCGGACCTGGAGTGGGATTTGAAGAACTCCAGGGGTATTCCAATCGCCAGCGGGGTCTACCTCGTTCATGTTGTCGCGCCAGGACTCGGGGAAAGAACCCTGAAGTGGTTCGGAATCAACAGACAGTTCGATCCGACCGGCGCTAACTAACTCTTATCCTTGTTGTCCTTGCGGGAGGTGGCCCGACGGCCGCTCTCCCGCAAGGACAACCTCATCTCTTTTCAACAGATGATTCTTATGAATAGATTCCTTTACGCCATACTGACGGCATCGGTCATGCTGCTGTCCCTGTCGGGTGTTCATGCCGGGAATCCCGACCGGCAAGGGGAGGCAGGCGCACCGGAGCTGCTTATGAATCCTTGGGCCCGTAGCGCCGGACTCCATTCCATGACCACTTCGATGGTAGGGGGTGTGGAAGCCATGCGGCTGAATGTCGCCGGCCTTGCCCGTATCACCAGCACAGAGGTCATCTTCGGCCATACAGTCTACCTGCAGGGTACGGACATCACCATGAATGCCCTCGGCATCTCCCAGCGAATCGGTAATAACAGCGCCATCGGCATTAGTCTGATGTCGCTTGATTTCGGGGATATTCCCCGCACGACGGCCACCCAGCCGGAAGGTACCGGTGCCACCTTTTCCCCTCGTTTTTTCAATATGGGAATCGGCTACTCCCACATCTTCGAGAACAAGGTGTCCGTCGGGGCGCTGGTTCGGGTAGTTTCCCAGGGGATTGAGGATGTTACTGCCACGGCCGTAGCACTCGATGCCGGTGTGCAATATGTGACCGGTGAGAAGGAGAATTTCAAATTCGGCATTTCGCTCCGGAATGTGGGGGGAAGACTGCAGTTCAAAGGTGAGGGTCTCTCTACGGAAATGGAAATACCCTCCTTTGACAACCGCCACGGGATCATCACCACCCAGCGGTCCACTGCGCCGGAACTCCAGTCCGTCCTCAATATCGGGATGTCCTACGATTTCTACCTGCCGGGCAGCAACCGCTTCACGCTTGTCGGGAATTACACATCCAACGCTTTTTCCGAAGACAATATCGGTGGTGGTGTGGAGTTTTCCTTTCGGGACCTGGTCATGTTGCGTGGAGGATACCGGCTTGACTTCGGTCAGCTCTCCCAGCAAGGTGATTCCGCCACCGCGCCGCTGTATACCGGTCTCGCAGGCGGTGTGACCTTGAATGTACCGGTCAGCAAAAAGGACGGTGCGCCGAAGGTAGCCTTCGATTATGCCTATCGTACCACCAAGATTTATCAGGGTACGCACAACCTGTCCGTGCGCATCAACATCTGACAGCTCCGTTTTGCGCCACCATGTCTTGGCATGTGCATCCGGGGCCGTCGGTCTGCTGCCATGGGTTAAGGTCTCCAACTCCAGTCCGCGAGAACGCCCGTTCCTGTTCCGTACGGGTGTTCTCGCGGTTCCAGGCTGGGTTCTATTTGCGGGGGCTTCTCTCTTGAGTGGCTGATGCTGGTCGGGAGGGATGGTGCCGCCGTTCCAGGGCTACCTCGCGATTGAACCGCGGCTTACCCTTCGGGGTCGGTCCCGGTCGCGTGGCTGTTGCCATCCCCGGCTGACGGCACAAAATTCCGGCTATTGTTTCATGTTTGCCGGTTATTTTTTATTTTTGTTGAACAAGCGTAACGTTTTCAATCTATTGGTTGGGAACGTTTTGTTTTTTGTCCGCTGTACATGGATGACCGCCCTGACGTCCTACCGCTTGCATTGCCCCGCATCTATCAGCCCACAGTCGGAATATACCGGGTGATACAAGGCAGACCGAATGTCGGAAAAACACTGTACTGGCCCTGCGTTGTTCGGAGAGCCATTGTTCCGATTCGCTTGTATATGCTGCAATCCGACGGCGTAATGCAGACGCCCTAAAGTTACCCGCGACAAACGGAGGGCATGTAGACCAGGGGGCCGATTTGCAGAACCGATTGGAAATCCTGTTGTAGCGGATACATGACTGACCAATATCACGATCATGAGCAATATTACTTATCTCACACAAGACGGGTACGACCGCCTGAAATCCGAACTGGAGGAAATGAAAACGACCGGACGCCAGCAGGTTGCTATGGCAATAGCAGAGGCTCGGGAGAAGGGGGATATTTCGGAAAATGCGGAATATGATGCGGCCAAGGATGCGCAGGGAATGTTGGAATTGAAAATCAACGAATTGGAGAAGACCTTGGCCAATGTACGTATCATCAACGAAAGTGATATGGACACCTCGGAGGTCAGGTTGCTGACGAGCGTGACAATCGTGAACCGTAAGAACGGCGCCAAACTGACGTATAAGATCGTTTCAGAATCGGAAGCGGACCTCAAGCTCAAAAAAATATCCGCCGGGTCCCCCATCGGCAGCGGATTGTTGGGAAAGAAGGTCGGGGAGGTGGCGAAAGTGCAGACTCCCGGGGGGATGATGGAATTCGAGGTGGTGGACATTTTCATTTGACGGCCGTCCATTCCGGCCGATTGCAGGGGTCTGTCAAGCAAGGACCGAAGGGTTTTCCATCGTTCTGCCGGTTGATAGCCAATAAATCGAAAGCACATTTCACATGGCCAGCATTTTTACCCGCATCATCCGCGGTGAAATTCCTTGTTACCGGATTGCGGAGACGGATACCTGTCTGGCGTTCCTTGACATTCGCCCGAATGTCGAGGGTCACACGCTGTGCATCCCCAAACTGGAACGGGACTACCTGTTCGATCTTCCGGAAGATTGGTACACGGATCTACTGCTTTTTTCCAGGCGGGTGGCAAAGGGGCTCGGCCGTGCTTTTCCGGACAGAAGGGTGGGGGTGTTGGTTGTCGGGACGGAAGTGCCGCATGCCCATATACACTTGATTCCGTTCCAACACGAGGGACAAATGAACCTGTCCGCTCCCAAGCTCGACATGGATGCCGCCGGCATGGCGGCTACTGCCGACCTGATCGCTCGTTCGATGGGCGCATGAATCTACATTCCCCAAGTCCTGTGTTTGCTCCGCCGGTTCTGCCCTGACTTGTGCTTCGTTGGGTAGGCCGTATCAGCCATTGCGCGTCGGATTGTCCTTAAGGAAAGCGGACCAATCCTTGTATCGTTTGCTCCCGTTGGTGATGGAACTATGCTGGTAGTAATGGCAAATAGCCACGGCGAGGGCGTCGGTGGCATCCGGCAGGGTCTCTTCCAACCGAGTTCCCAGAATATGCTTCAACATGGCGGCCACTTGCTCCTTGGTGGCGTTCCCCTTGCCGGTTATGGATTGCTTCACTTTACGCGGGGCGTATTCCGTAACAGGTATGCCGCTGACCATGGCGGCTGCCATCACCACACCTTGTGCCCTGCCGAGTTTCAGCATGGATTGGATGTTCTTGCTGTAAAAAGGGGCTTCGATTGCCATTTCGTGCGGCTGGAACCGGTTGACAAGCGCTTGGATGGCTTGGAAGATATCCTTCAGTTTTTCCGGATGTTCATCCTTTGATTGCATGGTGATGACGCCAAGATCAAGCAGTTTCAGCTCTCCGGATGCTATCTCGATGACGCCATAGCCAGTGATGTTGGTACCCGGGTCGATACCGATGAATCTTAGTGAACTTGTTTTTTTCATAATATCGGTAAAGGTACGTCCTCCGTTGGATTGAATCCGCTAACTTTCCTTTTTAGATTCTAATCCTAACCGCCTTTCCAACGCTGATGCCTCTTCGGTCGATAGCCAACCTCTTGTTAAAGGTATCCTTGTCCCTACTGTTGGGATGGGTACTTTACCGGCAGATAGCGGAACACCCGCTGCCGAAAGGGGATGGGTTTGGTTGGAGCCAGGCGCTGTTGCATCGCACCGGGTGGTACTTGTTGCCGTGCATTGTGTTGGTACCGTTGAACCTTTGGTTGGAAGTTCGGAAATGGCAGCTGCTCCAAAGACCGATGTGTGTCATGGGGTGGCGTACGGCCGTGCGGGGCGTATTGGTCGGTATCACTTTGGGAATCCTTACGCCCAACAGGGTTGGGGAATACGGCGGCAGAGCGATGTTGGCCAGACATGGCGGGGAAGGTGCCGCGCTGGTGTCCACTGCATTGGGAGGCATGGCGCAATGGCTGGCCATCCTGGGATGCGGCATTCCGGGGCTGCTGATGTACAGCCTGGAGCAGGGCTATCTGCCTTCCGAATTAACCATGCTCGTTACCTCTCTTGGCGTGCTT
Source organism: Bacteroidota bacterium (assembly GCA_041163745.1). Classification (GTDB taxonomy): domain Bacteria; phylum Bacteroidota; class Bacteroidia; order Chitinophagales; family Saprospiraceae; genus UBA6168. The sequence goes on from JBEAQU010000090.1 coordinate 19,208, forward strand.
GCCTTTGGCTTGATGTGTTGGATTTATTTCAACCTGGGAACTATTTTCTTGCTGCTGCAGAAGTTGGACGTGAGTTGGAAACCGGTCCGGCAAGTATTGGTGTGGTTACGCAGTTTGGTTCCTTTGCTGCAGGACCGGCAACACCGATGGTCTGCTTTGCTTCTTGCATTTCTGCGGTATGGCATATATACCAGCCAGTACGTCCTGCTGTTGGCCTTTTTCGACATTCGACCAGGTTGGTGGACGGCTTGGTGCGGTGTGTCATCTATTTTTCTGATACAGTCAGGTATGCCTTTGCCGCCGGTCATGGGGTTGTTGGCAAGGGGGGAACTGGCCATCCTTTTCTGGCAACCGCTGGGTGCGGCTCCCGTCGCCGTCCTGAGTGCCACCTTCCTTCTTTTTGTGCTGAACCTGGGTATCCCCGCCTTGGTCGGTTGGTGGTGGATGACGCGCCTCGACATTTGGAGCAAAGTAATCGGCTGGTGGCGCAAAGGGCCCAACGGGACGGAGGGAAGGACTGAATCATAGCAGACTTGGAATCAGCTTGTTTTACTTACATCCTCCAAACAAAGAAAGGAATAGCAGGCGGTTTCGTAAAATAATTTGCTTTTTTCGGCCATCCTCAAAAAAACGGTTATTTTTAGCCGCGCTTGCATTTGACATGCCATATCATAACCGGCTTCAGGAAGAACAATTACGGTCACGGTGGCTTCGGAATGCCTGGCTGTGTCTTTGCGTCCAGGTCGGTTGGCCACAAGAACTAAAATCATCTTAAACATGCATCCAGCTTACAAACTCATGCTATTGTCCTGGGCGGCGGTCGCCGCCTGGATTGCCATTGTCATTTTCTCTAACAGGAAAGTGCACCCCAAGGCACTTTTTGCGCTTTTTCTGGTGGAATTGTGGGAACGGTTCAGTTATTATGGCATGCGTGCCTTGCTTGTGCTATACATGACGGCAGATATCGCGAAAGGAGGATTTGAATTCGACGACCCGACAGCCTATGGCATTTATGGTGCATACGGCGCGTTGGTATACCTGACTCCTATCCTCGGCGGGTACTTTGCGGACAAACTGATGGGATTCCGGAAGGCCATCACTTGGGGGGCGCTGCTGATGGCGGCAGGACAGTTCACCCTTTTCATGGACAACCAGACAACCTTTTATGCCGGCTTGGCTTTGTTGGTTATCGGAAACGGCTTCTTCAAGCCCAATATCTCCAGTATGATCGGCCGTTTTTATCCCGATGGAGACCCGCGCAGGGACAGTGCGTTCACCATTTTTTACATGGGGATAAACATCGGTGCGTTCCTGACGCCACTGACTTGCGGCGCCATCGGTGAGCTGGAGGGCTGGCCCTACGGTTTTCTGACCGCCGGCGTAGGTATGATGCTGGGTTACGTCATCTTCCTGTATGCGCAAAGCAAGGGATATTACGAACAGGAGGGCCTGGCTCCGGAAAATGCCGCCGAGACTAAGTTTGCCGGAATCAACGGCAATATCTTTCCCTACGTGGCGACCTTGTTGATGGTCCCCGTCGCTTATCTGCTGATTCTGCAGAATGACATCGTGGACATATTGCTGGCAGTCCTTGGCGCGGCCATCATCATCTATCTGCTCTTCATCGTGGCACCGAAATATGAAAGGGCACAACAACAGCGGATCTGGGTGGTAGTCATTCTCCTCTTGTTCACAACGGTATTCTGGACATTCTTTGAATTGGCCGGATCCGCGATGAACCTCTTTACGGAGCGGAATGTCAATAAGAACTTCATGGGAGCGGATCTGACCACCACGTTTTTTCAATCCGTCAACCCTTTGTTCATCATGATTTTCGCGCCGGTGTTCTCCTGGATTTGGATCAAACTCGCGCAGTCTGGCAAAGAAGTGGCCGCACCATACAAATTCACCATCGGCCTGGTGCTTTTGGGATGTGGTTTCCTGGTGTTGAACCTCGGCAAGGGAAGCGCAGAGGCAGGTCTTGTACCGGCTGTTTTCCTGATCATGCTGTACCTCTTGCATACCTTGGGTGAGCTGTCCCTGTCGCCGGTCGGTCTCTCCCTGGTCACGAAACTCGCGCCCCGTGAAATCGTGGGTTTTCTCATGGGAATCTGGTTTCTGTCGTCATCCATCGCCCACCAGGCAGGTAAGCATATTGCGAAACTGACTGCGGTAGACCCTGCCATCGCCACACCGGAAGCAAGCTTGGAGCTGGCGATGGGTGTCTTCAATAACATAGGCTTTTTCGCCATTGGCTCCGGTCTCGTGCTGTTGCTGCTCGGTCCGGTCATCACCCGGTGGATGCACGGCATCAAATGATTGTGATATGAAAGTCTGACACGATAAGCTGAGTTTCCTGCGAAATACTAGCCGATGGCAGGTTGGCAGGCGTGATTCAGTGGTCAGAACCCGATACGAGGCGCTCATCCTTCCCCGTTACAGTGATACCGGCCGGATGAGCGCTTCGTATTTCATTCAATACACATGATTCGACGAAGTGTTTTTCGAAGTGGAAAGCATAGGGTTGTCTTTTCAATTGATTGATTAGAATGGCATTTGACTTTCAAAAAAACATCTCGGGAATCAGTTAGCCATGTCGTCGGGTGGGATGGGAGCCAGTTGACGGGTGCCATCAGGCCGGGGATAAGGGAGGCAGCGCGTATGCCACCGCAGTCCGTAGTGAATGTCGGATCGTTGATGACCGGGCTTTGGTATCGTTGCTCTTGAGGCGTTTGGCTTCCCCACTTCGCACAGCCAAAGGGGGACGGGTGACACGGGACTCCGAAAACCTGTGCGTAACAGGCGGAAAGGGATAGGATGGAGGGGATATGGGAAGGGTGTCATTTCGGAATAGCTCCTGCATGCAACCGGTTGGTAGGTCGTCTTGCAAGGGGGGGGAGTTGCCAGGGAGACGGGGGAAGGGGAGATGCGGGTCGTGGCTTTCACATCAAACACCGCGGGACAAACGGATGGAAAGCGCGAGGCATGTCATGGGCTTGTTTGATTCCTGCTTGGGCGAACTGCCTCACGGCTTGGCACCGCTTTGTGTTTGGCGCCATTTCGAGAGTTCCGCACAACCCTGGTAAGCGGAATCCAGCATACAATAAGTAGATCTTACTTTTTCCTGTATCCAGGCTGCCAGAAAATCCGCTCGTTTTTCCTCTATGGTGGCGTTCTGTATCTTGGCGTAATCCTTTTGCAGGCTGGCTATGTGCGGGTCTGTCCGGCTTTGCAGCTGGACAATCCGGTAAAACGTCTCTCCGCGGGGATCGGTGAAACCGAAAGGCTTGGAAATGCCGCCGACCTTCATGGTGTCGATGGCGAAATAAATGTCAGGTTCAAGGTCCCCGATTTCAAAGAATGAATTGCCGGAAAGAGGATTGACCAGTTTACCATCGTTGTTGTAGCTCTGGACCTGGTCGTAGCCGAATTTCTTGACGGCAGCGGAGAAGGTCAAGCTGTCCTGGAGTAGCAGGTTGCGGACGGAATCCAACTTGTCGGACGCGAGTTGGAGATCGTCGGGAGTTATTTCCGGTTTAACGAGGATATGGCGGGTATGGATGGTGTTTCCACGACGGCCCAACAATTGAATGAGGTGGAATCCGAATTCCGATTCCACGACAGGCGAAATCTCACCTTCCTCCAGCTTGTAAGCAGCCGCTTCGAAAGCAGGGACGAATTTTCCGCGTTTCGTCCACCCGAGATCCCCGCCCAATCTGGCGGAACCGAAATCATCGGAATACGTTCGGGCGATGTCTTCGAAAAGCTCGCCATTTTCCACGATACGGATGCGGAGACCATCCAGTTTTTCAATGGCCAGCTGCCGCTCCGTGGCATTGACAGCCGGTTGGCATACTATTTCACCGATTTCCACTTCGGCATTGAAGTAAGGTAGACTGTCCCTGGGTATCTTACGGAAGAAAGCTTTCACTTCGGATGGGGTCACCTTGATGTTTTGCATCACCTGGGAACGCATTCGGTCCGATAGCAGCTGGTTTCGAAGGTCCTCACGGAAGGCCTCCTTGACATCATTCACCGTCTGCCCGTAGTAGTCTTCGAATTGTTCCACACTACCGCCCATATATTCCAGAATCTGGTCGATCCGAGCATTGAGTTGGGATTCCACCTCCTCCTCCGTCACTTCGACACTGTCCAGTTTGGCTTGGTTGACGAGCAGTTTCTGGGTCAGCAGATTGTCGAGTACGACGCATCGGGCTGATTCCGGCAATTTGCCACCTTGTCTTTCCTGCAGCAGGGCGACCTGCTCCTCCAGTTCGGACAGCAGGACCACCTCCGACCCGACGAAAGCGATGACCTTCTCGATGACCTCCCGTTGTTGCCCGAAAACCGGGGAGAAAGCGAGCGGCCCCAGGAAAAGAAGAACCATTGGGACGGAAGTTTGCAGAAAACCTGATTTCATGGTGAGGAACTGGTGAGGTGACGGTAAGCTCGATGTCTGGGACGAGACACTTGTCGAAAGCGCCCGAAACATCATTCGTATATGGTTACCTGTTTGTTGTTCAGGGCTTCGTTGTAGAGTTTTTCCTTCAGTTCGCTGAGCAGGTTCGCCCTTCGTTTATGGATGATGACCTTCCGGATCTGTTCTTCGATTTGTGGCAGCGGTGCGAATTGCTTCCTGGGAAGAATTTCAAATACCTTCAGAAAGTAGTAGTCGTCTTCGTAGCGTCGGGTGAAGTTCATCCGACGCTTGATGTTCTCCTCCGTGATGACCCCTTCGGGCATCATGGAGGCCAGTTCGCCGATGGTATACCATACGGACGTATCCAGTTTGATCGTTTCCGCGTTGATGTCCGCCCACTGGACCAGGGAATCGCGGTTTTCCGAGGCCAGGGAATCCCACCATTCGATGGCCTTTTTCAGATTGTTCGCATTTCTAGAAGCTTTCATGAAGTGGCAACGGACGGAGAGTTCCTCCAGTTGGAACTCGTCTTTGTTGCTGTTGTAAAATGCCTGGAGCTCCTTCTCGCTGACTGTCGAATCAAGCATGTTGTTCAGTACGGCTGTCTCGTAATTGAGTATCACAAGGGACGCACGATAATCCTCCACGAGTTTGTCGATGTTGAGTTCCGCCGGCAGTTTGGTCTCTGCTTCCTTCAGCAGGGCCGCTTGTTTCACCCAGTCCCGGATGTATGTCTTCACTAAGGTGGCGCTGTCCTCCGGGGACATGCCTTCGTGCACCATTCCTTCCATATCGGACAGATAGAGTGTCTTGTCGTGGACGGTCGCCAGCTTCCGGTCATTCTTTCCGGAGGCTGCATGGTCTTCTTCGTTGTGCGGACCGCAGGAAAGCATCGCGGCCATCAGCAGCAGCATGGAGAGCAAGCGGGGAACGGACGAGCGTGGGATTTGTCCGGGTGATTTGCTTTGGGGCGGTTGTATCGGTTCGTTATAGGATATGAAATGGAACATCATGATGGAATTTGTTTGCCGACCCGGAAATCCGGAGAAATCGGTCCGACAAATCTCTTTTAACCATACAAATCGCAAGATAGTAATTATTGCTTGAAAAAGCTTGACCTGGCAATGCGTGCCTGTTATGTTATACGACTGGGACCCAAAGTTGGGTTTATGGGGGTCACTTGCTCACCAGTGACTGGAACACCTTGTCATATATCTTCACTTTGTAGGACTTTCTCAGCCCGTCCAACCATTGTTTCTCCAAAAAGTCCTGGTAGTCAGCCACGACATACCCCCTGGCTTCCTGCAGGGATTTTAGGCCGGGAGGGATTACCTCCTCCACCCGGAAAAAAATGAACACCCTTTGTTTCTTGTCGGTTTGGGATGGGCTGACGGCACCGGGTTCCCAGGTGATTTGATCCAAGATATCATTCTTGCCTCTTTCTATTGTTTTGGTCTGGCTTGAAACGACGGTCTGGGTGCTGTCCTTGTTGAACATTTCGAGCAATTTGTCGGAAGAAAGGGTTTTGGCCGCTTTTCGGATGGCATCCAGTTGGGCAGCGTGGTTCTCGGATACGGAGAATTGGGTGACCACCGCCCGCTGGCTCCATTGGTAGCGGTCCTCGTGCTTTCGATGAAAAGACTCAAGTCCGACGGAATCCGCTGCGGCCTTGTCCCATACCGCCTGCTTCGTGATTTCGAAAAGGAGGACACCCTCCTCATACTCCCGCATGAGGGCCTTGAAATCCGGATATTTGCTTTCCAGTTGTTTTTCCTCATATTGGACCGCCTTTTCCGCAACAAAATCTCGGTACAGGTCCGCCACCACCTGGCGTACTCCTTCCCTTGCCTTTTGTTGGCGTTTTCTGGAGGCTTTTTCACAATAGGATTCGAAATCTCCCAGGGTGAAACGATGGTCCTGGCCGAAGCTGCACAAGGCGCTTGTGTCGGCTGTCACGGAGGCCTTCCATCGATAGGTCAGAAAGGAACCGGACGTGTCGTTTGAAAGGGAACTGACGAACCGGTCGAGCGTTGCATCGGTCTGCGAGAATCCGGCTTCGTGTTTGATCCTTTCGATCATGGCGAGCCTTGCTTCTTCGAACCGTGCGTCCTGTTTGACGGCGTTTTGAAGGCGGACCTTCACCTGATGGTAGGGTTCGTCCCTTCGGAGGCTGATTCTTTTGATGATATGCCATCCTATGGCCGTTTGTACCGGTGTGCTGAAATCCCCATCGAATGACAAGGCGAAAGCGGCGTCCTCGAAACTCTTTTCGAAACGGTTGATGCCGAAGAATCCGATATAGCCACCTTTCGATGCGGTGTTACGATCATCGGACAATTCCTTGGCCACCAAGTTGAAATCGGCTCCCGACCGCAACAATTGGTGGATGGAGTCGATCCGGTTCCTTGCCTTGATCAGGTCGGGATACTTTTCGTTGCGTACCATGATGTGGGCGACCTCCATCTCGCCTCTGGCGGTCCTTCGTGTATGCACCTTCAGCAGATGATATCCGGAGCCGGAGCGGATGGGGCCGAGCGGTTGGCCCAGCGGACTTTCGTAGGCCGCATCCTCCAGGGCATGGAAACCGTTGGGAAAGGGAGCCGTCACGAAACCGACCCGGCCTTTGTTCCTGGCAACCTGCGGGTCGGTGGCATAGCGTTGCACCACATCCTCGAAGGAAGTTCCTTCCGAGAGGCTGGCCATGGCCTCGAGCGCTTTGTTCCAAGTCTCCAGCGTATCTGTCGGGGCTGGGGAGGGGAACGGCAGAAAGAGGTGGCTGATGTCCACATCCTGCCGGGACCGCTCGTAAACGGTCTTGACGAGCTTTTCCGTCACCTCGCGGTCCAGGAGATAGGAATCAGCCAGCTGGCGGCGGTAGCCTGCCAGTTCCTGCTGAAGGGCTTTGATGGTGTCCAGCTGCATTTCGCGGGCCTTGCGGACCTTCAGCTTGAAGTTGACATACAGGTCGAGGTACTCCTGGAGGGAGGCGCGGGAGTAGTCTCCCTTGTCCCCGTTCGTCTTGGCGTAGATGTACCGGAATTCTGAGACGGGGACAGGGATGTTGTCCACCGTGAACAATACCGGGTCCTGCGATTGGGCGGTCAGTGGTACGAACGCCAGGAGGGTGGCGAGCAGCAGCGTCGCAGTAACCGGGAAAAGGGGGATGAAGGCCTGAAGCGGAGTAGGTAGTGCTAGGGAAAGTTTCATTTGTCGGATACCTTGTTGGCTTGGACGATGTCTGATGCGGCAGGGGCTTGTGGGCCGCGGTCCGGAACGACCGCATCCTGCGTCTTTGTCGGGAGCGCAAAATTAACAAATTTTCTGTTAGCCCCAACCCGATTGTCCCAATCCATCCACATCCTGCCGTTGTGCGCCGAACCGCTCGATCAACTCGTCGTCATAATGGTCCGCTTTCTCCAGCAGCATCCGGAACAGCCGGGTGCCGGATTCCTGCGACAGGAATCGATCCGGAACAACGAGGGACAGGATGACCAGAAGACCCTGTATCCGGAAGGACATGTATTCCAGCACGAAGTTCTCTCGCAGCAGATAGGAGTAGACGGGAAGGAAGTCCGATGTCCTGAGTTCGCACAGCACGGCGTCACAGGTGACCAAACCGCCCGGTTCGTAATAGCTGACATGGATGCGGGCGCTGCCGTGCGGAACCTCCCATATGTTCGGGCCTCTTCTGGCAAGACTGACATCCTTTTCGCAAGTATCCAGGATGTTCTCCAGTGTCCTCGCCATGCCGGCGGGTTCGTATTCCGTTTCAAGGCAAGGCAGGGAAATGCGTTGCCCGCAGGTGGGGCAGCGACTGTTTTGACCGGCGGGTCGGTACGGGATGACCTTGCGGCAGTTAGGACACCGGGTGGCCGTGGATTGCCGGTGTGGACTGGCTTCCGTCATGTCGTCCACCAGGAACCGGACCGGTAGGGAGAACCCGATGTTCTCGGCCGGCGCCATGATGAAGGTATTGACCCCGATGACCTCGCCGGCCTCGTTGACAAGCGGGCCTCCGCTGTTGCCAGGATTGAGAGAGGCATCGTGCTGTATGTAGGGAATGCCGTTTTTCCGTAGCATTGGGTTCGACACGATGCCCTGGGTGGCGGTGAACTTGAGTCCGAAAGGATGACCGATGGCAACTACCCTGTCTCCTGTCCTGACCTCCGGCGCTGCCGGCAGCCGGAGGTCCGCATCCCCGCCGAAAGGCGCGTCGAGCAAGGCTATGTCATAGTAGGGGTCTGTGAACAGCACCCGCCGAAGCTGCCGCGGAAAATGCATGCCTTCCACGGTCACTTCCCGGTTCCCTTCCACCACGTGGTGGTTCGTGACGATCATACCTTCCCCGGGGACATGGAAACCGGTACCGGTACTGTATGGCGTGGCAATCTGTACGATGATGCCCCGGAATTTTTCAATCACGGACTGCATGCGGGAGACCTGCTAGGATTTTGCCGGTCAAGTTACACAATTACCACCGTTAAGCCAGCGTAATGACGATAGAAACCGACACAATCCCAAAGTGACCGCCCTTCGCTCCCGATATCGTGCCAGGCCCGTCCGCTCTTTGATGCCCGGGGCGCCCTGCCATCAGCCCGGTTTCGCCCGACATCGGATCCGTCGCTTTTCGTTCCGCAGGTTGACAGACAACCGAAAAAAATTTTTTGACGCGGTCCGCTTATTTCGTTTAAATTTGCAAAGATGGCACAAGGACGGCCAATACCCGCCCCGTCATTTCCGAGGAACGCAATGGTTTTTTTCCTGGAGCCAAGGGAATTCTTCGCCATTCGTAACTGGTCGGGTTGTGTACGTCATCCGAATGACCCGTATGCGCAGACCACGAAGCACCCCCCCCCAGGCCGTCCCCGGCAAAGCCCTGTGAACATTCGTTCTCTTAACGAAGGGAACCAGACCGAAAAAATGCCAGCCGAGGCACCGAATTACCGATAAAGTACTTTTATTTGCCACCACATCCGCAGCCATGTACGGAATCCGGTCGATACCCGGTGAGAACCGTACGGCGGCCAATACCGGCCGTCATCGGAATTGTTTGTCAACACATAACATCAAAGATGAAAATCAAACATTTATTCCTTTCGCTCGCACTGATGTCCACCTTCATCCTGCAAGCACAGGACATACACTTCTCCCAGTTCTACCTGTCACCCCTCAACCTCAACCCAGCCATGACAGGCTTGATGAACTGCAATGTCAGATTGACGGCGAATTACAGGAACCAGTGGGCGAGCGTGCTGAAAAGCAACGCATATTCCACTTACAACACCTCCTACGACCAACGTATCCCCGTCGGTCGTTATGATTACTTCGGTGTCGGCGGCACTTTCTGGGGAGACCGCGCCGGCGAAGGGAATTTTGCCACCATCACCGGCAAATTGTCCGGTTCATACAGCAAGAAAATGGGCGGTGGCCGCAGGGATGCCCACTACCTCGTCGTTGGGGCAGAGGCCGGACTTGCCCAAAGAAGCCTCGATTTCCTGAAACTGCGATGGGGTACGCAACATGACGGCAACGGCGGTTTCTGTGCCAATTGTCCTTCCCTCGAGGAAAGCAATTTCGACCAGGACAATTTCATCTTCGCAGACGCCGGCGCCGGCCTCCTATGGTTCTCCGTTTTCGACCCGGACAATAACTTTTACATCGGCGCCGCTTATCATCACCTCAACAGAGCCAACCAATCCTTCAATTCCGCCAACGAGGATTTCCTCTACAGCCGATTCACCGTCCATACCGGCGGTGAATTCGAAATCAGCCGAAGGGTCGGCCTGGTCCCCGGTATCATCGCCATGTTCCAAGGACCATCCTTTCAGTTGAACTCCGGTACAAGCCTCAAGTTCAACCTGGGCAGTGGCAAAGGCAAATTCAGCGATTACCAGGCTTTCTACATAGGTACCTGGGTACGGGTTTCCAACCGTGTCATCAGCGGGGTGCTGACAGATGCCGTCATCCTCTCCACACGCTTTGACTACAACCAGTTCACCCTCGGCTTCAGCTACGATGTGAATGTCTCCGCATTGCGACCCGCCAGCAACAGCAACGGTGCATTTGAATTCGCGCTCGCGTACAAATTCTGCGGCAACGAACGAAGAGGCGTCTACTGCCCGAACTTCTGATGCACCTGGCCCCTCCGAAAGGGACCTGTCCTCCCGGTCACGGATTATTTCCGTCCCCGGTCCTGCCTGCAGCGGATCTTCATGCTGCAATACACAGGTACATTGCTGCTTCGAAAACGCGGATGCCAGGCACCGCCACGTCGAACGTCCGTGGCGGTACCTTTGGTTTCCTTGACTCTGACTCCCTCGCCTCACGCAAAAGAAATGCAGCGCCCGGTTACACACTCTTCAATGCACACCAACCCTTCACCGCCATACCTCGCAATGCAAACCTCCCTCCTGTGCGAGGTCGGTAAGATTATTGTTGTGTCGTATTATTCCTTTACCGGATTGAAGGTATTTCACATGACAGCCAATAATTCACGCTACGAAATTATCTCAAGCGGCTAAAAATTAAGACATTTGTTTTTTCGTTTTCGGTTACGCTTCGTTGTCGATGCATGCATAATCCTTACCCAATAACAGGAGTTAGCGGGACAGGAGGATCCCGAAGGCCATTCACCATAGCTTTGTCTTCATGCGGAAGCAAAGGCTCGCACTTTTAAAATCCCATGATTTTGCAGGCCTTCTTCCTAAAAGCAGGGTTGCCAAGTCCTCTGCAGAATACTTGAACTATGTTTGGAAACGACAAAAAAAAGGACAACTCGAAGGCCGGTATCATGTCGGTCTCCGCCACGCATTCTCTAAACAGCTTGGTTCAGCAAACCGTCGTCGAAGGCAAGGTGACTGTCAGCCATGACATCCGGATCGACGGTGTCATCAAGGGAGACCTCATTTGCAAGTCCAAAGTCATTATCGGTTCTTCCGGCACCATTGAAGGTTCGATTAATTGTGAAAACGCCGTCATCGAGGGTCGATTCTACGGTACCATGTACGTCAAGGAAACGCTCAACATCCGGGAATCCGCCCAGGTGCATGCGGAAGTCCATTATGGCAAACTTGTCGTCCAGGCAGGTGCCGTCATCAGCGGCTCCTTCAAGGTGCACAATGACAAAGGGAACGGTGTTCTCAAAAATCCGGAATCCGACCTGCTGAAGGTCCCCGGAAACGGTAGCGCTCCCGCCGTCAACCTGGCTGGGACGCCTGCCAACCAGCGCAAGAATTGATGCCCGGCCGCTTGTCCGAAAGTGCCCTACGGGCGTGCCGGCCCATCAGCATATGAACACAGGAAAGGGTCCGGAAGCGAAGACTTCCGGACCCTTTGCCATTCAACAACCATACTTCCGCTTTCCCAAGGATGAAGAGTCGGACCCGACATTACCGAACCCTCGCCATCATCACGACCTGCCTGGTGCTGACCATCGGGGCGCTTGATTATTCGATACCGGATCGGTTTTCGACGCAATGGTCCTGCCTGGCATTGGCCGCATACACGGTACTTTCTCTCCTATCGTACAAATTGGCGGCTGTCTCGGTAAAGAGCAAAAGAGTCAATGCCTTCACGCAGTCATTCCTTTTGTTGGTCTTGACCCGGGTACTCCTGACTTTGTTGTTCCTTTGGTTGTCCCATCATTACCTTCCAAGAAAGGACGGGTTCTTGTTTGTTTACCTTGGTATTTACCTGGTCATGGCAATTCATGAGACGATGGTGTGGTCGGATTCGGCCAGATCAGGCTGATGCCTGCCCCGCAGGCTCCCTACCGCCCTAAACTAGAGAACCGATGGCAACGGACGTACATTGGAGTCATTTATTTTCTACCTTTAGCTACCGGACGATCCCATGAGTCCGGAAGCCCGGCAAAGATAGCCTGAATAGCGACCATGGCCATCGAATCGGCTGTGACGACGTTCCGGGCCGGAATGCAAATGAGAAAGACATGACACACGATGACTTGACTGTTTTGTTGGACAACGGGCTCCGTTTCTCCTTCGGGTCCGGAGCCACACCTTCCATGGATATCCTGCGTACGGATGATGCTGAATATCATGTGCTGGATGCGGATGGAGCCGCTTTCCGAGTGAACATCCTTTCCCATGATGTCTCTTCTGGAACCATGGAACTTCGGGTGAACGGTATCTCCTTTCAGGCAAGGATGACGGATCGCTTGGACCGTTTGGTGCAGGACATGGGGTTGAAAGACCAGGCGCTGCACAAGGTACGGGACGTGAAGGCGCCCATGCCGGGTTTGGTTCTGCAGTTGCTGGTTGAGCCCGGCCAGCAAGTGGCGGAGGGAGATCCCCTGCTGATTCTGGAAGCCATGAAAATGGAGAACGTCATCAAATCCCCTGGTACTGGCTTGGTGAAGGCGGTACTGGTGGAACGGGGACAAGCCTTGGAAAAAGGTCAGTCCCTGGTCGAAATGGACTGATTGCCAAAAGATTCTCGATGCGAAATACCGATCCAGGGTCGACGAGTTCCGAACAATCTTCCCAAGGCCGTCGGCTGCTGATGCTGGCCTGTTTCTTCGGAGCGAGCGCCACGCTTCTCGGTGCGTTCGGTGCGCACGTGCTGAAAAGCCAGTTGGCGGAGCATCAGCTCCAAATGTATGAGACCGGCGTCCGGTATCAGTTTTACCATACTTTCGCATTGATGGTCGCCGCCTGGCTGTATGGTAGGGGGATGTCATCGCTGGGCCGCAGTGCCGCCTGGTTGTTCGTCACGGGTGTTAGTTGCTTCAGCGGGTCGCTGTATGTGCTGGCGCTTCGCGATGTCCTCGGGATTCCTTCGGCCGGCGCTTACATCGGTTGGATCACTCCGGTTGGTGGCACGCTGCTGATCGTAGGCTGGATCATGCTATTCGAGGGCTTCAGACGATTCCGGCCAAGCATTTGAAAGGATGGCAGGCCTGGAAAGAGCTCCTTGGGAACCGGTCAGTCAGCCCGCGTCCGGATCGCAATGTCTTCCAGGATGGCGCCGATGAGGATGCCCCTGTTCGCACTTCTTTTCTCCCCTTTCGCATTGATGACCATCCCACCTTCCGACAGGAGCCTGCCGGCATGATGAACCGCGACCACCTGCCAACTCTGATTGAAGACAGGAGATCCGCTCGAACCGGGTTCCGTATCGGCCGCATAAAAGACGTAACTGTTCCAAATGCCGAGTACTTCGTTGGCCGTCAGTGCAATCTGTTTCACGTCTCCATTCGGGTGCTGGATGATGTTGACGGGATCTCCTGGAACAGGTACCGCATCCGGTGCCAAGCGGAGGGTACCCCATTCCGAAAGCGGGACACCCTCCGGTTTAGTCAGGACTTTGACACGGGTATAGTCCAGTTTGTCACTGTCATTGGTCAGGAAGGAGTCCGGGTCGAATCGATATTGATATCTCTTTTTTCGCTGGCCTGCGGCATCTTCCTCGAAATTGAATTCGACATATGCATTCTCCGCTTCCTCCGCTGAGCATAGTACATGGTTGTTGGTGATCAGGTACCCGTCCTGAATCAGAAAACCTGTTCCGGTGTTGCCGCCATTCACCACCCGACCCACACTCCGCGTGGCGCGAAGCGCCATTTCCAACCATCCGATCTTGACCATCCGGCTTTTGTTGCCGATTATTTTTTCCAAGGAACTATCGTCCGGCACTCTGAGGTTCATCCCTTTTACACCGGAAAGAAAAAGGTTCAGATTGATTTTCCGGGGTAAGCTTTCCACGATGTACAGCAAGGCCGCCCGGATTTGTGCCCGGGTGCTTCGGTGGCGCTCGGGTGAAAGCAGCCCTCGCATCATGTCCTGCTCGTTCCGCCGGAAAATGGTTTGTTGCAGGATGAGGTCGTTCGACAATCCGGTCTGGAAATCCTCGTCGGTTTTTATCAACAGCCGGAATGCATCCTCCAGGAAATCCTCCGATATCAGCGATTCTATCTGATGAAGGTAACTGGTCAACGCGGTCTGCATGGTGCTGGTGTTTGTGGTTCGGGCAGATATGCGAAGCATTGTTTTTGGAAGGAAGGCCATGCCGATGTTTCCGCTGGACCGGCCCGCCCAGGGTACAATGATATTTATTTTTTTTTAAATAAATGGTTGAAGCGGTGGCTATTCTGGAAGATTCCGCCTTTTTGTAGCGTGCTTCCATACCTGCTGAGTCACGCCAGCTATCGTCGCAAGCAAATCCGTTTCTTTCTTTTCCGGTTTGGCGACCTTTCGCTTTCCTATCCGTCCTGCCAGGGAAGCCGCCGCAGTATCGTGCGCGGAGGTATTGCAGACTGTTTCTTACTTTTACCGACCCGGCTGCGCATACGCCCGGATCACCATTCACCGACCCTGTTAACGAACGTCATGCTTCCAGGTCCTTCGATATATGTCGGAAGCCGCTTTTATGTCATCGGTCTTGATATCGGGACATCCTCGGTCAAGGCGGTTGGTTTCGATCGGGCTGGGCAGTGCCTGTGCCGGTATTCCGTTCCCCTGCGCTTGCAGTCCCCTGCTCCGGACAGGCAGGAATTAAGGCCCGATATCATCTGTCGGGCCGTCCGATCGGTGGTTCGGCGTACAGTCGAACTGATGGGAGGGCCTCCCGCCGGCCTTGCATTCAGCAGTGCGATGCACAGTATCCTGGCGGTGGACGGTGCGGGTCGTCCTTTGACGCCATTAATAGTCTGGGCGGACACTCGGGCGGCAGGCATAGCCGAATCCTTGTTCGGAAGCGAATTTGCAAGGCAGGTTCATCTTCGTTGCGGAACACCCATGCATGCCATGCTCCCGCTGGTGAAAATTCCATGGATCCGACGCGAAACGCAAGAAGTCCGGGGGGGCGTTCACCGGTATCTCGATATCAAGTCATACCTTATCCAGCGCTTCTGTGGCGTGCCTATCTTGGATACCAGCCTGGCATCCGCGACAGGTATGTTCGATATGCAGACCCTGGATTGGTTCGGCCCTTCCCTGGCTTTTGCCGGAATCCGTGCGGAGCAGTTGCCTGTGTTGGTCTCGCCGCATGACAGACTGCCGCTGCTTGATGCAGCGCAGGCCCGTTCGATGGGACTTCCGCGGGATGTGCCGTTCTTTGTCGGTGCCGCCGACGGTTGCCTGTCGAACCTGGGAGCTGGCGCCTGGCCCGATAGTGGCCGGGCGGTTCTCACCATCGGTACCAGTGCGGCTTTGAGAATTTCCTCCCGGACGCCTGACATCCTACCGGATCTTCCGCTGTTTCGGTACAGGTTGTTCGACGACTGGACCGTCATAGGCGGAGGAAGCAACAGCGGGGGCGCGATTTACGAGTGGTTCACCCGCACCTTCCTGGGGAAGGGACCCGGGCACCGTTCCGTTGCAGCCGCTCAGGAGCGGTTGCCCCTCCTGTCACCCGGATCGGACGGCTTGCTGTTTCTCCCATATCTGATGGGGGAGCGGGCTCCGGTTTGGGACGCCCGGGCCAGGGGGTGTTTCCAGGGTATCGGTATGCACCACACCCGTGACCACTTTCATCGGGCGGTGCTCGAAGGTCTTTGCCTGAATCTCAGACAGATTGGGGAGGCGTTGGAAAAGGCCGGTCATCCTTTCGACCTGGTCTTGGCAGACGGTGGATTCACAAACCAGCCTGTCTGGATGCAAATCGCCGCGGATATTTTCGGCAAACCGGTCCGCCGGTCGGTGGTGACGGACAGTGCGGCAC
>JBEAQU010000091.1:0-65628 GCA_041163745.1 Bacteroidota bacterium
AGTGACAACGAATCCGCCAATCCGTCGCCGCTGCGGCGGCGACATGGCGCATTAGCGCGGATCGAAGCAAAACCGACAATTTGGTTTGCGCCTCCCGCTGCTCAACCCCCGTGCCCAGCGCCGCGTGCCCCTCTCCGCGAAGCGGGGAGCAAAATCTCTGTAATAAAAAGGCGCAGCACTTTCCAACATCCTCCCAATCAAAAAATTGCAACTGAAAAAAATCCCTGTAATTAGCCTAATCCTAAAAATTCGCGTACCAGCTCTCCCCGCGAAGCGGGTAAAAAACAAATCCGGTGATAACGAAACCGCCAATCCGTCGCCGCTTCGGACGCGACATGGCGCATCAGCTCAAAGCCGAACCGACAATTCGGTTTGCGCCCTACCAGCAACCACGGGAAGCGGGGAGCAAGGACTTCCCTTGAACAACGAACCCTCCACTCCAACATCCGCCCTTTCCCCCAAAAGTCAAATTTCGAGATTAAGCCCACCCGTTCAGAAACTCCATTTCGTCCGGAAGAAAACCGACTGGACAGGGTTTTGCACCGGCTGTCCGGCCGTTTGCTGCAGGAACAGCTGTCCGACGAGGTCGAGGTCCCAGTTTGCTGCCAGCGAATAGTTCAGCAAGGGGTTCAGGAAGACGCCATGTGTGTGGCCGGGGCTGTACACCAGTACCAGGGCGGTGCCGAGCAAAGGGGAAACGGGGTAGGCGGTTTGCACCAGGACCGCGTACCGGTAAGGGTAGAGCTGTATGGCGGAAGGCTGGAAGCGGGTCAGTTCCGCCATACCGGCGCGGGTGCTTCCCCGGGTGTTGAGCAGGACGCCGCTGTGGAGGTACAGTTGGTTGGCGAAGGTGTGATCGAGGCTGAGGGTGGCGGACAAACCGGTCTGTCCGGATGCGCGCCAAGGTTGGAACCAGGCCAATTCTCCTTTGAAGCCGGAGCTGCCGAGATTGCCGGCCCAGCCGGTTCCCACGATCGTATGTTCGCGGAATATGCCGCCGATGAATTGGAGGTCGTAGGTGCCGCGGTGAAAGGTCCAGCGGGAGCCCGCCGTCAGTTGCTCCGGCCGGTCGGCCGCCCGGACCGCCAGCTCCCAGCCGGAACCGGCATCCCGGAATCTTCGGATCCGGATGGCATCGCTCCCGGGTCGCTCTTCGTAGTCGAAGTCCGTAAAATTGAAGGTGTTGAAAATGTCGTGCGGATTCCAGACCGTACCGATGCCCCAGTTTATCCGTTGCCGTCCCACCCTGACTTCCCATCCCGCTGAATGGTACTCCCCGTACAGCCTGTCCAGCACGGTATGGAAGGCGACACCAGACGCTCCCTGCCATCCTGCCGAAAGAGGCAGGAAGTCGTCCCCTCGGAGGTTGTCCGTGAAATCCTGTCCTTGCCAGGCCAGTGTCCTGACCTGGTCACCCCAAAACACCCTGTTTCGTGCTTGTGCCACCAGGTTGATATGTCCGCCGGCCTTGTAGCGGATGTTGAAGCGGTTGTGCAGCAGCAGGTCGTTGGATTGGTAGCGGTCCGTCGGCGAAGGCAGGCCCAGCAGGCGGGCATCCAGGAAGGAGGTGCCGTGCAGGTACTTGAGGTATCCCCGGGTATCCCACCTGCGCTCCGCGGAGCCGGATTGCGCCCGAATGCCGGCCGTCGAGATCAACAGCCAGCATACAAGCCATCCCCTGGGAGAAATGTACCGAATCATGTGGTGAAGGGATATGTGCCCGGATGGGCAGGGACCGGCATACGGTCGCCGCCCGGTCATACGTCCCGTTCGTCGGGCCGCGGCTGCATATCGAGCGATGCACGCCGTGCGCACGGGCGTTCCCGTCGTTCCGAACCGTCCGGATCCGGTCGCCCGTATCTTTCCGAGCGACCCATCTGTCAAAAATAAGGCATAATCCGAATCTCCGGTACAGCCGTTCCGCGATACCCAGCGATTCCTTTTCTACCTTTGTACCGGCACCGGACGTTTTCCCGGCGGCATGGGCCCTCGACGCTGGTCCGCCGGGTCTGCTTTCGATACCCATGGTTCTTTCGCCGGAAAAATGAAAGGACACGAAAACACGACGCTCATGCTTCGTTTGCCCATCCGGACAGCCCGGCCCTGTGCAAGGATTTGGCAAAGTACCGGCCGGATGATCTTGCCGGTATTGTGTTGCCTGTATGCGGCATCGCCAGCCCAGGGCATGGGGTGGCCCCGGCCGGCCGGTGGATTTTTCCTGAAGTGGGACCAAACCTTCATTTCGGCGAACCGTTATTTCGATAACGGCGGCAGTCTCCGGGAGATGGCACGGCTGAACAGTTTCAACAGCAGTGCTTATGCCGAACTGGGCCTGACGGACCGACTGACCCTTGTCTCGTACCTGCCCTTGCTGTTGGTCCAGGGCGGCGATGCCCGTGTGTACGGCACGGACCAGGTACCGCCCCCCCGGAACCGGATGTCGAACGGCGGAATGGGAGACCTGGACCTGGGCCTGCGCTATTGCCTGAACCCCGGTCGGCCCTTGGTGGTCAGTCTGGTGGCGACAACAGGGCTGCCCACCGGCGAGGATTCCCACCCGGCTGGGCTGCTGACGGGCGACGGAGAGTTAAACCAATACCTGGGCGGAGCGGCCGGATGGGGCCTGCGCCGTGGCTGGTTGGCCCTGGGAACGGGCATCAACCTACGTACCTGCGGATTCTCCGACGAATGGCGCCTGCAACTGGAAGGAGGATACAAAACCCAGTCCGACCGGTTGTTCGTCGCATCGAAGCTGGTGGTCGTCCAGTCGCTGGGGAACGGCTCCCTACCGACGGATCGCCTGTTGTTCGCCAACAACACAGCCTATGTTTCTCCGCAACTGGAGCTAACCTGGATATTGCGCAGCGGACTGGGTCTCGTCTACCGAGCAGCTGGCGCCGTGAGCGCCCGGAACATCCAGGCTGCCCCATCCCATTCCTTCGGATTGGCCTGGCAGGGTCGGCGGCGCTGAGCTGCCGCCAGCCGACATTTCGGCATATGCGCCGCCCGACAGCCGCCGGCCGTCCGGCCACACATGGAAAAACACCTGACGGTTCACGCAAAATTTCAATCATGTCGCAACAACCATCGATCACCATCCTGTGCGCAGCCGCCTGGCTGACCACCCTCCTGACGGCCGCCTGCGGACAAAAGAAGGCGGTGGAAGAATCCTATCCGGACAAACTGCCGGCCGTCATCTCGGATCCGACCGGCTATCGTCCGCTCTCCGGCGAGGAGGCCTACGTCATCCTGGACAAAGGCACCGAACGCGCCTTCACCGGCGCCTATTTCAACCTAAAGGACCAGGGGACTTACATCTGCCGGCAATGTAACAACCCTTTGTTTCGGTCCCAAGACAAATTTGACTCTGGAACGGGATGGCCCAGTTTCGACAACACCATAGGGGACGGGGTCCGGGAGCTACCGGATGCGGACGGGTCCCGGGTGGAAATCGTCTGTTCGAACTGCGACGGTCACCTGGGACATGTCTTCCGGGGAGAGGGCTTCACCGAACGCCAGACCCGGCATTGCGCCAACTCCGCCAGTCTCCGCTTCATTCCGGCGCCCGTGGTGCAGCGGGACGGGGTGCTTCCCATCGGAGCCTATCTCCGTGACAAGGACTACGGTGCCTATGCCGCCGCCACCTTGGCCGGTGGTTGTTTCTGGTGCACGGAGGCCGCCTTCGAACGAATCGAAGGGGTTGTGGATGTGATCAGCGGCTATTGCGGCGGCCCGGAGCGTTATCCCTCCTACGAAGCGGTGGGAGGTGGACAGACAGGCCATGCGGAAGCCATCCGCATATACTATGATTCCACGGTCATCGATTTTCCCACCTTGCTGGACGTTTTCTTCGTCGCGCATGACCCGACCCAGCTCAACCGGCAGGGACCGGACGTCGGCCCGCAATACCGGTCGGCCATATTTTATCATGACGAAAGGCAGGCGGAACAGGCCCGGACGGCCATCGAAGCGCTGGATGCCGCCGGAAAATGGGCGGACCCCGTGGTGACCCGCTTGTCCCCGCTGACCGAATTCTGGGTGGCGGAGGCCTATCACCAGGATTACTATCCCCAACATCCGGAGAATCCGTACGTGCAGCGAATCACCCGGCCGAAGGTCGAAAAAGTGGAGAAAGCCTTCGCCGACCGGCTCAAGGAAGCTTACCGCCGCTGACAGCCGGCCTTACGCCCCCACCTCCGGAAGGGCCTGTCGGAACCGCCCGCTCAGTGTCCGTACGGCAGGACGAACCAGAAGCCTTCGTCCGCTTCGTGGGCACAGGCCAGGAAATCCGGGTCGCAATACAGCGTGAGTTCCTGTTGGTTGGGGTGCAGCACCGCCAGGCTGATCTCCGCCTCGCAGGCATATCCCGACAGCGCCGTATGGCAAGGTCCGGAACAGGCGAACAAGCGGGTGGGCAATCGGCAGAATCTCCGGTCCGTCACCCGGAAAGTGATGGCGGCGGCCGGGTAGTCCACGGCCACTTCCAAGAAATGGCCGCTGCAATCGAAAGGGGATTGGCCCGGCAGGTAGAGCTGGCAATCCTCCATTTCGTAATACCCGATCAGCAGCTTTTCGCAGCGGCATTTGACCGCCGCTATCCCTTCGGCGGACCGGGGCGGATTTTCCGCCAGGGAATCGGTTTCCAATGGATCGGAATGACAGGAAAGCAATAGGAAAGGAACGGCCAGCAAAGGCAGGACCTGACTCGGCGGCCAGGTCGGCGTGGTTCGGAACATGGTTTCTCAGGGTTTGGTCAAAAGAATGTCAACGTATTCAAATATAAACACAAAGCGGAATAATTCCAACAACCGGAAAGGGTGCGCAGGTGGAAACAAACCGGATACCGGTCGCCCGCCCGGACAAACAGGTCCCTACGACCATGACCGACATGGTGAAGCCGATGACGACCAGCAGCCGTTACCGTATCCGGCGCATCACGTTGCTTCGCAACGTCAAGGACTTTCTTTTCATTGCTGCCGGCGTGAGCATGGCTGCAATCGGACTCAAAGGTTTCCTCCTGCCCAACGATTTCCTGGACGGGGGAGCCATGGGAGTGTCCCTGTTGGGGGAGATGATGACCGGGCTGAACCTGTCCGTCCTGATTGTCCTGGTCAATGTACCCTTCCTGCTGATCGGTATCCGCCAGGTTTCCTGGGGTTTCGCCATCAAGAGCACGGCCGCCATCATCGGGCTGGCAGTGGCCGTTCATTTCGTGTCGCTGCCAATCCTGACGGTCGACAAATTGCTGATCGCGGTGTTCGGCGGTTTCTTTCTTGGCGCCGGTATCGGATTCTCCATCCGGGGCGGGGCGGTCATAGACGGTACGGAGGTGCTCGCCATTACGGTGAGCAGACGCTCCAGCCTGACGGTCGGTGATTTCATCGCGCTTTTCAACATCATCCTTTTTTCCGTGGCGGCCTTGATTGTCAACCTGGAAACTGCGATGTATTCGATGCTGACCTACATCGCCGCATCCAAGACGGTGGATTTTCTGATCAACGGCATTGAGGAATACATCGGTGTCATGATCGTCTCCGCTGAGAAATCGGATGAGATACAGCAGCGGATTGTCAACGGACTCGGCCGGGCCATCACGGTGTTCAAGTCGGAAGGGGGGTTCGGGAAGAACGGATGGGTGGTGCAGGACAAGAAAGTGTTGTTTTGTGTCATTACCCGCCTGGAGGTGACGAAACTTCTTTTCGAAATCGAGAAAATCGACAGCCAGGCCTTTGTGATTCAATATCCCATCAAGGACACCAAGGGGGGAATGATCAAGCGCCGGCCCTTGCATTGAGGGCGTGCGGGTGATTCCTTACCGCTCCGCCTGACGAGGGTCATTGCGGACAAGCCGGACCGTGCATAGATTGTCGGTTGTACATCGCTTTTTGCTGTGACGGCGTGCCCGACAGGGTCGCCGACGGGTGGAAAGCCCAACAACCGTCGATATGAAGCAGTGGAAATTGTTCGAAGCGCCGTTCCAGCGGGTGATGGCGCGGTATTATGGCATGATGGCAGCCGCTTGGGTGGCGGGATTCCTGGGATTTTGGTGGTTGGCCGCCATTTTTGCCAACTTGTTGGCCGTCGCGGCGATTCTTGGCATCCGCTTCGGCGATCGGCGGCGGGGTGCCGCGCGGTTACGAAGGCTGCAGGGGCTTTCGGTGGAAGAAACGGCGAAGCGGGAGGCTGTCTGACCGGCCCTTTCCCGTCAGACGGACGGATTTCCTGTCGGGCGGTGGAACCGACGGGCCCACCACAGGATGCCTGCACCACCCAACCCGCCCAGCAGGGCTGCCAGGATCCAGGCGGGCAGGGCGCTTGCCGGGGGTTCGGATTCCCGGACGACCAGGCGTTGGTTGGCGGATTGGTTGGTCAGTATCTGCTCGTGGCCGCGCCGCCAGGTGATCACTATGGTGTCGACCGTGGTCGCGGAACCCAGTCCGAAATGGGCGATGCGGGAGTTCTGCGACAGGTGGCTGGAGCCTCCGCCGTCGATTTCCCGGATTTGGGCTCGGTCCTTGGTGACGACCCGGATGCGGGAGCCGATGCCGTGTGGCTCCGCGGAGCGGCCTTGCAGGATGATTTCCAGCCAATTTCCGCCGGGGGTGTCGTTTCTGAACAAACGGGTGACGGAAGCGGTGGGATAATCCTTGACCGCCGCCTGGTTGACGACCAGGATGTCGAGGTCTCCGTCGTTCTCCATGTCGAAGACGACGGAGCCGCGGCCGATGCCGAAGTCGTTGACACCGGCGGCACGTCCTTTGTCCATGAAGCGGTCGCCGAGGTTTTCGAACAGGAAATCGCCCATGGGTTGGCAGTTGGGATTGAGGTCTCCGTTGGCAACGAACAGGTCGAGGTCCCCGTCGAGGTCGAAGTCAGCGAAATTGGCGCCCCAGCTGATGGTGAAGATATCCGTCCCCAGCTGTCGGGCCTGGTCGGTGAAGGGGGTGTCCGGGCCGCCGTTGACCATGAAGCGGTTGAACTTGATATTGGTGACGAAGTAGTCCATCCATCCGTTGTTGTCGTAGTCGCCGACAGCTGCGCCCATGGCGTTGATGCGCAGGTCCATCCCTTTTTCCGCCTCCACGTAGCGGAAGCGCCTGCGGGGAAATTCGTTTCGGAGCAGGTAATTGGGCTTGGCTTTGTAGCCGAAGTCGTGGTTGATGATGAGGTCCTGGTCGCCGTCGTTGTCAAAATCCGTAAACACACCGCCGAATCCGAATCCGCGGTGATCCAATCCGTATTCGGTGTATACATCCTCGAAGCGGCTGCCTTCCCGGTTCAGGAGCAGGTAGCCCCGGGCGGTCTTGCTGGCGTTGACGATGGTGGCATCGTTGATTTCGGTCAGGGGACCGTCGTATTCCAGGAAATAATTGCCGATGTAGAGGTCCGGCCAGCCGTCTGCATTGAAGTCGCCGAAACTGGCACCGGTACTGAAGGAGTAGAATCCGTCCAGGCCGAATTCAGCGGTGGCGTCGCGGAAGGTCAGGTCTCCGTTGTTGAGGAACAACAGGTTGCGTGCCCGGGGGATGGTAAGCTGGCTGTCCCTGGCGGTGATGGTTGTGATGAAAAGGTCGGTCCGGCCGTCCCGGTTGACATCGGCGCCGGCGACGCCCTGGGTGATGTACCGGCGGGTCGGCTCGAGGCCGGAGCCTTCGAAGATGTTCCGGAAGGTGCCGTTGCCGAGGTTGAGGTACAATTGGTCATCCCGTTTGCCACTGGTGAGGTACAGGTCTTCGAATCCGTCCTGATTCAGGTCGAACACACAGGCTCCGCCGCCGAACATGCCCTCATGGACCAGGAATTGATGCCGGATGCCGGCGGAATCGGTGATGTCGGTGAAGCTGAGCTGTGCATGCGAGGGAAGGCCGTAAACCAGGCAGATGGACAGCCAGGTGGCGAGCTGCCGGCGCATGCCGGATGACGGGGGCCGGGTGGTTCGGCTTTTCGAAGACAAATCGATGCGATCCATGACGAAGGCGTGCATTTGGTCGGTGTTTAGCAGGCCGGTCCATGGCATGACCGTGCTGCCGTTTGGTTCGGAGGTCACTTCCCGGTAACGGATGCCGGCCGTCGCCACGCCAGTTCGTTGACCTGCCGGCCGATGAGGCTCCCTTTCTCAAGTCCGACGGCGTTGTCGTGCGGTATGTGTATGCCGCCGTAGAAACGGGAATCGGCGGTTTCCCGGGCGACATCCCCGAAGGTCGTGAAGGACCGTTCGCGGAAGTCCACCTGGCGCACTTCGTCGCGTTCCCGGCCCAGGTGGACGGAATCGGTGAAGACGAACGCCGGTCCGTACAGGTCCGTCAGTACGGCTGCCGCCGCCGCCGCCTGGATGGCATGGCCGGAGGGAAAGGCCGGGAAGGGAGGGTCCGGCCAGAAGGATTCCCAGGTGGGATCGATGTGCCGGGTGACAAATGTGTTGGGTCGCTCCGTAAAGAACTGGTATTTCCATTTCCAGCAATTGATGAAGGCATCCGCCACCGCCATGCCGACACGGGCGAAAGTGGCGGCGGCCGTCACCAGGTCGGGCTGCCGGTCCAGGACCGCCAGGCGTGCGATGTGATAGGAATGACCGGGCGGTGTGAAGCTGACATCGGGGTCGTCCCCCCACCAGATGGCGATTTCCTTCTGTTCCTGGGTCAGGGTTCGCTCCTGTTGGTAGACGGCGTGGAACTGCTCGTAATAGGGGCTGCCCGGCATGGTGTCGTAGGGAATCATCATGGGTGGCGCCAGGTCGGTGTTGGCAGGGAGGAAGGGCCGGTTGTCCCCCCAATGCGGATGTAGGGGGTGATGACTGAAAGACTGGGCGAACAAGGGTGGCTGCCAGGCACCGGGTCTTTCCGGATGTACCCACGCCTTGTCGAAATTATGCAGGTAACCGCGGTGTCCGCCATCTGTTTTCGACCATTCGAAGATCCGGTCGGCAACGGTTTTTCCGAACCGGACGGAAGCGGTCCGGTCGGTACCGGAGGGGTTGTCGCGATGCAGGCGGTCGGCAAGGACTTGTTCCAGGGAATCGATGCGGGCCAGGTTTTCCGCGGACGTCTGCTGGTAAACGGCGCGCAGGATGGCGGCCTGTCCGGCGTTCAGCGACAGCCGCCAATCATAGGTCAGTCCCGGCGAAGGGGTCGGGAGGCTGTCCAGTCCGTTCAGCTGGCCGGCAAGCGACTGCCAGCCGCTGTCCGCGTGGACAGCCGATTCATACATGGTCAGCCCGATGTACCCCAGGCAGCGCGACGCATAGGTCGGTGAGTTGGACGGGGTGTGCTGGGTGAGGTGAAGGGTCATGTCCGCCCAGGCCGCGGCCAGGTCCGCTCCGGTCACGGATGGGGTGGATGGGGTCTGCCGGCAGGCGGACAGAACCAGGAGGCCGGACAGACAAACCGAAGGAAGTTTCCAAGTCATGGTGACAGTGTTAGCAAATGGTTCGCAATAAGGTCCTTCCTGAACCAGGGGCATCCTTCCGGTTTCCGAAACGTTGGGTCGGAGGGGCTGCCGGCCTTCGTTTCGCGGCATTTCCATTCATGGAAGGATGAAAAAGCCGGGGGCGAACGCTGGGGACAATGCGGCGAATCATCATCGTGGGGCTGGTGCCGGATTATCGGACGGGGGTGTCTGCCGGAAGGCCTGCAGTGCCTCTCCGCTGATACCGACCAGGAGCAGGTCGTCCAGGAGTACGAATCGCCGGACATCGCCGCGGATGGCGAATCCGGCAGCGGCTTGTTCCTCATACCGGAAGCGGCCTGTGCCGTCCCCGGTCAACAGGATGCCCAGGTTAGCATCGGCCTTGCCGATTCTCAATTTGAAGCGGCTGTTGTTTCCGCCGACCAGGAGGTCCGGATGGCCGTCCTGATTGTAATCCAGGGGTTCGATGGCGTAGGTCGGGGCGTATTGCACAGGTTCCGGCAGGGGCTGTTCCGTAAATCCGTCCTGTCCTCCCAGAAACAGGCTGGTCCGGGTGTGTCGGATGGTCCATTGGCCGGCGGCGGAGAGTTGGTCGGCGGGCAGGAGTTCTGCCAGGGTGGTGTTGGCGTAGCTTTCATAATCGGTGAACCGCGACCGGAAGGGAGCCAGTTGCCGGAGCAGTTCGTCACGGGTGACAAAGGGATAGGACCGGCCCTGGATGTGGTAGCAGAAAATGGGGTCGACCGAGCCGTTCGCGTCGAAGTCACCGTAGTGCAGGGTGGCGGGTTCGGCTGGGCTGGGTTTGAACTGGAGATTGGTGCCGACATTCCCTGCCAGCAGGTCCGGCCAGCCGTCGTGGTTGAGGTCCGCCACGGTCAAGGTGTTCCACATCCCTTCGGTGGGGTGGGAAAACCAGCGCTCCGTATCTATGCGCAGCCGACCGTCCTCGATCTGGAAAACGGTCAGGGGCATGGCTTCGCCGGCGAGCACCAGTTCGGGCCGGTTGTCTCGGTCGAGGTCGGCCCATTCGGCATCGCAGACCATGCCGATGCGGGAAAGATCGGGAGCCAAAGCCAGGGTTTGGTCACTGAAATGTCCATGCCCGTCGTTGAGAAGCAGATAGCTGGCCGGTGGTTCGGGGTAGCGGCCGGGAACGACACGGCCGCCGAGGAAGAGGTCGAGGGCGCCGTCGGCGTTGATATCAGCCGCTGCGACACAGCCTGTGCTGGTGGTCATCGTCGGCAGTGCGTCATGGCGGCGCTGGAAGCGGCCCTTGCCGTCGTTGAGATACAGCCGGTCCTGCAGAAGGCTGTCTCCGGCTTCGAACTGATGGTATCCGCCGCTGGCGAGGAAGAGGTCCGTCGCACCGTCTCCGTTGAAATCCGACAGGACGGCGTCCGTGTCGTGGTAGGCGCTGTCAGCTTCCAGGTCGGGTTGTGGGGAGCGACGGAACGAACCGTCGGAATGTCGGAGGAACACAGTCGCGGGTTGGCCGGCGCCGCCACCGAGGAGCAGGTCCTTTCGACCGTCACCGTCCAGGTCCGCCACGGCCATGCAGGGACCCTGGGCGGAGAGCTCGGACAAGAGCAGGGGCTGTCGGTCGAAATCCCGGTAGGCCGGGATGCTGTGCCGCCAGATCACGGGGGGGCTTACGGCACGGAAGACAGGTGTCGGCGGCGGCGGGCGTTGCCGAACCGCCGGTCGGGCCTGGGATTCCTTCAGGAGGAGTTCCTGGTCGGCGGGAATGTCCCGGAGGAACTGCTGCGAGCCGCGGGGCCAGGTGATGAGCAGCGAGTCCACCTGTTGAGTACGGCCCAGTCCCACATGCAGCACATCCGAGACGGCGGATTGGTAACCGCGGGCAGGATATTGCTCCAGCACCTGCACACCTTGCGGGGTGTGGACTTGGATCCGGGCACCGATGCCTTGGGTGTTGGGAGCCTCGCCCTGCAGGCGGATTCGGAGGAAGTGGGTGCTGTCCCGTCCGGCGGTCCTGTTTTCGAACAGGAAGGCGGGCCGTTGGATGTTGTTGACGATGAGGTCCAGGTCTCCGTCCAGGTCGAGGTCCGCATAGGCGGCGCCGTTGCTGTTGGAGGGGATTGCCAGGCCCCAGTCCGTCGTCCGGTTTGCATAAGGTTGGCCGGGGCGGCCCTGGAAGGCATAATTGACGACATTGGAGGCCGGCATGTGCCGGATGATGTCGAGGACATCCTCCCGCTGGAGCCGTCCTTTTTGGCGGACGAAGTCGTCCATATAGTTTATGAAGTCGAGGTTGGTGAAATCCCGGAAATAGCCGTTGGTGATGTAGAGGTCCTTCCAGCCGTCGTTGTCGTAATCTGCTGCCAGGACGGACCAGCTCCAGTCGGTGTTGGACACCCCCGCCCACTGGCCCGTTTCGCTGAAGGTGCCGTTTCCATTGTTGAGGTGCAGCATGTTCCGCATGTATTGGTAGTGGAATCCGCTGCGGACATGGAGGTCGAACTTACCGTAATTGTCGGGCGCCATGAGCAGTTTTTGGCGGCGGTTGTCTTCGGGCAGCATAT
Organism: Bacteroidota bacterium; assembly: GCA_041163745.1. Taxonomy (GTDB): domain Bacteria; phylum Bacteroidota; class Bacteroidia; order Chitinophagales; family Saprospiraceae; genus UBA6168. Next base: position 11,949 of record JBEAQU010000091.1, read on the forward strand.
CGAGGGTGAAGATGTCGGTCCGTCCGTCGTTGTCGAGGTCTGCCAGGTCGTTGCCCATGGAAAATTGGCTGGTGTGCCCGATCATCTGCGGGAGGAGATTGCGGAAAGTGCCGTCCCCCTGGTTGATGTAGAGATAATCCGGGACGGCATAGTCGTTGGAGACATAGCAGTCCGGCCAGCCATCCTGGTTCAGGTCGCTGATGCCGAGTCCGAGGCCGTAGCTGAGGGCGGAACCGTTGATACCGGCGGCGATGGTGACGTCCGTGAAGCGGCCTTGGTCCTGTCGGTAGAGGCGCAGACCGTGCAAGGGGTCGTCGAGGGCGAGCAGGTCGGCGGTTTTCTGTTCGTTGAGGATGGGCAGGTTCTTGGGGTGGTGATTGAGCAGGAAAAGGTCGAGGTCGCCGTCCCGGTCGTAATCGAGGAAGTAGGACTGGGTGCTGAAGGCCGGGCTGTCGAGGCCGTAGGCGGCTGCCTGGTCCTCAAAACGGGGAATCCCGTCGGCATCGTTGCCCAGGTTGATGAACAGCTGGTTTCTCCTCTTCTCTTCCGGAAGGGCACCGGAGTAACAAAGGTAGATGTCGGGGCGGCCGTCTCCGTTCACATCGGCGACATTGACCCCGGTCTTCCAAGGGCCCGGCCGTCCACCTGCCCCGGACGGTCCGGTGAAGTCGCGGAATCGGAGGCCACTTTCCTGTAGATACAGTTTGTTCTCTCCCATATTGGCGGTGAAATACAGGTCAGGCAAGGTATCACCGTTGAAATCCGCGACTGCCACGCCACCGCCGTTGAAGAAATATTCGTACAGTAGGATGTTGGTGTTGAGCCCTTCCTCGAGGGTGTTCTGGAAGCTCACGCCGCTTTGTTCCGGTGACATCAGCCGGAAGAGGGACTGTCCGTCCGGACGGTCGGCCGCATCCTTCCGGTCGGGTGTGCAGGCATGGGAGAACCAAAGGAGGACCATGACCCAGCCGCTTGCGCTCAAGATACCGATGGTGTTTTTCATCCGTGTTGTTTCACTTGCATGGCGGAATCCGGCCGGAGAACGGCTTGCCGACCTTTTAGATTCCGGGGCGAAACTTACAAAAATAATCGCTTATTCGTAAGGCGGTGCGACCTCGGTTTGCCGAGGCGTTGAGCGTCAGGCCGGCAATCATTGCCAAAAGGGCATCTGGAGCGGATGACTTGGGAGGCGAACCGAAGGTGACAGCGACAGTCCGGATGGCTGCCATGATGGGATGGAATGCCTGGTCGGGGCAAGGCGGTCTCCCCATGCATCCGTTGCCGGCGTCTTCGCAAACCGAAAAAAACAGGGCGCGAGGCAACGCCTCACGCCCTGTCCGTAGCAAGCCCGATCATCTCCGGGAAGGTGGGAGAGGGGCCGCCGTTCCCGGCACCTTGCGGGGGCCGAGAACGGGATGGGAATTAATAACCGGGATTCTGCACCAGCAGTGCGTTCCGGTTGATTTCATCGCGGCTGACCGGGCGGAAATACATCTTGTCTTTCCACACGCGGGTTTCGTTCTCCGTATTGTCCACCACCGTGTAGGTGTAGTCGTAGACGGATTTGTCGTGGCGGTAGGGAACCAGGGGTGATTTCCCCGGCTTGAGCGTCGCCTGTACGTTGATGGCTTTGATACCCCTTCCGAGTTGGTCGCCGATCATCCAGCGGCGGCCGTCGTGGTAGCGGTGTTCTTCGTAAACCAGTTCGACGCGGCGTTCGTTGCGGAGGCGTTGGCGGAGTGCCTCCCCGCTGTCGTCGATGGCCGGCATACCGGCGCGGAAGCGGATTTTGTTGATCCAATCGCGGGCGACCTGTTCCTCACCGAGTTCAAGGGAGGCTTCCGCGTAGTTCAGTGCCATTTCCGTGTACCGGATGAAAGGCCATGGAATGACCTGGGCATTGGACTGGTCGTCCGGCAGGGCCGGGTTCGGGTCGATGAACTTGCGGGTGTAATAGTGCGTCCGGCTTCCGTTCCAGTTCTCGATGGGGGACTCCCGGGTGTCGATGCCATTGATGAGGCCGCCGTTTCCGTCGTCATAATAGCCGGTCTGGATTTGGTCCGCCGGGTCGATGGCGGTCACGTCGGACGGTCTCGGCTTCCAGCTGGCGCCGTCGTACATGATGGTGGCGTAGAAGCGCGGGTCGCGGTTGGCATACGGGTCTGCCGCATGATTGGAATTGTTCCAGTCGAATCGCGAACCGTCCATCATCTCGTAATCGTCGACCAGTTGCTGGATCGGCGTGTTGCCGGCCCAGTTGTGGTAGCCGTTCGGACCGTTGTTGATGCCGTAGTGGATGCCACCGAGCGGCCAGTTGTCCTCCACGGTGTACTGCGGCGTATGGGTGCGCTGGAATATCAGTTCCACGGTTGCGGCGGCATCGCCGGCGGCGCTTTTGCCACCCATGGCGATCGAGACGTAGTTCTGCTGGCCTTCCTCCGCCGTAACGGGGGCGGAAAGGTCGAGCTTGTAGCCGGCGCCGGCGTCCAATACCGCTTTGGCAGCGGCTTGTGCGGCCCGCCACCGGGCAGATCGGTCACCACCGGTATAGGCGACGAGTTCGATGTTCGAGTAGCTGTTCAGCGTGCTGGAGTTGCCTTTGGCCGTGGCGGCGTCGTGGAGGTCGCTGGCGGCATAAAGCAGCACACGGGCCTTGAGTGCCATGGCAGCCAGACGGGAGGCGCGGCCGGGCGTTTCCGGTTTGCCGTCCAGCAGGGTGGCGGCCTGGTCCAGGTCGCTGACGATGAAGTTCACACATTCCTCGAACGTGTTGCGTGCGACGCTGTAATCATCGTCCAGACCGTAGGAACGGTCGATGATCGGCACCCCGCCGTAATACCGTACCAACTGATGGTAGTAGTATGCACGAAGGAAGTGCGCTTCCCCGAGCAGGCGCTCCCGGAGGGCGTCGTCGGAGAAAGTGGAGGTGGGCAGGTTCTCGATGGCGATGTTGGCCGCCCGGATGGCCAGGTACATGTTTCCCCATTCGTAGGTGGAACTCTTCCAGGCCAGGGCGCCGGGACTTTCGGAACCTTCCATGAAGGTGTTGATGTTCCGGCCGGCGTGGGTGAACATGGCTTCGTCGGTGATGGCGGCGAGCGCCTGTTCCTCGAAGCCGCCATAGCCCAGGAAGGAGTACACGTTGTAAATGAACGCCTGGGAGAGCGGGCCGTCCGCCCAGGTGGCGCTACTGGAGATTTTGTCCAGCGGTTGGGTATCGAGGAAGTTGTCGTTGCACGAAGTGGGCAACAACAAACTGATAACCAATACTACAGGAAATAATAACGATAGTTTTTTCATGATAGTACAAGATTAAAAGGATAAGCTGACGCCCGTGTTGATTATCCGTGCCTGCGGATAGAAAACGCCGGACTGACTTTCTGTTTCCGGATCGAACACCTGGTGCTTGTCGAAAGTGATCAGGTTCAAGGCGTTCAGATAAACCCTGATGCTGCCGATGCGGACTTTGTCCGTGAGGTCCCTGTTGAACGTATAACCGAGCTCGATGTTCTTGAGACGGATATAGTCCTTGCTGAACAGGTAGTAGGTATTGTTGCCGTAGGGTCCACCCGTGAAATAGGTGTCACCGCGGCTGGCCAGGCGCGGATGTTCGCGGCTGGGGTTGTCGATGCTCCAACGGTTGTCATGGCTCCATTGGAGGAAGTTTCCGATGTCGCCGGATTCCGTCTGTACCCGGATGCTGGCGCCGGTGGCGCCCTGCAGCAGCATGGACAGGTCGAAACCTTTGTAGCTGAGGTTGAAAGTCGCGCCGAAATTGAAGGTCGGCGTGGCATTCTCCTCCAGGCGTATCTGGTCGTCCGCATCGATTTTACCGTCGCCGTTCTGGTCTTTGAACTTCATGTCACCGGGCAGCAGCTGGCCGGTGACGGAGCTGTAGTCCAGGGTGTTCGCATCGATTTCGGATTGGTCGAAGAAGACGCCGTCGGATTCATAAACAAGGTAAGCGCCGATTGGTTTACCTTCCATCCGCTGGTAATCGGGAGCACCGGGTACTTCGTCCATGAAAATGACCTTGTTCTTGGCATAGCCACCGTTGATACCGAAGCTGTAGCGGAGGTCGGAGCGACCGGCATTGTAGATGAAGCTGAATTCGTAGCCTTTGTTTTCCACTTCACCGGCGTTGACCGGCGGCAGCAGCGAGCTGATCCCGGAGGAGGAAGGCGTGGAGCCTGTCTTCTGGATGAGGATTTGGTCGCGGCGGTTGCGGAAGTATTCGAAGCTGAAATCCAGGTTGCGCAGGATGGTACCGTCGATACCGAAGTTGATGTTCGTGGCGCGTTCCCAGGTGAAGTTAGGGTTGGCCAGGACGGTTTCCCGCAGGGTGGCTTCCACGACACTGTTGATCGGATAGGAACCGAAGCCGTAGGTGGAGAGGAAAGCGTATTCCTGGAGGCGGCCGTTGAAGAAGACTTGGTCGTTACCCATCTGACCGTAGGAGGCGCGGAGCTTCAGGCGGTCCAGGCCGCTGATGTCGAACCAGTCCTCCTCGGTGATGTTCCAGCCGGCGAGGATACCGGGGAAGAAGCCGAAGCGGCCGGATTCCGGGAAGATGTAGGAGCCGTCGTAGCGCCAGATGAATTCCGCGAGATATTTCTCCTTGTAGTTGTACTGAACCCGGCCGTAGTAACCGAGGCGTGCCCGTTCGTAGGCGCTGCCACCGGTGTTCATCTGGAGGGTACCTCCTGCGAAGAGCTGGTCGATCGCGGCGGAGATGTAGTTGCGGCGGAAGGCGGAGAAGTTCGATCCGGTGAATTTTTCCTGGGTGACACCGGCCATGGCGCCGATGGAGTGGCCGTCGCCGAAGCTGGCGTCGTAGCTCAGGATGGCGGTCAGGTTGGTGTTCAGCACGGAGGAGGAGGACTGCGTCAGGCGCGGGTCCTTGAAGTTGGAACGGACCGACCCTTCGAGTTTGGGTGTGACGCCGTCCGCTTCGTATGACACGCGGTCCCAATAGTAGAGTTCCCATGGTGTCTGCCAGACCTTGTTGGTTTCGTTGTTCTTGTCGATGGCGCCGGAGAGGTTCAGGCGGAGGCCCTTGATCCAGGGGTTGGTAATTTCCACACCCCCGTTGATTTGGGTGAAATCCTTCGGATTGTCCACATAACCGGTGGCGTTGGTCGTGACGACGTAAGGATTCTGGCCGTTCTCGATGTCCGGACCGGGTTTGCCGTTGGGCCATACTTCGGGTTCGGTCGGTCGGCCGCGCATAAGCATCCGGAAGATGGCGCCGGCGCTTTCCGTCGGGAAATTGCGGTCCTCCCGGCGTACCAGCACCCCGAGGTTGGCCCGGATGTGGTCGTTGATCTTGGCATCCAGGTTCGTGCGGAAATTATACTGCTGGTAGCGGGTGGCGGAATTCTTATAATAAGCATCCTGGTCCGTGTAGCCGAGGGAAGCGAAGTAGGTCAGGTTTTCCGAGCCACCGGACATCTGCATGTTGTGGCGCTGCAGCGGCGACCATGTTTTGAAGGCGTCACCGAACCAGTCCGTATCGGGGTAGCCCCAGGGGTCGGAGCCGTCCCCGTGCTTGCGGATCGCTTCCGGGCTGTAGTTGGCGCTCAAGGAGCTGACGCCGGGCGTCGGGGAGTCATAGGAACCGGTTGTCTGGATGCTCTGCCAAGCGGACTGCCACTCGTTGACCGGGATGGTCTTATAGATGGGCAGTTCGTTCATGATGTTGGCATACTGCACCGCGTTGGACATCTGCGGGATGCGGGTCGGTTGCGACCAGCCCTGGTTGAAGTCGTAGCTGATGGTCGGTTTGCCGGATTTCCCGCGCTTGGTGGTGATCAGGATGGCACCGTTGGCAGCCCGTGCGCCGTAGATGGCGGCGGATGCGTCCTTGAGTACGGAGATGGACTCGATGTCCTGCGGGCTCAGGCGGCCGAAACCGCCGTCCCGGTCGGGAACCCCGTCGATGACGATCAGCGGGCTGCTGTTACCCAGCGTGTTCGTGCCCCGGATGGACACCCGGGCCCCGTCGTAACCAGGTTCGCCACTGGTCTGGATGACCACCAGACCTGGCAGGCGGCCGGCCAGGGAGTTAGAGATGTCAACGGCGGGGGATTGCACGATTTCCTTGCCCTGCAGGGAAGCGACCGCCCCGGTCACCGTGACCTTCTTCTGTGTTCCGTAGGCAACCACCACGACTTCGCTCAGGTCGGCACCTTCCGACAGGACCACGTTGATGACCGCGTCCGTGCCCACCGTGATTTCCTGCGTACTGAAGCCGGTGTAGGAATACACCAGGACATCCCCTTGGTTGGCCCTTACTTCGTAATTCCCATCCACATCGGTAATCGTACCGACCGTCGTCCCCCGCACGATGATGTTGACCCCGATGAGCGGGACCGATCCTTCGTCCGTGACCGTACCCTTGATTACCATCTGGGCGAACGTACTGGATGACAGGAACATCGACAGAAAGACCAGGCATAAAGTAGATACTCTGATCATGATTTGAAAGTTTAACGATTTGATGAAAAAAGGATGACATGAGCATCGGCCGCCCTACCGGCATCGGTTGGGAATGGATGGCAGCACCTCATCGGGACACATGAAGGGCAAGATGTCGGTGTTACCATTTAGATTCCTGTCCGGGTTCGGTTGCGCGGTGTCGAAACTTACGGCACCTGAAAATGTATCTTGGTTTTTGTTGCAAACCGGTTTCCGCTGCAGGGCGGCCGGGGATGGTCGCTAGCCGGAAAAAAGAAAAAAGGCTAGGCAAATAAATGATTAATTCCGAATCTGAGCAAGGAAAGTTGGAAAAAGTTCGTGAAATTGTAATCAAAGGAATTTTATGCTTATATGACGGTGTCCGATACACCGGAGATATGCCCGGGGAGTCCGGCCGGGCAGGCGTTTTCATCTGTCGGCAGCTGGTTTGCCGAATCGCACGGCATCCAGGAAGTAGATGAACTTGAGCGTGGCCTCCTTGGTATGGCGGGTGCCGAAGACCCCCCGGAGGTTCGGTAGGTAGCCCGCCGCCAGCAGCCCGTCCAGGCGGCTGTCCGGACCGAGGGTGTTCTTCCAGGCGATGATGAACCGGCTGCCGGGCTTGAAATCCCAGGTGTAGAAAGCGTCCAGGTTGAAAGCGTTGAAGTGATTGTCCCAGCCGCCGGAGAAGGGGTAGGGTAGGAGGTCCCCGCGGTCGTCCGTCAGGAAGAACTGTCTGTAGCGGACCCGGCTCCAGTAGTGGCGCATCCGCACGTTCAGGCTCATGCGGGCCATGAAACTGTAGACCAGCCCGAGCGTGGTGGTGATTTGCCGCGTTTTCCGCAGCCCGGCGACCGGTTCCGACCGCTCCGGGTCGTTGAAAACCCATCCCAGGCCGTCCTGCAGCCATTCGGCCTCGCCCCCGGTCTCGGCAATCAGCCGCGGACCGAACCGGTAGCGGATCCCAAGGAAGGACGTGTAGTAACCCCAGGTCTTGTCCTCGATGGCTTCCGGCAGGGCATCCAGCACCATCCCGTACCCGGTGCCCGCATTGAGCAGGAGCGCCTTGCGGCTGTCGGTCTCCGCCGTGACCAGGTTGAACAGGAAGGGCCACCGGCGCAGGGGCCTGCCGGGCCGGCGCAACTCGAAGTAATCGTTTTCCCACAGGGGCTGGGAATACAGGATCCACGAAAAGGACCAGAAGTTACGGAACAGGTGGTAGAACTGCCCCTCCACACCGAGGGAGCTGAAGGAATGGGGGGCGTACCGGCTGGTGTGGACCAGGCCGAGGGAATAGGTTCTCGCATTGAAGAGTCCGCGCGGAACGAATTGGTTGTACGAGCCGGACAGCCGGTGGATGACCTGGTTGCCCTGCAGGAGGACGCCGAGGTCGTTGTGGTCATACCGGTCCGTGGTGATTTCGCTGCCGGCGAGCCACTGCCAGGTCCCGCCGACTTTCCCGAAGCGCAGGGCGGACCGGATTCCCTGCCGAAAGGTGCTGTCGAAGATAGCGCTGTAAGCACCCTGGGCCTGCAGGTTGTAGCGGTTTCGCCGGTCGAACAGCGACAGGGTCAGGGCGGCGACATTGGCGTCGCGGCCTTGGTCGGCCCGCTGGACATTGGTGTTGGTGAGGGTGAGAAAGGAACGGTTCCGCAGCGATTGGTCCACGACCAGGATGTTGTAGTTGGAAAGGGGGGCGGTCCGGATTTGTTTTCCGCTGCCGTCGGGGCGCTCCAGCACGGCCTGGGCCGGCGCGGTGACGGCATTGAACAAGCCGATGCCGGTTCCGCTGGCCGTTCGCCCCGACAATTTGGTGGCATTGACCAGTCTGGTGACGACCGGGTTGCTGCGCATGACGAAGTTACTGTCCGCGGCCAGCTGTGCCGCCGCGCCGAAGCCGGCCGGCCGGCTGCCGATGCGGCGGGAATAGAACAGCTCCGCCCGGTTGAACAGCTCCGTTCCTTCCGTGAAGAAGGGTCTGTTTTCGGCGAAGACCTGCTCGAAAGGGGACAGGTTTAGGATGACGTCATCGCTGCGGACCTGCCCGAAATCCGGAATCAGGGTCAGGTCGAGGGTGAAACTCTCGTTGATGCCGTATTTGACGTCCATGCCGCCGTTGCGCAGCCCGTCGAGCCGGTCCCCGGCGGCAAAAGGAGTCTGGCGGAAACCGGCGGACACATACGGCAGAAAGGAGAGTCGGAGCGGGGGAATGATGTCCTGCAGTCCCGTCAGGTCGCCGAACTGGTTCACAAAACCGGCCACACCGGGGTTGAGCGGGTTCCAATAATCGAATTCGTTGAGTCGCCGGATGTAACGCCAGAAGTTGATGCCCCAGGTCTGCACCGCCGCTTCCGGGAAACGGACGGCGGAGAAAGGGATGCGTATCTCCACACACCAACCGTCGGCGACCATGGCCGTGCGGCTGTCCCAGACCGCATCCCAGTTGGGGTCGAAGTTGGTGCCCGCCTCCGAATTGGACGTGCCGGAGGACACGCGCAGGTCGCTCTGGACGTTCGGCGGGGTGACCATGAACAGGAAGGCGTTCTGCCGGTCCCGGTAGGTGTCGATCCCGACGGCAAATTTGTCGGTATCCTGCCCGAGTTCGTTGTCCCGCTCGGTCAGCTGCCGCCGGATGAGGGCAGGGTCGTCGTACAGATAGGCCCCTATGTAGACCGCTTCGTCCGTATAGATGACCCGGACCCGCGTGTCGCCGGAGGCCGGTTGTCCGAAGGCCGGTTCGGACACGACGAACTGGTCGGCTACGGGAGCCTCCGCCCACACGGGGTCGTCCAGGCGGCCGTCCATCCGGGGTGCTTCCGACACGCGGACGGCTGCGACGGACCGGTGGGGGGACTGGCCGCGTACGGGTATGCAGAAAGCGGACCACGTGGAGAAAAGAAGGAACCAGGGGGCCGGCCGGAGCTGTTGCATCACTTTTTGACGCCAAAGGTAACAAATGGAATCAAACGCGGGCATTTGCCGTGTGCATCATCCGCCGGCCAGGGGGTGTTGGAAAAAACGGGCTGCCAATCCGAAGGAGAGGGTCATGCCGGTGCCGCCGAGTCCGTTGTAGATGATGACGCCCGGTTCGGGGGTCTCCACCAGCACGGGCTTCCCGGCCAGCTTGGGATAGACCCCCTGCCAGCGGGCGGCGATCGTCGGATCCGGAAGCCGGGCGAAAGCGGACAGGTATTTCAGGATCAAGCGGTCCGTCTCGGCACTGTCGAAGGGGTCCGGGTCCGGGTCGTACGCATGGCTGTCACCCAGGACGAGCTCCCCCCGGCTGGTCTGCGAGACGAGCAGGTGGATACCCCGGTCGATGTATTGCGGCAGCTCCCGCTCCAGTCGTCGCCGCAGCGGGGCCAGCGTCGCGCAGTGGGCGAAGGATCCGTAATGGAGCAGGGTGAGGCCGGCACATAGGGTGGGGCCCAACTGCCAGCCATCGGGCTGCGGAACGGTGCGCAGCATCTGGAGTTTGCATTTCCGAAGGCCGCTCCCTTCGAAGACCTCCGGATACAAGGTCTCGAAATCGGCGCCGGAGCAGACGAACACCTGCTCCGCCCGCCACCGGCGCCGTCCGCTGTGGAGCACGCCGTCTTCCACCCGGCTGACGGCGGTCCGGTACCGGATGTCCACACCGAGGGCGGATGCCAGGTAGTGGTGCAGCCGGGCCGTCGCCTGCCGCGGGTCCACATTCACTTCCGTCCGGCTGAATAAGGCACCGCACAAGCCTTCCGGCCGGACGGCCGGCTGCAAGGCGGTCACCGCCGCAGGTGTGAGCAGTTCGATGTCGTAGCCTGCCTGCCGGCGGGTTGCATGGAACTCCTCCAACACCGCCAATTCATCCGCCGAATAGGCCAGACAGAGCGCCCCGGTGGGCGCCGCCCAGAAACCGGCCGCCTCCGCCAGCCGAAGCCAGTGGGAACGGGACGCCATCGCGGTGTCGAACCATTCCAGGGGCTGCCCGAACGGCCATATCATGCCGAAATTGCGGACGGTCGCCCCCTGGGCGGCACCATGCCGCTCGAACAGGACGACCCGGCGGCCGGCGCTGGCGGCATGATAGGCCACCGCCATTCCGGCAATACCGCCGCCGATGACGGCGACATCGTACGTTTTCTCCATATCGGTTCGTATCTGTGATTATTGAAAAAGGTGCCGGTGCCTTAAGGCTTTCGGCCGGATACCGGAACCGTTGCAAAGCTGCGAAACCAACCGCTATTCCGGATGGCCTGTCTTCCGGCCCTCGGCAGGCTTAACCGAAAAGTAACATACCCTCCACGCACAAGCCTGTAGCTTTGGACCAAAAACATGAAACACGCTTACCGACTGGTGGTGTTCGACATGGCCGGCACGACCATCGACGAAGACAATCTGGTTTACAAGACCTTGCGGAACGCGTTGGAACGGGCGGGCCTGCAGGTGCCGCTCGCGACCGTCCTGGACCTGGGGGCTGGCAAAGAGAAGCGACAGGCGATTCACGACATCATCGAGGCAGTGGCGGACAGGCAGGACGCTGCCGACATGACGGCGACGGCTTTCGAGGATTTCCGCACATTGTTGGCAACGGCATACGACGCTTTTCCCGTGAAACCCATGCCGGGGGCGGAGGCGGTTTTCCGGACATTGCAAGCCGCCGGTATCCGGGTTGTGCTAAACACCGGTTACGACCGTCCGACTGCCGACAAGCTGCTGCGGAAGCTCGGCTGGGAAACGCATCCGCATATCGATCTTACCGTGACGGCAAGCGATGTGGAACGCAGCCGGCCCTTCCCGGACATGATCCTGCTCGCGATGGAGCGGCTGGGTGTGGACGACCCCACCACCGTGGTGAAGGTCGGCGATGCGGCCATCGATGTGGAGGAAGGACACCAGGCGGGTTGCGGGCTTTCCTGCGGTGTCACTACCGGGGCGCAGACTGCAGAGCAGCTGTCGAAAGCCCGACCCCACCACATCCTCGGTCACCTGGGCGCGTTGCCCGTCCTGCTGGGCATACCTTCCTGACCCTCCGCGGCTCCGCTTACAGCTCTATCATCAGCCCGATGCTCGGGATGGGCGTTCCCTGGGCATCCTGTATTTCCTTGAGCAGGTACCGTTGCTCCGCATAGGGGGCGTCCGGATTGATGATGACCGCATCCCCGAAGGGATTGCCCTGCTCGTCCAGCGGCCGGTCGAGGACGAGGGACGGGAGGATGACGGCATTGCCGGTCAGGTTCTCGATGTCGAGGTAGACGTTGAGGTTCCAGGAGCGGAAAAACCATTTTTTGTCGATGCGGAAGTCCAGGGTGTTGGAAGGTGTGGCGCGGGCACTGTTCAGCAGGTCGAAGTCCCGGATGCCGCGCCCGTTGACGTCCCAGTTCGCTGCCAGGGCGGACAGCGGGGAAAATGGGGTGTAGGGGAGGGCCGACTGGTAGCGCCAGTTGATGCCTGCTTCCCAGTTCCGGCCGAATTTTTTTCCCAGGGCCAGGTTGAGGATGTGCCGCGCATCCCAGGAGGAGGCGACATGACGGCCGTTGCGGTCCTCGAACTCACTACGGCCGAGGGTGTAGCTGGCGATGCCGTAGAAACCTTTGTACAAGCGCTGCTGGAAAAGGAACTCCAGTCCGTAGGTCCGGCCCTCGTTGGTGGAGACCACCGGTTCGTTGCCCAGGACGCCGAAATCCCCCCCGAGATTGGCCAGCGACACTTGGTCGCGGAGCAGGAAGGGATACCGGCCGTAGCGTTTGAAGTAGCCTTCGACGGAAATCCGGGCGCTGGTGGAGGTGTTGTATGAGAGACCGGCGACAAGGTGGTCCGCCCGGATGTACCGCACCCGGTTGGCTTTGTTCACAAAGACCCCGCCTTCCTGGTAGCCCAGGACGGTATAGGGTGGCAGTTGGAAGAAACGGCCGGTGTTGAAGTTGAAGGAAAGGGCCCGGCTGATGGCATAGGAAAGGGAGAAACGCGGGGAGAACTGCCGAAAAGGGTTCCGCATCTCTTCGGACCACGAATTACCGTCGATGCGGGCGCCGGCCGAGAGCACCAGCCGGTCATCTTGCAACGAACGGCTGACCTGCCCGAACATGGCGTACTTCCCCATGCGGAAATCGGAGGCGAAGTCGATTTCCTGCGGACCGGCGACGGTGAAGATGCGGCTGAACGTCCGGTTGTTGTATTTTACGAATTCATATCCCACGCCGGCATTGACCTTGAAGCCGCCGAAGCGGCTGGTGTGCTCCGCCCGGAACTTGTTCTCAATTTCCTGGGACCGGTAGCGCAGCAGGAGATTCTCCTCGCTGGCATCGTCGTTTCCGGCATATTTTTCTGCCTCGTTGTTCAGCATGTTGCGGCTGAGGACGAAGGTCCAGTAACCCTGGTCCCCGTATCTTTTGTAAACCAAACCGTTGGTGTAGTTCCACTGCGGGGATACCGGCAGGTTGTTCAGCAGGAACTGCTGGCTTTCGGTCTGGTTGGCGGACAGGTTGAGGCGGAACTGGTCGATGGCGCCCAGGCCGATGAAATAGATTTCGTTTCGCTGGTCGATCTTATGCCTGACCTTTGCCTGGAAGTCGTTGTAAGTGGGCAGGAAGGGCAGCTCCAGCGCTTTGAAAAGGAACTGGAGGTAGGACCGGCGGGCGGAAAGCAGGAAGGTGGTCTTCTTCCCGATCGGGCCGTCGAGCGTCAGTCCGGCATCGGTGGCACCGAGCATGAAGGTGGCGCCGATACGGTCCGCGCGGCCGTCCATCTGCTGGAAGTTGAAGACGGAGCTCAGGGAGTTGCCACGGTTTGCCGGGAACGCACCGCTGTAGAAGTCCACTTCCCGGATGAAATTGACGTTGATGAGACCGACAGGTCCGCCGCTGCTGCCCTGGGTGGCGAAGTGGTTGATGTTGGGCACCTCGACGTCATCCAGGAAAAAACGGTTTTCGTTGGGTGCACCACCCCGGATGATCAGGTCGTTGCGGAAACTGGCGGTGCTGGTCACCCCGGGGAGGGTCTGCACCACCTTGGATATGTCCCGGTTGGCCCCCGGGTTCCGCTGGATTTCCGCCACGCCGATGGTGCGGAGACTCAACGGACTCTCTTCCGCCCTTTTGAACGGGGAGGCACGGACAACGACTTCCTCCAGCTCCGCCCCTTGCTCCTCCAACAGGAAATCCACCACGGCGGGCCTGGCGGCGCTGACCGGAATCTCGTATCGGGTGCTCTCGCGGTAGCCGACATAGCTGACACGCACCGTATACAGACCCGGTGGCAGGCCCGTGATCTCGTAAGCCCCGTTTTCATCCGTGTTCGCCCCCTTGTCGGTGTCGGGGATGAATACATTCGCAAAGAGGACGGGCTCGTTGGTCAGGGCGTCCAGGACCTTGCCACGGATGATGCCTTCCTGGGCATCCAGGGTAAGGGACCCGTACAGGGCGAGCAGCAGGGACAGCACAGCACTTCGGTTCATCTGAAGATCCTTTTGATTTGGGTGGTCACGGGGAGTCCCTCCGACGGTATCTCGGTGTCTCTCCGTTCGGCCGTTCGGCCGAATGTCCCATATAAAAGGTTCCGCGCGGGAAAAGTTCAAGCAATTTTCCAAAAACGGGCGGATCGGGGCGTACGGAATGCCCAAGGAAGGCGGTGCCGGGCTACTCAAGCGCTCATCCGGTCCAACAGCCTGGCGAAATAGGCCATGTGCTCGGCCGTGACAGGAAAATCCGTAAGCTTGGCCGCCTCGTCCAGCCGGCGCAGCCGGAGGGAATCCTCGAAATAGGGGTCTTGCTCGAAAGCCGCCGCCTCCTTCGAAGTCATGGGGCCGCCTTGATGAGCCAGTGTCTCCCTGCTGGCGGCGGACAATGATGCGGCATATCCTGCTTCCGCGTGGCAGAGGTAGCGCTTCGATGCCACATGGTTGCGTACGGTGGCAACGATCCTGTCGGAAAAACCCCGGCTTCGGAGGAATTCCTCCCCCCAACGGTCGTGCGCCTCCAGTCCGTACCCTCCCATTTCCACCACGGAGGCTCCTTCCAACTGCAAGGGATAGATGTGCCCGATATCGTGCAGAAAGGCCGCCGCCACCAACTCGTCGTCATATCCGCGTTCCGCAGCGAACCAGCCCGCCTGGACGGCATGCTCCAGCTGCGTGCATCCCTCCCCGTAGGAAAGATGGCCGTACCGGTTGAAGAGTCCCATGATCTCCCGGGTTGTTTCATTGGTTCCCATCCTGATTGTATTTTCATAGGCTCGGCTGCAGGTTCTGACGGACAGTCCGCTTCGTCCTGTCCGCCGTCCCGGCACGTCGTAACCCACAGCCAATGTAGGCAGGGAATCCGTCATTTACGCCGGACTGATTTACACATTAAATAATATAAATTTTGTAATAAGTAGCTATTGAATCTATTAACATGAAATTTACTTAATTTTTAACTTTTCTTTCCTGAAAACGCGCCAGGTTCGGGACCAAAAGGGTCTTTATTTGCCTCGGTTTTTCATCGGATCGGTTGCTGTTCCGGTGAAAAACAAATGCCGGCGGACCGGCATTTGTGCGAAATCTTAACTAAAGTATCAAAAACTCAAACGTATGAAACTGCACAGAAAGTTGCTACGAAGCGGCCGGAATGTTTTCCGGCGGAAGGAGGTGACGATGCTGGCCCTGTCGCTCCTGCTTCCGATCATGGGTTGGTCCCAGTTGCTGGTCACCGGACAAGTGACGGACGCCAATGCGGGGACACCGCTGATCGGTGTCAATGTCATCCTACAGCCGGGCGGAACCGGCACCATCACGGATATCGACGGTCGTTATGCCATCGAGGTACCGGGTGCCGGTACGGTGCTTTCCTTTTCCTACATCGGTTATGCCACCCGGGAGATGTCGGTGGGTGCCGAAACCGTCATCGACGTCGCTTTGTCGGAAGGGGTCGCCTTGGATGAGGTGACGGTCACGGCACTCGGAATCAAGCGACGCGAGAAATCGCTGGGCTATGCGGTACAGGAGATCGGCGGTGACAACATCAGCGAAACGAACGAGACCAACCTGGTCAGCACCCTGGCCGGTCGGGCGGCCGGTGTGCAGGTGGTCACCAACGGGACCGGTGCCGGCCAGTCCGCCAGCATCGTCATCCGCGGATACTCCTCGTTGGGTGGTGACAACCAACCGCTGTTCGTCGTGGACGGAACGCCCATCAACAACAACAGCGATACCCGGACGAACACCAAGGGCATCGCCAGCAACATGAACATCGACTACGGCAACGGCGCCGGGGAGATCAATCCGGATGACATCGAGTCCATCTCCGTGCTGAAGGGTGCCAACGCCACTGCCCTGTACGGCTCCCGTGCCGCCAACGGAGCGGTGATCATCACCACCAAGTCGGGTAAGAAGCGCAAAGGCATCGGCGTGTCCGTCAGTTCCAAGACCACGTTCGAAACCCTGCTGAAGGGACCGGAATACCAGCGCGTATACGGCCAGGGCAAGAACTTCGACTTCGGGTTCGCCGACGGCTACGGCAGCGGCACCTTCGACGGGGTCGACGAAAGCTGGGGCCCACGGATGAACGGACAGCTGATTCCGCAACACAGCTCTCCCACCTCCAACGGGCTCCGCGGCGGTGATGTCCACGGCCTTGATTTCGTCCTCGGCTCCAGCGGCGTCAACCTCGACCGTCGCGGCACCATCACACCCACGCCTTTCGTGGACCCGGGTGACCCTGTCGAAAATTTCATGGAGACGGGCCGTACCCTGGTCAACAACATCTCCTTTTTCGGCAGCAATGACAAGGGTAATTTCCGGGTGTCCTACACCAACATGGACAACACCGGCATCCTCCCCAATACGGACCTGCGCCGCAACACCGTGGCATTCTCCGCTGACTACAACCTGTCCGACCGGCTGACGGTATCCGCCAAATCCAATTACATCCGCACCGACAGCGACAACCGCCACGTCAACGGCTACGGCACGGAATCCGTCATGTACCTCTTCGTCTGGTGGGGCCAGCATGTCGATGTCCGGGGCCTGCGGGACTACTGGCAGAACGGGCTGGAAGGCTTCCAGCAGTTCAACTACAATTACAACTACCACGACAATCCGTATTTCACGATGTTTGAGAACACCAACGGATTGCAGAAGGACCGCATGATCGGCAATCTCTCGGCGACCTACAAGATCAGCCCCGAGCTGAGCTTCATGGTCCGTGGCGGCCGCGATTTCTTTTCCGAATACCGCTTCATCAAGCGGGCTTACTCCACCCAGCGTTTCCCCAACGGCCAATACCGCGAAGACAAGATCAACTTCAACGAGACCAACCTGGATTTTCTCCTGAACTACGACAAACGGTTCTCGGATTTCTCCGTCAATGTCAACGCGGGTGGCAACCGAATGACCCAGCGTAACCATTTCAACGCACTGGCCACCAACGGCCTGCTCATTCCCGGAGTCTACTCCTTCACCAATGCCAACGGACCGCTCGTGCAGTCCATCGACCGCCCGGAACGCCAGATAAACTCCCTCTACGCCTTCGCCCAGCTCGGCTGGCGGGATCTCCTGTACCTGGACCTGACCGGCCGGAACGACTGGTCCTCCACGCTGCCGGAAAGCAACAATTCCTATTTCTACCCCTCGGCATCCCTGAGCGCCGTGGTGTCGGAAATGCTGGACCTGCCGCTGTCCAGCCCGCTTTCCTTCGCCAAGCTCCGCCTCGGCTGGGCACAGGTGGGCAGTGATACGGATCCCTTCCGGCTGAACGACTTCTTTGTCTTCAGCGATACCCCATGGGGTGGCAACGCGGTCGCTTCCCCGACCAATGTCCTGCCGCCGACGGACCTGAAACCGGAGCTCCAGACTTCCGTCGAGGTGGGTGCGGATATCCGCCTCTTCAAGAACCGGATCGGGCTGGACGCCACCTACTACAGCACGGTTTCCGAAAACCAGATTCTCGCCATCGAACTGCCGGCCTCCTCGGGCAAGACATCCCGGGTCATCAATGCCGGAAAGATCCAGAACCGCGGCATCGAGCTCATGCTCAGCACCACCCCGGTCAAAACCAAAGACGGGCTCACCTGGAATTCCCTTTTCAACTTCTCCCGCAACATCAACGAGGTGCTGGAACTGCCCGACGGGGTCGACCAATACGTATACGGTGGTACCGGCATCACGCTCGTGGCGGTGGAAGGCGGCTCCCTGGGCGACATGTGGGGTACCGGCGTGGTCCGGGTCAACGACCCCGCCAGCCCTTACAACGGACAGGTCATCTTCAAGAACGGTCTGGTGCAGCAGGACAACACCCTGCGCAAAATCGGCAACTTCATCCCGGATTTCAACCTGGGCTGGGCAAATGACATCACCTACAAAGGGTTATCCATGAGCTTCCTGTTCGACTGGCGCCAAGGTGGCGACCTGCTTTCCCGCACCCGCCTGATCGCCGCCACCTCCGGCAACGTGGTCGAAACCCTCTGGGGCCGCGAACCCGAATTCGGCGGCGCTCATCCCGGCATCGTCGATTCCGGCCTCTCTTACGTCGACGGAAGCGGCGCCACCAAAACCGACGGGATCATCGGGGAAGGTGTCATGGAAGTGGTCGGCGACAACGGTCAGGTCTCCTATGTCCCCAACGATGTCATCGTCCCGGCCAATGCCTACCACAACAACCGCTACCGCCGTCAGAACGAGACGGAGGGCATGTACGACGCCACCTTCATCAAGCTGCGCCAGTTCCGCCTGAGCTACGAACTGCCCACTCGCCTGCTGGAGGACAAGTTCATCCGCAAAGCCCGCATCTCCTTCATCGGAAACAACCTCTGGTTCTGGGCCAAGGATTTCAACCACGGCGACCCCGAACTGCTGGCTTTCGGCGGCGGCCGCTTCGTGCCTGGCGTGGAGGACGCCACCGTCCCTTCCTCCCGGAGCTTCGGTTTCTCCCTGGATTTCGATTTCTGATATTTTTCCCGGGCCGGGATGGGAAGCGGGGCCAACCCTTTTCCTTCCCGACCCTTCAATGCCAATCTTTCCATCATGAAAAACACAACCAAAGCGCTGGCCTTCCTGCTGCTGGTCCTCACCGGGTTCACCGCCTGCGACCAGTTCGAGGTCAGCAATATCAACCCGGATGTGACCGGTACCATCGACAACAATCCGGAACTCCTCCTGACGGGCATCGAACGCGATGCCGTCAACAACCTCGTCGGCTCCGGCTGGAGCGAAGGCAATCTCATGGCTCAATATGGCGCCCGCATCGTGTTCACCGAATTCGACCTGTTCGACTGGGGTGACCAGGCCGGCACCTGGAACGGTCTATATCTTTCCATCCGCAACGCCAAGGCGCTCGAACAAATCGCCGTCGACAACAACCTCGTCAGCTACGAGGCGGTATCCCTGGTCCTCCAGGCCTGGATGTTCCAGGTGCTGACGGACATGTGGGGCGACATCCCTTATTCCCAGGCCTCGGCCGCCAATGCCGAAACGCCCGTCTATACACCTGTTTTCGACTTCCAGGGGGATGTCTACGACGGATTGGTCGCCAGCCTGGACCGCGCAAACACCCTCCTGTCCGGATCCAACCTGCCGGCCATCAAGGGCGACATCATCTTCCACGGTGACCTGGAGAAATGGCGCCGCTTCGCCAATTCCCTCCAGTTGCGCGTCGCCCTCCGCCTGAGCAAGGCGGATCCGGGACTGGCACAGTCCCTCATCGCCAAGATTTACAACGGCGGCAGTACGTATCCCCTGATGGAAAGCAATGCCGACAACGCCGTCCTGGTGTATCTCAGCGCCTTCCCCAACGCGCATCCGGTGTCGGAAGCGAACCGCTACCGGGTCGGTTCCTACAACGAATACCGTATCTCCGAAACACTGGAAGGGGTGTTGCGCGCCTATGACGACCCCCGCCTGGATAAGTTCGCCGACCCGACCGCCAACTCGGTCGCCGCCGGCACCCCGGAGATATCCGGGATGCGCAACGGTATCGTCGACGGTCCCGCCTACGAATACAAAGGCGGGGATGCCTTCCTGTCGAAATTCAACATCGAACTGTTCCATTTCGACCCGAACGCCAACGAAGGCCGGCTGATGACCTACTCCGAGGTGGCCTTCATCCTCGCGGAAGCCGCCCATCGCGGTTGGATCAACGCCGATGCCGCGGAATGGTATGGCAAAGGTGTCAGCGCCAACTTCGAATACTGGGGGGTTCCCATGCCAACGGATTACCTGACCGTCAACGCGCCGTACAACGGGGAATGGGAAAATATCATGAACCAGAAATACATCGCCCTCTTCTACATCGATTACCAGGGTTTCATCGAATACAGACGAACGGGCTTCCCCTCCAACATCGAACCAGGACCGGACGCTTTCTATACCGACTACCCGAGCCGCTTCGAATATCCTTCCAAGGAACAGGCCCTCAACGGTGCCAATTACGACGCTGCTGTCGCCCGGCAAGGTCCCGACCTCATCACCACACCGGTCTGGTGGGAAAATTGACGGGGTGATCCTGGCCGGCTTGACGGCATATCCGCCAGGACCACCGGTTCCACTGCATGGAAAGACTTCCCGGACGGGTGTGCCGGGAAGTCTTTTCTTTGTGCGCCATTTCCTCGCAGAACACCGCCAGCCTATGTTCGGCCGATTTTCCGCTGCCCAATCCCAACTTCCAAGGGTAATCCTTGCCCGCCGACCACCAAGTCCGGCCGTTTGGCTGTTGGCAGCGGGTCAGCGCCGGTGTTCATCCGATTCTCCGATTTCTTTCCCGCTTGCCGGTGGTTCTTTCTTTTCAGGTGTACATAACAATGAATTTACATGAAAAGAAAATTTTTGGCGGTCGTATTTTTTTAAATTTCGTATAAAAACCGACGGTACGATATCCGGGTTAACGCAATTGTGGTTAATATTTTGGACGTCCGAAACGGTTCGTACTGATTTTCTTCCTACCATACGCCCGGACGCAGACCATTATTTAAATGCAACAATACCATGAAAAAGCGGCATCTACCCATCGGCATCGATGACATGCAGTCCTATGTTCCCTCCCTTTACCTGGATATCCGTGACCTGGCGGCGGAGCGGGACATTGACTACGAAAAGCTGTCCAAGGGTCTCGGTCTGTACAAGATGGCCGTGCCGGACCGGCATGAAGACGCCGCGACCATGGCAGCGGAAGCCATATCCGCACTGTTGGAGCGCAACCGGTTGTCACCTTCGCAGATCGGAAGGGTGTACCTGGGTACGGAGAGCGCGTTGGACGACGCGAAACCGACCGCCACTTATGCCGTGGAAATGGTACGTCAGCGCATCGGCGGGAGCTTTGCCCATTGCGATGTCGTGGACCTTACCTTCGCCTGCATCGGTGCGGTGGACGCCCTGGAGGCCTGTCTGGACTGGGTGTCTGCAGATCCGGAAAGGATGGCCGTCGTCGTGGCATCCGACATCGCCAAGTACGAGCTTGGTTCCACCGGGGAATACACCCAGGGTGCCGGTGCCATCGCCCTGTTGGTCAGATGGCATCCCAGGCTCATGGTCATTCCTCGGGTCTATGGTGTGAGCATGGAAAGCGTTCATGATTTCTACAAGCCCCGTCGGGAGCGGTTCTGTGAAACACCCGTCTTCGACGGTCCTTTTTCCAATCAATGTTACCAGGACCGGATGTCGGCCGCACTAGCGCATTTCCGTCGGGTCTCCGGCGCCTCGGAACCTGTCCTGTCCGATCGTTGGGCTCGCATGATCTTTCATCTCCCGTATGCTTTTCATGGAAAGCGCGTCTTTGTGGAGGAGTTTGTCCGTGAGCGGGAAGCATCCGGCGAATGGGCCTCCGTCGCCGCGAAGGCAGGAATCCCGGCGGCGGTGCCGTCGGCTGGGTCCGTGCCTCCCAAAGCGTATCAGGCATTCCTTCGAACAGTCAGCCAATCGGATGCCTACCGGCAGTTCGTACGCGTCAAGCTGGAAAAGGCCCAACGGGCAAGCAGTGAGGTCGGCAACCTGTATACCGCCTCCATTTTCATGGCTTTGATGAGCACCTTGGCCGCGGATGCCGCCGAGAACAGCCGCCTGACTGGCAAGCGCTTCGGGTTCGTCGCCTACGGCAGCGGCTCCAAATCCAAGGTGTTCGAAGGCATTCTCCAGAAAGGCTGGCGCCAGGTCGCCGAGGACTTCCGGCTTTTCCAACAGCTGTCCCGCCGGAAGCCCATTGACTACCCGACATATGAACGGCTGTATCTGCATACCCTCGACCAATCGGTACGCCCACAGGAAGGGTGTTTCGCGCTTCATTCGGTCGGTCGGGAAGGTAACCAGCTGGGTGCCCGTTTCTATGGGCGCTTCCATCTGAACGGCCAGACTTCCGTTCGGCGGGAGCAACCGTCCGCCGCCATCCAGTGATCATGTCGGCCGAAGTCCTGCTGGAACTGCATTACCTTCCCGGTATACCATATGTATCCGCTTTGGCCGCCCATTCGGTGGTGGTGCTGGAACAGTCCGAGCATTATGTCAAGGGATCCTTCCGAAACCGCTGTCTGGTCGCGACCGCCGCTGGTCCGCAACGGCTGAGCATCCCCCTGCAGAAAGGGAAGAATCAGGCACAGCCGGTTCGGGACGTCCGTCTCGCCTACGACGAACCCTGGCAACGCCAACATTGGCGGACCCTGTCCGCGGCATACGGACGCGCTCCTTTTTATGCCCATTACGCAGACCTGCTGGCCCCTTTCTTTTTACAGAAAAAGTATGTCTTCCTCTGGGATTGGAACCTGGATCTCCTCCGATGCCTGCTGCCGCTGCTGCCGGTCCGGGCCGACCTGCGGCTGTCGGAAGGATATCATCCCGTGGTCCCGACCGGGCTGTCGGACTTCCGAAACCGTCTGAAACCCGGCGCCGTACCTTGGGAAGGTTATGCGCCCCCGGCCTACCCCCAGGTCTTCGAAGACCGCCTGGGGTTCCTTCCCGGGTTGAGCATCCTTGACCTCCTCTTTTGCATGGGCCCCGCCGCGGCATCCTTTCTCCCGGTCTTTTCCACCCCCCAGGAACAGGCCTGACCGTACCGCACCCAGCGGAAATTCCGCCGGACGGTTTTCGCCACCTGCTCACATTTTGCATTTTCCGCCGGGACGCAAGCCGAATCGTCGTGCGCTCGTTCCAAAGCAGTTGCCTCGCAAATGACAGGTGGACAATTTTTTTATACCAAAGGTCTGCCCTTTTTCATTGTCCGTCACCAAGCTGACGCAGTACCTGGGATTGCTCGTTCGGACGTCGGCCCGACAGGTACCTTCGAGAGGAGGAAAGGGTGGCTCTTGCCCCGCGGGACCATGATGGTCATTTCCTGTGGGAATTCCCTCCGCAAGGAACCGGTCTTCCCGTCCGACGTTGTTTCTTAACTTCGGAATTCGCCGGAAAGTCGAAGCAATTTGTGCCGGACTTTCGGGATTTTACTCATCGGATGGATTTTCATGTCACAACAAACATGGTCTTTTGCATTTTAAAAGACATAACCTGTGTCTTGATTTTCCTTTCGGCGTCACTCAAACAGTTGGGCCAGATGGTCGACCTGCCCGCCCTCCAACGAGCGTTTCGGGTATTGTCGCCCGAATGTAAAGAGGTAAGCGTTCTTGCACTGCAGGTGGTTGTGTCCGACCGAACGGTCGCCTGCACGAATCAGTGGCTGCTGGAATCCCGCTACATGGCAGCGAACTGTCAGCCACTGCTGGGAACGGTGGCGGAAGAGACGGCCACGTTGCGGTTCAATCGCATACGGACGGCGCTGCCGGAATTCATCGTCGCTTGCAAGCGGCTTTTCCATCCGGCCGACCGTGCCTATCTTCGCGATTATCCCGGCCAGCATTAGCCGGCCTTGGCGCTACCCAGTACGAAAATCTCGCGGCGGTTCTGTGGAAGGCCGTGCAAGCCAGCCGGGATACGGATGCCGAGCACTGCTGTGTCACGGTCTCTGCGGCAGGCCGGATTGCGGAGGTCGCCCGCCGGTGGTTGTGCAGAAATCGGGTGCATGGAAATCGGGAACAGATGAGCATCGCAATGCTGCCGGCACAACCTTCCCGGAGCCGGGTCACAGGCGTTTCACCGGGACTAAAACCATATCAGGCATGAAGAAATTCCTTTCTCGATTCTTGCTCGCCGCCACCCTTTTGCTGGCCGGCGCCGCTGTTTTCGTGTACACCCGGTTGCAGGACCGGTTTCCCGGGTACATCGTGGACATACAGCCTTCCCGCCAGCCGCCGGCACCCTTGAAGGCCGGATTCGCGGCCGTACCGATCACGCCGGCGGTACCGGATACCTGGACCGATGCAAACGGGGATGCCCGGTTTGTGGAATCGGACGGCGATACCTGGCAGGATGGAAACGGCAATGGCCGTTTCGATGCAGTCTGGATGGCCGGTTTCCAAAACCGGCGGCCGGCGCAAGGTGTCCACGACGACTTGTGGGCACGGGCCATGGTGCTGGACGACGGTCATACCCGCCTTGCGCTGGTCGTGCTCGATGCCATCGGATTCGGCCATGACGAGGTGATCCGGGTTCGCCGGATGTTGTCGGAGACGGCAGGCGTTGATTATGTCATTGTGACAAGCACCCACACCCACGAAGCCCCGGACCTGTTGGGTTTGTGGGGTGAAAGCGAATATCAGTCAGGCGTGGACCCGGCGTATATGGCATTGGTTCGGAAACAGGCGGCCCGCGTGGTGGAGGATGCCGTGGCGGCTCTCCGGCCGGCGGTTCTTCGTTTTGCGGAGGAACCAGCCGCCGCTGCGGACCTGGTCATGGACAGCCGGCCGCCCATGGTCCCGGATCCGGGTATGCAGCTGCTCCGGGCGGTGGATGCGGAAACCGGCCAGCCTTTGGGGACCCTGGTGCAATGGGCGAACCATCCGGAGACCACTTGGAGTGGAAACCTGCTGCTCTCTTCCGATTTTCCGCATTTTCTGCGCGAAGGCATGGAAAAGGGTGTCAACGTCGGGGATTCGACGGTCGTACCCGGACTGGGGGGCATCTGCTTGTATGTCAACGGTTCGGTAGGCGGGTTGATGACCACGGCGCCGGATTTCGGTATCCGGGATCCGTTCCGCGATACAGTTTACGTGGTGCCTTCCTTCGACAAGGCCCGGGCACAAGGCCAGGCGCTGGCCCTGCTTGCAACACGGGCATTGACCGATACGACCGGGGTTGAACAACCCTCCGACCTGTCGGAAGGGAACATCCTGTTGTGCGCCCGTACGCTGGAACTTCCCCTGGACAATCCGCTGTACCGCCTGGCGGCCGGCCTCGGCGTGCTGGACCGCGGTATGTCCGGCTGGTTCCGGTTGCGTACCGAAGTCGCCGCCTGGCGGTTGGGACCAGCCACTTTCCTGCATCATCCGGGGGAACTGTACCCGGAAATCCTGCATGGCGGTATAGCGGCGCCGGCCGGCGGCGATTTCTCTCTGCCACCGCAGGAAGTACCCCCGCTGCGTTCCCTGATGCCCGGTACCTACCGTTTCAATGTCGGCCTGTCCAACGATGAGATCGGTTATGTCATCCCGGAAAGCCAATGGGACGAAGCGGCACCCTTCACGTACGACTTTCACGAGGCGCCTTATGGGGAGATCAACAGTGTCGGTCCGAAAACCGCCGGTCTGCTGTACCGGCAGTTGACGGAGGTCATCGACCAGATAAGCCGTTGAACACAGGGATGCCCGCCTCCGTCAGCCAGTTGCGGATATGCATTCCGATGGTCTCGGTTTCGATGAGGAATCCGTCATGCCCGTATCGGGAGTCGATGGTGACCGCCTTTGCATGCGGCAGGCATTCCGCCAGGAAAGCCTGCTCGGAAGGCGGAATCAGCAGGTCGGTGGAGATGGACAAAACGAAGGCCGGAAGGGACATTGCCCGCAGCGCCTGTGCGGCGCCCCCACGGTTGCGACCGATGTCGTGGGAGTCCAGCATCCGGGTGAGGTGGAAATAACATTGCCCGTAGAAGCGTCGCGCCAGCTTGTCACCCTGGTGCCGGATGTAGCTGGCCGCACGGAACCCTTCCAGGGTTTCTTCCGTCTCCGACTGATGGCGGCAATAGGCTTCGAAGGTGCGGTAGCTGACCAGCCCCATGCCCCGGGCCGCCCGCATACCATGCTCACCCGCCCTGTCCGTATCGGAACATAGGGTGGGATCCGCCCGCAAGGCCAATCGTTGGGCCTCATGGATAGCGATGGCCCACGGTGTTTCCCGGGCGCTGGTGACCAGCAGCGCCATGCTTTGCAGGCGTGCCCCCAGCAGCCAGGCGAACTCCATGGCCTGGTGTCCTCCGCAGGAACCCCCTATGCACAAGGCGATCCGTTCGATGCCCAGGAACTCCCGGAGCCGGTCGTAGGCCCTTACCACATCCCGCATGGTCAGCAAGGGGAAATCCATCCCATAGGCCCGGCCGCTGTCGGGGCGCAGGCTGCGCGGACCGGTCGAACCGTAACAGGAGCCCGGCAGGTTGGCACAGACGATGAAATACCGGGTGGGATCGAAGAGGCGGCCTACGCCGAAGAGCCCTTCCCACCAGCTCGCGACGGCGGAATTGGCAGTCAGCGCATGACAGACCCAAATGACGTTGCCGCGGTCCCGGTCCAGGGTTCCGTAGGTATGATAGGCGAGGGTCAGTTCCGGCAGTTCCGTGCCGCATTCCAGCGGAAAAGGCTCCCGGAGATGGAAAAACCGGAGGTCCGGGATGGCAACGGGTAGCTGATAACCGGTTGTCGGTTCGTTCATAAGCGGTATTGTTGTCTCCTGTTCGGAATCAGGCATGGGCGGAACTGCTCCGGTCCAGTGCCTGGGTGATGTCCGCCAGCACGTCCTCCACATGCTCCAGCCCGACGGAAATGCGGATCAGCCCCGGTGTGATGCCTGCCTCGAGGCGGGCAGCTTCCGTCATCCGGGCATGGGTGGTCGATGCCGGATGAGTGGCGATGCTGCGGGTGTCACCGAGGTTCGCACTCAGGGAAAGCAGCTGCAGGGCATCCAGAAAGGCACGCCCTTGTGCCAGGCCGCCACGTGCTTCGAAGGTGAACAAGCCTCCTCCCCGGCTCATCTGCCGAAGCGCCACCGCATGGTCCGGATGACTGTCCAGAAACGGATAGCGCACCTTCCGCACTGCGGGATGGTCTTGTAAGGCCCGTGCCAGGAACAATGCGTTGTCACAATGCCGGTCCATCCGGACCGCCAGGGTCTCCAGGCTCTTCGACAGCACCCAGGCATGGAATGGCGACAGGGAAGGTCCGGTGCTCCTGCACAGTTTCCGGACCTCCGCAAGCAGTTCCTTCCTACCTGCCACCACACCGCCCAACACCCTTCCTTGGCCATCGATGAACTTGGTGGCGGAATGGGTGACCAGGTCGGCCCCGAACCGGGCCGGTTGCTGCAGGTACGGCGTGGCGAAGCAATTGTCCACATTCAGCAGGAGGCCATGTTCCCGGGCAAATGCCCCGGCAAAGGCGAGGTCAATGACCGCCAGCCCCGGATTGGAAGGTGTCTCCAGAAAAATCATCCGGGTGTTCGGCCGGAGGGCGGCAGCCCATTCGGTCGGCTCCGCCGGCAACCAGCTGACCTCAATGCCCCATTTCGGCAAATATTGGGTCAGGATGGTATGCGTGGAGCCGAATATCGCGCGGGAAGACAACAGGTGGTCGCCTGCCTGCAGGAAGGTCAGGAAGGAGGCGAAGATCGCCGCCATCCCGCTGGCCGTGGCCACCGCATCGTCCACCCCCTCGAGCAAGGCCATCTTTTCCTCGAACTCCCGAACGCCCGGATTGGTGAAGCGGCTGTATATGTTGCCTTCCTGTTCATCCGCGAACAAGGCACGCATCTGTTCGGCGTCCTCGAACACGAAACTGGATGTCGGAAAAATCGCAGTGCTGTGCTCCCGGTGCTGTGTCCGGGGAGATTGGGTACGTACGGCGATGGTTTCGAAATGCATAGGGTGTTGTTTATGGTCAGGCTCCGGGATCTGCGCGCAGCCCTGGCCGGATGTCGACGTCCCAGGTGATGGTGGCGCTTTTTTCCAACATCCGGGCGACGGAGCAGTAGGTTCCGACGGACATGCCGACGGCCTTGCGGGCCTTTTCCGGGTCCAGGGCGCCCTGCAGGAAGAACCGAAGATGGATATGGCGGAATACGGCCGGAACCTCCTCCTCCGCCCGGGTTCCTTCCACCTCCACCCGGATATCCTCGAGCGGCTGCCGCATCTTTTTCAAGAGGGTGACCACATCGATGCTGCTGCAGGAAGCCAGACTAGCCAGCACCAGCTCCATCGGCCGCAATCCCAGCCCTTGTCCGCCGACCGACGCGCTGCCGTCCACCGAAACCACGGCGTCCGTCCCGTTCGAGGCTTCGAAATGTACGGCTTTGTTTTTTCTTGTCAATTCTATTTTCATAAGTGCTGTATTGGATGTGCTGTTCGCTCCCTTCCCGACGGCATCAGGGCCGCTCCACCAATGCGAGGGCTTTTCCGATGCTGCCTTTGAAATCGAATTGCCCTTGCACCTCCCGGAACTTGCGGCGGATGTCCGCTGTCCCGAGGTTGCCCAGGCTGCCGGCGTGGGTATGACGGATCTCTCCCTGGAAGGAGAACCGGCCTTCCCTGACGGCTTCTGAGACCGCCAGGTAGGCATCCCGGAAAGGCAAGCCCTCCAGCACCAGTCTGTTCACCTCCTCGACGGTAAAGAGATACCGATATTTCTCATCCGACAGGAGGTCGCGGCCGAGGGTCATCTCCGGTACGCACAGCAGGCACAGCCGGAGGCATTCCTGCAAGCGGGCGGTCGCCGGAAACAGCACCTCCTTGAGCAGTTGGAAATCCCGGTGGTATCCGCTCAGGAGGTTGCCGGACACGGCCGCCACTTGTTGCGGCAAGGTCTGCAGCAGGTTGCAACGAGAACGGATCAGTTCGAAGACATCCGGGTTCCGCTTGTGCGGCATGATGCTGGAACCTGTGGTGAATGCCGCCGGCAAACGCAGGAACTGGAAATTCTGGCTGTTGAACCAGCAGATGTCATTGGCCAGGCGGCCCAGGGTGGAAGCCAGCGCCGCCACACCGAACGAAAGGAATTGTTCGGTCTTTCCCCGGCCCAGCTGCGCATGGACGACGTTGTAGTTCAGGTCGTCGAAACCCAGCAGCCGCGTGGTGAGCACACGGTCCAGTGGGAAGGAACTCCCGTAACCGGCTGCCGACCCCAGCGGATTCTGGTTGATGGTCCTGAAAACGGCCGACAACAGCCGGAGATCGTCCACCAGTGTCTCCGCCCAGGCACCGAACCACAGGCCGAAGGAGGATACCATCGCCACCTGCGTGTGGGTGTAACCAGGCATCAGGATATCCTTGCTTTCTTCGCTTCGATGCAGCAACACCTCGACCAACTGGCCGGTCAGTTCCACCAACCGCTGGATTTCCGCCCGAAAGAACAAACGGAGGTCGACCAACACCTGGTCGTTTCGGGAACGGCCGCTATGGATTTTCTTTCCGATGTCTCCCAGCCGACGCGTCAACAGCAGCTCCACCTGCGAATGGATGTCCTCCACGCCCGGTTCGATCCGGAACCGACCGGCCTTCGCCTCCTCGTACAGGTCGGCCAAGGCAGACCGCAAGGGCGGCAGTTCCGACGGTTCCAGCAGCCCCACAGCGGTAAGCATCTCTATATGGGCCAAGGTGCCCAGGATGTCGAATTCCGCAAGGGACAGGTCCAGGACAGGATCCTGTCCGACCGTAAAGGCCTCGACCAGGGCATGGACGGAACTTTCCTTCGACCATAACTTCATGATGAACAAATGATTTTTTGATACAATGCGACGGCTTCCTCGATTTCCGCCAGCAGGATGTACTCATCCGCCGTATGGGAACGACGGCTGTCGCCAGGACCGAGCTTCAGCGTCGGGAAAGACATCAGGGCCTGGTCCGACAAGGTCGGCGACCCGAACGCCTCCATGCCGATCGACAATCCGCTGCGGACCAAGGGGTGGTCCAACGGGATATGGGATGCGTTCAGCCGGAACGACCGGGCCGTCAGCCGGGCCTGCACCAGTGCCTGCAGGCATTGGTACGCCGCTTCGTTCGGATAATGTTCGTTGGTGCGGACATCAACCACATACCGGCAGCGGTCCGGTATGATGTTGTGTTGTCGACCTGCTTCGATTTGGGTGACCGTAACCTTGACAGGCCCGAGAAAGGCGGATTCCTTCTCGAAACGGTAGTTCCGAAGCCGGTCGATGTCATCCAGCGCCAGGTACAGGGCGTTGACGCCTTCCTCCCGGGCGGCGTGGCCGGCCCGTCCGATGACTTCGGCATCGATGACCAGCAGCCCTTTTTCCGCCACCGCCATTTGCATGCCCGTCGGCTCGCCGACGATACCGGCGTCTATCGGCCCCAGCACCGGCAACACCCGGCTGACGCCACCGCTCCCGGAGATCTCCTCCTCTGCGGAGGCCAGCAGGAGCAGGTTCCAACGGAGGTCGGTCCGGTCAGACAAGGCCAGGAATGCACCGACCAGCGAAACCAGCGCCCCACCTGCATCGTTCGACCCCAATCCGTACAAACGTCCGTCCTCGACGGTCGGGGAGAAGGGGTCCCGTTGCCAGCCCGCCACCGGGCGGACGGTATCGTGGTGTGAATTGAGCAGCAACACCGGTTTGTCCGGATCCCATTGGCGGGATCGTACCCAGACATTGTTGCCGTCCCGCT
Organism: Bacteroidota bacterium; assembly: GCA_041163745.1. GTDB lineage: Bacteria > Bacteroidota > Bacteroidia > Chitinophagales > Saprospiraceae > UBA6168. Next base: position 42,050 of record JBEAQU010000091.1, read on the forward strand.
CCGGGGCAGCCCCCCTGCGTTGCAGGAAGTCCTGCAGCAGGTCGGCAGTGCCGTCCTCCTCCCTGGAAAAGGAGGGTGTCTCCACCAACCGGCGGAGCAACCCGATGCTGGATGTCAGGATGTCTTTCATACAGAAAGGTCGATGTCGGTGGTGATCCAGGTCCCCTCATCCGTCTCCAGCGCGTTCCAGCTGCAGATCCGAACCTGTTCGACACCTTTGCCGAGGGCTTCCATGGCATTGTCCACCTTCGGCAGCATGCCCGCCTGGATGGTGCCGTTTGATTTCAATCTGTTGTACAGTTCCGGATCCAGGGACGGCAAGACGCTTTCCGTATCCCGGAGGTCCAGTAGGATGCCCGGTTTTTCGAAGCAGTAGGTCAACCGTACCCGATGGCTCGGTACCAGGGCGGCAGCGACTGCGGCGGCCACGGTATCCGCATTGGTGTTGAGCAGCTGGCCTGCACCGTCATGGGTGATGGCGCACAGCACGGGCGTGATGCCGTCGGACAGGCATCGCAGCAGCAGGCGGGCGTCCACCTGCTGGACATCCCCTACGAATCCGTAGTCTGTATCCAGCACCGGCCGCTTGGTGCTGCGGAGCACGTCCGCGTCCGCCCCGCTGAGTCCCAAGGCAGGACAACCGATGGCGAACAGGCGGGCCACCACCGTTTTGTTGACCAGTCCGGCATATACCATGGTCACGATGTCCAGGGTGTCACCGTCCGTAATCCGGCGGCCGTCCACCAACCTGGGTTCCGTGCCGAGCCGGCGAGCCAGCTCGCTGGCCTTGCGTCCTCCGCCGTGTATCAGCATCTTCGGACCTTCCAGCCGACCGAAGGCCGACAGGAAAACCGCCAGGCTTTCGGTATCCTCCAGCACCTGGCCGCCAACCTTGACAATGTTCAGTACTTTCATGAACGGTCGCATTTTTCATGGGGCTTGCCCCGTCAAGCGCCGGCCAACAGGGCTTCCAGGACAGCTTGGGCGGCAAATTCCCGGTTGGCAGCCTGCTCCAGCACAAGGCTGTCCGGATGGTCGAGCACCGCATCCGCGACCACCACGTTCCGACGGACCGGAAGGCAGTGCATGAACTTCGCCTGCCGGGTACGGGCCATTTTTTCGGGTGTGATCATCCAGTGCCCCTGCGGATGTACGATCTTTCCGTAATCCTCATAGGCGGACCAGTTCTTGGCATACACGAAGTCGGCTCCTTCCAGGGCGGCATCCTGGTCATGCGAAAGCGTCAGCCCTTCCGTGAAGGCGGGATGGAGTGCCGCTTCGGGCGGCTGGGCGACCCAAAGGTCCACCGCACGGGTGCGCATCCATTCCAGGAAGGAATTCGCGACAGCCTGTGGCAATGCGCTGATATGGGGCGCCCAGGTCAAGACTACTTTCGGCCGGTGGCCGGGCCGGTGTGATTCGATGGTCACGGCATCCGCCAGGGATTGCAAGGGATGCAGGGTGGCCGACTCCAGGCTCAGGACCGGTACGGTCGCATAGCGTTGGAACTGGCGCAGGACATGTTCGCTGTAATCATGCGCACGGTCCGTCAGGCCGGCGAAAGTCCGGATGCCGATGACATCGGCGTATTGGCTGATGACACCTGCGGCTTCGCGGACGTGTTCCGCCCGGTCCGAGCGCATGACGGCTCCTTCCTCGAACTCGATTCGCCACCCTTTGTCGGCATCCATGCTGATGACCTGCATGCCCAGGTTGTATGCGGCCTTTTCCGTGCTGAGACGAGTCCGCAGGCTGGGCTGGAAGAAGAGCAGCACCAGCGTCTTGCCGGCTGTCGGCCCGGCCTTCGGCCCGGTAGGCACGGCCGCCCGTAGCTCCATGGCCCGTCGGACCAGGCGGTCCGGATCCGGCACGTCCCGGATTCCTGTGAAATGAAGGAGTTTGTTCATGCGCGCTACATTGGTGTCGGTGAATGGGGTGCCGTTCAGGCCAGGGCCATGGTCTCATGGAGGCAAGCGCTGAACGACTGCAGGAACTGATCGGTTTCCTGCCGGCCAATGTTCAGCGGCGGTAGCAGCCGGATGGTATGCTGGTTGGCCGCGGAGCCGGTGAAGATGTTATAAGATTTCAACAGTCTTTGTCGGAACGGACCGACCGGGAAGGGCAACTCGACTCCGACCATCAGACCGAGTCCCCGTACTTCCCGTACCCCTTCCAACCTCTTCAGCGGTTGTGTCAGCACTTCGCCCAGCTGGGCGGCATGGGGTATCAGTTGTTCATTTTCCAAGACCTCCAGCACGGCGAGGGCGGCGGCACCTGCGAGGTGGTTCCCGCCGAAGGTGGTGCCCAGCAGGCCGTGGCGCGGCTGGAAATCCGGATGAATCAGCACGCCGCCAATCGGAAAACCGTTCCCCATGCCTTTGGCTACAGTGATCAGGTCCGGCCGGATGCCCGCATGTTGGTGGGCGAAGAACAGTCCGGTCCTACCGTATCCGGATTGGATTTCGTCGAGAATCAGCACGACACCGTGCCGGCGGCAGGCCGCCTCCACGGTCCGCAGGTAGCCGGTATCCGGCACATAGATGCCGCCGATTCCCTGGATTCCTTCGATGATGAAGGCGCAGGCGTCTTCCTGTGCAATGGCGTCCACCGCGGCGTCCGCATCGTCCCAGGGTAGGAAGACCCGTTCGAACCCGCGGTTGATCGGGGCGGTGATACGCTCGTCCTGCGTGACATGGATGGCGGCGGAAGTCCGTCCGTGGAAGGCTCTTTCCATGGACAGGACTTTGGACCGTCCGTTCCGGAAGGAGGCCAGTTTCAGGGCGTTCTCGACTGCTTCCGCTCCGGAGTTGACCAGGAACAGGGCGTAATCCGGGTAACCGGACAGGGTGCCGAGTTTGGCGGCCAGTTCCTCCTGTACCGGAATGCGCACGGAGTTGGAATAAAAGCCGATACGCTCCAGCTGGGTCTGGAGGGCGCCGACGTAATGGGGATGGGAATGCCCGATGGAAATGACGGCATGACCGCCGTAGAAATCCAGGTAACGCCGACCCTGCCGGTCGAGCACATAGGCGCCTTTGCCGGAGACGATCTCGAGGTCGAACAAGGGATACACATCGAAGAGGTTCATGTCACGTAGGATTTGGTTGAACGGTCTGAAGCATGGTTGGTGTCCTGCCGCCCGCCGGATCAGAATCCGGCCGGTTTCAATTGGAGTCCGGTGGGTTGTGGTAATCCGAACAGCAGGTTCATATTCTGTACCGCCTGTCCGGCCGCACCTTTCAAAAGGTTGTCCAGAATGCTGGTTATCAATAATTTACCTTCTATTTTTTCCAAATGAAGGATACAATGGTTCGTCTGCACCACCTGTTTGAGCGCAGGTGCGTAGCGGGAGACCCTTGTGAAGGGAGCTTCCTTGTAGAAGTCCTGGTAGACGGACTGAATGTCCGGAAGCTCGGCCTGGACGTCCGTGTACAGGCTGGCGAAGATGCCGCGGGAGAAATTGCCGCGGATCGGAACGAACAGGATGTCAGCCATGCCGGATGGGGAGACTTGCCGCAGGGCCATGCGGATTTCCGCAAGATGCTGGTGTCGGAAAGGTTTGTAGAGGGATACGTTGTTGTCACGCCAGCTGAAATGGGTGGTTTCCGTGGGTTGTTGGCCGGCGCCGGTGGCGCCGGTGATGGCATGGACATGCACCGCCTGTCGGATCCAGCCTTCGCGGACGAGCGGTAGCAGGGCAAGCTCGATGGCGGTCGCGAAGCAGCCTGGGTTGGCGATCCGGTGGGCGGAACGGATTGCCGGAGCGGACAGTTCGGGCAGGCCGTACACGAATCCGTTATCCGGGCAACCCAGCCGGAAATCACTGCTGAGGTCAATGATGCGGACCGAATCCGGCAGTGCCTGGCGGGCCAGGAAATCCGCTGATTTGCCGTGGCCGGAACAAAGGAACAGCACATCCGGTAGTTGCGGGAGGTCAGGTGTGAAGCGAAGGTCCGTCAGGCCTTCCAGGTCGCGGTGGACCTGATGGACCGGCGAGCCTGCCTGGCTGCTGCTCTGTACGAAGCGTATTTTCACAGCCGGATGGAAAACCAGGAGGCGGAGCAGCTCCCCGGCCGTGTATCCTGCCCCTCCTATGATACCGACGTCGATCATGGCTGTTGTTTTGTGTCCGTAGGAACCGGCGGGAAGGCATGGTATATTTTCAATTGGTTGCCCAATATCCTGGTGAAGCCACGGACATCCTCACCGGACCAGCCGTTGTTCATTTCGCCATATTGCCCGGCGTCGCTGCGCATCATGTCGTAAGGGGCATCAACCCCGATGAGCTCGAAGCGTTTGGGTTCGAGCCGGACAAACACCTTCCCGCTGACCCGGTGCTGGGTGTCGGCCAGGAATGCCTCGATGTTTCGCATGACGGGATCCAGGAACAAGGCTTCGTGCAGCATCATGCCATACCAATTGGCGAGTTGTTCCTTCCAGTATTGCTGCCATTTGCCGAGGGTATGTTTTTCCAGCAGGTGATGGGCCTTCAGGATGACCAGGGGAGCCGCTGCCTCGAAGCCGACCCGCCCCTTTATTCCGATGATGGTATCGCCGACGTGGATGTCCCGGCCGATACCGAACGGACCTGCCAGTTCCTGCAAGGCGTCGATCGCCTCGGTGGGGTGCGGGAACCGTCGGTCGTCCACCCCAACCAGAGCCCCTTTCTCGAAGGTAAGGGTGACGGTCCGTTCGCCGACGGCCGTGACGGGGGTGGGGTAGGCGCTGTCCGGCAAGGTCAGGTCCGGCCGGAGGGTTTCTGCACCGCCCACACTGGTACCCCATATGCCTTTGTTGATGGAATACCGGGCTTTCGACTCGCTCCATTCGAAACCATGATCCCGGAGGTAGGCGACCTCCTCGTCCCGGCTGAGGCGGCGGTCGCGGATGGGCGTGATGATTTTCATGTCCGGGCAAAGCACTTGGAAGGCCAGGTCGAACCGCACTTGGTCGTTTCCTGCACCGGTACTGCCATGGGCGATGGCATCGGCGCCGATGTCCCGTGCATGGTTCGCGATGGCGACGGCTTGGAACATCCGTTCTGCGGATACCGACAGGGGGTAGGTGTTGTTCCGCAAGACATTTCCATAGATCAGAAACCGCAGACATTGGTCGTAATAGTCCTGGACCGCATCGATGCAATGGTAGGTGCTGGCGCCCAAAGCGAGCGCCCTTTCTCCCATCGCGGCCGCTTCCGTTTGCCGGAATCCCCCAGTGTTGACGGTGACGGCATGGACCTCCCAACCTTCCGAAGCGCTGAGGTATCGGACGCAGTAGGAGGTGTCCAGTCCGCCGGAATAGGCGAGTACGATTTTCATGTTTGTCATTTGTTGCGGGACTTCCGGCCAGGCCGGATCATCCTGCGGATTTGTCGACAGGCCGTGTGCTGTTGTCAGTGACGCAGACCCCCACCGCTCGGCTAAGGAAAGTAAGGGGGCATCTGCCAGGCAAAGGCAGGGACAGCCCGATGCCTGTAGACGCCGGCAGACTTGGCATGGGTTCTTTCAGATGGTGTCGGGCCTTCTACAGCGGCTGCCATGCTTTCCGGACGAGCCTGTAGGACTCTTGTCCGGAATGGCTGTTTTTCAGTTTGTAGTCATACATCGGGGTCTTTGGCCAGGGTAGGTACGGTTCCGATGTGGATTGTTCAAGATTGCGGGTGGTCGGATTCGGTATTCCTGGCAGCCTTGTGGCGCCCGTTCTCTCCTCAGTAGAAATCCAACACGGTTTCGGACGATTTTTCCTCCGCCGGCGGGGAGGATTTCAATAGCAGCTCGACCAGGTTCAGGTTTTCCTCGATGCGTTGCGTCTCTTCCGCCTTGCTGGGCGCCAACATGCCGGTACATAGGCACATCCTGCGGCCGCACCGCATCAGTATGTCATAATTGGGACAGCTTTGACAGCCGTTCCAGAAATCCTCGTCCTGGGTCAGCTCCGAGAAAGTGACGGGGCGGTAACCCAGTTCGGAATTTATCTTCATGACAGCCAGGCTGGTGGTGATGCCGAAGACCCGGGCCTGCGGATATTTTTCGCGCGCAAGGTCAAAGATCCTGCGTTTGATGGTACGTGCCAATCCCGATTGACGGAAAGCGGGATCCACGACCAATCCCGAATTGGCTACGTATTGGCCATGGCTCCAAATCTCAATATAGCAGAAACCTGCCAACCGGTCGCCCGACAGGGCGATGACCGCATGGCTGTTCGCTATCTTCTTGCGTATGTAGTCCGGTGAGCGCCGGGCGATCCCCGTGCCCCGTTGTTGGGCGGAGACTTCCAACAGCGAGCAGATTTCCTCCGCATAGGTCACATGCGATGCATCGGCGACCAGGATTTCAACATTCATTTGCGAGAAGGTTAGACGTTAAGGTAACTTTACCGGAATCGACTCCGGACCATTCGCCACAAAAAAATAATTCAGCTGGAAGATTGGGCGGAAGGGACAACTTCCGCACGGGATGCGGTGGTAAATATTAATCGCCCTCACGGGCGCGGGAACATACGACGCGGCTGCGGCATGTGCGCCACAACGGGAGAAGAGATGAAATATGTCGTCGATATGGACATCATGCGCAAAATTAGGAAGTTTGGATTCATTTATTCAAGTGACATTGAAAAAAAATAATCTCTGACACATATGTTTGTTTTTATGACAAAAAAACAACGCTAAATTTTAACAATTGTGAAAATGTCAAAATGAATGAATGGAGTGGTCGGCGTGTTCCGGATGCTCCGGCGGCAGAGCGGAGCCGGCGGAAAGGGTAGGCCGGTGGGAGCGGGGGCAACTTTAAGGCGGGAAGGAATGTTTAGACCTCGGCACGTCCGGACGGGTTTCTGTCGGGAATTCGGCGACCGGTGCGGCGGAAAGGAACGACTTTGCTTAATATGGAAACAAGAATAGGGACGGACATAGCCTTGGCAGCCGGCTGGCTGCGCGAAGGGGCCTTGGTCGGGGTGCCGACGGAGACGGTCTACGGATTGGCGGCGAACGCATTGGATCCGGATGCCGTCCTTCAGGTGTTCCTGGCGAAAGGGCGGCCCGCCTTTAATCCATTGATCGTCCATGTGGACGCCTGGGACAGCGCCCGGTCCTATGTCCGGGACATTCCGGAGGTGGCGGCGCGGCTGGCGGAACGGTTCCTGCCAGGGCCCCTGACCTTGCTGCTGCCGAAGAAGGAGGTGGTTCCGGACCTGGTCACGGCGGGGAGCGACCGGGTCGCCCTGCGCGTACCGGCGCATCCGATGTTGCGGGAGTTGCTTACGATGCTGGATTTTCCGTTGGCGGCACCGAGCGCGAACCCATTCGGGTATGTCAGTCCGACCTGTGCCGACCACGTCCGGCAAGGATTGGGCGGTCGTATCCCTTACATTTTGGACGGCGGGGCTTGCCTTGTCGGATTGGAGAGCACCATTGTGGAGGTGTCGGACGGTATCGTCTGGATCCGACGAAACGGCGGGATACCGGTCGGTGCCATTGCCGAGGTGGCGGCCGGACTGGAAGTCCGTCTGGCGACACGGACGGAGGACCATCCGGTGGCGCCCGGACAATTGAAGAGCCATTACGCTACCACGACCCCCTTGTTCGTCGGCCCGCCGCCGATTTTGTCAGACCGTTTCAGCGGTCGGCGAATCTGTGTCATCGACCACGGTCCGGCGGTCAGCGTGCCGGATGCATGGTGTCGCTTCCAATTGTCTGCGGACGGGACGACGGAAGCGATGGCCAGGAACCTTTTTGCGGTGATGCGGCAGGCGGACAGCTGCGGGGCGGACGTCATCCTGACGGACTGGGTGGATCCGGCCGGTCTGGGTGCCGCCATCAACGACCGCCTCGAAAGGGCCTGCTCCCAGTCCGATCCGACAGGCGGCGCGAATGCAGGCATCCCGTAGTTTTTGTCCAGTGCGAAGGAAATGGAGCATGTGAACAAACCCGGCGGCTCCGCCGCTGGCCCTGCCGCCGGTCATTCGCTGGCAGGGGGGGGCAGAAGAAAGCCTTGGTCGAATGCCAGCGGCAGGAGGTCCTGTCCTTGTGAAAAAACGAAGACAGGCCCCGATTCCCCTCTCAGAACGACCCGAATGGGCTTACGATAGCGATATTCCGTTTCACATATGACCTGCCGGCAGGCGCCACAGGGAGGCCCCGGCCGATCGACCGGCCGGACCGGATTGCGTACTGTGACGGCGATGGCCTGCACCGGCACCCCCGGAAACAGGTTGGCTGCCGTCGTCAGTACTGTCTGCTCGGCACAAATGCAGAGCGGATAGCTGGCGTTCTCATAATTGCTTCCTCCGATAAGCTCCCCGTTGTCCAGCAGGACGGCCGCCCCCACCTGGAATCGGGAGTACGGTGCATAGGCATGGCCCCGGGCGGCCTCCGCCTTCTCCAACAATCGCAGGTCCGATTCCTCCAGGTCCTCCAGGTTCGCATAAACCTGGTACTCGACAGTGAAACAGTTTTTTTTCATGCGCGCAATGATTTCTGAATCCTCGACCGAAAGGGTAAAAAATTCGCCGCATGGGCGGCGATGGCTGGTTCCCATCCGATAAGATCATTTCACTCTTCTGCACGAAGCAGTACGCCCGAAGCAACGCAAACAACCCCGTCGCTCGAAGGGCAGCGATGTCGGTCCCTCGGGTCGCCTTCCTGGCAATTTTGTTTCCGCCCGATTCGAAAAGTGTAAAATTACAGGCAGCTTTTCACAGCTTTTTCGCACAAAATAACCATTTGCTTGTTATTTTGTCAATCAGTATCCATTCAAGGCTTCCCCTGAGGGGACCACAACCCGTCGTGCCGCCTCCCCTTCATCAGAAAGCGAGCCCGATGGCATGGTGTCCCGGAAGCCGCCAAATACCTACGCATTCATGGTCAATATCCTTGTTTTGGGAGCCGGACGCTCTGCCACGGCCTGCATCAATTATGTGCTGGCACAAGCCGGCATTCACAATTGGTACGTCACGGTCGCCGACGCCGACCAGGGGCTGGCTACCCAAAAGGTGGGCGGACACCCGAACGGCCGGGGTATCTGGCTGGATGCCGCCCGGCCGGAGGAACGGCAGCAACTGATCAGTCGGACGGACCTCGTCATTTCCCTATTGCCCCCACAGCTGCACCTCGAGGTCGCATACGATTGCATCCGTTTCCGGAAACACCTCATCACGGCATCCTACGTTTCCAAGGACATATACAAGCTGAGCGATGATTTCCGCAACCAGGAGCTGATTTTCATGGGGGAAATGGGACTCGACCCTGGTATCGACCATATGTCCGCCATGCAGAAAATCAACGAGATCAAGGCACTTGGCGGAAAAATCACTTCCTTCACCTCCAACGCGGGCGGCCTGGTGGCCCTCGAGTGCCTGAAGAACAATCCCTGGCGCTACAAGTTTACCTGGAATCCGCGCAATGTCGTAAAGGCAGGACAAGGCACCGCCCAATACCTGGAGAACGGTAAGTTCAAATATGTTCCGTACAACCGGTTGTTCAAGGAGTACCGCCTGATCGAGATACCGGGCTTTCCGGAACCTTTCGAGGTGTACGCCAACCGGGAGTCCCTGCTGTACCGGGAGGCATACGGTCTGCAGGACATCCCCAACCTTTTCCGTGGAACCATCCGGTACAGGGGCTTCTGCGACGCATGGAATGCCTTGGTACAGATCGGACTGACCGACGGAACCTATCCGATCATGGATTCCGAGAAACTGACCTATCATGAGCTGATGGAGGCCTATCTCAGCCATCAAAACACCGTCGGTACTTCCGTCAAGGAGCGGATCGCCAACCTGTTGGGAGAAACCGAATTTTCGCCGGTGATGCGGAAACTCGATTGGCTGGGCTTGTTCGGCAAGCGTCGGATCGGGCTGGAGAACGCCACCCCGGCCCTTATACTGGAAGACCTGCTGCTGCGCAAATGGACACTGGAACCTGCCGACCGGGACCTGATCCTCATGCAGCATGTCATCGACTACGAACTGGAAGGCCGGCAGCACCGCTCCTTTGCGACGCTCGTTCTCGAAGGAAAGGACTCGGAGGACACGGCGATGTCCAGGCTGGTCGGCTTGCCGCTCGCAATCTTCGCGAAAGAAGTCATGCTCGGCAAGATCACTTCCACGGGGGTGAACATCCCCGTCCGGCCCGAAGTATACGGACCGGTGCTGGAAGAGCTGCGGAGCTTCGGTGTGGTGTTCACGGAACGGGAGGAAATCCTTTCCTGAGACCAGCCGGTCGGCCTCCGGTGGGTGCCGTACGGCACATCGGTCAGGTCTTGCGTTCCTTTTTTCGGGCCGCCGGGAACAGCACGTTGTTCAGGATGAGCCGGTATCCCGGGGAGTTGGGATGCAGGTTTAGATCGGTGTCGGGATCGTGCACGAAATGCCGGTAGTCCTCGGGGTCGTGTCCGCCATAGAACGTGAAGAAGCCCTGCCCCATGGGGCTGTGGATGTAGCGGGCTTCCTGCGCGGGTTTTGTTTCGCCCATCACCAGGACGTTCGATTTGATGACCTGTTTGCGAAAGGCGGTGGTTTGTCCCATGAAACCTTTGACCGTCCGGGTGTGGTTTTGGGTAAGCATGGTAGGGACGGGGTCCCATTTGGCGGAGAAGTCGAACAAGGTGAAATAATCCTGTTCCGGATCCACTTTGCGGCCGTAGTTATGGTCGATTGTGGAGAATTCGTACTCGGTAGGGTTCTTCACCAGTTCGAAATTTTCGAAGGCGAAGGTCTTTGAATAATCCAATTGCGCCTGTGCGGCGGGATCCGGCGGGTCTCCGTCGTAAAATTTGTCGCAGATATCCACGCCGTCCGCCGCCAAGGCGATATCATAGGTGTCCGTGGCGGAACACATGGCGAACATGAATCCGCCGCCGACCACATATTCCTTTATTTTCCGGGCCACCGCAAGCTTGAGTTGCGAGACCTTGGCGAAGCCGTTGCGGGTGGCTAGCGCCTCCGACAGCCGTTGGTTCTCGCGGTACCATTCCTGGGTGTGGTATCCTGCGTAGAATTTGCCGTATTGGCCCGTGAAGTCCTCGTGGTGCAGGTGCAACCAGTCGTATTCGGTGAGCTTGTCTGCCAGGACTTCGTTGTCATAGAGTTTGTCAAAAGGGATTTCGGCATAGGTCAGCACAAGGGTGACGGCATCGTCCCAGGGCTGTATCTCGTCACCACGTTGGCTCTTGAACTCCTCTGTCGGCGTATAGACCGCCACCTTCGGTGCTTTTTCCAGCTTGATGGCGTCCATGTTGACTTCCGCCCGGGCGATGCCGGTCAGTATGTTCTCGAAGGCGGCATCCGGAATGATTTCGAAACTGACGTCCCTGATCTTGCATTCGTTCTCGAAGATAGTGGTGTGGGGGAAGGCGAAACTACCCCCCCGGTAGTTGAGGAGCCACCAGGCCTCGACCTCGTTTTCCAGTATCCAATAGGCGATGCCATAGGCCTTGAGGTGGTTTCGCTGCTCCACGTCCATCGGAATCAGCATGAAGGCCGCCCTTACAGGCGACATACAGGAGACGGCCAGGAGGATGCTCAGCCAAACGGTTCGGAATCTCATAAGTGCATCGGGTTTTGCCAACGTGTCTGGTGATCGGGGAGGCCGTCCGGTTCCCCGCAGGCGGCAGCTGGCCTCGGCATTTCCGCCGGCTTGCAGGAAACGGTCGAAATGATAAACGTTTTATGGCGGCAAAAGTTATGGTGGAAGGGTCGGATCTGACGATTTGGTGGGCCCCGGGGACCGTGCGGCCTACCAGTGTATATAAAAATACTTAATTTGGACCCCGTTTCAGCGTCGGGGCGGCAGACGGAAGATTACCTTCCCAACGCCGGAACCCAGCCTGGCGGGATGCCCCGCGGGTTGGAAATCCCGATGTCCCTGCCGGACGGCCAGGTGGGCGTTTCGGTTGTGAAGGATACCCGGGAACGGGGCGAGACAAGGAATTCATCTCCATGGAAAACATAACGATTCAATACCCGCCGTATTTTCTGTTGTTCTGCCTGCTGGCCGGCATCCTGTATGCAGGCGGGCTGTACTTGCGGGAGGACACGTTCCGACGGCAGCATCCGGGCTGGCATCGGGTCATGGCCTCCCTGCGATTCCTTTCTGTGACCATCCTGTCCTTCCTCCTGATGGAACCTTTGGTGCGGACCTTGCTGACGGATGTCCGCAAGCCGGTGGTGGTGCTGGCGCAGGACCAATCCGAATCGGTCGGTGCGACAATGGACGAAGCGACCCTGACGGAATACCGACGCCGGTGGGAGGAACTGGATGCGGTCTTGTCGGATGACTTCGACGTCCGCCGATATAGTTTCGGGGAGCGGGTGCGGGAAGGGGTGGATTTCGTGTTCCGGGACAAGGCGTCCAACCTGTCCGAACTGGTGAGGATGGCGGCCGACCAATTCTCCAACCAGCCGCTCGGTGCCCTGGTGGTGGCCAGCGACGGTGTCTACAACCAGGGCCTTCATCCGCTGTATGTCTCCACCCGGCCGAATGCCCCTGTCTTCACCATCGGGCTGGGGGATACCTCCTTACACAAGGATTTGGTGCTCAAGCGTGTCTTCCACAATCAGGTAGCCTATATGGGGGACCGTTTCACCATTCAGGCGGATATTGCTGCCCGGAACTGCGCGGGTCAGGACATCCGGCTCCAGGTGTCGGAAGTGGCGGGTGGCGTTCGGCGCCTGTTGCAGACCTTGTCCGTTCCGGTCGACCGCGACGAATTTTTCCGCACCCGGGAAATCGTGCTCGAGGCGGATGCGCCAGGGGTCAGACAGTACGAATTGTCCTTGATGCCGGTCGACGGGGAGAAAACGGCTTCGAACAATGGCCGGACCATCTTTGTCGATGTCATCGATGCCCGTCAGAAAATCCTGCTGCTGGCGAATTCGCCGCATCCGGACATATCCGCCTTGCGGCAGACGCTGGAGAAGAACCGGAATTATCAGGTGACCACCGCCCTGGTGGGAACGGGGATTGACGATCCGGGAAATTTCGACCTGGTGATCCTGCACAATCTGCCCGGCATGCGGCACGATATCTCCGCCTTGCTGGAAGTGCTGAACAAACGGCGGGTGCCGCGGATGTTCATTGTCGGGACACAGACGGACCTGGCTCGATTCAACCAGGCGCAGCCTTTGCTGACCATCATCGGGGACCAGCGGAATACCAATGATGTGCAGGGTGTTTTTCATCCCGATTTCAACCTGTTCAACATCGGCGAGGAAACACGCAAATCATTGCCGGCTTTCAACCCGCTGACAGCCCCGTTCGGCGATTTCCAGGCGGGTGGCAATGCCCAGGTGCTGCTCCTGCAGCGGATCGGCAAGGTCGATACCCGCTATCCGCTGCTGTTGTTCGGCGAGACGGACGGCGTCAAGACCGCCGTACTGGCTGCGGAAGGACTGTGGCGTTGGCGGCTGTTCGACTACCTGCAGCACCAGGACCACTCGGTCTTCGAAGCGCTCATAGGCAGCAATGTGCAGTACACAACCCTCAAGGCAGACAAGAGAAGGTTCCGGATGGCTGTTTCGAGGGCGGTGTTCAACGAGAACGAACCGGTGGTCGTGGACGCGGAACTGTACAACCAAGGCTTCGAACTGGTGAACGACCCGGATGTCTTTCTGGTCATTCGCAACAGCGAGGGGAAGGAATTCAACTTCACATTCAGCCGGACCACACAGGCCTACACCTTGGCTGCCGGTACGTTCCCGCCGGGAGATTACACTTGCAGCGCCAAAACGACCTATGGGGGAGAAGTCTTGGCCAGTGAAGGAAAGTTCAGCATCCAGCCGCTCCAGCTGGAGATCTATGAGACCACGGCCAACCATGGCCTCCTGCGCAAATGGAGCGAGGACACGGGGGGGGCGTTCTTCCGCTCCGACCAGCTCGATCGGGTTGGGGAGACCTTGCTGGCCGCCGGCCTGAAACCGACGGTCTACACCAGTTCCCGCACCCGTTCCGTAATTCACCTCAAATGGATTTTCTGGACCTTGGTGCTGCTGCTTACAGCGGAATGGTTCCTTCGCCGGTATCTGGGCGGCTACTGACGCATTCGAAACTCAGGCATGCTCGTCGGGAGAATCAAGCGGCATGGCCAGGCTGTCGGGCCAGCAAAATCTTCACAACACCCATGGTGGTTGTCATCGGTGTGCCGCCGATGCTCAGGAGATGCCTCTTTTTGGGTCCGGTCCGGTTTCGGAAGCATCCCTGTAATCAGGATTCCGGAACAAGCGGTCCAATTCTTGCGCCATCGCGTTCACCACGGATGCAGGCGGTCCGTCCGCATCGATGACCACGATGTGATCCTGACGGGTTTTCCGTAGGAAATCGATGGCGTCGATGTATCGCAGGCGGGTTTCCGCCAGATTTTCCTCGAAGAGCTCTAGTGGCAGGTTCCGTTGCTTCATCCGGGCATGGCAGACCGACTGGCTGGCCTGCAGGAAAAAGATCACGTCCGGCCGCTTGGCCAGTTCGTTCAGCTGCAGGATGGCGTCGAATGGGAAATCCGGTTCCTGTTGATAGACCAGGGAGGAAAGGTAGTACCGGTCCGTGATGACCATCGGAAGTCCCGCTTGCCGTAGCCAGGGGTCGATGATTCGGTCGCAATGATCCAGCCGGTTGGCGGCGAAAGCCAGGGCCAGGGTACGGGATCGGAAGGTGGTGATGCGGCGGGCCAGGACGCTGCGTATGAAATCGCCGCCGCAGGCCTCCGGTTTCGGCTCGCAGGTTACGAGGACGTTCGCACCGTATCTTTCCGTCAGGTGGGCGGACAGGGCGCCGGCGGACGACGACTTGCCGGCGCCGTCCAATCCTTCCAGGGCAATGAACAAGGGTCTGGTTTGCAAGTCCATAGGCTCAGGACCGGAACAGGGATTCCACGAACGCCCGTTTGTTGAAAGGTTGCAGCTTGTCGATACCCTCGCCCACGCCGATGTATCGGATCGGGATACGGAACTGGTCGGAGATGCCGATGGCGACGCCTCCTTTGGCTGTGCCGTCCAGTTTGGTCAGGGCCAGGCAGCTTACATCGGTGGCGGAAGTGAATTGACGGGCCTGTTCGATGGCGTTTTGCCCGGTGGTCGCATCAAGGACGAGGAGGACATCATGCGGGGCGTCCCGCAATCGTTTGCCGACGGAGCGTTTGATCTTTCCCAGTTCGTTCATCAGGTTGGTTTTGGTGTGCAGCCGGCCGGCGGTATCGATGATGGCCACATCGCAATCGTGGCGGACAGCATAATCCGTCGTTTCGTAAGCGACGGCCGCCGGGTCGGTATGCATGCCCCTGGCATAGAAATCACAGCCCACACGTTCCGACCAGATCTTCAGTTGGTCTACCGCGGCGGCGCGGAACGTATCGCCGGCACCGATGACGACCTTTTGGCCGGCCTGGGTGAATTGCCAGGCCAGTTTGCCTATGGTGGTCGTCTTTCCGACGCCGTTCACGCCGACCACCAGCAGCACATAGGGCCGCTTGTCGGCAGGGATATGGAATCCTTCGGGTTCCGAAGCGTTGTTTTCTTCGAGCAGACGAATGATCTCGTCTTTCATCAGTGCATTCAATTCGTTGATGCCCAAATATTTTTCAGTATGAACCCGTTTTTCGATCCGCTCGATGATCTTCACTGTGGTGGCGAGACCGACATCCGAGGAAATCAGCAGCTGTTCCAATTCGTCCAGTATGTCCGTATCGATGGTACTGCGACCGGCAACCGCCTTGGTCAGTTTTTCCAGGAAACCGGTCTTGGTCTTCTCCAGCCCTTTCTCGAGGTCCTGTTCCTTTTCCCGGGTGAAGAATTTTTTGAAGAAACTCATAGGGTTGTTGTGTTTTGAATCGGCGAAACGGCGGCGGAGCCGGTGGAAAAGCATCGGCGCTGCGGGGTGGTGGGCGTGGAACGACCGCAAATGACAAAGGCTTTTCCTAAAGCGAGTTTAAGAAAAGCCTTTGAGGATGCAACCGCGGAAAGGGGAGGTGTTTTACTTGCTTTGGAAGAAGTCCTTCACCTTGTCCTTGTGCACCATTTGTTCCTTGTAGGTATACCGACCGGTCTTGGGGTCTTTCACACTCTTTATGACTTTTACGAAATCACGGCCGGACCCAGCGTTGGCTGCACGTTGGGCTACTCTTGCGTTCTTGGATACTTTTGCCATAACGTTGACTTTTTAAGATTAGACGGATAACATTCAATTATCCAAACCGTATGCCGATGAAAAAAGTTCCTTCCGAATTACAGCCACCATCCTATGCGGAGGAGACTGCCGTTTACTTGATTTCGCGGTGGACGGTCACTTTTTTCATGAAAGGATTGTATTTCTTCAGCTCGAGCCTGTCGGGCGTGTTCTTCCGATTCTTCTCGGTGACGTAACGGGATATTCCCGGTACACCCGCCTTCTTCTGCTCGGTACATTCCAGAATGATCATGAGGCGGTTCCCTTTCGATTTCTTTGCCATGGCAGCGGATGATTTGAGTTGTTCTTTTACAATTTGATGTCAAGGGCTTGTCCTTTGGACTGCAGTTTCCTGAGGTAAGCATAGAGCCCGTGCTTGTTTATGGTACGGAGTGCCGTGGAGGAGACTTTGAGGGTGACCCACTTGTCGAGTTCGGGAACGAAGAACCGCTTCTTGTGGAGGTTCGGCAGGAAGCGGCGGCGTGTCTTCCGGTTGGAGTGCGAGACGTTGTTCCCGGTGATTGGGCGCTTGCCGGTGATGTCACATACTCTTGACATGGTATTGCGGTTTGTACTTGAACGTGAAAACGAACGGCGGAAGGCCTTTGTCGAGCAAGGTCATCCGTCAGGTAGTGGTGACTCCGGGAGGACTCGAACCTCCAACCTTCTGATCCGTAGTCAGATGCTCTATCCATTAAGCTACGGAGCCAATTTCACTGCGATGGGTTTGGGGGGGTATATGGTTCACCTACTTCCGGTGAGCTTATGCTTGGATAAGCGGGTGCAAAAATAGTTTATTTGGCAGGAAAGAAAAACTTTTCGGGTTATTTAGTAAAAAAAAAGTGGGTGAATTGGGGTAGGTTCCGTTTGGTTCCGAGCCGCTTCGAGGAATCCGCGGGAGACAAGGCACATACGGTTTGTAAAAATCATTCTGTCAATTGGTTATGTAAAAACGCATCCTTGAGGATGAGCGTGGTCCGGCATGTTCCGCTGTCCAAGGCGGCGGAGGTGCCGTCAGTCGTAGTCGTTCACGGCGGCGGCGAGGTCTTCCATTTCCTCGATGGTGTTGCCCAGGAAGGGAGCGATACGAACAAAGCCGTTCCGGGCCGTGGCATACATGCCTTTGTCCGCGAGGAAACGGACCAGTCCCGGGGGATCCGGACAGGAAAGGGCGAGGATGCCGGAGCGGTTAGGCTGGGCGAAGCGGAGCGGCTGGATTCGGTCATTCCGCAGGGCCGCAAGGAACGTGTCCTGCAGTAGAAGGACCTTGTCACGGGTGGTTTCCGGGTCGGATGGAAGGTGGACATGACGTACGCCTTCCTGGAGGGCGGCCATGAGGGACAATGGCAAGGAGGAGTATTCGAATCGTTTGGCGGAGGTATGGGGCGTCCAGCGGTGGTCCAGGTATTCCATGCCCTGTTGCATGGTTTCGGCCCCGACGAGGACGGTCGAGAGTTTGTCCCGGAAGGAGGGAGCCGTGTAGAAGACGCCGGTGCCGAAGGGCCCCAGCAGCCATTTCCAGCCGGCTGCGGCGACGGCGGAAATACCCATTTCCTCGGGATGCAGCGGCAGGCAACCCATGCTCTGTGCGGCATCGACCACGAGGTCTATCCCCCGTTGGCGGCAGCGGTCTCCCAAGGCCCGGAGATCCGTGGCGAAGCCGCTGGTGAACTGTACATGGCTGAGGGCCACGACCCGTGTTCTGTCGGTCAGCAGGGCCTCCACGTCATCGAGTGTGAAATAACCTGGCAGTGCTTGGGTGTCGGGGTGTTCCCATGGCCGGTTTGCGACCAGTCGCAGCCGGACGCCCCGTTGTTCCTGCAGGCGCCAGGGGTAGTGGTTGGCGGGATATTCGTGCACAAAGGACACGATTTCGTCGCCGGGCTGGAAAGGGTATCCGTTGGCCACCATGGACAGGGCCTCGGAGGTGTTGCGTACCATGGCGATGTCATCGGGCGAGACGCGGAGGAGCGTTGCGAAAGTCTGTTTGAAAGCCGCCTGTTGGGCAGGGTAGTGTTCCATGAAGTGCAGCATGCCGAAGGCCGCCTGGTCGTCCAGCATGCGTTGGCCGGCCAGCCTGCCGGTTTCCGGAAGGGGGGAGATTGCGCAATGGGAGAAGAAATGTTTCATGCGGCACAGGTTGGCGGGAAGGCGGAACGGCCGGTGGCCGGCTCTTTCACCGGGTGTGTCATTGCTTGATGAATTTTTGGACGACGGTACGGTCACCGGCGGGAACATGGAGGAAGTAAGTTCCGGCCGGCCATTCGCTGGTGTCGAGGAGGAAACGTTGTGCCTGGAAGGCGGGGGTGATGATCCGGTCCTGCAGCCGGACAAGTTGTCCGAAGACATTGTAGCAGCGGAGCAGGAAGGGATTCAGGTCGCGGGTGGCATACTCCACCGTCAGCAGGTCGCGGGTCGGATTGGGGTAGAGTCGGAGCAGGGTGGGTTGGGCCAGCCATTCCTGAGGGAACAGCTCCTGGCGGCGTCGGTCGGAATCGGAGATACACCAGGCATGCAGGTTTTCCATGGCATGGAAAAGGTTCAGGCGACCGCCGGTGGCGGTTGTTTCCTGCAGGTCCTGCAAAGGGTCTGTGGATTGCAGGACTGCATCGCGGATCAGACGGGCGGCCCGCGGCGGGTCCGCCCGGACAAGGCCGCCGAGGTCCTGGCAGGGCATGGCATAGAGGAGGGCGATGCCGGCGGCGACATGGGGGCTGGCGGCGGAGGTGCCGCTGAAGGATTCGTTGTAGGTGTTGCCGGTGCTGGTGGTGATGATCTTTTTACCGGGTGCCGACAGGTCTATGCTTTGTCTTCCGAAGGCGGCGTTCGCCTCGCGGCGGTCGTCCTGGTTGGAATTGGTGACGGTGACGAGAAATTCGCTGGGGCAGCTGGTCGGGATATCCCCCAGTTCGTCCACATCCCAATTCTCATTGGCGGTGGCGGCCACGCTGAGTATGCCGGCCTCGCCAAGGGGATCGAACATCTGGCCCCAGGCGGGATAACTGCTGCAGGGCTGTTTGTCGATACCGATCGAGGCGTTGGTGACGACGATGAAAGCACCCTCGGTTCCTCCGCTCTGGTTGTATCGTTCCCGCATGGAGCGGACATATTCGAAGGCGGCGACCACTTCGTCCACATATTGCACGCCCAGCAGCAGGATGCGGACCCGCCAGTTGACGCCGGCGATACCTATGCCGTTGTTGCCGCGCGCACCGATGACGCCGCAGACTTCCGTACCGTGTTTTTCCGGAGAGAAGGTGGGAAGGCTGTCGCGGAAGTTCCACCCGAATACATCGTCGACCAGTCCGTTGCCATCGTTGTCCAGACCGTCCCAGGCGATTTCACCCGGGTTGCGCCACAGGTTGGGTTGGAGTTCTTCATGGCTGATGTCGAATCCTTTGTCGAGTACGGCGACGACGATCTCGTCGCCGGCAGCCGTGGAACCGCCGGTGCCGGCATCCCAGACCGAAGGCAGTCCGATCCTTTCCAGGTTCCATTGCTGTGGAAACACGGGGTCGTCGGGAAGACTGTCGCGGAATTGGACGGGCGCGTTGCCTGACACGCCGGCGACGCCGGGATGTCTCCGCAGGACGGCCGAAGCGGCGGTGGTATCCATGTCCGGGGGGAGGATGATGCGATGGATGTTGGCATGGGCGGACAGGGTGCCGAACCGCCAGTCGGCGGTCCGTAGCTGCGGGTCGGCCAGGGTTTGCAGCAGTTGCGTGACGGATTGGCCGGGCCGCAGGGACAGGATGAGTTCCCCGGATTTGTCCGCGGCCTTCGCCGGCCGCGTGCCGGATTGTCCGATGGTGGCACCGGGAATCAGCAGGAGTAGGATCAGCAGGTGCTTCATGACTGGGATGTTGTTCGGCTCGGGAGCCGGCGGCGGACCGGGCTGTTGGCGCGGACGCGGTTGTCCGTCGGTTTCCGTAACGCCGGGACAAAGGTACGTCGTATGGGCGGCCGGTGGGGGATTCAATGTGATTTCGTCTCCCCAGCCCATTTCATCTCTCCGGCGCGGATGGCGGTGGGGAGTCGGTTGATGGCAGGGGGAATCGGGCAGTTGTATCCGTCGGAGTAATGGCACCAGGGGTTGTAACATTTGTTGAAATCGAGAATGCAGGTACTTTCGGAAAGGTCTTGCAACAGGATATCGAGGTAACGGCCACCGCCGTAGGTCTCCTCTTCGTTGGTCAGGTCTCGGAAGGGCAGGAACAGGTGCTGGGCCTGGGCAGGCAGGCTGCGGGCGGCCATGCTTTGATAGACGGCCAGGCGAAAGGTATCCTGGCCGATGGCGAAACGCAGGATACCGTATTGGACGAACGGTTTGGTCTTGCCGCTGTAGGTGGGCAGGTCGAATGGCTTTTCCCCGGGGGTCCGTTCGAAGGTGGCTTCGACGCGGAAACGAGGGTCCGGTGGGAAGAAACGCAACAGGTCCAGGTCCTTCTCCGCCAGTGGGGAGCGGGGGTCGTCCAGGAATCCTTGCCGGTAGGCATCCCGGTGATCGGCGGTTTCCTGCAGAAAGGCATCGTTCGCACCCCGTTCCGATTGGGCCGTGGCGACCCATGGGTATGACAGCAGCAGCAGCAGAACCAGACACCGGACGGGGCGGAAGGCCTCGGTCGGACGTCGGACACGGGAAGCGGACGGAAGGGCGGCATACGGGTTCATGGCGGCGGGTGGGTCAGTAATCGTTCTCGTCTTCGTTTTCTTCTTCATCGCGGAGCATGTCGGCCAGCGAATCGTTGAAAACCAAGGTCGAGTCGATGAAATTCTTGTTGATTACATCGAATTCGGCCAGCCCATGCAGGATGAGTTCCTTGAAAACAGGCAGGTCTTGTTCCGGGACATCCAGTTGGCGGGTCAGCCGTTGCAGGCCGGAGACTTTTTCGATTTCGGACAGGTAGGTCTCTTCCGGCGCATCGTTGAGGAGGTTCACCGTGTGTCCGCCGGAGAACCAGGCCTTGACGACCCCGTAGGGATCGCGGTCCCGGGTGTCGTTCGGGCTGTCCGGATGGGGAAAGAAGGCAAGGAATCGTTCCTTGACGGCCTCGCCGATCAGGCTGAGCGCCACGGAATACGGGCCTTCCTGCTCACCTTCGTAAACCAGTTCCACCTTGCCGGTAATGGCGGGGATGACACCCCAGAAATCGGTGATGCGGGCGACGGTTCGGGATTCCCCGTTGAGCAGCATGCGGCGTTCTGCCGTGCTGATGAGGTTTTCGTAGGCGGAAATGCTCAGTCGGGCGGACACGCCGCTTTTCTCGTCCACGAGTTCGCTGTCGCGGGCGGCGAAGGCGACCTGTTCCAGCATATCCTTGAGGAGGGACGGCACAATGACCCGTTGCTGTTGTTCGGGCAGGATATCCGCCTCTTGCTGGGTGATTTGGCGGGCCACCTCCACGGTACGGGGGTAGTGGGTGAGGATTTGGCTCTCGATACGGTCCTTGAGGGGGGTGATGATGCTGCCCCGGTTGGTGTAGTCCTCCGGGTTGGCGGTGAACACGAACTGTATGTCGAGCGGCAGCCGCAGTTTGAAACCGCGGATTTGCATGTCACCTTCCTGGAGGATGTTGAAAAGGGCTACCTGGATCCTGGCCTGCAGGTCCGGCAGTTCGTTGATGACGAAGATACTGCGGTGAGAGCGGGGGATGAGGCCGAAGTGGATGACCCTTTCGTCAGAGTAGGGAAGTTTCAGGCTGGCGGCCTTGATAGGGTCGACATCTCCGACCAGGTCCGCGATGCTGACGTCGGGAGTGGCTAGTTTTTCCACATACCGTTCGCTGCGGTGCAGCCAGGACACCGGTGTGTCGTCACCATGTGCCGCGATCCGGTCCAAGGCGTAGCGGGAGATGGGGGCGAGCGGGTCGTCGTTCAGTTCGCTGCCCGCGACCACAGGGACATACTCGTCGAGCAACTGGACCAGCAGCCGTGCGATACGGGTTTTGGCCTGCCCCCGCAGGCCGAGCAAGACCATGTTGTGTCTGGACAGGACGGCCCGTTCAATGTCCGGCAACACGGTGTCGTCGAAGCCGACGATGCCTTCGAACACCCTTTCCTTGCGCCGTAGTCTTTCCATCAGGTTGCGGCGCAGTTCCATCTTGATCGATACGGGCTCGTATCCGCTTCTTTTGAGTTCTCCTAAGTTGCTTGCCTTTTTCATGTGTCGGTGGTGGTGAGGGTGACGATTCCGGGCACTGAACGGTTCGGTGAAAAAAGAACACCTCGTCCGTAAGAATGTTTGCCTGCAAAGGGAAATGGCGGACGCTACTGTTCTTCCGTAATGGCTTCGTTGAGGTCCCGATGGACGGCGATGCTGGCGTTCAATTCGAAACCGGCCTGCAATATAAAGCAGTTCAGCTGGATCCAAAGCATCAGGGCGATGATGGCACCGATCGATCCGTAAACCTTGTTGTAGGTGTCGAAAGCCTCCACATAGGTGGAGAAAAGCAGCGAGGTGACGATAGACAAGGCCGTGGCCAGGGTGGCGCCAGGGGTGATCCAGCGAAATTTCCGGTTCAGCGCCGCTCCGTACCGGTAGATCAGGGCGATGCCGAAATAGAAAAGCAGGATGATGACGATCCAGCGCAGGACCGTCAATGCCAGGTGCGTCCATTCCGCGAGATCGAACAGGTCCACCAGCATACGGATGATGAAGTTGCCCATGACGATGAACAGGACGGAGGCGGCCAGCAACATGCCCAGTTGAATGGTGAGCCCGATGGCTATCAGCCGTTTCTTCAGGGCGGATCGCTTGCGGAATACGCTCAGGTGCGTCTTTTCGAATCCTTCCATCATGGTCAGCATGCCGTTGGATGAAAAGTACAGCGTCAGGGCGAACCCGACGGACAAAAGGCTGGAATTGGGCTTCACCAGTTCCTTGATGGCGGACTGCAGCTCCCGTCCCGCGCTGCTTGGCATGATGAACTCGATGTAACTGTTGATTTCGTTTTCGAAGGTGTCATACAGGGGAAACAGGGTTGCCAGCGTGAAGAGGAAGATGATGGCAGGGAAAATGGACAGGAAGAAGCTGAACGCCATGGCGTTGGCACGCGAAACGATGGTGACGCGCTGGGACTCGTGCCACAGGAACATCGTCACGTCGTACAGGCTGACATGGAAAAATCCGGGAAGGGAGTGGCATCTGGACCACCGGACAAACCGTAACAGCCAGGGGTGCCGACGGATTTTTTCCGGTATCATCTTGATTTGGTGTAGGAATTTCCGCATGTGTTCGCCTCGTCGGTCCGGTAACCGGACCATCGACCGGTCCCGCCGGCCGGTTCCTTTCCGCACCTTTTTCTCCGCCGCCAGGCCCTGCGACCCTTGGGAAAATCCTCGGCAGACGGTCCGCTGCAGGCTTTACAGCGGTTGTATTAAAAAATGTTTGAACCTATTGGATTTTCGGGTAAAAATAAATAACTTTCCG
>JBEAQU010000092.1:0-13838 GCA_041163745.1 Bacteroidota bacterium
GCAATACGGGGACGCCACCGTGTTGGAGCCGGTGGATCCGATTGTGCCCGCCATCACCGTTGCGGATGCATCGCAGGCATCCCAGCAGTTGCCGTCGATCATCGACAATGCCGGCAACAACCGGGGGGCAGGTTTCAACGGAGAATACGTATACATCGCCTCCCGACAGAACGGCAACCATATCTACTTCTGGGACAAGGACGATCCGCTTGCCGCACCGGATGAACTGGATATCACCGGCGTGACCGGCGGAACGTTCACGGTATCCGACCTGGCGGTGTCCGGCCCGCATGTATTGGTGTCCAACATGGTGTTCGTGGGCGGTACGTTCAAGGTGTATCACTGGTCGGACAACGGCGCCGCGCCGGCGGTGTTGTTGGAATATGCGAATGCGCCGGCCAGGCTCGGTGACGCCATCACGGTCATCGGAGACCCGGCGACAGAAGCCAGGCTGATTGCCAGCGGACACGGTACCAAGGATTTCTATGTATGGGACATCGTCGGCGGTACCATTCCCGACATCACCCCCACGATCCTGACACTGGACATGGTTGACCATGTAAATTTTGCCAGGATAACACAGGCACCGGGAGCGGAAACTTATTACATTGCCAGCGGCCCGGCTTTCCGCATGTTGTTGCTGGACAGCGATTGGAACGTGGTCGACCAAGTGGACGGATCATTTTTCCCAGGTTGGTCCATGAACATCCAATCGTTCGAATTTGCCGGACGTCGGTTCTTAAGTTATGTGCAGGTCTCCATCAGTCCGGATGTTGAGAACACTTATTATGTGCTGGACATTACGGAGGGAACCACTTTCCCGGAGGCCGTTACGGCCATGAAGGAAAAATCCCTGGACCTGCTGAATGCCCGGAGCATATCCTTGGGTACCGTCTCCAACGGTAATGCCAGCGTGGGGCATGACGTTGTCGCGGATGTGTTCGGCAATGTCTGGTCCATGGCATATGCGGCCGGCAACGGGTTCATAGTGGACCGGTACGGAGATGCGTTGCCCCCAGAGCCGGTGGATCCGTTGGTACCAGTGTCGCTGGTGTTGGACCAGACCCAAGCCGGTGGCAACCTTCCGGCCATCATAGATGCGGCTGGTAACAACCGGGGGGCAGGATTCAACGGCCAGCATGTTTTCGTTGCATCCCGGCAGAACGGCGACCATGTGTACTACTGGACGGTTAACGACCTCGGATTGCCTCCGGCGGAGCTGGACCTGACGGGCGTTTCCGGAGGCACCTTCACCGTTTCCGACCTGACGGTAGTGGAGGAGGACATATTCCTTTCCAACATGGTATTTGTCGGTGGCACTTTCAAGGTATACCATTGGAACGGCGTCTCAGGCGCACCGGAGGTCCTCTTGGAATATGCCGATGCGCCGGCCCGTCTGGGTGATGCCATCACGGTGGTCGGAGACCCGAAAGTCGAGGCGAAACTCATCGCAAGCGGGCATGGCACCAAGGACTTCTACAGCTGGGACATTATAAACGGTACCATTGCGAACAACATCCCGACCGTATATACTTTCGACAATGTGGACAATGTCAATTTCGCGCGGATAACAGCGGTTCCGGGTGACGAGGGGTACTACATCGCCAGTGGCCCGGTCTTCCGCATGCTGTTGTTGGACCAGGATTTTCAGGTGGTTGACCAGGTGGACGAAACGTTCTTCGGTGCCTGGCCGATGTACATTCAGGCTTTCGATTTCGAAGGCCGTCGGTTCCTGAGCTATGTACATGTCAACATCAATCCGGTCGAAAACGAGCTGCGTGTTCTGGACATCACAGCCGGTGCCGACATCGTGGAGGCGGTTGACCAGATGAAGGCCGGCACAGTGCCCCTGTTGTTGGCACACAGTGCCCAGATCGGGAATATCTCCAATGGCAACGCCAGCGTCAGCCATGACTTGGTGACAGATTCGCTGGGCAACATCTGGAGCATGTCCTATTCCGCCGGTAACGGATTCATCATCGAGCAATACGGTGATTCCGTGGCACCCGTGTTTGCGGATCCCATCGAACCGGTTATACCGGTTGCAGATTTCTCCCAAGCCGGCCAGAACTTGCCGGACATCATCAATACCGCTGGGAACAACCGGGGTGCCGGCTTCAATGGGAATCATGTGTACGTCGCATCCCGACAGAACGGCGACCATGTATATTACTGGGACGCAAAGGACCTGGGTGCCGGTCCTGCGGAACTTGACCTGGCAGGCATATCCGGCGGCACCTTCACATTGTCCGACGTGACTGTCACCGGTAATCACGTCTTCGTCTCCAACATGGCCTTTGCAGGCGGCACCTTCAAGGTTTATCATTGGGCCGACAATGCGGGCGTTTCCTCTGTCCTCTTGGAATACCCCAACACGCCGGCCAGGCTCGGGGATGCCATCACGGTGATTGGAGATCCGTCAGTCCAGGCCCACCTGTATGCCAGCGGGCATGGGACGAAGGACATATACCGTTGGACTATCGAGAGCGGTAATGTAACCAATACCACACCGACGGTCATTACCTTCGACCAAGTGGAGAACGTCAATTTTGCCCGTATAACAAGCGCACCAGGTGCGGAGGGTTACCATTTGTTGAGCGGACCGTTGTTCGGAATCCTGCTGTTGGATGCAGACCTCAATGTCCTGGATGAGATCGGACCGGATTATTTCCAACACTGGCCCATGTATGCCCAGGTGTTCGATTTCGGTGGCAAGCGCTATCTCAGCTATGTCAAGGTAAATGCCAATCCGGCGGAAAACGCCCTGCATCTGCTTGACATCACCGACGGATCCGACCTTGTCTCCGCCATGGCCTCTCTCAAGGCTTCTCCGTTGGCCAGCCGGTTGGCACGCAATGTATCCATTGGGAACGTCTCCAATGGGAATGCGAGTGTCAGCCTTGACCTCGTGCCCGATCCGCTCGGCAACATCTGGTGCATGGCCTACTCTGCCGGCAATGGATTCATCATCGAGCAGTATGGTGATGAGATGACGGGTATCGGGGAGGTGTCAGCGTTGGGCGAAGGGGTGCTGTTGTTTCCGAATCCGGCTGCATCCGTTTGCCATATCCGGTCCGAATCGGCGGTCCGCAGCGGGTTCATCACCGATTTGGCCGGCAAGGTAGTCCGGCGCTTTGCTACGGTCGCTCCGACGGAGCAGTTCTCCCTGGATGTTTCCATGCTCCTGCCAGGCACCTACGTGGTGCGGCTGGTTACCGGCAACAATACGGTGAGCGCAAAGCTGGTCATCAGCAGGTAATTACACATGCATCCGCAACCAAACCGGAGGATACCACACGCCTGTGTGGTATCCTCCTAAATGGTTGTGCATACGGCCGGACAGGTTCGTTTTCGCAAATCCTCCGACCGTCTCGGCAATCAGGCCAAGGTCAGCACCTGCAGGAATCATCGGCAGCAACGTTTCGCTGCCGTTCCTTCCAGTCATGGACGACCAGGCTTTCAGGGTGTATTTTTATCCGAACACATATGTTTCCAACCAAGCGAGCTTCTCTTGCATTCCTAAGCAATGTCTGCATCCCATTGGGGATGATGTTCCTCTTTCCCGTGTATGGGCGGGCCCAGCAAGGCCAGGGACAAATGCATGGGTATGTTTTGAACCAGGAGGGAGAGCCTTTGATCGGTGCGACCGTCACCATCAAGTCTGATCCCGGCACCGGTACCGTCACGGATGTGGAAGGCTTTTTCCAGCTGGTGGTGCGGCCGCCCGACACCCTGTTGATTTCCTACATCGGATTTGTTCCTTTGGAATACCCATTCGAACGGATCGGTACGGACACGATGAGACTTGTGTTGCGAGCGGATGGCATCGCATTGGACGAGGTGGTCGTCACAGCGTTGGGTGTGGAGCGGAAAGAGAAATCCCTCGGTTATTCTGCGCAGCGGCTGGATGCATCCGACATTGAGCGCAATAGCGACCCCAACTTCCTGAACAAGCTGTCCGGCCAAGTGGCAGGCTTGCAGGTCAGTCCCTCCGCCAATGGCCCGGGCGGCTCCGTACGGGTGTTGATAAGAGGTTCCAGTTCGCTTACCGGGCAGGACGAGCCAATTTTCGTCATTGACGGGGTGGTCGTCAGCAATACGGCAGGAAATAACGCCACCGGCAACGGAGGCCTTGATTACGGTAATGCCATGGGTAACCTGAATCCGGAGGACATCGCCTCCATCACGGTGCTGAAAGGACCGGGGGCGGCGGCATTGTACGGCTCCCTGGGGCAAAACGGCGCCATTGTCATCACGACGAAATCCGGCGCTGCCAGGAAGGGAATCGGTGTCAGTTATGCCGCCGGATACACGGTGGAGCAGCCGTTCCTTTTTCCTAACTTCCAACAGGAATTCGGCCGGGGAGCCCGCGGAACCTATACCCAGTTCAATCAGGACAGTTGGGGGCCGCGGTACGACGGCCGGACGGTGACAAACTGGCGGGGAGAAGCCGTTCCTTACGAACCCGTCAGGGACCAGATGCAATCGTTTTTTCAACCCGGACAAAGCCTCACCCACAATGTGGAAATCAACGCCGGCGGCGAAAAGTCGACCACCCGGTTGGCGTTCAACTCCCTGCGGTACACCAACACCATTCCCAACAGTGAACTGAACAGGAGTAGCATCACTTTCCGAAACACCGCCCGGATGACTTCGTTCCTGAACCTCGATGTGAAAGTCAACTACATCCGCCAGGAAGCGTTCAACCGGCTGAATCTTGCGGGGTCACCAGACAATCCGACCCGATCCTTCTACATCATGCCCCGGTCCGTCCGATTGTCCGAACTCCAGCCGTACATCGACGAGAATGGATTCCCTTACCTGTGGGACGGCCGTCAGACCGGCTCCTTCGACCAAAACCCATACTGGTCGATAAACCTCAACACCAACGAGGATGTTCGTAGCCGGCTGATATCCTCCGCCATGCTCAGCTTCCAGCCTTTGCCATGGTTGACAGGGCACGTCAGGGCGGGCGGAGACTACATCCTGGATCGCCGCCAAAGCCAGGTGGCCGAGAAAACAGCCTACAAGGTTTCGCCGGAAGCATCCTTCAACATCGGTCTGACAAAGCGATACACTGGTAATTATGATTTCCTGGTACGTGCCCAGCACCGTTTCGGGGATTTGGACCTCAGCCTCAGCGGTGGTGGAAACCGGCTGGAGCAGCGGGTGGATGGTCTCAATGGTGCCGGTGACGGTCTCAACAACCCAGACCTTTACGTAGTTAACAATTTTGTGGAGACATTCGCCAGCCAAGGCATCAGCAACAAGCGGATCAACTCACTGTACGCATTCAGCGACATCGGATTCCGCGACTTCCTTTACCTCTCCCTTACCGCCCGTAACGACTGGTCCTCCGCATTGCCGGCCGGCAATCGGTCTTATTTCTACACATCCGCAAACCTCAGCTGGGTGCTGACGGATTGTTGGGACCATCTCCTGCCCGGTTTGCTGGATTTCGCAAAACTCCGGCTTTCCTACGCCAACGTAGGAAACGATACCGATCCACACAGACTGGATTTCGTGTATGCCTCCACCACCGGTCATCTTGGACAACCGTTCACCCGGGTGCCCAGGGAACGTCCTCCCCTCGGATTGCTTCCGGAGAACACCCGGTCCCTGGAAGCGGGGACGGACATCCGCTTCTTCAAGGGAAGGCTGAACCTTGACCTCACCTGGTACCAGTCCAATACCTTCAACCAGATATTCGCCGCTCCTGTGGCCTCCTCCAGCGGATTCGAACGGGCACTGATCAACGCCGGGGAGGTACGGAACACCGGTATCGAACTCCAGTTGAACGCCAGCCCGCTCAAGCAGAAGACAAAGGTCGCCTGGGACCTGACCCTGAATTATGCCCGTAACACACCTACGGTCATTTCCTTGAACGAGGATGTCGACCGGCTGGTATTGGCGGGCTCGGCGGCCGGCCTCAGTATCCAGGGGATCGCCGGGAATCGGAACGACCTCATCCTCGGCAGCAGGGTCCTTCGCAATGCGGATGGTACCATGATACTCGACGAATTCGGATTGCCGCAGGTCGAAATCGACGACGGCGGGAACAGCGTGTTCATCCTTGGCCACGTACAGCCCGACTTCACCGTCGGTATGCGAAACAGTTTCCGCTACAAACGCCTAGCGTTCGGGTTCCTGCTCGACGCGCAACTCGGTGGTTCCATCTACAGCACCTCCCAAGCGACCGGCGCTGCCAGGGGCACCCTGGACAACACGCTCGAGGGCCGTGACGAGTGGTACCAATCCGAAGCGGATCGGATCGAATTGGGTTACTCCGCCAACGATTGGATTCCGACGGGCGGATTGCTGGTGGTCGGGGTGGACGAAGAAGGAAATGCCGTCGACAACAATTACGTGGATCCCCAGCGTTATTGGTCCAGAATGGCCGGTATCGATGAGAACTTTGTGTACGACGCTTCCTTTATCCGGCTGAACGAAATTTTCATGGGCGTCACACTCCCGAAGGAATGGTTGTCGAAGATAAAAGTCCAGCAGGCAGGTGTCAACCTGTTCGCCAACAATGTCGGCTTCCTGCTTCGCAAGACGCCTGGTTTCGCACCACAGTCCTCCTTTTCCTCCGGAAAATCTCAGGGCATCGAATCATTCGCATATCCTTTGACCCGCAGTTTCGGTGCACGGTTGAACATATCCTTCTGACGGACGGTCCTTCGGTAGAAGAGACCCATTGCCCGGTTCAGCGCATCGGACCGGGGATAGAAAACGACCATCGTATGAAAGAAAAATTCCGACAGGTGATTGTCCTGTCTTTCATCCTGCTCGCTGCCAATGGTTGCGAAAAGGGGTTCGACGAATTGAATGTAAGTCCGACAGGCTCCATCACCACTTCACCGGACGGACTGTTCACCGTCGCCACGCAAAGGGGAAGCCTGACTTGGTTCATGTGGGACCGGGCCCAAAGGCTGACCTGCAACCTGTATGCCCAGTACAATTCCATCGACCGGGGAATCGTGACGGATTACTATGACCCCTATCCCGGTGTTTTCAATGACATCTGGGACCGAAGTTACGGAGACCAGGATGCGGAGTTCGCACCGATGTTCCATTGCCGAAAGGCAGCCGAGATCGCCGCCTTGCAGGGGAATCCCCATAAGGAAGGAATGGCTCGCATATGGAATGTGTTCCTCTTCCAGCGAATGACGGACATGTTCGGGGACATACCCTACAAGGATGCCTTCACCGGCACCCAACCTGCTTTCGACCGCCAGGAAGACATCTATCGGGACTTTCTATCGGAAATAAAGACCGGAAAGGCATTGTTGTCACAGCCGGGCAATTATCCTTCGTTCGGAACGGCCGACCTGATATACCAGGGGGCCAGGGACAAATGGGAGAAATTCGCCAACACCCTGTTGCTGCGCATGGCGCTGCGCGTCCACAAAGTGGATCCTGTCCTCAGTATGGAATTCATCGATGCCATGGAGAGTGGCGCTGTGTTGTCATCCAACGACGACAACAACGCCATGAAATGGGACGCCATTGTCGCCAACATTTACTTCCGGAATCCGATTCTGGTGACGGAAGTTTTTGCTAATACGCGAATTTCCCACACCATGGTGGAGCGTTTGTCTTCAACAAACGACCCACGGCTATCCCTTTATGCAAAGCCTGCCCTTACGGACGGTGCCTATCGCGGATTGGTCAACGGAAGGGATGCTTTGGACGAAGCCTCCAAGGACGACTCCTTTTTCGACCAATATTCCCGGTTGGGTGATGCATTCCTGAAACCCGACGGATACACCTACAACCTGCATTATCCGGAGGCCTGTTTTCTCATGTCGGAAGCCGTCCTGAAGAACCTGCTACCGGGTGATGCGGCGGAATGGTACGGAAAAGGCATCGAGGCAGCCATGCAACTGTACGGTATCACGGACCAAGCAGTCATAGATGCATACAGGATACAGGAAGGCATCGCCTTCGACCCGGACAGAGCCATGGAACAAATCCATACGCAGAAATGGATTTCCCTGTGCATGAACGGGATAGAGGCTTGGATTGAAATCCGTCGCACCGGCTTACCGGTTCCTGATCCCATTGCGTTCCCGGGAAGTGTCAACAACGGCCAGTATCCCCGACGGCTGATTTATTCGGATACGGAACGGGCCCTCAATGCGGCGCAGGTCCAGGTCGCCATCGACCGGATGGGAGGAGACACCCAATTGCAACGGGTCTGGTGGGACGTGGAATAACCTGACTTATATTTCAACATTCATCAATTCGACTGATCATGAAAAAATCAATCTTTCCATTGGCAACGCTACTGTTGTCCTCGCTGGTCTTCTTCTCCGCCTGCAAGAAGGATGAAGATGGGATGCCCACCAGCACGGAGGCAAACATTACCTCTTTCTCTTTCGAATCCTTGAATCCGGTGGTGAATGCCGCGATTTCCGGCACCAACATCACGGCGGAAGTACCTTTCGGAACGGACGTCACCTCCTTGGCACCTACCATAAAGGTGTCCGCAGGGGCGAGGATAAGTCCGGCAAGCGGTCTGCCAAGGGATTTCAGCACGACTGTGAGCTACACCGTCACGGCACAGGACGGCAGCACGACCAAGGATTATTCCGTCACCGTCTCCGTACTGGATCCGGAAGATGCTGTCATCAGCGCCTTCGAAATTCCGGAAGCAACCAGCGTGGACATAGACCAGGCGGCAAAGACCATTTTGGTCAGGGTATACGACGGCACGGATGTGAGTGCTTTGGTTCCAACCGTCACCACCATACCTGCCAGCGCCACACTGGAACCTGCCTCGGGCGTCGCACAGGATTTCAGCAGCCCAGTAACGTACCAAGTCAGCTTCGGCAACATCAGCAGCACCTATGCCGTGACGGTGGAATTCATCCGGGTCGGAATGGACATAGACAATGCCACGGTGCAGTTCGCAGGGAACGTGCTGTCCGCCACCTTGCCGAACGAATTGAGCAGCATGGGGGACAACGAAAGAGGGGCCTCCATGAATGCGACCCATGTCTATGTAGCCAGCAAGAGTGCGAACGATATCTTTTTCTACAATGTGGACGGATCCAGCGTTGCCGCAGGGATCTTGAAAAAAACCGATGCGAATGGTAACACCATTGTCAACGGTGGCATCTTCGGGTTGTCAGATGTGGTGGCCACGGAAAATGGCATCCTGGCCTCCAACATGAACTGGAACGGAGGAGAATTCCGGGTGTATCGTTGGGCTGACAACGACGCCGATGCGGAGCTTTTCCTGAATATTCCCGCCTTGGATCCCGCGGACGGAAGCTCCACCATCCGTTTCGGAGACCAAATCAACTTCGTAGGCGACCCCTACGGCAACGGACGCCTCATCCTCATGGCCTTTCCGGGTTTCAATTCCGTCGCGAGCAACACCAGGGTATTCTGGTGGCAAGTCAGCGGAGGACAGATTCAGAGCACCACACCCAACATCATCCAACTGAAGGACCTCGTGAAAGCAGGAAATTATGCAACGGCTGACATCATCGACATTGGTGGCGAGGATTTCCTGCTTGTCAATGGTGCGGAAATGACCCCTTCCATTTTCGACCTGGACGGCAACCGGCTCACCAACATTTCTACGGATGCCATTCCTGCCAGGACCATCTCCGCCCGGATCTTCGAATTCAACAACGCGACTTACCTGGCGACCGCGCTGCCGGGAAGCGAAGGGTCTAACATCAAGGATGCCGGTTTGGCACTGTATAACCTTTCCGGTGACGACCTGATCGAGGTGATGAACAGCATCACGTTGGAAAATGTGGAGGACAGACTCGAGGGTACCTGGCCGATGGGGCAGAACGTCAACGGCAACGTAGCCGGTGATGTCAGTGTCGTGGTCGGAACCAATGATGTCACGCTGATGGCCTTTGCAACCAACAACGGATTCATCGTGGTCAACGCTCCGATAAACAATTGATGGAACCAACGATATTTCAGGGGATGTCCGGATGCCAAGGCTCGGTTCGTTTTCGAATCGGTCATGGCATCCGGACATCACCATGCATAAAGGGCCGCCGGCATTCCGGAACGAAATTTGACCGGCAACCGGACTGTCGGTTCTCAGACAGCAGGGTGTCGCCTTTCACGCAGCGGGAGAATCTTTTACAAATGGAGGCGTTCATGGAGGTTGAACGGTATTGTCAACGGAACGAATCGGCTGAACAGTCCGTGAAGTTCGGCAGGCATGACCGTTTGGTTTTGCCGTAGGCAAGGTGGGCACCTGTCAGCATCCGCTGCAATTCGCTGGCGGGGAGTGGCGCGGACCGCCCCTTGGTTTGGAAATCTTATCATGCCGCTTGGCGATATCGTTCGAAAAGCGGCTACCGCTACCGCTGCGAGCGTTTTTCATCCAGGTGTCATCTTCCGGTTGTACTCGTCGTGACTACCAGCATGCAGGCTCCGAATAACAGTGTCAAGAAAGGAGGATGGCGCATGCAGGCATTCCAGGCGAAGCGTTCACTTCCCATCCCCTCGACAGTAATTGACAGTTCACATTTCCTGATTTTACAGTGGGATCGAATTCTCTTCGCACGAATTGCATCATCAACAAGAAAAAATGAAAATCAACAGGGATATATTCAACCGAATCATATTGGTGTCCACCTTCCTCTCCTTCTTCATGGTGACATGTGCAAAGGAGGACGGGGGTAATCCTCGGCTGCGCAGCGACAAGCAAATCCTCTATTTCGCCTTTCAGGATGCCGACCCGCTGGTGGTGGCCCAAATCGACGAAACGGCAAAGACCGTGACGGCCGTCCTGCCTGAAGGAGCAGACATCACCGCCTTGCGGCCGACTATTTCCGTATCAGACGGGGCCACTATATCCCCATCATCCGGGGAGGCCAATGACTTTACCGGCGGGACCAATTACAAGGTCACCGCGGAAGACGGGTCGGTCGATGTGTATTACGTACAGGTAAGTATACGGAGCAATGAAAACGAGTTGTTCCAATTCGACCTGCCGGACTTGTTCCAGCAGGGGAAGGTCACAGACGACGCCGTATCCTTCACCCTGCCTTACGGTACCGACCTGACCGCTGTGAAGGTAGCGGTTGCATTCTCCGAAGGTGCCACCCTGAACTTGGACCTGAACGGCCCGGTGGATCTGACCGCATTTTCCGCCATCGAGGTTACCTCCGCGTTCGGCCAGTCACGTTCCTATGCGTTGGACATTACGATCGAGGAGCAGGAAACCGGAGTAAGGGGGGTATGGCTTACCAATGTCGCCAGTGATGTCCTTACGTCGAAAAGCAAGATCGCGGAGGCGATGCAAAGGTTGGCCGACCTCAATTTCAATACGGTATTCGTGGTCGCATGGAACAAGACGCAGACGCCTCATCCCAGTGCGTTCTTGGATGCAGTGATTGATGACCCTGCCGTACAGACACAGATGTTCCCAGGACGGGATGTCCTGCAGGAAGTAATCGACGAGGCACATGCCCGTGGATTGAAAGTCATTGCCTGGTTCGAATATGGCTTCGCTGCCCAGTACGGTGATGCGAACGGAGGAAGGAACATCGTGCTGCAGAAACATCCGGAATGGGAAAGCAGGGATGTAAGCGGAGGTGTCGCACATCAGAACGGATTTTATTGGATGAATGCTTTCCATCCGGAAGTGCAGCAATTCCTGTTGGACTTGATGTTGGAGGTGGTGCAGCAGTACGATGTCGATGGAATCCAGGGCGACGACAGGTTGCCGGCCATCACCACCACCTCGGGTTACGATGATTATACCGTTGCATTGTACAAGAGCCAGCACAATGGAAATGCTCCGCCGGCACAAGCACAGCAGCAGGCATGGGTACAGTGGCGTTCGGACATCCTGACCGAGTACACCGAAAGGATTTATGATGAGGTCAAGGCACTGAAACCGGACTGTATCGTATCGTTTTCCCCGTCACCGTATTCGTTCTCCTTTTTCAATTACTGCCAGGACTGGCCGGCCTGGGTTGACCAAGGAAAGGTTGACATTCTTTGCCCGCAGCTGTATCGACGGGACGACCAAGGCTTGGGTGTATATTCGAGTCTATTGACGACGAACCTCAATTATGCGAATCAGAACAAAGACATCTATTATCCTGGCGTTTTGTTACAGGTGGGAGGCTATGTTCCGAACGAGAACTACCTGGTGGACGTGGTTCGCGAAAACCGGAAAAAAGGGGTAAAAGGGGAGGTTTTCTTCTTTTACGAAGGGGTCAAGCTCCGGGAGAAGGCATTCCGGGCTGTTTATCCCGGGAAAGCGATTTTTCCGAGTTTTTAATAAGATCTGATCTCCTGGAAATAAAGATTTCGTCATGGTCCGCACGATCCTACTGCTGCTATTGGGGTTTGTCATCCTGCCTTTCGTGGCCTGGCAAATCGACACGCCGCTCACTTCCATACAATGGTCCATGTTGGGGACAGCTGCGACGGGAACGGCAGTGGCTGCCTTGCTTTGTTTCGTGGTAAGTCAACTGACGGGCAATTACAGTCAGGTGGACAAGTTATGGAGTCTCATGCCGATTGGTTATGCGTGGTACTTTGCATGGGCGGTGGATTTTTCTGAACGACAGGTGGTCATGGCCGTCCTCGTCACAATCTGGGGTGTGCGTCTGACGTACAATTTCTGGCGGAAAGGGGGGTATCATTGGCTGCCTTGGAAAGGTGAGGAAGACTACAGGTGGAAAGTCTTGCGTCAGCATCCTGCCTTGGAGGGAAAGTTACGCTGGACTTTGTTCAACTTTTTTTTCATCTCCATTTACCAACAGGGCTTGATTCTGCTTTTTACGCTGCCAGCGCTGAAAGCGGCTGTCGTACCATCTCCTGCGTTGGGATGGTTGGATGGTATGGCGGCTGGTCTGATGTTGCTGTTCATTTTGCTGGAGACGGTAGCGGACCAGCAGCAATACCGGTTCCAGACTACCAAGTATCGGTTGAAAGCGGAAGGCAGAAAACTGGAAACGCCGTATGCTGACGGATTCTGCCGTGCCGGTTTATGGCGGTGGGTTCGCCACCCGAATTATGCGGCGGAGCAAGCCATTTGGCTTAGTTTCTACCTGTTCAGTGTCTCGGCGACTGGTTCTTGGTTGAATGGTTCCTTATTGGGAGCTGTGCTGCTGCTGTTGTTGTTCCAGGGCAGTGCGGATTTCAGTGAAGGGATATCTGCGCAGAAATACCCTGCTTACCGGGAATATATGGATAATGTCGGCAGGTTCCTACCCAGGATTTCTTGAGCGGTCGCCGGTCCGGGAACGATGTCGTTTCCGGTAGTAGCTACATACCGTATCATCTGACAATCAAAAGTTTGGCAGGTTTCGACACACCTTCGGAATGTTGTAACAAGACAAAGTATAGTCCGGAGGAAAGTCCGCTGCAATCCACGGCTGAACCGGGAGCCCAAGGGGTTTGGTAAAGGAGGGTTCCGTCCGGACTGAGTATTTTGACATATGCATCCGACAAGGTGTCGCGATTGGATTCCAAGTGAAAAAAGCGGTTGGCAGGCTGTGGAAACAAAGACAGTAACGCAACCGTACGGTCTTGCATGATACGTTCAGGTGCAGGAACCAACGGTGTGCAGGGTTGTGGGTTGTCACTGCAATAGGATCGGGTTGCGGTCGTGCAATCCAGGACAAAAGGGTTGGCGAGCCCGTCCTGGTATGCTGCGATCATCAGCGAACGAGCATGTTCCAAGCTGTCGACGGGGTCTGCGTAGTGCCACTGGCATAAGGTTTCGCGTTGAAGATCAAAGAAATCAGGATCTGCATCATCCGCCTGTTCTCGGTACATGGTATAGAAATAGAACATGGCCCTTGCGACATTTCCTTTATGGTCTTCCCTCGGTTCAA
>JBEAQU010000093.1:0-37069 GCA_041163745.1 Bacteroidota bacterium
CAGAGGTAGTATTCGATTTCCTCCGGCTCCGGATGGTTTTTCAGGTAGTTGTTGAAGACCACATTGTGTATGAAGCCCACATCTCCCGTCCAGTTGTCTTCCGGCAGCGGTTCCGAGAGGGCGATATGGTAGGAGAAATTGTCGTAATCCTTCTCTATGGCGCGGAAGTCCTCCGTGTAGAACAATTCCCGGAGGGAGCGGCCACCGTACCAATAGCTGACCTTCCTGTCGCGGGTCTTCTGTGTATGGAACAAGTGGAAGATATGGGAGCGGAGCGGTGCCATACCGGCGCCACCGCCGATGTACACCATTTCCTTTTTCGTCGGCTTGATGAAAAACTCTCCATAGGGCCCCGATACCGTGACTTTGTCGCCGGGTTTGCGGGTGAAAACATAGCTGGAACAAACGCCTGGATTGATGTTCATCCAATCGTTCGCACCGCGGTCCCACGGTGGCGTCGCGATCCGGATGTTGAGCATGACGATGTTGCCCTCTGCCGGATGGTTTGCCATGGAATAAGCGCGGAACTGCGGCTCGTCGTTTTTCATAGTCAGCCCCCAGAGCTTGAACTTATCCCATTCCGCCTGATACTCATCCGGTTTCTTACCGGCCATACGAGGATGTGCGGTGATGTCGATATCGTTGAAATCACATTCGATCTTAGGTACATCGATCTGGATGTAGCCGCCGGATTCGAACTCCAGGTGTTCCCCTTCCGGCAGTTTGACCACGAATTCCTTGATGAAGGTGGCCACATTGTAATTGGAGACCACTTCGCATTCCCACTTCTTGATGCCGAAGATTTCCTCTGGAATGCGGATGCGCATGTCAGCGCGGACCTTGACCTGACAGGCCAGGCGTTCGTGTTCTGCCACGTCCTTGCGGCTGAGGTGGTTCAGCTCCGTAGGCAGGACATCGCCACCCCCTTCGTCCACTTTGCAGCGGCACATGGCGCAGGTTCCGCCGCCACCACAGGCGGAGGGAAGAAAGACATTCTTGTTGGACAAAGCCGACAGCAGGGAAGAGCCTGGTTTTACGAGAATTGGATTTTCCTCGTCACCATTGACAATGATCCGGACATCACCCTGCGGGACAAGCTTGGACTGTGCCAGGATCAGCCCGAAGGTGAGCAGCAGAATGACAGCCGTGAAGGCGACGGCTCCCCAGACGACGAACATCACATCGAAGAGAAGAATCATGACGATTATCTATTGGGTCCAGGGCTACGCCGGCTTGGCTGACTGCGAGGGATGCGACAGCGGCCTGCGGAGGGCCCGGGGCCTGGTTTACTGCATATAGTTCGAGGGGTTGATTCCCATCAGGCTCATGAAAGCCATACCCATCAAGCCCGTAAGGATAAAGGCGATGCCGAGGCCACGCAAAGGGGCCGGCACGGCGCTGTATCTGATTTTTTCCCGGATGGCGGCCATGACTGCGATCGCCAGGAAGAAACCCACACCGGAGCCGAAGCCGAAGGTGGTGGCTTCCGCAAAATCGTATTCCCGGGCTACCATGAAGAGCGCACCGCCGAGGATGGCGCAGTTCACAGTGATCAGGGGAAGGAAAATGCCCAACGAATTGTAAAGGGAGGGAGAAAATTTCTCCACCACCATCTCCACCAGCTGCACGGACGCGGCGATCGTGGCGATGAAAAGGATGAAACGCAGGAAGGTAAGGTCCGTGTGGAAGATGCCGTTGGGACCGAGGATCTTCTCGTTGATCATCCAGTTGATGGGGACGGTCAGGGTCAGGACGAAGATGACCGCGGCCCCGAGGCCGACCGCCGTCTTGACCGTCTTGGAGACCGCCAGGAAGGAACACATGCCCAGGAAATAGGCCAGGACCATGTTCTCTATGAAAACCGACTTGAGGAAAATGTTCAGTAAATCACCCATGATGAAGGAATTTTATGCATCAGACAAAAGCGAGGTCTTGCAGCGCATCAGCTGACATCCACCAATTTCGCGTTGCGTGCCCGTTGCACCCATATGATGACACCGATGACGAATAGGGCTGCCGCAGGCAGCACCATGACGTTGTTCGGCATATACCAGGAAAAATAGGGGTTGGTGGTGGTGTCGATCAGATACTCGGAAGTGTTTCCTATGATTTTGTAATCGAGCAGGCTCCCTTTGCCGAACAGTTCGCGCATGGCGGCGACCATCACCAGGATGATGCCGTAGCCTGCTCCGTTGCCGATGCCGTCGAGGAAGGAACGCTTCGGGTCGTTGGCCATGGCGTATGCCTCCAGTCGCCCCATGACGATACAGTTTGTGATGATGAGACCGATATACACCGACAGTTCCTTCCATATCGGATAACTGGCGGCTTTCAACACCTGCTCCACCACGGTGACAAGGAAGGCGATGATGACCAGCTGCACAATCATTCGGATCTGCTTGGGGACACCCTTGCGGAGCAAGGAAACCGCCAGGTTGGAGAAAGCGATGACCAGGGTGACCGCGATGGCCATGACAATGGCCTTGCTGACCAGGGTGGTGACCGCCAAGGCAGAGCAGATACCCAATACCTGGACGGTGATGGGGTTGTTGTCATTGAGAGGATCCACCAGCAACTGGCGTTCCTTCTTGCCGAAGAAGGGTTCCTTTTCTTCCGCGACCTTCGTTTGAACTTCAGCCATAATCGATCAGTTTAATAAATGAAGCGGTTGGCCCCCTTTTCCGAACCCGTTGGTATCCGGATGGGAAGGGGCGAGGGGTGTCAGTTACGGATGGATGCCAAATATGGCAGGTAGACCGCCAGGCCGTCCCTGAGCATATCCGTCACCCCATTGGAAGTGATGGTGGCACCAGTGATGGCATCGACCTGATGGGCAGGATTCCGCACACCGCCCTTCACCACGGACACAGAGACAAACTGGCCCTTATCGAACAGTTGTTTTCCTTGGAACTGACGGGAGAAGGAGGGGTTGTCGGTTATTTCCGCGCCGAGGCCGGGTGTTTCGCCGACGTGGCCGAAAGAGGTTCCGATGATGGTGTTGAAATCGTCCTTGATGGCGATGGTACCCCAAATCTTGTCCCAAAGCCCGTTTCCGCGTACCGACAGCAGGTAGGCTGTGGCGCCGTCCCCACGGTAGATGAAAACCGGATACTGCCTTTCGGCAGCTGGTTTCTTTTCTTCCTTGGCCATATCCACGGATTCTGCGCTGACCCCTTCGACCGGTTGGCCGTTGGCATCGATGACCACCTGCTCGATTCGGTTGGAGAAGAGGTCGATGACCTCGGCATCCGTCAAGGAGGCGAGGTCCGTACCCAGTTCGTCCTTGATGGCGCGGAGCACATCCCGCTTCTTGAAGACCGCTTCGTTGGATTCATGGACGGGGCGGAGTCCGGTGACGACGACAGCCAATACGACGGACACCAGCAGGGTCATCACGACGGTATAAACGGTTACATATTTGTTGCTATACATGGCGGTTGAATAATTTGACAGGGTTTGGTCCGGCGCCTCAGGCCGCCGGTTTGCCGCTCCGTTTCATGCGCCGGGCGACGTTTGCCTCCACGACATAATGATCGATGAGGGGGGCGAAGATGTTCATGAACAAAATCGCCAACATCCATCCTTCCGGATAAGCTGGGTTCATGACCCGGATGATGATTCCGAGCGCACCGATGAAGAATCCGTAAAGTAACTTGCCGGTGTTGGTGGATGCGGCCGTCACGGGATCCGTCGCCATGAACGCCATGGCGAACCAGAAGCTGCCGATGTAGAAGTGATAGTACCAAGGGATGTTCATGTAGGCGTCGAAGCCCCAGGAATTGAAGGCGACGGCCATGACGCCTGCACCGATGAGGCAGGACAGCATGATGCGCCAGCTGGCGATCCCAAGGACCACCAACAGCAGGGCCCCGACAATGATCAGCGGCTTGCTTGTCTCCCCGATGGAACCGGGGATGGCGCCCCAGAACATCTGCATAGGGGAATAATGGGCTGTGACCGCTTCCCATCCTTGGGTCGCCAGACCGAGCGGCGTGGCGCCGGTGAAACCGTCCGCCACCGCCAGACCGCCGTCACCGAAGGTGGCAAGCCCCAGGCTGCCAAACAGCCAGTCGAAAGCATGGTGTGCCCAACCGTATGTCTCGCCGACCGCCTGTGCACCGGCATATTCGATACCGGAAACCCAGCATTGGTCTCCCGAAATGGTGGTCGGATAAGCGAAGAATACGAATACCCTGGCCAATAACGCGATGTTGACGACATTCATACCGGTCCCGCCGAACGCTTCCTTGCCGAGGATGACAGCGAATGCGACGGACAGCGCCAGTATCCACAACGGGATGTCCGGCGGCATGATCAGGGGAATCAGCGCACCGGAGACCAGGAAGCCTTCTTCGATGGGATGCCCCTTCTTAGCGGCGTAATAGAATTCTATACCAAGCCCTACGACATGGGTGACTACGAAAATCGGCAGGACCTGGATAAGGCCGTATGCGATCTTCAGGTGCAAGGCCTGAAGAAAAGAGGTGTACTGACCAAGGGCAAGAAAATGCTGGTGACCGATGTTGATGGTACCGAAGAGGTAACAAAGCTGCAGGGCAACCACCACCATGACCATGGTGCGCTTGAGGTCCATGCGGTCCCGAATATGGACACCCGGGCCGGAGGTCACCGAATTGGGTGTGAACAGGAAGGTGAAGAAGCCGTCGAACAATGTATGAAGGAATTTCTTCTCCTTCGGCGGTTCGAATTGTTTCTTTATTTTTTCTGCGAACTGGTTCATATGCTTAAGATCGTTGAAAGCTGCGGAAAAGTCAGGGCGGTTCAGCCCTGTTCATTCACCATGTCGAGTCCCTGGCGAAGGATCTGCTGGAGTGGCTGCTTGGAAGTGCAGACAAATTCGCAGAGGGCCACGTCCTCCTCAATGAGTTCATAGATGCCCAGGCCTTCCATCCGGTCGTAGTTGTTCGTCAGGATGGCCTTCATGAGGTGCTGCGGGTAGATATCCATCGGCAGGACCTCCTCGTACTGGCCTGTCACCACGAACGCTCGCTTCTCTCCTTTGGTGTTGGTGTCCGCCCGATAGGTCGAATCTGGGAAAACCCAGCCGGGAAGCGCACGGGATGCGCTGGGGGAAGTGAGGTCCGGCAGGAGCCAGCCGAAGAGTTGGTATTCGTTGCCTTCGCGGAGGACGGTCAGTTGGTCGTCGTGAAAACCGAGGAACCCGGCCGTGGACTGCTGTTTACCGGAGAGGACGTCACCGGAGACGATACGCGCCGTACTGCCTTCCGGAAGCCTGGTTTTCAGCAGGTCACCGATGTTCGCGCCCAGGAAAGTCCTGACATAAGCGGTGGTCGACAATTCGGCGCCGGTGAGCGCAACGAGTCGTTCCGCATGAAAGCGTTGCTCCGTGAAAAGTTTGCCAAGGGTGATGACTTCCTGTACCCCCATGGTCCAGACGCAACGTCCGGGACCAAGGGGAGCGATATGGTGGATCTGCACGCCGACGTTTCCGGCGGGGTGCTTACCCTTGAACCAGTGGTGTTGGACGCCGGTCGCCTCGCGAAAAGCTTTGGCGGGGGGTGTGTCTCCTCCCGCGTTCAATCCGAGATGGACTTGCCCTGCGGTGAGCCTGCCCAGCACATCGAGGCCTTGCTGGAATGCGGCTTCGCTACCTTGGACGACGAAGTCGAGATCCGGGGCAAGTGGTGCGGAATCGAAAGTGGAGACGAATATATGGTCGGGTATCCGCTGCGGGTCGGCCATGACATCGAAGGGGCGTTGCCGGAACATCGGCCAGACACCGGAATCCAGGAGGAACGAGACCAGGTCCTCTCGGCTGGCCGTTGCCAAGTCCAGGCTCGGGAGCGAACGATACTGTTGCTCCTTATCCGCCAGAATCACCACTTCCCGGATGGACCGGCGTTCCCCGCGGCGGATGCCGACGATTTCCCCGCTGACCGGAGCGACGTACCGGACCGCTTCCTGATTCTTGTCGAAAAACAATGGGTCTCCCGCCTTGACCACGTCACCCTCGGAAACGAGCAGCTTCGGAATGGGAGACAATCCGCGGAAATCGCCGGGTTGCACTGCGAAAGTCAATGCCCTGGCATCCTGATCCACGACAGGAGGTGCCGCTCCCTCCAGCTTTATGTCGAAACCTTTGCCCAACACATAAGCGGGACCGTTCACCCAAGCTGGCAGGCGGTGACGAAACATTTCGCGGAAACCCGGGAACAGCGATACCTGACGCGGGCCTTCGCCGCCGATTTTCCCCGCTTCGATGCGAAGCAGGTTGTCGGAAACCTGGATGATGACGAAGAAGGCGATGAGAAGGACAACGGCCAATAATGCCGTCAACAGGGAGCTGTCACCGCTCGCTCCCGTCGGCTGTGCCGAAAGGTCGGTATG
Organism: Bacteroidota bacterium; assembly: GCA_041163745.1. Classification (GTDB taxonomy): domain Bacteria; phylum Bacteroidota; class Bacteroidia; order Chitinophagales; family Saprospiraceae; genus UBA6168. The sequence goes on from JBEAQU010000093.1 coordinate 6,370, forward strand.
GACCGTCAGGAAGGCCACCACCGGAAGGAGCCATATGGAACGCTTTGTCATGCTGCGTTTCTTTGATTGATAAGGTTGATTGCCCGGAAGGGATTCGCCGGAGGCCTCGGAAACATTTGCCCCGTCGGACGGAGTGTCATGGAGGATCCCTGAAAGCGCCGCAAAAATATAAAACGTTTCATTCCGATGCAGCAAAGCCCTGTGCAATATTGGAGCCGCAACTTATTTAGACTCGTTTTAAATAAATAAGCATTTGATGTGGTGGAAAACCCTGCGGATTCGCATGGAAGGTCGTTTCCGGGAGCCGGGACAGGCGGGGCGGCCGTGCTTGCGGAGGGCTGCTGGCAAGGCAGGGGGCAAGCTGGCTATCCCTCCATCGGTTTGCCATGTCGTTCCCTCAGGGCGTCGAAGGTGGCCTGCGGGATCGCCAGGTATTCTTCGGCCCGGTTGTCCGGCTGTTTGCGATAGCCGCAGGAAGGACAGAAGATATTCTTGTCCCGCCGGAACTGCCCCCCGCAGTCACAAGGTTCCGCCAAAGCCGCGCGGACCCCCTCCGTCGGCGGCAGTTCTCCCCCTGCAAAACGGAAGGCACCGCAGCCCTGGCATTGGTACTCATGCTGGATGATTTCGCCCAGGTTGGTCAGCAGCGACCGGTATCCGTTGAGGACAAACTCGTGCGAACAGACCCGACAGGCGCCACGGAACGGCAGGTAGGGATTGAAGAAAGGCAGGAAAAAGTAACCTGCGGGACGTTTGTCTTCCTCCTCCTCGTCGTCTTCCTCCTCGTTCACCTCCTCCCCATATCGCCTGCCGTCGACGTGAGACATGACCTCGTTGTAGTGGTCCCGATAGAATTCCATGAATTCGGCCAAAGCCTTTTCCTTGTCCTCATAGATATAATGTATTTTACCCTCTAGCGTCCAAATGAAGATCTTGTCCTGGTATGCGTACAGCTCGTTTACGGCATAGAGACTTTCCTCCTCGACCAGGTCGTTCCAGATAAGTTCCACCTCTGCGTAGTCAATCAGGAATTTCAGAAAATAATTTTGGAACCGACTCCAGAATGCATCATCCGGCATACCGGCGGAAGCGTTGTCCAGGATTTGATGGATACGGTCGATCGTATCCTGGTCGGAATCATCCATACAGGTCAGGACTTCCTGATGAAAATAGTCCGGATATTCCTGTCGGAAGGAGAGGATGACGCGGTCCACCACGTCCAGTTTCTTGAATTGGGATTCGTCCATGGGGCGACATTGTTTTTTGAAGTCGAGGAGGGGAGGTCAGGAGACGGCCGGAACCGAGTCGAATCATAGGTGCAGGCGATCCTTTCGTGCGAGAAGGGTTTCCTTGGATTCGCGGCGTTCGGGATCCGGTACGCAGCAATCCACCGGGCAGACGGCGGCGCATTGGGGTTCCTCATGGAAACCGACACATTCCGTGCATTTGTCCGGGACGATGTAGTAGTAATCATCCGCGCCGGGATCGTGCTTGTCATTCACGTCGGTGGCGCTGCCGTCCTCCAGGGTATAGTCGCCTTTGACCGAGGTACCGTCGGAGATGGCCCATTCCACCCCGCCTTCATAGATGGCGTTGTTGGGGCATTCCGGTTCGCAAGCGCCGCAATTGATGCATTCGTCGGTAATCATGATGGCCATAGGAACGAGCGTTTAGGTGAAATCGCCGGACGGCGGTCGATATGCAAAATTAACATGGAACGTCGGAAAAACAAACGGTATTTTGGTATCGCTGACAAGGTGATAGCCAGCCGGAATAGGCAAAGATTGCTTTGTAAACAGTAGCTTTGCAAAAAAGTTGGTCCTGGCGCCGGTCTCCACCCGGACCGGACCGCACGACAACACTACCACAAACAAATGAACATCACGATCCGACCCTTGCGGGGGCTGGTCTTTGCGGCGATATTCACTGCCGGCTGCGTACCCACCCGGAAATATGAGGAAGCTGTCGCAGCCCGCGACCTGTACAAGACGAACTTCGAGGACCTTCAGCATACCGAGCAGGAGAAGGAGCGGTCGGATGCGCGGATCCGGCAGTTGGAAGCCCAGTTGGCGCAATCCATGGCCTTGGCAGCACAGTACCGTCAGGATATCGAGCGTATGAAGACCCATAACCAGGAATTGTCCGCGCAGTACGAGGAGGCCCTCAGGGACAACGCGGAGCTGCTCCGGAACCACGCCGAGGAGAAGGCGGCCCTGGAATCCGTTCTCGCCAACCGGCAAGAAGCGGTTTGGGAACAGGAACGTGTCCTGAAGAGCATGGGTGTCCGTGTCGATACCTTGTCCGCCCCAGGCACCGCCGCCCTCACCGGCGGACTGTCGGGCGCCAAGGACCCGGCGGGATCAAGGATGGCGGAGGAAGCCGTCCTCCTGCGCGTGTCCGAGTCCCTTGCCGGCCGCTTGTCCGGCCTGCCTGCGGAGGGATTCCTTTTGGAGCGGCAGCGCGGTCTGCTTCGGCTCACCTTGCATGAGTCCTTGCTTTTCGAAGGGAAGAACGCCGAGTTGCAGGCCGACGGACGCAAGGTCCTGGAAATGGTCGGCACTGCATTGTCCGCCCAGCCTCCGCTGGAAGTGACCGTCATCAGTCATTCGGACGGCGAGGGTTCTGTCGTGGCCAACTGGCACCTCAGCACTTCCCGTGCAGGGGCGCTGGTACAGGCGTTGGCGGAGGCCGGCGTACCATCCCGCCAATTGACGGCCGCAGCAAGGGGCATGCATCGCCCGCTCGTTCCGAATTCCACGGATGCCAACAAGAGACAGAACCGGCGTACGGAAATCATCCTTCATCCGCTTCGGTGACCCGCCACATGCCCCACTCCCCCCCTACCGTTCGCTGCGCTTTGTACAATCCTGATTCTCGCGCGCCATCTTTCGACCCTGTGAGACCGATGGTACGAAGCGAAGGTCCCCACGCTTCGCCTGTAAGGGTCGGGAAGCACAGTAGCTGTTTCCCAAAGGGCGAATGCCGAAACTTTTTCAACCGACGCAGCTTCCCATTCCGTCTTTCGTCCTGGGAAATCATGCGATCAAGCAGGGAGAACAATCGGTCGTTTTCCTCCGCTTCGCTTTGCCGGCAGCTGCTTTCCGCCGGCGTAAAGCATCCCCTCATCCATCACCTTACCATACCGTCACCGTACCTTGCCGTCTGCCATGGGTCAGATTTCGATCCAAGCCTCCTGTGCCAGGTCGCCGGACATCGGCGAGAACAGCCATTCCTGCTGCGTAACGGACGGCGCCGTTCACGGTACCCCGCGGCCAATCCGGGCCGGCATCAAATAAATATAATTAATCATAATGTTTGGCATCAAATGTGCCATAGCGGAGTAGGCTTCACCAAGTAACACAACCGGAGCATATGAATCAGACAATCGACAGTACCGCTTGGGAGCGGTTGTTGGAGACGCGGCTGTTGCTGTTCCGTTTGCAGCAGCGGTACGGATGCACGGTCCAGGCGCGGGAAAGAATGAGGTCGGAGGGAATGGCAGCAGACCTGGAGCGTTTGGAATCGACGGAGCCGGCATTGGCACGGCAGCTGGCCGCGCGGGAACTTGTGTTGGAGGCGGCGCTGCAATCCGCACCGTCGAGGGCGCGGGGCCTGGTGGAGAAGGCGCTGGCACTGGACCCGCTCTGTCCGGAAGCCAACCTGGCCATGGCCCGCCTGAGCCGGACTGTGGAGGAATCGATGCGGTATTACCAGCGTTGCATGGACACCAGCCTGCTGTTGTTGGGACCGGAGCGGATGGCCCGGAGTATGGAAGCCTTCCGGGTTCGGCCATGGCGGGATGAAGCCACCCTGCCCTTTCTCAAGGCAAAGGTAGGCTTGGCGGAGTTGTTGTTCCGCAACGGCTTCCATGAGACGGCATCCACCCATTTCGAAGAGCTGTTGGAGTGGAACCCAGCGGACGACATACAATTGCGTCCGTACCATTGCATTTCACTTCTTTGCGGGGGGCGTTTGGCGGAAGCGGCCCGCACCTTGCGGCAGGCGGCGGACCAACTGTCGGTCCCATGGCTCTACTGCCGGGCCATGACAGCGTTTGCGGCGCAAGGGGACACACCGGAGAGTCGGGATGCCTTGGTGGTGGCGTACCGGGCGAACCCATGGGTACCGGTGCTGCTCCTGGGCATGCGGCCGATGCCGTCGACCCGGCTGTTGCAATGGCGCAAAGGACGTCGACCGCTTCGGCGGGGCAGCCAGCTTGAGGCGGCCGACAGCGTCCGCTGTCTGGGTGTATTATTGCTGCACAACGAGCGGTTGGCCGGTTGGCTTTGGCAGACGCTGCAGACCTACATGGAAGCAGAGGACCAGGCTAGTTTTTCCTGAATTTCTTGATGTTACGTACCACGATGGGCGGCAACAGGTCGTTCGCCAGGTTGACCATCCCGTTGAAGACCGTCATGGAAGCGCTGTCCTGTCCTTTGCGGGCGGCGAAGGTGGTGGTGATGCGCTTTCGGTTTTCCTCGCTGACCTCGCTATCCGGCCGTCCGTTCGTATAATAATACAAGGCGAGTGATTTCCGGCTGCGGTCAGGCGGGCAGGCCAGCGGATCCGGGTGACCATGCCAGGAAAAGTCCGTGGTGGAGAAGACGGCCATGCGGTTGAACAGCGGAGCGATGCGGGTGACACAACGGGACATATCCCGTTCCCACAGTTCGAAATGGCCACCATATTCCTCTTTCCAATCCTCGTTCAGGTAGACAAGCACGTTGACGCGCCTGTCCAGGTTCATTGTCTTGTGTTTGTGGAAATCAACATGTACTTTCAGAAATCCGCCCGCCTTGATCTGGTGGCAACCGCCCCCTTCGTAATACGGATCCGGCACCAGCGTCTCCCGGATGCCCGTCAGCTCCTGCAGGAATTCCAGGAAAGGCTGCGAATTCAGGAAGTGCATGAACGCCTTGGTGCGAGGTCCGAAGCGGTATTCCCCTTTGGATGCGAACTTGACTTCGTTCGGATTGGCGTAATGCACCTCGTTATTGCCGCCGCTGAGGTCCGGAAATTCCGCCAGCACTGCCCGCAGGGCCTCCGCGTTGAAAAAGTTGTCGTAATAACCGCTGGGAAAGGGCGCTGCTCCTTCGTAAGCCGGGTGATACCGGCGGCCCAATTCGACCAATTCCTGGTCGGACAAATCCACGAATCTCATTTCCTGCATAAGAATTGAATGGAATGGATGAATTCCGGCCGACCCATTCGCCGTCGGTTCGGTTCCCGGCGGCACGGCTAACGACCGTCCGGGACAAAATTAGCTATTCCTGACCACTTGCCCATGCGGGCGGAAAACTTCCCGGCGACCGGCGGTCGCCGCCGTGCCTTCCCAGGTTCGGTTCGGTCCGGCTTCGTCCGCCGGATCAATGGTGCTCCGAGACATCCGCCCCGTTGCCCTCGTCGAGATCCGAATCACAATGGTAATGGCCGTTGCGGCGCCAGCCGGCCCGTTGGGTTCTGCCGCCCTCCTTTTTCACCTCCAGCATGCGTTGGATCAGCCGATGGCGCTCGGCCGCGACCGCTTGGCGGAGCACGATGTCCTTCTCCCGGTCGAAATAGGGGATCCCGTCCACGAAGGTCATGTCGGCCCGTGCATAGACAGACAGCGGATGGTCGCTCCACAATACCACATCCGCATCTTTACCGGGTGCCAGGCTGCCGGTGTAGGCATCAATGTGCAACAAGCGGGCGGGGTTGAGGGTGACGAATTTAAGGGCCTCCGTTTCTGAGACCCCACCGAAGCGGACGGCCTTGGCAGCTTCCTGGTTGAGGCGGCGGGCCATTTCCGCATCATCCGAATTGAAGGCGACGGTTACGCCTTGTTCGTGCATGATGGCGCCGTTGTGGGGAATGGCTTCGTAGACTTCATATTTGTAGGCCCACCAGTCGCTGAAGCTGGAACCGCCCGCCCCATGTGCTTTCATCTTGTCCGCCACTTTGTAACCCTCCAGGATGTGGGTGAAGGTATTCACTTTGAATCCATGCCGTTCCGCCACATGCATGAGCATGTTGATTTCGCTCTGCACATAGCTGTGGCAGGTGATGAACCGTTTGCCTTCGAGGATTTCGAGCAAAGCCTCGAGTTCCAGGTCCGGGCGGTAATCGAGACCGGACCGCTTGCGTTCCCCATATTTCCGGGCTTCGGTAAAATGGTCTTCGAACACTTCCGCCACCCCCATGCGGGAATCCGGGAAGCGGTCGTTGCTGCTGCTGCGGGAACGCTTGACATTTTCCCCCAGGGCAAACTTGATGAAGGGGCTGGCACGATCGTATTTCAGGCCTTCGGGATCCTGCCCCCAACGGAGTTTTATGACGGCGCTCTGTCCGCCGATCGGGTTGGCGGAACCATGGAGTACCTGCGCACAGGTGACGCCACCGCTCAACTGTCGGTAGATGTCAATGTCCTCGCTGTCCAGCACATCACCGATCCTGACTTCAGCGCTGCTGGCCTGGGTGCCTTCGTTGACCCCGCGGGTCACGGCAATATGGGTATGCTCGTCGATGATACCGGGTGTGACGTGGCGGCCGGTGGCATCGACGACTTTCGCTCCGGGCGCCTGCAGGTTACTGCCGACGGCGGCGATCTTACCGTCGCGGAGCAGGACGTCCGCCTGTTCCAGGACTCCATCCGCCTCATTGGTCCAGACGGTGGCGTTGCGCAGCAACCAGGTTTCCGTCTTCGGGGACTCCGTCCAACCGAAAGCGGTGAACGGATAGCAGACCGGTCCGGCCAGCGGTTGTTCCTGTTGTGCGGCCGGCTGGTTGCCCTTGCCGTCCCGCCCTTTCTTCTCACCGGGCTTTTCTGCGGATTCGGTCTCCACCCGTTGGGCGGACCAATCGACCCAATTTCCTTCTGAATCCTGGCCGGAGCCTTTCCAGTCCCATTGTCCGATGACACCGGACAAGCGGGTTAGACCCGGTTGGCCGGGCAAGCGGAACGACAGGGAAATCCTGCCGTGCCGGAGCTGGTGGGTCACCTTGACCTCGGTCGTGTCGTCGGGACGGATGGTCATCTTGAATCCGTCACCTTCCGCTTCCACCGCCAGGGGCAGCACGGCGCCGGCCAGGAACAAGCCATACCGACCGGCCAGATCCGGTGCGTCCATGGTTTTCAGAACAAATGGTTTGCCTTTCACCCAGTTGTGAAAGATCTTTGTTTTTTCGGAGAATATGTTGCCATCCGTCAGCAGGAAACTGGCCCATTTTCCTTTTTCCAGGGAGCCGAGCTCGTCCAGGGCGCCGGCCAGTTCCGCTGGCGTCCAGGTCAGCGCCTTCAGGGCGGCCTCTTCGGAGAGACCATGGCTGACGGCCTTGCGAACATTAGGCCAGAAGTCGTCCTTACGGGCAAGATCCGCTGTGGTAAGGGCGAAGGGGATGCCGGCCGCCTGGACCCTGGCGGCGTTGGTGGGCGCCAGTTCCCAGTGTTTAAGGTCCGCCAGCCGGACCTGAGCGGCTTCATATGGGTCCGAAACATCATAGGCTGCCGGGAAATCCACCGGCAGGACGAGGGGGCAGGCGGCGAGACGGATGGCCTCCAGGCGTTGGTACTCGTCGCCATTCCCCTTGATTGTGTACTGCACACCGAATTCGCGGCCAAGCTGGATGGCGCGGAGGACGTCCAATTTGTCACCGGCCTCGAAAAACTGACGCAGGGCTCCGGCCTCGTTCCATGCCTCCAGGGAGAGATTGGTCTCTTCCTGCCGGCCGGAACGCCGGTACCAATCCCCATCGAGGTAGGTCTGCCTGAGCAGCGCGACAGCGCCCATCAGGGAACTGGGGTAGCTTTGGGAGGAACTTCCCTTACGGAAAGACAAATGGTGACCGACCCGTTCCCGGAGTATGACTTCGTGTTCCCGGTCATTTCCGAGGGTGACCAGGGCGGAGGAGCCGCGGTCGATTCCGTCCATCTTGTGGGTAAGAACGGTGCCGAAGCCCAGGCTCCGAAGGGTCGCGGCCTCCTTTTCGTTGGTCTGAAAAACCGTGTGGGCCTGGAATTCCGGCTTAAGTGCCTCGTTCCAGGCATAGGCGCCTTTCTTGCCGCTCAGGTATTGGGCGGACCCGCGGCCGCTCCCACTCCGTCCTTCCTGTCTGTCGGCGGGCATCCCGTAGTCGGTATACAAGTCGATGAAGGATGGATAGATGGTCTTGCCTTTCGCCTCGATCAGCACGGCATCGGTTGGAACAGGGATGTTTTTGCCGACCGCTTCCACCTTGCCTTTTCGGATCAGAAGAGTCGCGTCCTCGACTTTTTCCTGCCAGGACAAATAGATGGTGGCATTGGTGAAGGCGTAACAGCCTTCCCGTTGGTCCGCGACGCCGTTGCGGGGAAAAGTGACCTGAGCGCCGGCAGGAGCGGTGGCCACCAATAGTGGGAAGAGAAAAGCGATCCGTAAGATTTGCTTCATGTTTGTCTGCTTTTGATCGGGAAAATGAGGATTCCGACGGGGTGTTCCACCGGATGGGGTGACCAAAGGTAAAGATATTTTGTAACTTGGGGCATGGATCGAAGGCCGGAGAAGGGGAAAGGGGGCAGGTGGGCAAGGCCATGCCGTCACCACCGATGCGGACAGGCCGGTGTATCCGGATTTTTTTGAATTGCGGCGGTGGCGGCAGGCCGCATCGGGCGGTAGCCGGAACCGATGAAGATGGCTCTGCGGCGGGCGGTTTGTCCGCCGGGAATGAAAATCCAATGTACGCGCATGTCATTATTGATACGCAATATCCGGCAGTTGCTGTTGCCGGAGGAGCTTCCGGCAAGGTCGGCCTTGCGGGGAAATGCGCCCAGCGCATTTCCGTTCATCCCGGATGCCTGGGTGCTGGTCGAGGGGGAGCGGATCGCGGATTTCGGCCGGATGGATACCTGCCCAGCCCGAGCCGGAGCGGAGGTGGACGCAACCGGGCGCCTTGTGATGCCCGCTTGGGTGGATTCCCACACCCACCTGGTGTTTGCGCAAAGCCGGGAGGAGGAATGGGTCGACCGACTGCGGGGCATGACATATGAGGAGATTGCCCGGCGGGGCGGCGGCATCCTGCGTTCGGCAAAACGGCTGGGGCAGATGGAGGAGGAGGAGCTTTACGATCGAAGCATGGCGCGACTGCTGGAGGTGCGTGGACAAGGCACCGGTGCGGTGGAGATAAAATCCGGGTATGGATTGGACAAGGCAGGCGAACTGAAGATGCTACGGGTCATACGGCGACTGAAGGAGGCGGGATTGATGCCGGTCCGGGCGACCTACCTGGCTGCCCATGCTTTGCCGATGGATTACCGATCGGACGACAGGCGATCGAAATACATAGAGCTGGTAATCCGGGAGATATTGCCGGAAGTGGCGGGGGAAGGCTTGGCGGATTACATCGATGTGTTTTGTGAGGCAGTGGCATTTCGGGTGGACGAGATGGAGCGGATCCTGGTGGCTGCGGATCGCTACGGGATCCGGCCCAAGGTACATGTCAACCAATTTCATGCCCTCGGCGGTGTGGCGGCGGCGGTTCGCATGGGTGCGGTTTCCGTCGACCACCTGGAGGTAGTGTCGGCGGATGACGTGGCTGTCCTGGGATCGGCACAGACCATCGCCACCCTCTTGCCGACGGCACCTTTTTTTCTGCGGGATCCTTTTCCGCCGGTCCGGAAGCTCATCGACGCCGGTGTGGCAGTCGCCCTGGCATCCGATTTCAACCCCGGGTCATCACCCTCCGGCAGGATGCCTTTCGTGGTCTCCCTGGCCTGCATCCAAATGGGGATGTACCCGGAGGAAGCGTTGCAGGCGGCGACCTTGAACGGTGCATTCGCCCTGGAATGGGGAGACCACCTCGGCAGCATCGCCCGGGGCAAGCTTGCCAACCTGGTGTTGACAAGGCCGGTGCCCTCCTATGCCTACCTTCCTTACGCTTTCGGTACCGACTGGGTTGAGTCCGTCATCATCAACGGCCGACGCTGTTAAGACTCCGACAAAAGGTTACCGGCAGAACTTGCATGAAAAAAAGGTATCCTGACCGAGCCGAACGCCGGAATATCCGGGGTCCCTGCACGGCAGGATACCTTGCCGAAAGGCCTTGCGGCCTTGCCGCGTCGGTACGGAGGCAAACCTTTCGAAAGAAAGGCCCTATGACCGCGCAGCCATCATAAATTGTTCATCTAAGCAGTAAGACACAAAAAATTTTATAGAGGAGCGGTTCGAATAGAAGCTGTCAGGGCAGCGAGCCGGGCCGATGGCCGACCTTTTCCAGCCCGGCAAAAAGCATAGTGTGAGGACCGGATGATGTATCGTGTTTATACGTGAGCGCCTTGATCCACGGAAAGGGATGAGGCGTGAATGGGATGCCGAAATCACAATGGCGGCGTGAGTAACGGGGAAGCGGACAAAAGAATGTCAATCTTCCATGCTATGCAAATTTATGATGCGCCAATTCTTTTTTCAATAAACTTAGGCTTACAATTCATTAACCATGGCAGGAAAATCCCTTACTTTATATTTACATACTGATTTATAAATTTGTATTTCAATTGGTTAAGCCAAATCAAAATTTTGCCAGAAAACTTACCAATCCGGCGTCCTCTTCCTCCTGCAAACCCAGTTTACGACGAAGACGTGTTCTGGCCACATAGATGCTGTTGGTGGATTGCGTGGTGACGGCGGCGATTTCCTTGGTGCTCATGTTCAGTTTGAGAAAGGCGCAGAGGCGCCGTTCGTTGGCGGTCAGGGAGGGGAATGCTTGCTGCAGCCGGTCGAAGAAACCTTGGTGGACCTGTTGGAAACGGATATCGAAAGCCTCCCAAACCTGTTTGTCGAGCGTACTCTCCAGTCCGCGCACGGCGCGCAGGATTGATTCCCGGACTTCTCGGTTGGACATGCGGTGGAGGGAAAGCAATTGTTGGACGGTTTCGCGGACCACTTCGTTGTTCTTCAGACGGTAGAGCGCCTCGGAGGCCAGCTGTTTGTCCCGTTTGTCCAGTTCGGACTGCAGAAAATCGGCTTGCAGGCCGAGCCGCTTGGCATCCAGCTCCAGGTCCATCTTGTCGAGTTGCGCCAGGCGGTATTTCTTTTGCAAGGTGACCCAGACCAGAAAAACGCCGAGGGCGGACAGCAGGAAGAGCCCCAGCAGGAGGAAGATGCGGTATTGGGAAGCCGATTGCTCAGCCAACAGGGATGCCTCCAATTGACCGAGCTGATCAAGGAGTTCCGTCCTTTCCAGTTCTGCTTCGGCCTTGACCAAGGCGCTTTGCTGGTTGAACTCCTTTGTAAGCAAGTGGTACCGGAGCGCCTTGTCTTCGTCTCCGAGGGCGTCATAGCAATTGGCGATATCCGCTGCCAGGACACTGCTAAGGGGCGTGTGACCAGCCACCTGACTCAGACCATAAGCCTCTGTCATCAAGCTGATGGCTGCGGCTGTGTCCCGGAGCGCCTTGCTGGCCAAGGCCATATGAAGGAGGGAGGAGGCTTCCAATGCGGTCATTCCCGATTGGCGGCTGGCTTCCCTGGCTTCCTTGGCAATTGCCAGGGAAGCTTCCGGCCTGGCCATTTCGAGCAACAGGAGGCTATGTACATTCAGCAGTTGCAAACGATAATTTTCGGCGGAGGGATACAGGCGGGTCACCGCCAGACCTTTCATCAGTTGCTTTTCCGCAGCGGCAAGATCTCCTTTCGACTGGAGCACCATCCCGAGATTGTTGTAAATTCCGGGCAGGAATCTGGGGGCCAGGGTTGAATCGCCCGATACGGCGATGGTTTCCTCCGCGAGGCGGAGCAGCTGCCACAACTCCATTTCCAAATCCGCATCGTTGACAGGATTTAGCAGTCGGACCGACAACAGGTTGAAGCGGGCCGCCAGCAGGGCTGGCCTGTCGTCCAGTGCTGTCGCCTGTTGCCTTGCCCTGGTGAAGTAAATAACGGCCGCGTCAAAAGCGCCGCTGTAGAAGAGAACCGCCGCCATCTGCATGTTGGCCCGCAGCACCAACCTGGGCAATTCGTGGGCCTGCGCCAGAGAGAGGGCCCGGAATGCGTAGTCAAGCGACTTGGCGACTTCCCTTTGCTCCAATTCCTTGCTCAGGACCAACAGACATTCCGCTCGTTGGCTGTCCGGCAGGAAACCGGCCAGCAGGGTCCTCAGGGAATCCGCCTTGTCGGATTGCGCCCGTGTACCTGTTGGCAAAAGGCAGCAACCCAAAAGTACGAGCAACAAGGACCGACGCAGGAAATATTGCCGACGCACCACGTGCAGGTTTATTGTTATCAACAAACGTATTGTTAATGGTTTCATGGTCGGAACCAGATGATGAACAAACTCGGCGGGTCATCTTCCTGCCGGGACAAACATAAAAAAACTTCCGGACCCGTGCCACTGAAACCGGTCAGCAGCGCCACCAAGGCCGCAGCTGCCCGATCATCCCATGCAAACGGATCTCATAGGCTTCCCAGACCTGCCGGGAAGAAGCCGTGGTCGGTGCTGGGAACGGAATCGGCTCCCCATGGATGCCCGCCAGGAAATTTTGTACGCAGGCGGGCAGTACCTGGACATTGTATCCACCTTCCAGCGTGGCGAAGACGGGACACTGACGTCGCCGCAACTCGTCGCCGATGAAATGAAAACTGCTTTCCGTCACCCGCAACTGCAACAGCAAGTCGTACAAATGCGCGTCGAAGCCGGCGGACACGGCGATGACATCCGGTCTGAACTGGTCCAGAACGGAAAGGCAGGTCCGGACCGCATCCCGGAACACATCGTCGCCGCTGCCGGGTGGCAGCGGGACGTTCATGGTGTAGCCTCTGCCCTCCCCCCGGCCGATCTCATCATACCAACCATGCCCGGGAAAGGCCGGGTATTGATGTATCGAACAATAGAGGACCTGGCTGGTATCCTGGAAAAGGAAGGAAGTACCGTCGCCGAGATGGCCGTCGAAATCGAAGAGAAACACCTTCTTGCCTTGCAGCGCGAGTTTTTGCGTGGCCACGGCAATGTTGTTGAACAGGCAGAACCCGCTGGATCGGTCGGCATAGGCATGGTGTCCGGGCGGGCGTACGAGTGCGAACCCTCCCGTCTCGCTGGCGAGTACGGTGGCCCCCACGGCATGACAAGCGGCTTCGAAACTCCCCTGGCTGGTCATGGTGTCCGGGTCCAGGTGTTTTTCCATGGCACAGGCCACCCGGACATTCTCCACGTGCTCGGCGGTATGCACCAATCCCAGCCACGGACTTCCGTCGGGCACCTCGGTGACAGGCAGGTTTCCGAACGCTGCCAGCCTCTTCCCGTTCTCCGGGTGCATCCCGGTGTCGTGCTGCAGGAAGACCGGATGGTATATCAATTCCATAGGATTGGCTTTCCCGTGTAAATTAGCGTTTCCGATCCGGAAAAAGCAGGTGATTTTTGTCATCAGGCCTTGCTCCTGCAAAAAGTCTCTTGTCAAGTGCAGGCCGAATGGAAGAATCGTCCTAATTTCACTCGTCGGCGCCTTGCGGGCGCAACCGGCTCCGTTGCCAGCCACCCGCAGACAGCCACCGGCAGGAACAAAAACTCAACAAAAATCAACCGCATGCGTCCCTTTCTATGCAAGCTCCTCGCATGGGGGCTGTTAATCTGCAGCACAACAGCCGCCGCCCAGCCGCTCCGACTGGAACATTTCAAATCCTTCCGGCCCCGCAACATCGGCCCCGCCGGCATGAGCGGCCGGGTGACGGCCATCGATGTACCCGCCACCCAACCCAACACCATCTATGTCGGGGCAGCCAGCGGCGGAGTCTGGCGTTCCGACAACGGCGGCATCCAATGGAAACCGCTCTTCGACGAAATGCCCGTCCAATCCATCGGTGCCATCCGCATCAACCAGCGAAATCCATCCGAGATCTGGGTCGGCACCGGGGAAGGCAACCCCCGGAATTCACAGAACAGCGGAGAAGGTGTCTACCGCAGCATTGACGGCGGAAAAAGCTGGCAACACATGGGACTGGCGCAGACCAAGACCATACACCGGATCATCCTGCACCGCGACGATCCGAACACCGTTTTTGTCGCAGCCTCCGGCTCCGCTTGGGGGCCTCATCCCGAAAGAGGGGTCTTCAAAAGTACGGACGCCGGCAAAACTTGGCGCAAGATACTGTTTGTCAATGACTCCACAGGATGTGCAGACCTGGTCGCCGATCCCGCCAACCCCAACAAACTCATCGCCGCCATGTGGGAATACGGGCGCAAACCCTGGACATTCAGCTCCGGCGGACCGGGTTCCGGCATCTATGTCAGCTTCGACGGCGGGGAAACCTGGACGAAACGGACGGACAAGGACGGCCTGCCGAAGGGCGACCTCGGCCGCATCGGCCTGGCCATCGCCCCTTCCCGGCCCAACACCGTCTATGCCATCGTGGAAGCCGCGGAGAACGCCCTGTACAAAAGCACCGACGGCGGATTCCGTTGGCAGAAGATGGCCAATGCCAACACCGACGAAACCCAGGTCAGCAACCGGCCCTTCTACTACCATGAGATCTATGTGGACCCAAAGAACGAAAACCGCATATTCAGCCTGTGGAGCATCCTGTCGAAGAGCGAGGACGGCGGCCGCACCTTCCAGGAATGGGCAGGCTGGAAAATACATCCGGACCACCACGCCTTCTGGATCTCCCCGGACGACCCTGACTATATCATCGAGGGCAACGACGGCGGACTGAACATCACCCGCGACGGTGGCCAGACCTGGCGCTTCGTCGAAAATCTGCCCCTGGCTCAATTCTATCATATCAACCATGATATGGCGGTTCCTTATCGGGTCGGCGGCGGCATGCAGGACAACGGCTCCTGGGTCGGCCCTTCCGCCGTGTGGAAATCCGGCGGCATCCGCAACACCGACTGGCAGGAAATCTACTTCGGGGACGGCTTCGACGTCGGTATCCGTCCCGATGACGGCCGCTACGCCTATGCCATGTCGCAAGGCGGCAACCTGGGTCATGTGGACATGCTGACCGGCGCCACGAAGAACATCAAACCGGTTCATCCCGACGGCAAGGAACTCCGTTTCAATTGGAACGCCGCTTTCGCCCAGGATCCCTTCCACGACCGCGGCATCTACTACGGAAGCCAGTACCTGCACCGGAGCCTGGACTGTGGCGACAGCTGGGAGGTCATCAGCCCGGACCTCACCACCAATGACAGCACCAAAATGAACCAGGACAAGAGCGGGGGCCTGACCATCGACGCCACCAATGCCGAGAACCACTGTACCATCCTGGCCATCGGCCCCAGTCCTGTCGATGAACAGGTCGTATGGGTCGGCACCGACGACGGCCACGTGCAGCTCACCCGCGACGGCGGCCGCAACTGGCGGAATGTCGCCGACCACATGCCCGGCTGGAGACCCGGCTGCTGGATTCCCTACATCGCACCCGGCCGCACCGCCGCGGAGGCCTTCGTCGTGATGAGCGACTACCGCCGCAACGACTGGAAGCCCTACGTATATCACACCGCCGATTTCGGGGAAACCTTCCGGCGGCTGGCCGACGAAAACCAAGTCCAGGGCCACGCCCTCTGCATCGTGCAGGACCCGCAAGCCGCCGACCTGCTCTGGCTCGGCACCGATTACGGACTCTGGTTCAGCCTGGATTTCGGGAAACACTGGCAACGCTGGACCAACGGGTTCCCCGCTGTCTCGACCTACGACCTCAAGATACATCCCCGCGACCACGACCTGATCATCGCCACCTTCGGTCGTGCCGCCTGGATCCTGGACGACATCCGCACCTTCCGGGAACTCGCCGGCACACAGGCGAAAGCCCTGGAAAGCCCCTTCCGGGCATTTTCCGCGACGGACGGGTACCTGGCGGAGTGGCGGAGCTACGACGGAGTCCGTTTCACCGGCGACGGCATGTTCAGCGGTGCCAACAAATCCTCCGCTTCCTTGCTGACCCTTTGGGTTCGGCCTCCGACCGAAGAACCGGCACCTGCCGAACCCGTTACAAGCGGCAAAGGGAAAGGAAAAAAATCCGCAGACAAGAAGGTTCCCGCTCCGGATACCACCGTCGTGGAAACTGACAAAAAGGCAGCGGACAAGAAAGGTGACACGAAGGACGACAAGATCAAGGTCCGCGTCGTCGATGCCGGCGGCGACACCATCCGCACCTTCTCCATCCGGGCGGACACCGGCATCATCCGTACCAGCTGGGACCTCCGACAGGACGGCGTCCGCTACCCGAGCCGCCGCGAGTCCAAACCCGATGACGACCCACCGGGAGGCTTCGATGTCCTGCCCGGCACCTACCGGCTGCACTTCCGATACAAGGACTTTTCCGACTCGCTGCAGGTGACCGTCCATGGCGACCCGCGCATCGACATCCCCATGGAACGGCGCAAAGCCCAACAAGCGGCCTACCGGGAATTCTACCGTACGGTCGAACTGGCCAGTGACGGATTCCGTCGAATACAGGAGGCGCGGAAGTCCATCGACCTGGTCGACAAGGCCCTGGCCAACGCACCCGACAGCCTCCGTAAGGAAATTACCAAGGCTGGCAAATCGCTACTCGACAGCCTCGACCGACTCGAACGGCGCTACATGATGCCGGAAGGCCTGAAGGGTATCCAACGGGACCCGGACAACATCCAAGGAATGCTCTGGCGTACCGGCAGCTACATCGGGTCTTCAGAAGGAGCGCCCAACACATCCGCCCGCACGATGATGGAGCTGACCCGGCGGGAGGTCGGCCAGGTGGCGGCAGCCATCAATGCGCTGCTGGAAGGAGGGTTCGCAGCCTACCGCCGGCAGGTGGAGGCGGTGCCATACTCGCTGTTCAAGGATATGCCGCTTCTTCGGACGGAATAGGCAGGCCTGTCGTGGAATGCCGGGATGCCTCCGGAAAACCGGGCCGGTGGCCCGCCCTTCCGAAGGCATCCCGGAAACCGGTCCATCCATCAGGAAGCACCTTTCCGAAACTTGCCGGACGACGTGTGCCGCCTTCCTGTGACCGACCTATATCCTTGGAGGATGCTATTCAACATGTCGCTTAGGCAGCCTATTTGCATCCCAATTGCTGAACCATACGGTCAGATCACCCATCCGTAGCAAACCAGCCGTGAAGCGGAAGGCCTGGCCATAAAGAATCCGCCCGGCGCCGCAATCCCTCCCCGCGAAGCGGGGAGTAAAATCCTGGTAATAAAAAAGGCAAAAAATTTACAAAGCACTTCCAATCATTAAATTACGAAAGAAAATTTCTCGCAATTAGCCAAATTATCTAAAATTCGTAGCCCGGCGCTTTCCGCGAAGCGGGGAACAAGAACCTCCCTGGCACACCCAATCCGCCATGCCATCATATTTCTTCGGCCGCGACATCGCAGGTCAACCCCTCCTCCATGCGGAACCGACGAATTGATTTGCACCCTCCTCGAACGACCCATGCGATCGGAATTTGCAAAGTCGATCGTTTGCCTACTCCAGGGTATCCGTCGGTATTGTCATGTCCAGCAGACGAAGGATGTCGCCCATGTCCACACCTTTGAAATTCTGATTGGCCGGCCGGTTGTCACCGTCCTGTGCGAAAAACATTCCTTGCCGGAAAGGACCGGTCGGTAGGGAGCTGACCTCGATGCCGTCGGTTTCGGACACAGCCCCCAAGCTGCCCGCCGCAGAGATGCGGAAGCTGCCCAGGTAAGGATTCCCGCGGGTCCGACCATAGACGGCGAAGCTGTCGTTGCCCTGGCTGGCAGCGAACAGGAGACCTTCCCCACCGGGCATCCGGTACAGCGCCAGCCCTTCGAGGTCCGGCCGCAGGTTCGGGTTTCGGCGTATCCCGTCCACCGGCACCCGGTCGTCCGTACTGCCCGCATCGGCATCGTACCGCCAGATGCCCCGGTCTTCCTCCGCAATGTACAGCACATGGTGCTCGTCGTCGGCCACCATGCCTTCACAAGTACCACCGACCGCAATTCGGCGGACCCGCTCCGCCAGCAGGCGGCCGGCCGGGTCCGGGGACAACCGGTACTGCTCCACCATCCCTTCCTTTCCGGACACAAAGACATGACAAGCGTCCGACGACAAGTACAGGCAACAACCGTAAACTTCCCGCAGACCAACAGGAACCGGCTCCAAGTGCAAGAGCCGCAGGGCCAGGGTCGCCGGATCGAGGGTATAGAACACCAGCGTGTTGTCCGTCCGGTTGGTGGCGGCGACCAGGGTTACGGCTCCTCCCGGCCAGGGAACGCCCTGCCGGAGATCCACATTGTTGATGCGGCCGACCGGATATTCATGCAGGATTTCGCCGTTCAGCCCGTACACAACCAAACCGTATCGTTTGTCCGTGCAGACCAAGGCGACCTTCTCCGGGTCGTTGGGATGCACATATACGGCCAGATCGTCCGCCGCATCCCCCCGCTCCCGGACCGGAACCGTCTCCATGCGGGCGGGAATCCCCGGAAATTCCCGGTGGCAGGCGAGGCAGCACGACAGCAGCAAGTGGCCGGCCCACAAGTGGAAGGTAGGTTTCATGGTAAGGATTTCGGGAAAAGAGTAAATGCCGGCGAGCCGCCGGGCAGGCGACCATCGGACGGACAGGCAATATCGCGGAAAGGAATCCCTCGGTGCGGCAAGCAAGGTGTCTTTCCGACCTGATATTTGTCAGCTACATATCCAATTGCTCGCATACATGCGATCGAAGTTCATACGAAGCGCTGTATTTCTTCCCTTGGCAAAAACCGGATCATCCTCGGCAGGCCGGTCGCTCGAAACCGCTGTGGGTTGATTCGGGAGCGAACCATCGCTTTTCCATCGCCAATTTGATTGGCATTCGTTTTTTTTATCCACCGCCTCGGAGCGAGGGCTTGGATGGTTTGTAATCCGGACCCTGTTATTGTGCGTCCGATGGAAAGCCCATTCCAGTCTGGTAAAAAAGCGCCGGATCTACTGAAAAAGGCGGGAGGAACCCTTTACCTTGTGGAAAGCAGACCGACAGACATGATAACAAGGAGTAAGCTCCTGGCATTCCTGCTGAACATCGGGATGGCAGGTACCAACACCTACATCCTTCTGGTCAGCGGAGACTGGAACGACCCCGTCATCTGGAGCCCAGCAGGCATGCCAGCCGCCGGCGACATCCCACTTTTCCACAACAGCGGTAGGGTGCAATTCAAAGTGTCGTTTGGACAGCCTCTTTGCATCCCAATTGCTGAACCATACGGTCAGATCACCCCTCCGAAGCAAACCTGCCGTGATGCGGTAGGCCTGGCCATAAAGAATCTGCCCGCCGCCACAATCCCTCCCCGCGAAGCGGGGAGTAAAATCCTGGTAAAAAAAAAGGTAAAAAATTTACAAAGCGCTTCCAATCAATAAATTACAAAATATAAATTCCCGTAATTAGCCAAATTCTCTAAAATTCGTAGTCCGGCGCTTTCCGCGAAGCGAGGAACAAGAACCTCCCTGGCACACCCAATCCGCCATGCCATCATATCCCTTCGGCCGCGACATCACAGCTCAACCCCCTCCTCCATGCGGAACCGACAATTTGATTTGCACCCTTCGAAACCTGCTGAAAAAGGCTGCTTGATGCGACATTTTGAATTGCACCCCAGCGGTCTGCTGGAAAAAACCGGTGGCGGCGCCACCTCCCAACTGAAGATACTTTTCAAGAGCAGCAGTGCCGGCATGCTGGCCGCCAGGTCCGGTATTCTCGGCTTTACCCATGCCCTGGTCAGCAATGGCAGAATGCGAGGAAACAGCATATTCCTGTTTCCCAACGGGCAATCGCTGGCAGGTACCGTCGCGCCGGACAGCTGGCTCACCTTCCTGAACGATGTGACGATCACCGATACGCTCGACATCGATATTGCGGGTGGTGTTCCGGACCGGCCGGCCATCAATGGAAACCTCACCCTGGCGGCATCCGCGGCGCTGCGGCTGTCTCCCGTTCCCGAGCCCTTACCTGCGGTCACACCGCTGCCCCAGGTAAAGGCTGACAACCACTATGGCACCTTCGGCCAGATGGCGGCACCCTGCAGCTGAATCCTCGGCTACACGACCCAACAAACCCGCCTGACCAACGAAGCGCCGTCTTCCGGAAATGTGACCGATACCTGGACAGGTGCCGGACTGGACCTCTTGCCTTGCCATGACGCGGTCATACCCATCGGATCGATGGTCCTGGTGCACGCCGGATTGTCGGTGAATGTACATTCTTTGCAAGTGGACGCAGGCAGTGCGTTCAACCTGGAGGGAAGGGTGGAATCGGAGGTGACGGCATACCGACGATTCCCGTCTCGGTTCTGTGGGCCGGATCACGGAAATTGGAACCTGTTCCGTAGCGGCCTTCGCCGTTCCATACGCTTTGCTTATTTTTGTCTTCCGGCGGCAGCCGGCTGGTCGTGGCTTCCCCGTACCAGGATCTTTCGTATCGAACTACACCATGCAAGCACCGACCATTCTTACCGACCGGCTCCGCCTGCGTCCGCTGACCTTGCAAGACAAGGAGCCCCTGATGGCATTCTTCGATGATCCCGTTGCGATGGCCTACCTTCCCATGCACGAGGAACCGGACCAGTTCGCCGACTGGTGGCTCCAACGGCAGTTGCGGCGGTATGAGTCCACCGGCCACGGGCTGCTGGCCGTGGAGTTACGCTCCACCGGTACCCTGGTCGGCCAATGCGGACTCATCATGCAGTTTGTCGACGGTATCCCGAAACTGGAAATCGGCTACCATCTCATCCGCCAATACTGGGGGCAGGGGTATGCCACGGAAGCGGCCATGGCATGCCGCGACTATTGTTTCACCAAAGAACTCGCAGAGACCCTCATCTCTCTCATCGACGCCGGCAACAGCCGCTCGGTCGCCGTCGCCACCCGAAACGGCATGACGTTCTGGAAGGACACCGTCTTCAAGGGCCTGCCGGTACAGGTGTACCGCATCCGGCGCTCCGATTGGGAAATGGCACGAAGATGATCGGGAAACTGGCATCGCATCACCTGACCGCCGGCAGCCAGGGCTTCCGCGAAAACAGTACCTCCGCCGCTTCCGCCGGCCTGGACAACAAGTCGAAAAAACCGTCCATGTACTCCTCCATCTCCAGGCGAGCAGTCAGGGACAATTGCTTTGTCTCCCGGATTTTTTTACGCAAGCCCTTTTCCTTTTCCATCCACCATGACAAGGCTTCCTGCAAGGCGGCCGTATCTGTTTTCCGGCCGAAAAAAACCCTTTCCTTGATGTTACGCTGACCGATATGCGTCTTCGGTACGGCATACGGCGCAGCGACGATCGCGCTGAAATCGAAATCGTACGGTATCGGTACGTACCCCTCCCCTTCCCCACGAAACAGTATCTCTATGTTTCGACCCGGCTGGTATCCCCAGTCTACATTCCCGATCATATATTGGAAAAGGGCAACCCGCAGTTCGTCTGCCGGTATCATGTCGGCCTGCGGGACGGACAACGGATCCACCAGCGTATATCCGTGGCGCGCCGCCAGCTGCTCGTCGTCTTCCATCAGAATGGCCAACTGGACCCGGCTTTCTCCGGACCTTTCGTTGCGATAGGTGATTCGGACCAACAAGGTGCGAAGGGACAGCTCACTCAGCTCCTGGTACAGCTGATAGACCAGATATTCCCGTAGCAACAGCTCCTTGGCCGACGGATCGGTATCCATACATTGGTTGACGATCTTGAAGGTGCCGAAGGCGCTGTACCCTGCTTGCACCAACGCATCCTCATCCAGCTTCATCTTGAGCGGGGGGAATTCACAACGCATGCGACGGTATTTTCCCCGCTGACGAACCGAAACCGGCAGACTCAGGACGGTCTTCTTCCCATCCTTGAGCTGAAAGGTGCCGGCCAGGTAATCTTCCTGATATTTCGTTGCCAACAGGGAATCCATATCGAGTACCAAGACAATCTCCGCTTGGGTGTATTGCTGCAATTTCTCAAAGATACCGGGCGTGGGAAACACCGCCACGGATTGGGCCGACAATCGTAGCGCCAGGCCTACTGTTAAGACCCATGGAATGTATATGCACCGCGTTGCAGTTGCATGGCCGGCCACCCGCCTCGCGGTCAGGATTGGGACACGGACTTTGATTGCTTTCATTTCGCTAATTACAAGAATTTTCTGTTAAGATTATTTTTTTCATTGAAAATAATGAAACATAGAATGACTGTAATGAGCCGTATGTGCAATAATATCCGGGGCCCAGCTGCAACCTCGGAGCGAAAGTTCCCCGCCCTACTCCTGTTAAATGGTCAGGGTGGCCGTCCCGTCCGTGGTCAGGGTGGCGTCGAGGTCGACCTGCAGGGTGTTGCCCACGGCCTGGGCACTGGCCGGGATGACCACATCGTGGCAGCAATCGGGCTTGCGGCCCAGGTTCCAGTTCGCCGGGTTCTCCCAGTCCTGGTTGCCCGGCCCGGTGCCGCTGGTCCAGATGTGCTGCTCCGTCGGACCGGTGGCCGGCACCGTCCACGCCTGCGACGGCGAAGGACAAGGATACAGGGCCGGCGCGTTGATGACCCGCCGAGTAGACCCCGGACGACAGGTTCCCGAAGCTGCCCGAGAACGGCCAGGTCGCCCCGCCGTCGACGGAGCACGCGATGGGTGTCGACCCGTTCGTTCCCGCCACCGACAGGCTGATGCCGCCGCCGCTTTCCCCGCACACCGCCGCAGTCACCTGGGTCGTCAGCTGCGCATATACCGCCCTCACCGTCGCTTGGCAGCAAGACTGGTTGCCGTGGCCATCGTTCGCCGTCAGCGTCACCACCTCGGCGCCCATGTCCCCGCAGTCGAACTGCGAGGGACTGACCCCGACCAGGTTCACCGTCCCGCAGTTGTCGACCGAGCCGTTTCGCATCATTTACTTGAATGGGTTGGATTTGGGCGGCACCGTTGTTGTCCAGGGTCAAGGTCAGCTCCTGGCAAGCCACGACCGGCGCGATCTTGTCCTGAACCGTCTATACGCAGCCGCGACGGCGCAGAATCAAACAGGACCTGCGTTCCGACCCCATTGCCAATAGCCCCGGACGATCTCCCGGCTCAGGGTGAAGGGGTCGGCCGGGGTGTTGGCCGAATCCAGGTTGTGATCCATCAAATACAAGGTGTCGGTGGCGGACACCATGGCCCAGCCGGAAGAAATCGGTTCTGTCGGGGCGCCCGGTGTACCGCTGCTGCACCGGAGGTGGGAGCCCGATCAGAGATTGGTTTCGAGCCAAGGGGTCGTCGTGTTGTACAGCATCAAGCCCTCCGCAGAACTGGCGATGGCATCCCGTTGAGCGGACGTCATTCGGGGAAAAGCGCCCCTTTGTTCACACCCTGGACATCCAGTACGGCGGATGAATCCGGAACCGTGCCGCCGACCACCGTCTGGGCATGCAACCGTGTAAGCAACCCACCCGGAAGCAACAACACCAGAAACCATAGGAATGCACGGATTCCATACCGAAACCGTACTGGCACCGAACACCCGACGCAGGGCAATCCAACAGTGCGTTTGCTTTTGATATTGCAGTGTTTTGTGACCCGGCAACGAACTGCCATCATATCCCGCCATCGGACCGGACCGGAATCCAGGAACCCTGCCGTGAACTGTCTGGAAGACCTTTCCAGGATCGTCGGGCAATCGGAACTGGCCAAAGGATGCTCGACTAAGCGTGACGACAAATTTCATGTCCGGAAATACCCGGTTTTTGCCAGAACTTTATAATGGCTTGCCAATACTGCATTAGCTACGGTCCATCCCGGGAATCTTTCCTTCCAGCATCACAGCTTTTCGCCAAAATCACAATTTTTCGACAGGACATACAGTGACACATTGACCATAAAAACTTCATTTACAGTTATTTAAAAAAAACAAGGGCAACATTTTCCTCCCACGCCCAACATGGATGTTTGAAATGGAACGGTCATTTTTATCTGACGAAAGCAAGGCTTACAGCGTCTGAAAAGAAATGGCCTGACTGGGCTGCCTTTTCCCGGAGGGATCCGCTTCGATTCCCGTCTCGGCGGTGCAACCAGCTCAACATTCATGTCTCGAGTTGGCACCAAGGGTAATATGCTGTTTTTCCTGCGGCTGATTCCGGTATGCATTTCGCTGCTGTTGTCCCCTGACGGAGCGGGACAGACTTATCTTGAATCGGTCCTGGAGACCTTGGCATACCAAAACCGGTACTGGGCCATCATGCAGACCGTCTGCAAGACCCTGGAACAGGACAGCAGCCGGCTGAAACCGGAACAGCGGATGTATTACCATACCCACCTGTGCCGTTCCTACCATGTCACAGGGAATTTCCGGAAAGCAAAACACCACGCACACGAAGCCATCGCCGCCTTCCCGATGGTGGAGGACAGCAGCAGGCTGATCGGCACCCGGCTTGCCTTTGCCTCCGCATCCCATGCCTTGGGGGAACGGAAGGAAATCCTGCCCCAGGCGGAGGAAATCAGATGGTCGGCTGAGCGGCTCGGGAACAAGAAACTCATGCGTGACTGCTACAACCTGCTCGGCACCATATACTTCATCAAAGAGAAGAAAGCGGAGCGTTTGGAATTCAAGAAGGCAGCCTTGGAGATCCGCAAGACGCTGGGCCTGTCCAACCTGAATGCCGTCGACGAAATCAGCTACGGGCTGACCTGGCTGCCGCAGGATGCGGACAGCAGCCTCGCCCACCTGGAGAAAGGCCGCCAAATGGCGGAAAAACTCGGGGATTCGCTGGCCATGGCCTATGCCTGTACCTCCTTCGGCTACTACCACCTGTTAAAGAACGACCTGAAGAACTGGACACAACACATCACCAGCAGCTACACAGACTGCTGTTCGGAGGCAAGGCTGTTCAAATAAGTGGTGCATGGATACAGCCACCTAGCTCGCCGTGGAGACGGCCAAAGGGAACTTCCAAGATGCCGAAGCCTATGGACGGAAAGCCCTGGAAATGCTGCGGTATGACGAGCCCATGCCGGAGCTGGAGGGATACCTGGACTCCCTGCTGTACCAAAACCAACAAGCGACCGGCAACAACGCAGCCGCCATGGCCTACCTGGCCAACAAACAGGTGCTGTTCCGGGAAGAACAACAATCCAACCTACGGGAAGTGGAGATCCTGTACGAGCTGAAGGAAAATGAACTCGTCATCAGCAACCAGGCCCTCAGTTTGAATCTGAATCGGAAAAAAATCTTCCTGCTGGTCACGGTCAACTTCATCCTGGCCCTTCTCTTCCTGCTTCCGCTCGTCCTTCGCAGAATCCGGAACCTGTTCGTCAGCGATACGTACCGAAAGGAGGTCCGGATGGATGCCTTGCGCAAAGACTTGAAATCCAGGGAGGCCAGAGCGGACAAGCCCTCTCTATCCAGGACATATCCGTCCCGGATGACAACGTAGACAACCTGCAGACGCCGGTATTGGAGCTGAATTCGGAAGCCAGAAAGGATTTGTACAAGGAAATGACGCACCTCTTCGAGTCCAAAAAGCTGTACCTCAACCCAAAACTCGACCAAAACCGGCTGGTGACCCTTGCTGGGTACGAACCGTTTCTGCCTGTTCCAGGCCATCCGTCACCATGCGGAGGCCGATAATTTCAAGCAGCGTATAACCGGCTACCGGATCTCGGAAGCCAAACAGCTGATCCGTGAATACTGTGACAGGAAAAGAAGCGCCGACCTTCCGTCCGAACGCTATCTCTCATCCGGATTCAACTCCGAGCGGACTTTCTACCGCGTGTTCAAAAACAATACCGGCCTGACAGCCAAGGAGTACGCAACGGGAATACCCGCGGAACCAATCAAGGTAGTCAATCGGCGACGGCAGCGCCTGAGCACATGGGCGGCATCGACCGGTAACTTCATGTCCGCCAAACCCGTAACAAGACCGTTTCGGCCGCCAAGGCCAGCAAGGCCAGCAGCAGACATATCTTCCAAAGCACCGTCCCTCTGTTCCGGTCGCTGACAAGCTCCTGAAAATCGGCCGCTGCCAGGGCGCTGAGGACAGAGACGTTGTCCGACACCTGCTCCTCCAGTTCTTCTCCCGCAAGGCAGCGCAGGTCTGATTCGCGGCGGTCGTGGTTAAAGGCGAATTTTGCCCATACCGTATCCGCTCCCCCCTTCAGGTCGTAATAACCTGCCTGTCCGACATTTCTTTCCATACCCAGCACCAGCCTGGAGCCGATGCTCCGCTGCCGGGGGATGAAGTCGCCGTCCTTCCCTGCCAACCGGTACACCTGTTCCGCGCCGCGGGCGGGAACCGCCGTCTCCACCACCTCCTCCCGGCCGATGACATAGGCGATCGGCCGGTTACGGACATTCGACAAAGCCATTTTGTTCAGCATCGGAATGAAGACTTCCCCACTGCGGGCCAGGTTGCCATAGGTCTCCGACAAAGGTGCCGCACATTGGTACAACACCCCTTTTCCCCGATTGCAAGCCCCCAGGAACACCTGTCCGTCCCGATATGTCAGCAGCGGCTCCCCGGCGACGGAACCGGGAACCAGCCGATAATTGCCATGGGTGAGCGGCAAAGTCAACGGCAAGCTCCGGTTGATATACACATCCTTGAAGACGAAGGCATCGGTGTTGATCTCACTGACGATTCGTTCCTCCTGCTCGAAAGCGCCCAGCTCCGGCGCCGGCACACGTCGGAAAAAATCGTTGTAGCCGTCCCGTCCGGCGCCAGCCCCCGGAAATATCAGCACATTCCCACCCTCCTCCAGAAAACGTAGCAACTCCGCCGCCAAACCGGTGGAAAGCGTCGGAAGCCCCTGACAGATGATCAGCGAATAATCGGAAAAACCGGCGTAGTCGATGTTCCGTGCCTCGACGTGCCGGATCCGGAACAGCGGATTTCGCGAAAACGCGGCGTCCAGGTAAGGATCGACACCTTCGGCATGAATCGCCAGCACCCGGATCGTATCCACCACCTCGAAGGCGAAATAGTATTCGTCATCGAACTGCACCGGATAATCGGTTACCTGCACGGCCGCTTCGTGCCAACCGGTCCGCCGCAAGGAGAAAACGACGGTATCCACCCGCTCCCCCGCAGCAGGAAGCGACAGCTCCGACACGGGCTTTGTCTCGCCGTCATACCGGACGGACAAGCGGACGTTCTCCGCCGGCTCCCGACTCCAGTTCCGCAAGCGGACCAACAGCCGGCTCGCCTGGTCCGCCAATTGCACAGGCGCATCGAACCAGGCGCTGTCGATGCTGACATTGTTCTCCCGGACCGCCTGCAAAGGAACCAACCGGATGGTCAGGGCGGTGTCCCGGTAGTTCTCCAGGTCGGTCGAGACAGCCTGGAAATCGGATATCAGGTAGGCGACCCGATTCGCCGTCGTCGCGGTACCTAATACCTGCTCCTGCTGCCGCAACACTTCAGAGCAAGTGCGTACCGCCGGGGAAATGTCGATTTCCTCGATGAAACCAAGGGCTTCCTCCTTGGATACCAGGCGCAGATGCCTGCCTTCCATGTCATTGGTCAATACCTGGAACCGATCCTCCACCGAGTAGGCGGAAACAATCTCCCGCGCCCGCTGCCGCGCCCGTTCCAACAAGGGGGCATCCTCACTCATCGCACGCATGCTGAAGGAATTGTCCACATAGATACTGACCGCGGAGTCTCCTTCGGCATGCGTCCCGTCCGCCGGAATGTAAGGCTGGGCAAAGGCAAAGGCCAGCATCACGATGGCCAGGCAGCGCATCAGCAGCACCAACAGGTTGCGCAGCCGCTGCCGGGCGCTGGTCTCCTCCTTGACTTCCCGCAAAAAACGGACATTGGTGAAATACACTTTCCGAAACCTGCGGAAGTGGAACAAGTGTATCAGGATGGGAATCGCTACGGCCGCCGCCGCATAAAGGAAAGTCGGATATAGGAATTGCATGCCGGTTGCTCGTTTTTCCTGGTTTGCTTCCGGGCTTTTGTTCCCGGACCGCCACACAAAGGTAGGGCTTGCCGGAATAGTTCCCAACTGCCTGCGTTCGGAAGGATCCGCCCGCCGCCGATTGAGATACACGACCCGGCCGATACATGCCGCTGCATGCTCCGGCGGAAGGCCCCGGCATCCGGACTCGCCCTGCCGAGGAATCGCAGGCCGGGCAGGATCGGCCGATGGTCGCAGCCTCCGATTCTTTCGCATCGGCCGCCCCTCTTCCTTTCCGGCCGTCCCCAGGCAAGCCACGAATCCCGTACCAGCCGCCCTGCTGTGGCTCTTGCTTCCAAAGGAGCGTGTTTTCCACGGATTCTAACCGATGTGCCGCGCCGTCGCCATGTCGTGCATCCCCGCCGGAATGAAGACGCAGCCGGAGCCAGTATCCGGGAGACCGCGCGAAACCGTACACGAATCTAAACCGTAACCGGATTCCGTAATGCAAAACGGAATTGTACAATTGTTGTACAAGCTGATGTTACCATCTACAAAACCTGTACAACATCGTCCCGGTCGGCCGGCCGGCCAATTTCGTCCAATCCGCTACGTGCCGAAATGGAAGACGACGGGTATCCCTATCCTAGCGGCGAAAGCGAAATACGGCCAAGAAGTCCGGCGGACAGGCAAGATGCCCTGGCCGGAGCATGATTCCCTGCCGGATGCCGCCTTACTTATCCGGAACTGCGCCCGAAACAAACATCATTTGCATGAAATTAAGTACCGTCATTTTATCCTTTCTGCTCCTGCTGGCTCTTTCCGAACTTCCCGCCCAAAATCCGGCAGTCAACCAGGCAGTCACGGAAGCCATTTCCAGGATGTAGGGTGACCGGGACCATTCGAAACGAACCCTGGATTCCATCCGGAACAAGGCCGCCGACCTGTCGGCTGCGGACCGGGAAGTGTTATTCAATGCCTACGGCATCTACTTCGGGATGGAAGGCCATGTCGATTCCGCCAGCCATTACCTCCGGTATATCATCGCATACAGTGAGAAGGACCAGTTCCGGGGCAACGCCATGCTGAACCTGTCGAGTGTCCTGCCGAAAAAGGCCTGTACGAGCAGGCTTTGCCACTGCAGCGGAATGCCGAACAGCTGTACCTTCAGCTGGAAGACCAAAAAAAATTGGCCACAATGTAAGGGGAGATGGCATCCACCTTCCGGCAGCAATCCCTGTACGACCCTGCCGTGGAATACCTGCTCCGGGCCATCGAGTTGCTGGAGAGCCTGCCGGACAGCGCCGCGCAGCGCCCGGTTCTGAACATCATCCGGCAGAAACTCGCCAATACCTACCTTGTCATGGATGACGATTCTTTCGCCCACCGGATATACCTGGAGATCATACCCGCCTTCCGGACGGACAGCAACGAATGGAACCTCGCCATCAGCCAGGGGAATCATGCGGAGGTGCTACGGCGGATGGAACGGCTGCCGGAGGCGTTCGAATCGGTGGAGGAAGCGCTGTCCATCCTCCGCCGCTTCGACAATGCCGATTACCTGGCCTACGCACTGCGGACCAAAGCCAACGTCGCCCAAGCAGCCGGCCGCCCCAGACCGGAGGTCCGGTCTTACTTCGAGGCGGCTATGCAGAACACCCGCTATCCCGACAATGCGTACGGACAATTTCTTTTCTCCGACTACCTGCGGTTCCTGGCAACGGAAGGTCTTTTATCGGCCGCCGACAGCCTGATGCGCACCATAGAGCGCCTGCCCCTGTTCCGGACCGCAAATTTCGCCCTCCGACGGGACTATCACCGACACCGCGCCTTGGTATACCGGGGCCTGGGCCGTTGGAAGGAAGGTACCGAGGCTGCCCTGACCGCGACGGCTTTTGCGGACAGCCTCAATCGGTTCATCCTGCTCATCCAGGCCAAAGGACTGCAGGAAAGGTACAAGAGCCAGACGTTCGAGCAGGAGGCCCGGATGAGCCAGCTGGTACAGGTGGAACTGGAACGAAAAATACGGATCAGCAACCTAAACCTGCTCGTTTCCGTGCTTTGTGTGCTGGTACTGTTCATCGTGGCCTTTTACTACCGGCTGCAGCTCCGCTTCAAGGCCGTCCGCCTGTGTCAGCTCGAGGAAGAGCACCGCGCGTCCCGCCGGGAGCAGGAATGGCCTAGCGTGAAAAGAATATCCCAACAGCAGGTCATCCGCCGACAGTAAGAACAACTGGTGGAAAACGACCGGCAACCGGCACGCCGGAACGAAGAACTGGAGGCACACTTAGGCAACATGCAGGACAAGGGCAGCCAGAAACTGAAAAATGCCGTCCTACAACTCAAGGAAGGCATGCAACAACGCGATTCCCTGATGCTGCGATTCAATGAATCGTACCCTTCCTTCATCCCCCGCCTCAAGGAACGCTTCCCGGACCTGACGCAAAACGACCTCGAATTCTGCGCC
This sequence comes from Bacteroidota bacterium, assembly GCA_041163745.1. Classification (GTDB taxonomy): domain Bacteria; phylum Bacteroidota; class Bacteroidia; order Chitinophagales; family Saprospiraceae; genus UBA6168. The sequence continues at coordinate 36,614 of JBEAQU010000093.1, forward strand.
TTGGTAAGGCTCAACCTCTCCTACAAGGACATCGCGAACGTGATGAACATCCGCCATCAAAGCGTCTTCACCAAGAAATACCGGATCACACAAAAAATGAAGGTCGAGGAAGATACGGGCTTCCAGCAGGTCATCCTGGAAACCTGAGGACCACGGCCGCCCGACCGGCGTCCTGGATCGGACCGCGGTCGCAACCAATCCTGTCGAAACTTGTTTTCCATATCATGTGCATAACCCGTTCCAACGTCTGCCCAGCATGAAGAGAAAGGATTTCATCGCCAACAGCCTCCTCACCGCCGCAGCCTGGCTGTCCGCAAAGACCGGCGGCAAAGCCGCCACCTCCACCTACGACCGCCTGATGGACGGCGTCCGGGACCTTCCCTTCCCTGTCGCTCAGGTCGGATTCAACCATTTACCCAACCACGAATTGAACACCATGCAAACGGTCCTGCACAA
>JBEAQU010000094.1:0-48866 GCA_041163745.1 Bacteroidota bacterium
CTACCACTTTGGCCGTAGGTTCGGCTTCAACATCGGCTGCGTCGCAGAATGATTCCGTTGATTGAAAAAAAGATGCGTGGAAGGTAGGAAGATGTCTTGTCGGATCCAAGGATGCAAATACCATCCTTGGATTTCTTCTGTCGCAAACCGGATTGTCTGGTGTACTGTCATCTGAATATAAGCGGGAAATTGCTGCCGAGGCGGTGAGCTGGCTGTTTCATCGCTTTGCGGAGAGGGATGGGAAGCGAAGCATACAGGATTGAGGGGTGCAAATCGAATTGTCGGTTCCGCATGGAGGAAAGGTTGACGTGCGATATCGCGGCCGAAGGGATGATAGCATGGAGGATTGGGTGTTCCAGGGAGGTTCTTATTCCCCGCTTCGCGGAAAACGCCGGACTACGAATTACAGAGAATTTGACAAATTACGGGGATTTTTATTTTGTATTTTTTTGATTGTAAGTACTTTGTAAATTTTTTACCTTTTTATTACAAGGATTTTACTCCCCGCTTCGCGGGGAGGGATTGCGGCGCCGGGCAGATTCTTTATGTCCAGGCCTCCCGCTTCGCGGCTGGTTTGCTACAGCTGGGTGATCTGACCGTATGGTTCAGCAATTGGGATGCAAAGAGGCTGCCTAAGCGACATGTTGAATTGCACCCGGATTGAGCGAATAACAGAATACGATTGTCTTTTAATTATTTGATAGCAAGCCTGTTGCGATTTTTAACTTTTAGGTCGGGGAATTTGCTCCCCGCTTTCGTGAGGAAGGACCTGGGGAACGGGCGATGCCATACGTGGGGGCTTCCGAGTACCGACGGCATACGATGCCTGAGTAAGGTAGCACATTCGGTTTGTGCTCCGTCCTCATTCGAAGAGTAGGAAGGACACCCGTGTCCAGTCAATGAGTCCATACCGGACAACGGGCGTCCGTCATTGATTACCATCTATTTTAGTTCTCGCGAACCGGCCGGGAGGGCGGGTGCAATCAAAAGGGTTGCATTTACGAGACCAGGGACGCAACAGGATCGCTGCCGAGGAGACAGTTTGGTTCCAGTACCCGGCGGGCGGGAACATTATTCTTGGAAACGAGTCTGATTTCCTCTGATTTTGCCATCCACGGTGATTTGATCAGTCGGTGACCTTCCTGATCCGGGTGTTCGTATTGTAAAAGAAGAACGAATAGACATCCGCGATCTCATCAATGATCTTGGAAGTCGGTTTGCCCGCTCCGTGTCCGGCATTCGTTTCGATGCGGATGAGGACAGGCGCCTCGCCGGCATGTGCCTGTTGCAGCGTCGCGGCGAACTTGAAGGAGTGGGCCGGCACGACCCGGTCATCATGGTCGGCGGTGGTGACCATGGTGGCGGGGTAAGCGACGCCGGGGCGCAGATTGTGGAGTGGGGAGTATCCTTTCAGGTATCGGAACATATCCGCACTTTGTTCGCTGGAGCCGTACTCCGGGATCCAACCCTTCCCCACGGTGAATCGGTGATAGCGGAGCATATCCATGACGCCGACGGCCGGCAGCGCGACCGCGAAGAGGTCGGGTCGTTGGGTCATACAGGCTCCGACCAGCAGGCCTCCGTTGGAGCCCCCGCTGATGCCCAGTTTGGCAGGTTGGGTATAACCCTCCGCCACCAGGTATTCCGCTGCGGCGATGAAATCGTCAAACACGTTCTGCTTCTTCATCAGCATGCCATCCTGGTGCCATTGTTCCCCGTATTCCCCGCCACCACGCAGGTTTGCCATGGCATAGATGCCGCCGTTTTCCAACAGCAGCAATCGGGAGGTACTGAAGGAGGGGGAAAGACTGATATTGAAGCCACCATACCCATACAGGAGGCAAGGATGGCTGCCATCCAATACGATGTCCTTGCGATGGGCGATGAACATGGTGACCGGCGTTCCGTCCTTGCTTTTGTAGGTCACCTGTTTCTCCACATAGTTGGACGGATCGAAGGCCAGGCTCGTGGTTTGAAATTCGGAGGAGGTGCCGGTAGACACATCGTATTTGAAAATGGTGGGCGGGTATAGGAACGACGTGAAGGAATAGAACAACACCTGGTGGCTTTCCTTGCCACCGGGCGATCCGGCGGATCCGACGCCGGGCAGGGAGAGTTCTTTCATGTCGCTGCCGTCGTAATTCATCACATAGATGCGGTCCGTCGCCTTTTCGAGATAATTGGCGAAAAGCTTGCCGCCGCCGGTGGTGCAACCTTGCAGTAGATTTCCGGATGTCGGGATGATTTCCTTCCAGGCGGCGGGTTCCGGATTGGCGAGGTCCACTTCCAGCAGGCGGTAATTGGGGGCATCGATGTCGGAGAGGACGAGGAAACGGTCACCCAGGCTATGGACCACGGAGTTCTTGTTGGCGTAACCAGGGAAAAGCGTCACGACCGGACCGTCATTTTCCAGGTCTTTGTACAAAGTGGCATAGCCATCCGTACCGGGAGCCTGGGTGATGACGAGATACCGGCCGTCTTCCGTAACGTCGCCGAAATGATAGTATGTCGGGTTGCTGTCATCCCGGAACACCAGCTGGTCCTCCGCTTGGTCGGTACCCAGGCGATGGTAATAGACGGCATGGTGCAGGTTGTTGCCGCTCAGTTCGGTTCCCTTTTCCGGTGCCGGGTATCGGGAGTAGAAGAAGCCGTCCTTCCACCAGGCGGCCCCGCTGAATTTCACCCACTGCAGCTCGTCGGCGAGTTTGTTGCCGGTTGAGACCTCATACACATGGATCTGTTGCCAGTCCGACCCTGCATCCTGCCGGCCGACCGCTAGATAACGGTCGTCACGGGAAATCCCGATGATGGAGATGGCGGTGGTTCCGCTTTCGGACATCAGGTTGGGATCCAGGAATACCGAGGGTGTTCCGTCCAGCCCTTCCTGCCGATAAATGACAGCCTGGTTCTGCAGACCGTCGTTCTTGGAAAAAAAGTAATAACCACCCACCTGGAACGGTGCACCGTATTTCGGATAATTGTACAGGCGTTCGAATTGGTCCCGTAGCTGCTGTCGGAAAGGGATCTGGGCCAGATAGCCGAAGGTGACTTCGTTCTGAGCGGCAACCCAGGCGGCCGTATTGGAGGCGGTGTCATCCTCCAACCAACGAAAAGGGTCTGCAACCGGTTCGCCGAAGTAAGTGTCCACCACATCGACCGTATCCGTAACGGGGTAGGTCACCGGAATGTCAGGATTGTCGCTCATGCTGTCTGGATTGGAAGACTCCATGCAGCCGGCCAAGGTGGCCAATGCGATGGAGAGTGAACAAGCGGTGTTGATTTTCATGTAAAGGAAATTGGAATTGGACAGAAAGATTCTCCGTTGAGAATCTGATGATTGATTGGGCCATTACCCTTGGACATATGGCACTGGCATGGATCAGGGGTTTCAGGGGGATGTTCTGCCGGTGAGTGCGACTCTTTTCTCTGCATCCCGCCCCATCATTCTGGCAAGACTGCTCAGAAAATCGACTGTGACACTATCCTCTCCGAAGGTACAGGTGATGGTGTCATGGTGAGCCGTTTCGATATATTGCACCCTGAACAGCAGCGTACGGTCGTCCTGCCAGGCTGCAATCGCGGAGATTTTGGAAACGGACAGTCGCTCGTAGGGGATGGGAAACAGATCCGGTGGGCTGCCCGGCATGTTTGTTTCCCCTTTCCGCCATGCGCGGATCCCGGCTGTGAGGGAAAAGGTGCCGAGGTGGTTACGAAAGTGGAATTCCATGGTATTCCCGTTTTGCAGGAAGCGAACTTCGTCCACCTGGTTCTCATTTGGATCGACCAGGTAGGTCTTGCCTTGCCGCAGATCGACTTTCCCGGAAGAATCGCCACCTGTCAAGGGGGCTATGGCCATGTTTCGGAGGGTGTGGCGAAGCGTGAGGAGCGCCTGATGGTCGGAAGGCAAGGCTTTTGGTTGGAATGCCGGCAGTAGATGCTCCCAGACGAGGTTCAGCAGGCCTTGCATGTCGGGTGTCTCGCTATGGATGGCCAGCACGGCATCCTGTTCGGGAAGAACCAGCGTGTACTGTCCGAAAGCACCGTCACCGCGGTAGGATTGGTGCCTGCTTCTCCAGAACTGGTAACCGTAGCCTTGTGCCCAATCACTGGCATCGGCAGGGTCCCCATTGGGGATACGGTAGCCTGTAGCTTGCTTCACCCATGCGGCCGGAAGCAATTGGAATCCTTCCCACTTGCCTTGCTGGAGGTACAATTGTCCGAACCTTGCCATGTCTGCCGTTCGGAGATGCAATCCCCAGCCGCCTGTGTCGATGCCGGCCGGGCAGGTGTCCCAGTAAGCACCTTGTATACCGAGGGGTTCGAACAACCGGGGAGTCAGGTATTGCGAAACCCGCTGGCCGGTGACGGTCTGCAGGACGGCGGACAGCATGTAGGTGGCTCCGCTGTTGTATAGGAACTTCGAACCGGGTGGCGTCGCAACGTCGAAAGCGAGGAAACGACGGATCCAATCGGCGCTTTGTATCATCTCCCAGGTCGTGTCCCTGTCATGTCCGACCGACATGGTCAGCAGGTGTTCCAACGTCATCGATGCCAGTTCCGGAGAAACCGACGGCGGGAGTTGGTTCGGGAAGAACCGAACGACCGGATCCGTCAGTTGCAACAGGTTTTCGGACACGGCGAATCCGACGGCGGTCGAGGTGAAACTTTTGCTCATCGAGTACATGGAATGCGGCAGGCCTTCCCGATAGGGAGCCCACCACCCATCCGCAATGACCTTGTTGTGGCGTGCCAACACAAAACCATGAAGCTCATGCGGGCTGTCCTCCCAGGCGCGGAGCAGCCGGAGGATGCCTTCGGAAGAGACCCCTTCCGCTTCCGGGGTGCTGCGGGAAAGCGGGACGGTTCCGACGGTCGGGACGGGAAAAGGCCGGGACAGGGCGAACCCGCTGAGGAGCATGCCGGAGTGGGTCAGGAACAATCTTCGGTTCAGTACGTGCATACCTTGTTTCCTTTTGGTCAGTTCTCCTCCTCCCCGGTTTCCGGCGTCGTGATGCCTTCGGGAGACCATAGATTGTTCGAACGGTCTCCGTCCGCGAGTCGGCCGGAATCATCGATTTCCATACGGGTGATGTTCCGGAAACGGATGTCCAGCAGCATTTCGTATTGCCGCAGGGGCCACCGCCAATCCGGCAGCTTTTCCAGCACGTTCCCTTGCATGGTGGTGGTCTTGTTGCCGCGGAGAATATCAAGCGGAATGGTGTACCGGCGGCTGGTGCCGTCCCGGAAGGAAATGGTCAGGTCCAACGGCATCGGGAAATCACCCAAGTTTTCCAGCAGGATGCGGGTTTCCTTTCGGTTGGCCTTTTCTACGGCGGCAATGCCGTAATCCGGGCGTTTGGTGGTGTGACGGAAATATTCAAGGAACCAATCGAGTTCCATACCCGATTCCTTTTCCATGATCCGGAGCAAGTCGTTCGGCGTGGGGTGTTTGAATTTCCAGGTGTCGAAGTATCTGAGCATAGCCCGGCGGAAATTTTCTTCTCCGATGATGTAGGCCAGTTGCGTCAGAAAAACATGGCCTTTCACGTAGGCTGCCATGGAGTAAGCCCGGTTGGTTTGGAAATGGTCGGCGTGGGTGGTCAGCGGTTCTTCCTGACCGGAGGCATTGAACAGCAGCCAGGAGCGGATGGCGTCTAGATGCGGGTCAGGCGCGACCTTTCCCGGAACCAAGCCTTTCCGTCGCAGGTGGTTCATGATTTCTACGCTGGCAAATTCCACGAAGCCTTCGTCCATCCAGGCATACAGGCTTTCGTTGGTGCCGAGCAGGCCGTAGTACCATGCATGCATGAGTTCGTGCACACTGACACCGACCAGGGACGAGAGAGACCTTTCCCCGGTGATCAGGGTGGCCATGGGATATTCCATTCCGCCGTCCCCTCCCTGCAGGAAGGCATAGCTTTCGTAGGGGTATCGGCCGAAATGTTCGTTGGCGAAGGTGATGGCTTCGTCCATGATGCCGGGCAGGGCGGACCATGTTTCCCTTGTTTTTTCATTTTCCTGGTAAAGGAAATGGAGGGTCAGGCCATCCGGTCGCTTGAAGGTGGTGTGTTTGTAATCCGGATCTGCGGTCCAGGCAAAGTCATGCACTTGATTCGCCGACCATCTCCAGGTTCGGTTGCCTGGCATACGGTTGGTTGGTTCGGTGTTGTTTTGCGTGGCATAACCCGCACCGATTTCCTCCGGATTGGTGAGGATGCCGCTCGCACCGAGCACATAGGCGGCATCCATGGTGATGTCCACCTTGAAGTTGCCCCAAACGCCGTAGAACTCACGGCCGATGTATGGGTTGGCATGCCATCCCTGGTGGTCATATTCACAGAGTTTGGGATACCATTGGGTCATGGAGTAGGAGATGCCTTCCTTGTTGTCGCGGCCGGAGCGGCGGATTTGCACTGGAATCTGGGCTTTGTAATCCATTTCCAGCAGTACGGTGGCGCCTGGCGGAACCGGATTGGGCGGTACGACTTCCAGGATGGTTTCATTGACCTGGTAACGGCAGGGTTCCCCGTCCATGTCGAGGCGGTTGACTTTGTACCAGCCGGTTTGCTCGGGTGTGAGGCCGGCGATGCGGTCCGCCACACGCGGGTCGGGATCCGGTATCGATCGGCTGCGGACGTCCATGCTGCTGCCTGGTTGAAAGGCGTTGAAATACAAGTGGTAGTACAAACGGACAAGCGTGTCGGGCGAATGGTTGGTATACTTGATCGACTGATAACCGGTATATTGGTGGCGTTTGGTATCCATGTTGACACGGATGTAATAATCCGCTTGTTGTTGCCAATAACCGGGGGGTTGAGCGGACAGAGACAAGCACAGACTGCATAGCAGGAACAGGAGAGAAGGGAGGCGAAGCGTATTCATGAACGTTCGGTTAAACTGGATCCGTACAAAGACCAGCAGGTTTTGAGGGAAAATAAAGCTGAGCAAACGGTTTGCTTTGCAAAGTTTAAAAAACCAACCTGAATACCAAAATAAAGCCGTTGGATTCTGACGAAGGGCAGAACTTCTGTATTACGAGATGCGGTGGGGTAGGGAGGAGTCACACCACCTGATCCAACAACAGGCAACCGGCGAGTCCCACGAGCGATATGATGGTTTCCATGGCTGTCCATGACTTCAGGGTGTCGGTGATGGAAAGCTGGAAATATTCCTTGAACAGCCAGAAGCCGGTATCATTGACCTGAGAGCAGGTAAGGCTGCCGGCTCCGGTGGCCAGCACCAACAATTCGGGTGAGACCTGTCCGGCGGCGACCAGAGGCTGTACTATGCCGGCGGCGGTCAGTGCGGCGACGGTGGCGGAACCCAGCATGATGCGCAGGGCCGCTGCGACGCACCAGGCCAGCACCAAAGGGGACAGAGACCAACCTTGCATGTTGGTGACCAGGTATTCGCTGGTCCCGCTGTCGAGCAGAACCTGTTTCAAGGCTCCTCCCCCGGCCACTACCAGGAGAATGATGGCTACCGGTTTGACAGAATCCAGCATGTCCGACATCACATCGGACAAGGTGGTCCCGGTGCGGGTCCCCAGCAGCCAGATGGCCAGCAGCAGGGCAGCGAGCAAGGAAATGACCGGGTGTCCGAGGAAGGCGAGGGTTTCCGCCAACCAATGCCCCTTCTCGAAAACCAGTTCCGCACCAGCCGCCACCCCCATGAGCAAAACCGGCGTCAGCGCCGTCAGAACGGCCGTGGAAAATCCGGGAGCCCGGATGTCCGTCCGGCGGGAAGAACGGTACAACTGGGTAGGAACCGGTGTTTCGAACCGCCGGAACATTCCGCCGAAGAAAACACCGGCGAGCAGGACTGTCGGCACGGCCAGCAGCAGTCCGTACAGCAGCGTCCGTTGCAGATCCGCCCCGTAGAAGGAAACGATGGTGGTCGGAGCCGGGTGGGGAGGCAGAAACCCGTGCGTGACGGACAAGGAGGAAATGATGGGGATGCCGACATACAGCAGCGGAACGCCGGAACGGTTTGCCACGGCAAATATGATGGGGATTACCATCAGGAATGCCACGGTGTAGAACATGGGAATGCCGATGATGAAACCGGTCAGCATCATCGCCCAGGGCAGTCTTTTCAAACCGAAAACCCTTATCAGCCGGTCCGAGATGACTTCCGCCGCACCGCTGCCTGCAATCAGCGTGCCCAGCATGGCGCCGAATCCCAATATCAAGGCAAGCGACCCCAAGGTGCTCCCCACGCCTTTTTCCATGGAGCGGACGACTTCCAATGGCGGCATGCCGATCGCGATGCCAATGCCCAGGGATACCAGGATTAGGGAGACGAACACGTTGATCCGCCAAACCAGAATCAGCAGAAAAAGGAAGGCGATACCGACGGAAATGACCAGGACAGGCATGGCAGCGGTTTGTAGCCGTTCGATACGGCATTTGCTTCGAGCGTGTCAAGGTAGGGAATAAGGGGGAATTGACCAAGAAAGGCAGGGCGTCCGGTTGACCAATATCAATTGCGCCGCTGATTCCCGACATCGCATGCCGAAGCACCATGGCCGTACTTTGCACGCAAATGCAGCGCTTCAACGTCGGTTGCGGAACCGAGGTTGATGCGGACCGGGTCCCCGGGCTCGAAAAACAAATGCGATGAAAACCTGGCGAATTGGTGTGAACCGGCTGCTGGTGGCCGGATGCCTGGCGTGTCTCGGCTCGCTGGCGGCACAAACCGGAAACGGACGGTGGTCCGAATTGATGCGGGAGGAGCGTAGCGGTGTGGAGGCGTTGGCCATGTATCCGAAGGACCTGCGGGAGGCGATTCTCACCGCTTCCGGCGATCCTGTCCTGCTGGTCCGCCTGGACGCGCTGCAGGCCGAGCGCAGGGAGAACTTCCGCAACCTGATTGCCTCCTATCCACTGGAGACGCAGGAGCTGGTCTGGAATTCGGCACGCTATCCCGGGCTGGTGGCGGAACTGGTGCGTACAGAAGGGATGGTGACCGGAGATTATCCGACGGCGCTCAAGACCTCGGCAATGGAAAGCTACCCTTCCCATCCGGATTTGTTCGAAGCTTTGTTCAGGCAGCAGCAGGCGTGGGACCGTTCCTTGGATTCCCTATTGGAAGGGGCTCCAACGGATCGGGCGTGGAGTGTGAGATTGCTGATGGATCATCCCGAAGTGTTGGAGATCATGCAGGAGAACCTCCGGATGACCGTGTTGTCCGGCGACCTTTACCGACACGATCCCGTCTGGTTCCTGGGACAGTTGGATTCGTTGCATGCCGAGTTGTCAGCCGCCAGGGAATCGGAAAGACTGGATTGGCAACAGTCGTTGGAGGACAATCCGGCGGTCAAGGAGGAGTATGCGGCAGCCGCCACCGCATTTCAAGCGGATTACGGATATGACGACGCCTTGTTCGAGGGACCGGATCTTTCACAAACCGAAGACGGGGAGTGGTCATATTGGACCACCGTATATGTCGCCCCGTATCCTTATTGGCTCGGATATCCTTATTGGTACGGATTCGCGCGTTGGAGGCCTTACCCTTGGTGGTACTATTGGGGTGCGTATTGGCGGGCGGACCAGGTATTGGTCATCATAGACCTGCCCATGCCGGTCTTCACATATTGGTTGTTCCATACCCCACAGCACCATCGACGGTATCCACACCTTTCATCCCAGTTCGTCCGGCATTATTACGGGCATCGTAGCATGGGCAGTCCGGTGGTTCCGGTCGTGGACCGTTGGCGCAAGGAACATGGCGACATCATCAGCGAGGATTGGATGGTGGCGGCAGGTTCAGACCCCGGGAGGTTCGTCTCACTAGGTGCGTTTGAATCGGAACGGGACGAATACAACCGGTCGCATCCTAAACAACCCATGGGGCGCACGGCTTTTCTTGACAAAAAAGCCCGTAAATATCCCGACTTGGTCATAAGCAGAGAACAGCTCCGGACACAGGACCAAGGTGTGACAACAAGGCCAACCCCCCCACCGCCATCCGCAGCCCCAGTCCGGGACAAGCAACCGGAAAGGGTGGCGCCAGCCGCTCCGCGGGAGCCGTCAAAGGGCGTGCCCCAAACCGACCGGGCAAAGATTTATCATCGGGAAACCCTCGAGCAGGCAAAGCGACAACAACCGGCTGTGAAACCGCCCCCCGGTCCTAAATCAGACATACGAAGCGTGAAACCGGCTCCCAAAACCGTCCCGAAGTCCAAATCCAGCCCGCCGAAACCGACGAAGCAGCAGCGGACGGCTCCGTCGTCGCCGTCCCGGAAAAAGAACACCGCCGCCGGCGGACGTTAGCTGCAAGCAGACGGCTTCATACATGACTTTTATCAACCGCCCCGATGATACAGGTCATTCAAGCGTCGGTTCAAAGGGTCGTAACTTGGCGCTGAAAACAATCTTCACGACCTCCTTGCATAACCAGGGATGCACACTTGTGCGATATCAGAACAGGTGTACACGCCCACCAAAAGTCAAAACCATGTCACTTGTCAAATGGAGAAACCCGAACCTGTTGATGCCAGCTTATCCCAATTGGATGGAGAGCATTTTCCGGGATGACGATTTTTTCGCCAATCGGTGGAACATGGAGGCTTCCATGCCTGCCGTCAATGTCCTGGAAAAAGATGATACCTTCCAATTGGAAGTCGCCGCCCCCGGCATGAAAAAGGCGGACTTCAACCTGGAGGTCAAGGACGGCATGCTGCACATCAGCGCAGAAAAAAGTGCGGAGAAGGAAAAGGCAGAGAAAGGGTATACCCGTCGCGAATTCAGTTACAACGCTTTCTCCCGTTCTTTCTGGCTTCCGGAGGACATCCGAACGGAAGACATAAAGGCAAACTACACGGATGGAATCCTGAAAATCGAGATTCCGCGTACCAATGTCACCAAACGCAGTGTTTCCAAGTTGATTGAAATCAAATGAAAACAATGACATCCCTTCTCCCGGTTTTCGATTCCCCGCCTTCTGATCCTCCTGTCGGAAGGAAGCCGGGCTTGGGAGATTCACCGGATCATTGACAAACCGGTCGAATCTCCGCTGGGTACGGACGGTGCGAACCGGCATGACCAATCCGATTTCCGCTGTCCGAAAAATTCTCATTCTTCAATGTGAGAGGTGTATCATGGAAGCCATCCTTCGGGTGGCTTCTTTTTTTTTGCCGTTCACAGAATTGCTGCAAGCACAGGGTATTAATCATTGCCACATCCTACCCATGATGACAGTCATCCCTCTTGCTGACCGTCGTCATGTGTCCCCAAGTCGACCCACCGTACCTTTGACGGGAACCCTCAAAAGCCGGTAAGAAACAAAACAACCTTCACATGCCGGAATCCTCCGACCGGGACTATCCGCCCGGTAACAAGGTACCGGTACAAAATGAGCAGCCATGACAATTCAACAAGAATTCATCGAGATGAGCAAGGAGCGCCTTACCCAGATGAAAGTGCTGTTGGACGAGCTCCAGTTGCAGCTCAGCCTCGGCAGAGCGGAGGCCGTGGACATCTTCGATCGGGAGCGCAAGAATTTCCAACAGTTCATCCGGGACTACAAGGAACAACTTCGGCAGGAGAATCTCAAGACGGTGGAACACCGGGACAAACTGGTCAGGAAAATGGAGGAACTTGAAAATGCCCTTGAAACGGCCCTGGCCACTTCAAAGAAGAAATTCGAACAGGACAAGAAATCCGTCCTCCATGCAATTTACGAACTGGAATCCGAACTCCGGGAGACGTACGGTGAGTTGGGACAGACCCTGCAGGACCGGCTGGACAGTTTCAAGGGTCGCTTGGACGCCTATCGCGTCCAGCTCGCCTTGGCGGAATACGATGCGAAGGATGAGCTGGAGGAGAAAAAGATGGCCTTGCGGAATTCTGTCAACAGCTTGATTGAAAAAATCAGGAACGAAACATCGGTTTCCGAACGGGTGGACCATTTCAGCAGTGAGGTGAACCAATCGATGGATCACCTTAGAAAAGCTTTTTCCGATCTCTTTTCCTGACGTACCGACCAGGAACGGCCGTTGAATATCTGTTTTTGCCTAAATTGCAGCGGGTTTCCAACGGCCGTCATCCCTCCGGCAGTTCATATTGCCGGAATCAAGCGCGCGGCCAAGACACCTCATCACGCTCCGGCGACCGGCTTCCGGCCCTGACGGTAACCTCCACCCGCCTTACTTGGACGTGGTTCCCGCCGTTGGCAAAAGTTGAAGAATCTTATGGCAGCAGCGAACGGAAAACATTCCAAACCCTCTCTCATCGGCCGGTATGAGAAGGTCATCGGCGTGTTGTTGAAGTATGGATTCGCAGAAGTGGTGGCTCATCCGCCATTCAACCGCTTTGTTTCCCATTGGAAAAAACTGATCCCCAAGCATCATGGCGAACCGGTGACAGCCTTTACGAAGTTCGAACGGATCCGTATGGTCTGCGAAGAGTTGGGCACGACCTTCATCAAGTTCGCCCAAATAGCCAGCAACCGGCCGGATATACTGCCGGAGGAACTGATCGAAGAGCTTTCCTCCTTCCAGGACCAGGCTTCTCCCCTGGCACCCGACATCATCCTCGCGGTCCTGACGAAGGAACTCGGTACCTCCCCCCATGACCTTTTCGAGCGTTTCGACGAATTGCCCATCGCTTCGGCTTCCATGGCTCAGGTACACCGCTGCCGATTGCGCGGCGGACAGGAAGCGGTCCTGAAAGTACAACGGCCTGGCATTGACGAAACCATAGAGACGGATATCTCCATCCTCCATACGCTCGCCAGGCTCCTGGAGCGCCACTTTCCACATCTGCAGTCCTACCAGCCGATGGAACTGGTCAAAATGTTTGAGAAAAGTATTCGCAAGGAACTTGATTTCTCCCTGGAAGCGAACAACCTGCGCAGGTTCGAAGCGAACTTCAGGGGGAATCCGCATATCTATGTGCCCGCGCTTTTCTCCGAACATTGCACCCGGAAGGTTTTGTGTCTGGAGTATATCAACGGAATCAAAATCACGAATCTAGAGGACTTGACCTCCATCGGGTTGACCGGCCCGACCTTGGCCGTCAAAGGTATCGCGCTTTATTTCGAACAGGTTTTCGAACACGGTTTCTTCCATGCCGACCCGCATCCGGGAAATATCTTCGTCTTGCCCGACCAGCGGATTTGTTTCGTGGATTTCGGCATGATGGGTACCATCCTGGACAGTGACAAGCTTCTGCTCGGCGACTTGTTGCTCGCAGTCCACCAGCAGGATGTCAAAGGACTGAAGCATGCCCTGTTGAAGTTCTCATGGGATGAAACGCATGTGAACGAAAAGGACCTGGAATACGACATCGTCGAATTCTATCAAAATTACTACAGCATCGGATTGGAAGACATCGATAACCGCGAGGTCATGGCGGCACTGAATTCCCTGTTCTTCGATTACAAGATCAAGATTCCTTCCAACCTGCTGCTGCTGCTGAAGGCCCTCGTCATCATCGAAGGGGTGGGGTTGATGCTGGATCCCCGGTATGACATCATCGGCAACATCGCACCGCATGCGCGCCGCTTGATGGAAAAGAAATACGCCCCCAACAAGCTGGCACGCAACTTCATCCGTTCCACCGGCGATTTGCTGCAGTTCCTCAACGCATTGCCCACAGAGCTATATGAGATCTTCCGTAAGATACGGAAAGGCAAGCTTCATATTGAATTCGAACACAAAGGGCTGGAAGGACTGAACGAGGCAATTGGCATTCTTTCCAAAAGGATAGCCGTCTCCATCGTGCTGGGTGCGATCATACTGGGCTCCGCCCTGTTGGTGATGGCGGATGTACCTCCACATTACAATAACATTTCCGTCCTGGGCTTCGTCGGCTTCGTCGCCTCCGGCCTGCTGGGCATCCGGTTGCTGGTTTCCATCCTCCGCCACGGCCGATTCTGAAAAGATCGGAGTATGCACAAGGAACTGCTCATCGGATGGTCATTTCTTCCGAATCGGTCGGGTCCGTCCGGACACATTTCAATTTTCTGTTGAGACCGCTTTCATCACCTTGGCCTGGTGAACACCGTCCGCTGTGGTGACCCGCACGACATACACACCGGCCGGAAGTTGCGAGAGCAGCGATTCCGGCAGTGGAACCCGCTGGTAGGATGATGACACTTCCAGGTGGCTTGACCAAAGCAGGTGCCCGGTCATGTCCAGCAAGGCGAAGGAAACCTTGTCCCCAAGCAGGTTCCGGCAGTGCAAATCCAGTCGTCCGGAAAATGGAGCGGGCGTTGCCCAGACGCTGCCGGGGTGGCGGCCCACGGATTCGGTCCCGATGATGCAGTCGGTCGAGAAATGCAAGGTGTCGGCATCGGGGCTTTGCAGTCCGGGCTGACAATATGCGCGCACCGTCACCCTGATGTCCGCACAATCCGGCAGGCCGGTCAACAACAGCATCGTATCCCCGACAGCCACACTATCCCATCCGCCAGCCGGCGACACCTGATAATGCACACTGTATCCGGTGGCTTCCGGGAGTCCGGACCAATGGATGCTCGCTTGATGGGGTCCGACATCCATGGTGTCCAATGCCTGGGGCGCTTCCAGACAGGGCGGCGGACAAGCTGTCTGCTCCTGGTGGATGCCGGACCAGTCGCTGGCTGTTCCGATGCATTCGGTTCTGACCTGACATTCATAGGTCGTACAGGTAAGCAGCCCATCCAGCAGAAGGAAAGTGTCGCTGACCGAAAGCTCCGACCAGGTGTCGGTATTGGCCGGCCGGTACCGAATCTCGTATGACCAGGCATTCGGTACGGATGGCCACATCGCAGATAGGGTGCTGAAACCCTGTGGTTCCAATCGGACGGAATCCGGGGGGATGCAATCGGGCGGTGTACCGGCGAAGATGTTTATGCAATAGTCCTCCACCTCCCCAAAATCGAAACCGTCGGAACAGGGTCCTTCCGGTTGGGCGTTCCAGCGCATGATGACACGAAGCCGGGTGATGCCTTCTGCGGCATCTCCGGGAACGGCGAAGAAACCGCCCACCGATTCCGGGGAAGCTTGTCCGGCATCAAAAATTTCCTCTGCCGGATCATCAAAGTCCCCGTCCTGGTTGAAATCAATCCAGGCGCGGAACCATTCCGGGTATGCAAACCCTTGGAATCCGGGGGTCAGCATGATCGGATAAGCCTGGTAGGTGGTCAGGTTGGTGCCGATCTGCGCATAGTTTCCGTAGCCGCCGTCGCTGCCGGAGCTGTTCGTCAGATCTCCGATAAGCACCCCTGCAATCCATTCCTCGGTAGCGTTGGCACCTGCGGCCGGGCAATAGGACAGGTCGAAGCAGGGGCCGCAGCCTGGTATGGCGAAGGCAACCGGCTCGGAAAATACAGTGAGGCCTGTGTCACAGACCGTCCGCACCCTGACCTGGCAATCGCTGCAGGGAAGCAGGTCCGTAAGTACGAGCGGCGAGATGTTCAGGTTCGGGTGGAGCACCGTATCCCCATCACACAGCAGCAGCACATCGTAGGAGACGGCGGCAAGCACAGTGTCCCAGCGCACTACGGTCACCGAATCACCGACCGCCATTACGGAGAGACCGACAGGAGGCAGACAGCAGCCGTCGGTGGTGAAGGCGGTCGGGCCGGTATAACCGCTGGTCGTGTCGGCGCAATGGTCCTCCAGCTGGAATTCGTAATCAGTACAGGGAAGCAGGTCTGACCAGGCAAAGGGGCTTGTCACCGTATCCACCGAAACCCAGTTCGTATCACCGGCCATACGCCAGCGAAGACTGGTGAAGAGGGAGGAATCGGAAACCGACCATTCCAGCGTGCCGGAGGTGTCCGTTACCATGGACAGCACGGGCGACAAGGGGGGCGGACAGCTGCTGCAACGGTCCAGGATTCGCAGCAGGCTTCGGTAGGCGTTCAGCCTGCCACCGGTCTTCACCTCCCCGACCAGGTTGTCCTTCACGTCCACGCCTTCCAGCAATGCGTCTCGTACAAGCAAGGCCGTGCCGGCGGGGTCTGCCAGGGACATCCAACCCAGACCAGGACAAGGCGCTGCATACAGCAAGGCGATGATCCCGGCGGCCAAAGGAGAGGCGAAGGAGGTGCCGCTGGCATTGTTCGGGCCGCCGTTGAGGCTTAGGCTGACGACTTGTTCGCCGGGAGCCCCCACATCGATGTGCTCCGCCCCATAGGCCGAAAAAGTTCTTACATCCTGTCGGTTGGTCGCAGTGACGGACACCAGGAATTCACTGGGACAGGCGGTGGGCAGGTCGCCCGTCACATCCACGTTCACATTGTTGTTGGCCGTAGCGCCGCAGCTTAGGATGCCTGCCGCGCCGAGGGAGTCGTAAAAGGAACACCAAAGCGGCGCATCCGACGCCTGCCCGTTGTCGATACCCCAGGAGGAATTGGTCGCTACGACGAATGCGCCGGCGGTGCCGCCGGAGGCATTGTACAGCCTGCGCATGACCAGCGGATAGGTATAAGCGGCAAGGACGTTGGATTCGACCAGGGCGCCGACATTCACATGCATGATCTTAACCTGCCAGTTGATTCCCGTCACGAAGGAGGCATTGTTCCCTCGTGCTCCTATCATGCCGGATACGGTGGTGCCATGTCCGGACGAAGGGATGTTGTCCGTTTGGTTGACCGGATTCCATCCGTTGTGGTCATCGACGTATCCGTTGCCGTCGTCATCCAGTCCGTTACCGGGAATTTCCGCGGAATTGAACCAAAGGTTGCCTTGCAGGTCCGGATGATTGCGGTTCGCACCCTCCACCACACAGACAACGACCTCTCTTCCATCGGCGGTCCATCCGCCCGTGGTGATGTCCCATGCCAATTCGGCGTCCACGTCCGCGTCGGGCGTTCCGCCGTTCTGTCCGGTATTGGTCCATTGCCACTGCAGCGGGAAAGACGGGTCATCGGGGAAGGTGTCACGCAATTGGATGAAATGATTGAATTGGGCTGCGACGACGGCCGGGTGCCGTCGGACGGCAGCCAGGAGTTCCGTTTCGTCGACGGCAGGAAGGAAGGAAAGTCGCCAGATTTGCAGGGGAGGCGAGATCTCCTCCCGGATTTCGAGCCCGGTGGGGCGGGGTCCGATGACTTGCAGGTCCTGCAACACAGACCGGATGCCGGCGGCGGATGTGGTCTGCACCAGCAGCTCGCCGCTGACATGGGCGAGGTCCTGGGCGGGTGCGACGACAGGCACCAACAAAGGCAGCAGCAGGAACATCCATGTTTTCATCGGCAGGAAGATGCTTGACCGGAAGGACGGAGGACCTGCCTGCCGGTGCACGGAACGTTGACTTACAGATTCTTGAGTTCGGCGACAAGTTTGTTGATGGTGTCCTTGGCATCACCGAACAGCATCTTGGTCCTTTCATGAAAGAACAAGGGGTTCTCGATGCCGGCATATCCCGGCCGCATGCTTCGTTTGAGGACGACGACATTGCGGGCCTCCCACACACGGATGACAGGCATGCCGTAGATCGGGCTTCCGGGATCCGTTTCGGCGGCCGGATTGACCACGTCATTGGCGCCGACGATGATACATACGTCCGTAGTGGGCATCATAGGGTTGGCATCGTCCATCTCCACCAGTTTCGGATACGGGACATCCGCCTCCGCGAGCAGGACGTTCATATGGCCCGGCATACGACCCGCCACCGGATGGATGGCATAATATACCTCCACGCCGGAGTCGGAGAGTTTTTTCTCGAATTCATGGCATACATGCTGCGCTTGTGCGACGGCGAGTCCGTAGCCCGGCACGATGCATACCTTGCTCGCATAGGCACATAGGATGGCGGTGTCGTTGAGGGTGATTTCCCGGGCGACCTGCTCACCCGTGGCGGCCTGTCCGCCACCGGCGGCACCACCGCCGAAGCCACCGACCAGGACATTAATCAGGGATCGGTTCATGGCCGTGCACATCAGCAAGGTGAGGATAAGGCCGGACGCGCCGACGAGGATGCCGCCGATCAGCATGACATTGTTGTCGTATAGCAACCCGCCGATGGCGCCTGCGATGCCGGAGAGGGAGTTGAGCAGCGCGATCACGACCGGCATGTCCGCACCGCCGATAGGCATGACGAACAGGAATCCGTACAGCAGGGCGATGCCGAGCAGCGCCCAGCTGCCGATGTCTCCCAATCCCAGATTGGCTATGCCGTAGACAGTCATGCCCACCATCACCAACAGGAACAGCATATTCAACCAGGAAAGCAGGCGCCCGCCCAGGTCCTTGATCTTGTCGTCAAGTTTTCCATAGGCCACCATGGAACCGGAAAAGGTGACGGCGCCGACGACGATGCCGAGGTAGGCAACCAACAGGAATCCCGCATCCGGTGTAGGGTTGGCGAACAACTCGACGGAGGCGATCAGGGCGGAAGTCGCCCCGCCCGTGCCGTTGAAAAAGGACACCATCTGCGGCATGGCGGTCATTTGAACGCGGGTAGCCATGAGGTAGCCCGCGACGGAGCCGGCGGTCAAGGCGCCGACGATCCAGGCGTAGTTGCCGATGGCGTCACCATCCGCATCCCGGTGGAACAGGATGGTTCCCAGGATGGCGATCCCCATGCCTGCCGCGGCGACGGAATTTCCCTTTCGGGCAGTATCCGGCGAACTCAGCATGCGCAGTCCGATGATGAAGGTGACACAACTGATGATATAGAAGAATTCCAGGAGAAAATCTGCCGTCATGGTATTTGCTTGTTGCGAAGGTGAGGGTTTGCGGCTCGGCCGTTCATTTCTTTTTCCGGAACATGGCGAGCATCCGTCCGGTGACGACGAATCCGCCCACCACGTTCAGCATGCCCAGGAACACGGCGAGGAAGCCGAGCACAAGGGTGAGCAGGTCTTCGGAATCCGCATGTCCCAGAATGATCAGGGAACCCATGATGACGACACCGGAGACGGCATTGGAACCCGACATGAGGGGCGTGTGGAGCAGGGCCGGGACGTTCTTGATGACTTCCGTGCCGAGAAAAACGGCCAGGATGATGACGAAGATCGCATCCTGATTGTCCAAAAAGAAATTTGCTGCAGCTTCCATGGTAGGTAGGTTGAATGACCGGAGAGATGTTGGTTCGCGCTGGTGTTGGTGTCAGGAACTTGTCAAGGTCTGTCGCAACCTTTCGGACATGATCTTTTTTTCGAAGGATACGCAGGAGGCCAGAATGATGTCATCCTCGAAATTGACGTTGAAAGCACCTTTTTGAAAAAATAACTTCAGGAAATTCAGGATGTTCTTCCCGAACATGCCGCTGGCGTCCCGGGGCAGGGTGGAAGGCAGGTTGGAGGCGCCGATGATGGAGACCCCGTGGTGGAGGATGGTCTCTGCGTCGCGGGTGAGCTCGCAGTTGCCACCGGAGGCGGCGGCGAGGTCCACGATGACGGAGCCGGGTTTCATCTGTTCCACGGAGGCGGAGCGGATGATGAGCGGTGCGCGTCGGCCGGGAATCTGGGCGGTGCAGATGATGACATCCGCTTGCCGCGCATGCTGGTGTACGGCTTCGGCCTGCCGCTGTTTGTAGTCCTCCGTCTGCTCGACGGCATATCCCCCTGCGGCGGCACTTTCCTGGGCTCCCTCCACCGCTACGAATTTGGCGCCGAGGCTCAGCACTTCCTCCCTGGCGGCGGTCCGGACGTCGAACGCCTCCACCACGGCGCCCAGGCGCTTGGCCGTCGCGATGGCCTGCAGTCCGGCGACGCCGGCGCCGATTACCAGCACTTTCGCCGGTTTGATGGTGCCGGCCGCCGTCATGAACATCGGAAAGAATCCCGGCAGGTGGTTGGCTGCGGTCAGGATGGCCTTGTATCCGGCGACGGTGGCCATCGATGACAACACATCCATGGCCTGTGCACGGGTCGAACGCGGCAACAGGTCCAGGCTGAATGCGGTGCCCTCAGAGGCCAACAGGGGTTGCACCACGGAATTGTTGCCCAAAGGGTTGAACTGTCCGACCAGCATCTGACCCCCACGCAGCGACCCGGCCTCTGATTCGGACAGGGGATGAATACAAGTGAGAATGGATGCCTGCTCGAGGACTTCCCGACGGGAAACGCACCTGGCATCCTGCGCCTCGTAGGCCGTGTCCGGAAAAGTGGCGGCTTCTCCGGCGCCCCGCTCCAGCAGGATGTCCGTGATGCCGATTTTTCGCAGCGCGGCCAGGGATTCCGGTGTTACGGAGACCCTCCGTTCCGGGGCCGGCTCTTTCAGTATTCCTAGTATCATGCGCAGGTTGTTTTATCGCTGGATATATCCTTACGACCATCGCAAAAGTAGTTTTTGAATCATACTTCACAAAACAGGGGAGGATAAGAATTAATTTTTCCCGGTTGCTGTTTGCCAGCGGAATGACACCGGAACCTTGAAAAAAGATCGTAGTGGAATGTCGGATCGAGGGCAATTCAATAATAGCCCTTAATTTTGCGCCCGATCCGGGCAGGCCGGATGGCACCGGCTCATAGGCTGGAACAACCTAAACATTTGATATGCTGACAGTTTCGAACATATATGTGCAATATGGGGATCGCATCCTGCTGGACAAGGTCAATTTTGTGATCGGTGAGCGGGACAGGATCGGACTGGTCGGTCGCAACGGCGCCGGCAAATCGACCCTGCTGAAGATCATCGCCGCCTACCAACGGCCCGACGATGGCCATATCGCGAGGCCCGGCGGAAGCACCCTCGGTTTCCTGCACCAGGAGATGAGCCTGCCAAAAGGGAAAACGGTGCTGGAGGAGACCCTGACGGCCTTTGACGAGGCGCGGCGTGTGGAGAGCCGGCTCGCGGAAATCCATGCGGAACTGGCCCATCGCACGGATTACGAAACGGACGCATACATGGACTTGCTCAACGAAATGTCCGACCTTGACCATCGGTTCCTGCTGATCGGTGGTGGTAACATGGAGGCGGACGCACAAAAGATTCTCAAAGGCCTCGGTTTCAAGCACTCGGATTTCCATCGCCTGACCGACGAATTCAGCGGCGGTTGGCAGATGCGTATCGAACTGGCGAAAATGCTCCTTCAGCGGCCGGATTACCTGTTGCTGGACGAACCGACCAATCACCTCGACATCGAGAGCATCCTCTGGCTCGAAGAATTCCTGCAAACCTATGAAGGCGCAGTCATCGTGATCTCGCACGACAAGACATTCCTGGACAACGTGACCCGCCGCACCGTGGAAATAGAGCTGGGCAAACTTTATGATTACAAGGCCAACTACTCCCGCTATGTGGAGATGCGCGAGGATCGGCGGGAGAAAATGGCGGCGGCCTTGAACAACCAGCAGAAACAGATCGCCCAGATGGAGCGGACCATCAGCCGCTTTATGGCCAAGGCTACCAAAACCACCCTGGCGCAGTCCATGCAGAAAAAACTGGACAAGATCGACCGGATCGAAATGGAAGACCAGGATACCGCCGTGATGAACATCCGGTTTCCGGAACCGCCTCGTTCCGGCCAGATCGTGGTTACGGCCCAGGGGCTCTCCAAGCGGTACGACGAGCTCCGGGTGTTGGAATCCGTGGACTTTCAGGTGGAACGTGGCCAGCGCATCGCATTCGTCGGCCAAAACGGGCAGGGCAAGACCACCCTGGCCAGAATGCTGGTAAACCAACTGACACCTACGGCCGGCACCTTGCAGCCGGGTCACAATGTCTTCATCGGATATTATGCCCAAAACCAGGCGGAAGCCCTGAATCCGAAGCTGACCTTGCTCGAGACGATGGAGCTTCATTCGCCGCCTGAGATGCGCACGAAACTTCGGGCCATCCTAGGTGCATTTCTCTTCAGTGGGGAAGACCAGGACAAGAAAGTATCCGTTTTGTCCGGTGGGGAAAGAGCCCGGCTGGCCATGGCCTGCCTCCTGCTGAAGCCGATCAACCTCCTGGTGCTCGATGAACCGACCAACCACCTGGACATGCTTTCCAAGGAGGTCCTGAAAGCTTCTCTCCTCGATTACAGCGGTACGCTGATCGTCGTCTCACACGACCGGGATTTTCTCGCCGGGCTGACCGACACCACCATCGAGTTCCGGGACAAGAAACTGCATACCTACCTGGGGGATGTGAATTATTTCCTGGACAAAAGGAAGCTGGACGATATGCGGCAGGTCGAGATCGGAGGCGCCGCCAGCAACAGCCCGCAGTCGGTCTTGGCCAGGGAAATCGGCCTGGAGGAACGCCGACAACTGCAACGACAGCTTGGACAGGCCGAGAAGCGGGTCGCGCAGCTCGAAAAACAACTGGCGGACCTGGAAGGTCACATGTCCGCCCCGGACTTTTTCCAGCGTCAGGACCACCGCTGGCAAGTGGATGCTTATCAGCAGGTCAAGCTGGACCTCGAGTCCGCCATGCAGGAATGGATGTCGCTTCAGGAGACCTTGGAAGCCTGACCAGCTTCTCCGACCGCTTCCGTCGGACCGTTGTCGGGTTCAGCTGTCACCGGGAATGTCCCGGTACTTT
This sequence comes from Bacteroidota bacterium, assembly GCA_041163745.1. Taxonomy (GTDB): domain Bacteria; phylum Bacteroidota; class Bacteroidia; order Chitinophagales; family Saprospiraceae; genus UBA6168. Next base: position 22,412 of record JBEAQU010000094.1, read on the forward strand.
TCCCGGACGACGAACCTCCCTTTCTCATCCCGACGGATGGTGATGCAGGCATGTTCGGGGTCATGTTCCAGCAACAGATACCAGTTCCCTTCCGCCGCCGAGGCCAACAACTCCCGTTTCTCGACCAAAGTCTGCAACGGCCTTACGTCGTACGCCATGACCCATGGCATGGGAACATGGAAAGACGACGGCAACAAATCCGCACAGTGCACGAAATACCCCTTTGCCGTCCGGATATGCAGCAGCATCATCGCCTGGGTATGCCCGTAGACGAACTGTATGTGGATACCAGGCAGCCATGGCACCAGCCCCGGCTGCTCCGCTATCCACCGTACCTTGCCCCTATCTGCGAGGGTACTGAAATTTTCAGACAGGAAGGAGGCAGCCTCCTTCTCATTGGGATGCAAGGCGGCTTCCCAATGGCTCGGTGTGGACCAATACGTCGCATGGGGGAAGGCGGGGACCAGTTCGCCGGACGCCAGCCGCACCAAGGCGCCGCCGCAATGGTCGAAATGCAGATGGGTCAGGAAAACATCCGTGATGTCAGCAATCCCTAATCCGCGCTCCGACAAGCCGTCGGCGAGGCTGTGCGCAGCCGTCGGTTCGAAATAAGAACGCCATTTCTCATCCTGTTTTGTACCGATGCCGCAATCCACCAGGATTTTCCGGTCTTCGGTCTCTATCAGCAGACATCTCAGCGCCCAGGTACAAAGATTGTTTGCGTCGGGCGGCTGCTGGCGCGCCCATAGGCGTCGGGGGACGATTCCGAACATGGCGCCACCGTCCAGCTTGAAGGTGCCGGCGGAAAGAAGCGTCAGCTGGATGGAATGTTGCATAGGAAATGGGTGTTATGAAAGTTCATGGCGAAACAATTTGAATATGCAGGACGGCGCTGCTGCGCCATGAACAAAGGTAGGGTTTACGTGGGAATAGCGTTGCCGGAATGAAACTCCGCATCCGGAACAAGCCATTTGGCAAGCGAGAACAAAACAGGATGGCCTTTCGCTTGTTTAACTATTCCCACCGGTCGGACGGCGCTAATGGGAAGCGTCCACCAGCGGCCTTAACAACAGCGGATATGAAAATACTAAAAAAAGGAATAGTTTGGTTCCGGCAGGACCTTCGGCTGCACGACAACGAGGCACTGACCGACGCCCTGCGAAATTGTGACGAAATCATACCGGTATATGTATTCGATCCCAGGATCTTCTCCGGCACCCTTGAGCTGAGCGGATTGCCCAAGACCGGCCGTTTCCGGCGCAGGTTCATTGTGGAAAGCGTATTGGACCTCCGGGACTCGCTGCGGCGGTTGGGCAGCGAGCTGGTGATCCTGGCAGGGAAACCGGAGGAAGTGATTTTCCGCCTGGCACAGGAACAGCGATGCAGTTGGGTGTTCTGCAACAGGGAACGGACCTCGGAGGAGGTGGCGGTGCAGGACGCCCTGGAGAAAAATCTATGGTCCGTCGGACAGGAGATCTGGTATACCAGGGGGAAATTGCTCTTTTACACGGCGGATCTCCCTTTCCCAGTCACCCAGACACCGGAGGTCTTCACCCAGTTCCGCAAGGAAGTGGAGCGGGTCATCCCGATAAGGGAACCATTGCCTGTACCGGCCGATCTGCCGGCTATCGATCCTTTGATAGATGCGGGAGAAATCCCGGCCGAATATCTTCGGGACGGATCCGATGAGACCGGCAGCGGGAATGGCGGTTTCGTTTTTCAAGGTGGGGAAAAGGCAGCCCTGGCACGGCTGCAATACTATCTCTGGGATACGGACCTGGCGCAGACCTATTTCGACACCAGGAATCAGTTGCTGGGCAGCGATTATTCCACGCGGTTCTCCCCCTGGTTGGCACAAGGTTGTTTGTCACCCAAGCTCATTTATCATGAGCTCAAGCGCTACGAAACGGAACGGGGAGAGAACAAGTCAACCTATTGGATTTACTTCGAATTGATCTGGCGGGATTTTTTCCGGCTGATGGCCAAGAAGCACGGTGCCGCCATCTTCCGCAAGGGAGGTATGCGGGGGAAGGTCGACCGTCGCTGGACGGACGACCCTGCATGTTTCCGCCGTTGGGTCGAAGGGGAAACCGGGGAGCCCTTCATTGATGCCAACATGAAGGAGATCGCCGCGACAGGATTCATGTCCAACCGAGGCCGCCAGAATGTCGCCAGCTATCTGGTACACGACCTGAAGGTGAATTGGCAGCTGGGCGCGGAGTATTTCGAAAGCCTGCTGGTCGATTACGATGTGGCGAGCAATTGGGGAAACTGGAATTATATGGCGGGTATCGGCAACGACCCGCGGGAGGACCGTTATTTCAACCCCAGGACGCAGGCCGGACGATACGATCCGAAGGGAGCATACGTACGGCACTGGCTGGCGGGACAACTTTCGGAAACGGTCTGAAGCGATCAGTTCTCAAGAAATGGAGGGTCCGCGCGAATGATGCCGGCCAGGCGTCGGAGCACATGGGCCGGTTCCTCCGGTCGAAAACCCAAATCGGAAAGCTTGCCTGAATCCAGGCTCAGGTCCGGTGGGCGGTATGCCGCCATAATCACCTCCTTCTGCAACCTGGACAGTACGACGGCGTGCCGCAGCCGAAAGGATTCCTTGGACAGCACGGCAAAGTCGTACCTGGACATCGGAACCTCTCCTCCCAAGTGGAAAAGCCCTGACGCGTCCATGTCCAACAATCGTACGATACCCCGGACCGCACAATCAACGGAGAGGAAACTGCGTATCTCATCCCGGAAGGCGGTGACAGGAACGGAGTTTTTCCAGGACGCCAACCATTGGTCCAGGAAGCAACCGGCCGCATCCGGCGTCTGCCGGAATCCGAACAGCACGGCCAGGCGTACGATCGCACCATCCGGACAGATGGCGGAAACAAGGCTTTCCGCCGCCAGTTTCTGGCGTCCGTATTCATTGGCGGGTTCCGCCGGGTCGGATTCCCGGTACGTTCCTTTGCGGCCGTCGAAAACTTGTTCGCTGGAGGTGAAGATCAGTTTGACATGCCTGTCCGCACACATTTCCGCCAGGTCTGCCGTCGCCTCCACATTGAGCTGGGCGGTCTCATCCGGTTTTTCCTCACAATGATTCGTTCCAGAATTTGCCGCCAGGTGAACCACTGCCGCCGGCTTCAGAGACTTCAGCATCTTCCATACCGTGTCCTTGCATGTGAGGTCCAGGGGAATGAGTGGCACGTCAGCGTTTGTTACCAGAGGATACGGATGGCGGTGGTAAGTGCCGACCAAACGCCATCCTTTCATGACTGGCGCGCAGAAATGCCTGCCAAGGAACCCTGAAGCGCCGGTTACCAACAACGTTTTCATATCTCGACACAGGATGGAAGCTTCCCTGTACCACATGCCCCAGCGGACGATGGCGGTGCGGAAAAGCAGTTGATGATGTTTGGAGGATCAGCCAATACAAGTATGACTAAAAAAGATGAAATGTAAAATTAGCGTCAAATGATTACTTTCGCACAGTCCGAATGTCATGGACAGGCGGAAACGAGCGCCCAGACCGACATACTGGACGAAGCAGGCGGCCGTCTTACCCGAAAATGTGGGAACGGACGGAGATACCGAGGAGCCGGAACCGATCAAAGCGTTCCGGTAGGCGGACAACCACGACATGAAACATGCCAAAACCAGATAAACACCCGTACGAGCTCATTGAGGATTTTCCATCCCTGGAAGCATTTCACCGACAGAACGCTTCGGTCGGGTGGATGTGTTTCGACACGGAGTTCATCGGAGAGCGACGCTTCACGACCACCATCTGTCTCATTCAGGTCGCGACGGAGCATGGTTGCTTCTTGATCGATCCGGTCAAGATAAGCAATCTGAAACCCCTGTTGCAGATGCTGGAGAGCCCGGACATCCTGAAGATCGTCCATGCAGGGGAAAATGATTTCCGATTGTTCCACGCCCATTTTGGCATCCTGCCGAGGAATGTTTTCGACACACAACTGGCTGCTTCGTTCGCCGGTTATCGGCACCCGATCAGTTTTGCCAGGCTTGTCGACGCCGAGTTGGGGGTCCACCTGAGCAAAGGGCAGACGGTCACCAATTGGGAGAACCGTCCCTTCGACAGCAAGCAGCTGTCCTATGCGGTGGCAGATGTGGTGTACTTGGTGGACATCTGGCGGAGGTTGACGGAAAAATTGACCCTTTCCGGCCGTTTGTCCTGGGCTGCTGAGGAGTTTCGTGTGCTGGAGCTGGCGGAAACCTACGCGCAGGACCCGTACAAGGAGGTGCTGGAGAATACCACGATCAAGGGGCTCCGCAAACGGGAGCAGGTGTTTCTGTTGCGCTTGTTGCTTTGGCGTACAGCGGAGGCAAGGAAAAGGAACCATTCCAAGGAAATGGTACTGCCAGCCAAATATATCAACCCGATTGTACGGGTCATACATTCCGGCAAGGAATCCCTGACGGACAACCGGCGGATTCCGGATTCCGTGGTTCGCAAATACAGCAGTCTGTTCCAGCAGTTTTATCAGGAGCCGGCGACGCCGGAAGAGACGGAAATCCTTCGGCGGATACCGAAGGATACCGTGGAGAACGAGCGGGAGGCCCTTCTCATGGAAATGCTGGACCTGCTAGTCCGTTACAAGAGTCTGGATGCCGGAATTTCCAGCCAGTTGGTACTGCCGCGGGGGGTGCTGCGCAGGATGAGGGAAGACATGGACTACTTCGACCCATTGTTGGAGCAGGGATGGCGGAGAGAATTCCTTGGAATGGAGATCGTCGAATGGTTCCGCCAGCGCAAGAACCTCGTGATGGTTTTCAGGGAAGGTACTTTCGAGTTGAGGATGGTCTGACTTTTCCGCCGGGTACGAAGCGCACGTTCACCACCGGCGCGGGACCGGCGGCAACATTGTATGGCGGGCATTACGGCAACCCCGGATGTATCCGTCCTTCTGAAGAAAGGTGCCAAGGGAGAGGTCCGGGTCCATGCAGGTATGGATGTTCCGATCCGATGACAGGTAGCATCTGCGACCTTTGGTGACCAGTTCGAGCGCATAGCAACCTTCGGCTTCAACTTCCGCCAACAGGTAATAGGCATTCTCCGTTCTCACCATCTTCAGTCTTCGGACGTTGGTTTCACGGGCATAATGTGCCAGGAGAAAGCTTTCCACGGCGTCCTGGCTCAACCGAAGCGAATTGGGACGACCCGTTAGTGCCACCAGTCCGTTGTTTTGGGGGATACAACCGGGCTGCCCTAAGAGGAGGAGCAAGAAGGCCGCTCGGAACAAAACAGAAGAGAATTTGGGTGGCATGGCAATCGGTTGACAAGCGCGTCAGAGGCCGGCGAGCGAAAGGATGTAACCGCCGGCCGCAAGGTCATTGACAACCCAGGTCTTGCCTGGATTGGATGTCGTTGTTAGGGAAACAATTTCCGGACGGCAGGGCAGTCGGTACGAAGCGCGACATTTCCCGGTCGAAGAGCGATCGTTCCAGGAACAGGACCAGGTCATCCACTTCCTCCGGTGTCAGGTTCAACGGATGGAACTGGCCGGCCAGCTGTTGTGCCGGAACCCGGGGGTTCTCCGGTATCCCTTCGTTAAAATACGCCACCACCTCCCGTAGGCTGCGCTTGGATGAACCGTGGAAGAAATGGGATCCGCCGGACAGGTTGTACAGCTGCGGAACCTTGAACTTATACATATCTTCCGCACGGTTGGTGAAACCGCCCCGTCCCAGGTTACGTTCGTCGTGCACATCCGTACGGATCGCTTGTCCCGTTTCGAACAGGTCCTTTGCGCCGACTGCATAGAAGTGGGATGCGTTTTGAAACGCCTTCCCGTTGTGGCATTTGTAACAACCGGCTTTGGAAAAGAAAAGGACGGCCCCTCTTTTCTCCGCATCCGACAGGGCGGACGCGTCGCCGCGAAGCCAATCCTGGAACGGAGCCCTGGAAGGGATAAGGGTTCGAAGATAGGCGGCCAGGGCGAAGGCGAGGGTGCGGGCGGAATACCGTTGGCCGGCCGGCACCTGTGGGAAGGCGGCATCGAAATGAGCCTTGTACCCCAGGCTGTCGGCCACCGACTCGTTGATGACCATCCGGTGGACGGACTGAACGGCGATGGTCTGGCTTTCCGGACCCAGGAGTCCCTCGTGGTTTATTTGGGCATCCTCCTTCCATTGTGCTTCCGTGCCGATATTGATATGCGTACCGCCGAACTTGCCTGCCCAGGCAGTATTGGTAACGAAGGCTACGTTGCAGACGCTCAAGGCCCTGGCGCCCTGGACATCAGGTTCGTTGTCATGATAGAAGACCAGTTTGGAGCGACCTTCCCCATTGTATCCGAAACCGGTGCCACCGTCGGCAATGCCCTGGGCGCGACCAGGCATGAAGCCGGCATCGGGGATATGACAGGACGCGCAGGAGTAGGTGTTCCTGGCTTCCGGATGCTGCGGTACGAGTCCCAATCCGGTTTCGTAAAACAACAACTTTCCCAGTTCCACCTTGGCCGGATTGAGTGGGTTGGCGGGGTCCTGGGGGATGGCGGCGAAATCATGTTCGTCCGGCAGCAGGAAAAATTCCTTGCTTCCGGTAGGAGCCGCACGATCCGCCAATCTTTCAAGCGTGGCATCCAGTGAATGCCGCAGTTCGTCATTCGTACAGGCTTGCAAGGACAACAGTAGCGACAGCAGCAAGGAGGTTTTCAATGCATTCATGGGAGACGATTTACGCGATTTGCCGTTGACGAGGCATCCAAAATCTCGCCAAATACAAGCGGCGGCAAGCTGGGGACATTCATTCGGAGTAACTTACAAATGTAAGGTATTCCGGTCATTGGTGCCAAAAAACGGTGGTAAAAAGGATGGTTCGTGGCAGGCGCCTCCAATTTGATCAGCTTGCAGAACAGGTTCTGAGCTTCCGGCGGACGTATTTGAAATAGTGGGCAGAATGTTTTTTTATCACGCCGGGTGTTTTGGTTCGGCATCGGTCGGAGACGCAGGGATATGGCATTCCAGATTTCGGATGCCTTGGCAAACGGGATCTCCAGGGTACTTTATTCCAATCAAGCGACGATGGTTCATAACAAGGTGCTTCCACCCAACGATGAGCTGGGAGCATCCATGCAGGCGGCCGGCCGTTGGGAATCCTGATTCATGCACCGTTGGTCGGAGCGCCTGCTGTTGGAGGAGCAAGGAAGATGGGACCAGCCGCTACCGGAACCCGGCATCGACCAATTGGCTTCCCATGCCCGTTGCCCGGTATTGAATTGAAGCGAAGTGCCGAGCCGGTATCCCTACGGAAACATGACACGTCGGCTGACAGCTTGGATCAGAGTTTTGCTCGATGGCCAGGTATCCGGATGCACCATGCCGTGCTATTGTTCCTGGTGGCATCCCGCCGCTCCGGAGAAGCAAACCGATCTTGGGCGAGCGTTTGCCCATCCGTTGCCTGCCGTGGTGGGATAGGATGGGGATTGAAACAGGTTCGGCAGCGTGTCGTCAGGCAGGAGCGATACAACATCACTTTCTCTTGCTCCACGCCTTGTACGACCGCTGGCTCCTGCTTGAACTGCTGCATGTATCGGCGAAGAAGCCTGCTGGTGGCGAAGGATTGTTGCCGCTTTTGTTTCAGAAAGTGTGAATCAGTAGCCTACGTGGCAAGTAACGCACAAATACGGCATACCGTGTGATACGCACAGAAGTGTGTCTGCAAAACGGTTGGAGGGAAACCCCTGTGCTGGTCCTCGCGAGCCAACGAAACAGAGGGAGGAAACTGCCCGGCAGCCAATCGTGGCATGTCGGCTTTGAAATTCCGTCGTAATCATTTGGCTGCCTCTGCAAATACACCGGTTGTTGTCAGCAACTGTTCCCTGGAGTGGCGAAGTTCAAACATCTCTTGAATGTCTTGCATGACGAATGGGTTCAGAGAGGGAAGCTTCCGGCAGAGGAATCAGTGCTGACGGGTAGTTCACACCAATTCCAGGAACGTTGACATGGCCTCCTTCACCGTTATCTGCGGTCGCAGGAAAAGGTGATTGGACATTTTTAGAATGTAGCGACTTTGAGTGATTGAACGAGTAAAGGACCGCATGCGGACCATAATGGAGAATATCTAAGGAAACGAAGACCGTTACGGTCCTGCGTTTCGGTTTGCCGGAACGGGAAGATTGGACATCCTGGGCTGGTTCCGTCCCGGCCGGATATCCAAGTTGCAATCGGTGAAGCAGTTTGCAGCCGCACATAAGGATCGGGAGGTGGAATTCCATAGCAGGCAAAGCTTGTCGACTGATTTCAAGTTCTTTCGGGAAATCGGACATTTCCGGTCCACCCTGGCAATCCTGTGGAAGCTGCAGCCAGTCAAGGTTGGCTGTCGAAATCATCCCCTGGAGCAGGCAGCGGAAAGTCAACCGACAGATTTGTACGAAACATGACAGATCCAAAAAAGTCAGCGAGCGACCAGTCCAGTTGTTCGGCAGCACCAGCTTATGTTGGTTTCTTTGATGGAGCTGTTGGAAACAAAAGCGAACCATATCCGTGAATTCACATCTTCCAGCTTGGCTGGTGACATGGTGATCCTTGGGAGACCAAGGTCGGTATTTGGTAGCTGCCATGTTGATGGAGAATCCTGGAGAACGGACGGCAGCAGTCTATTGCTGGTATTTCAGCCTATCGCTTCCCGGTTGAAAAGGAGCCGACCTCACGGAACGGGTTGGAAGCGGAAGCGGCTGAGAAATGGGATTCGTCCCGGCCGGCGCTGGTGCCGCCGTCAGATCAGTAGTGGCAACATCGGAAGAAGGGGGCATAGCGAAAGAGGTTGAAGGAATAAGCGTTGTTCATGTATGAAATTTCAACAGGTGCGGAATGAAAGGGCATCGATATCGGACACGCAGGAATTCTCTTGGCAAGCCCGTGCTTGTGCCATGGAAATCTTGCCGGTGTGGATTCTTACACGCCGAAGGCGGCGCCGATGTCGCCGGAGTCCGGTTCGAAGCTGGCCGGTTTGCACAGACAATCGGTTGTCAAGGGATGTCAGGGCAGCCAGGACATCAAACGGCGAACTATATTGTGCCAAGTCTGTGGCTTTGGAGATCCGGTACCTGTTCGCAGGCACAGTCTGTCTGGAAGGAGGAGCCTGGCGCAAGTGGCAATGGCGTCATGAAAAATCGGCTCATCCGGACGATGGACGCAGGGAACGGGAGGAATGGGGAATCGGAAGGTGCGCAAGAGGTGCAAGCGCGGCATGTCATCAGACGCCTGAACCAATTCAAACCGGACCCCGGCAGGTATATCCGACGATAGGCTTCGTCACGCTGACTTGAGTCGGTAGGACCGGATGCGACAGTATACATGAGATGAATAAGCCAAAATCCCAGAAGGCGTAGCGGAAGATGGAACGATTTGAGCGGAGTGGCCAGGTCGAGTTGTATCTGGAGCAGGTGGCAGGTTATCCGCCGGACCGACTTATCCTCGGCGGCATCAAGGTGGTCGTCAGCAGAAAGGGGAATCTGACAATGCGGGCGCCGACCATGAACGCACCTCCAATGGACAGGAATTGGCAAGGCTGTTCCATTCCAAATACGCTGCGGTGCACATGGTGCTTACCGATCAGAAATCCACCTGTACCTAAGTCCGGCAGGCAGTAGGTACGAGGTGCCTGGCTGTTGTCGCAGCCGGTCCTGACGGCTAGGCTTGCCAGGCGGACAGCCGAGAAATGTTCCTGTAAATTCGGCAGACGTTGGGTCTGGCGGTTCCTTCTCGGCAGGTAACGCTGACCATGTGTGGCGGTGGTGGTTTGCGGCGGAAGGGAGGTTGGGGACGGTCATGCTGCGGATAAAGCGGAAGGATGGATTCATCGAAATGCCCTTGTTGGTGCATCCGAAGGAAGCATAAATGGGTGGACGTGCTGTTGTGGTCCACCCGCTTGTTGATTGGCCCTGCAGCACTTCCACCGGTGGTTGGGGAGAGCCGGCCGGGGGTGAAAACCGTAGCCGTGTGGTAAGCGCAGGAACTGGCGTGAAGCGATCGCCGGCAGGGCATCCCGGTCGGCAAGGTGTTGCCCAAGCAGATTCAATTCGCGTGCAACAGCAAGGGAAGGAGTAAGGGGCGTCTCCGATGGCGGTCGGATTTGTCTAGGAAGTCGAGACTGAACCCGGCACAACGGGATGAGTGTTCCGGCACCTGATTTTTCGGATATTGATTCGCATAAAGATTACATTTGCCACCAATAGAATCCTCATCCCCCTTTTATCCCCCTTTGGCGTCCGGATAAGTTTCGGATGTCCATCAGTCGTTGGCCGGAATTGGGTGCGACAGGAAGCAGTCGGAATGCTGTAACCGGGAGCCTCCCGTTAACCGGAAAGATGAACAAACACCAACGAATACGCCCGCAGACGCCCGTTTGCGGGTTTTTTTGTTACTCGTCTGCGCGGGGGAATCAGGCGGAGAAGGAGGTGCCGCAACCGCAGGTGGACGTTGCGTTCGGGTTGTTGAAGGAGAATCCACGGTTATTGAGACCGTCGACCCAGTCGATTTCCATACCGATGAGATAGATGGCGTGTGCCTTCTGCATGAAGACGCGCATGCCGTCTATGGTATACTCATCGTCGGTGTCAGATTTGCGGTCGAAACCCAAAACATAGGAGAATCCCGAACAGCCACCCCCTTTGACACCCACACGGAGTCCGTGGTCGGATGGGATGCCTTGATCCTCCATGATTTTGTTGAGTTGTTGTAATGCACCGGACGTCAGCCGGATGGGTGCCGTGGCGAACTGGTCTATGGACATACCGGAAGGTTTCGGTTAATCATTCGTTGCGAAAATAGAAAAAAGGTGTTGCAATATAAACAAAAATAAGTGCGTCGGGTTGAGCTGCGGGTAAGGTTTGGAACACATCGTCGGAGGCTTATCTTTGCCGGGTCGGACCGGAGAGGTTTCGGCGGACGAAACAAAGCCAGATTCAAATGGAAATCTTGTTGGAAATATTGCGCACCGTACTGCCTTCCCTAATGATGTTCGGAGCGGTTTACTTTGTAAGCGGCAAGTGGTTCGAGGAAAGGTATCGGTTGAAATTGTTCCGCTACCAGCAGAAAAAAAAGAACATAACAATTCCGTTACGTCTTCAGGCCTATGAGCGGTTGAGCCTGCTGTGCGAGCGGATAAGCATTCCTGCCATGATATTCAGGGCGATGCGCCCGGGTATGCGGGCGGATGAACTCCGACTGGCGCTGTTGCTGACGATACAACAGGAGTTCGACCACAACCTGACCCAACAGATTTATGTTTCCGACCAATTGTGGAAGATCGTTCAGGTGGCCAGAGACGAGACGGTGAGGCTGGTCGACTTTGTCTCAGAGCGGACAGAGCCGCATGCAGGTGCCGAGGTGATGTCGGAGCAGTTGATGACGTATGCCATGGCGCAGCCTGTAAGGCCGCTGGAGAAAGCATTGGAGGCAATACGTATGGAGACCAGGCTGTTGTTACAGGCATAGCGTCCGGTAGGCAAGCACCTTTCTTTCGTTAACAGGGTACCTGTGCCGTCGGCAATGCGACATGCCCTGACAACAAGCATATTACAAATCTCTTTGACAGGGTGGGTTTCCGTCTGTATCCAGTGGGACGATGGTCGGAATCGGCAGCATGTGCGGCACCTTCGGTTCGGCCCCGTTTGACGGATAAAATATCTATATTAATTATACAGATACAAATAGCATTGAATACAAGCCAGCAAGCTTGATTTGCACTTTAAGTCGTTGATTATCAATGGAAATTCCTTTTTTGGTTTTTTTTTGTAAAAAAAGGATTCGCGGTTTTTATTTTGAGAAAATTTACACCATTTTTGCACTCTTCCTTAGTGAAAGACACTTACTGTGCACAGGCGTAGAACGAATCTTACTTTCCTTATTGAACGCCTGACAATACTGATTTACTGATTGCTGGACACTGCCTGGTCTCAGGCTATCGCAAGGTTATATTTCAGATATTCCAATGGTATTTGAGCATGGCTAACGACTGTATACAAGTGTGGGACAACTGTCTCCAGGTGATTAGGCTGAATGTCAACGGCCAAAGCTTTAAAACCTGGTTCGAACCGATTCGGCCGGTTCGCTTGGAGAACAACGCCCTGACGATACAGGTACCCAACAAATTTTTTTACGAGTGGCTGGAAGAGCACTATGTGTCCCTGCTCAAAATGACCATTCGCAAGGAATTGGGGGAAAAAGGCAGACTCGAGTATCAGATTCTGACGACGCCGCTGCAATTTCAACGGCCGCTTTCGACGACAGCCGTCCCGGTTTCTTCCTCCATTACCAACAAGACGACCGTCGCCCCCTTGAAAGACAATGGTCTTCCGGCAGGAATAGACACCAACTCAATCAAGAATCCCTTCGTCATACCCGGAATCCGTAAATTGAGTGTGAATCCTCAGCTCAATCCAAATTACGTGTTCGATTCCTTCATCGAAGGGGATTGCAACCGGCTGGCGCGTTCCGCCGGTTTCGCTGTCGCACGCAAACCCGGCGGAACGGCCTTCAACCCGTTGGTCATCTTCGGGGAGGTCGGACTGGGAAAAACCCACTTGGTTCATGCGATAGGTAACGAGGCGCTCCGGTTGCAGCCGAACAAGACCGTCCTTTATGTTTCCTCCGAGAAATTCACCAGTCAGATCATCGAGTCTATCAAAAACAATGCGGTCAACGATTTCGTAAACTTCTACCAAATGGTGGACGTGCTTATCGTCGACGACATCCAGTTCCTAGCGAACAAGCAGAAGACCCAGGAAATTTTCTTTCATATATTCAACCAGTTGCACCAGAGCGGTAAGCAAATCATCCTTACATCAGACCGGCCGCCGAAAGACCTGGACGGTATGGAGGAAAGGCTCATCTCCCGGTTCAAATGGGGATTGTCGGCAGACCTGCAGATTCCTGACTACGAGACCCGAGTCGCCATCCTGGAAGCCAAGATGTCCAGAGAAGGGGTGGAACTGCCTTCCGACGTGGTCGAATTCATCTGCTACAACATTCAGAACAACATCCGCGAACTGGAAGGTGTCCTGGTCTCCCTGATCGCCCAATCTTCGTTGAACAACCGTGAGATCGACCTGGATCTCACCAAGGACGTAATCCGAAACTTCGTCACCCAAATCAATCAGGAAATCACACTCGATTTCATCAAGAACCTGGTGGCGGAACATTTCGATGTGCCGGTCGAAAAACTCGGTGGCAAGACGCGGAAACGACAGTTCGTCATCGCCCGTCAGCTTTCCATGTACTTGGCAAAGAATCTGACCGACAAGTCATTGAAGAATATTGGGGAGATATTCGGCGGAAGGGACCACAGTACCGTCATCTATTCCGTCAAAACGGTACAGGACCTGATGGAGACGGATGTGGTATTCAAGGATACCGTGGCGGAACTGGAGAAGAAAATCAGACTGAGCCTGCTCGAGAAATGACTTAACCTTCCCCCTGCATTTTTTTTTGACACAATGGAATTATTATTTTGAAATTGTGTGAATCCTTATACCTTTGCCGCCGCTCTTATATTTGAAATCACCTGGTGAGATGGGTGAGTGGCTTAAACCAACGGTTTGCTAAACCGTCGTACTTGGAAACGGGTACCGAGGGTTCGAATCCCTCTCTCACCGCATGCATCAGCCCCGGCAACGCCGGAGTTGTTCGGGGTGTAGCGCAGTCCGGTTAGCGCACCTGCTTTGGGAGCAGGGGGCCGCAGGTTCGAATCCTGCTACCCCGACAGTTCAAAACAACATTGTGTTTTGCAAATAAAAAGCCCGCTGATTTCGGCGGGCTTTTTTTGTTGTGTCGCTGCGTATTACACCCAATGGAGGGTTGTAGTCAGCTGCGAGCCTGCCGAAGGTAATCGTCAGCGAATGGCAGGGGTGTCTCGGGCGAGCGGGGACCTGAAGGACGCCGGTGAAATACTGCGACCAAACGGTCGGAAACATGATATGAGGCTTCCACGCTGGGTGAGCGGGCCTTGGAACGCGAAGCCAGAAGATCGGACGTAAGTTGTGGTGGTGAATCATGTTGGTTGCAGGAGAGGTCATGTTAGTAATCGCAGAGAATCCGGACAGGTAAGCCCAAGTCGACGACAAGCGAACCGGCATGGTACGGTCGCTGTCCAGCAGTCGGCCGAGGCCATGGTAGGGTGGAAGTTCCCGAAACGGGGATGGCGCGAAGGACCGAATCCTTGGCGGCGAAGCGCTTTATGTAGAGAAGTAAATGCCAATATGAAAGGACAGAAAACGATGGCGCGGCCAGATATAGTCTGCGGGACAGGCAGCTTGTGTTGTGAGCCATGCCCCTTTTACTATGGAAGTATCCGTGTGGTAAACAAAGAGCGGACAGGTAAGCCCGGCGTGGTGGTCTTCATGCTTAGAAGCATGTATTCGAACGACCGGGGCGCCTGAAAGCATCACGGCGTACAACAATCTGTAAGAAGCCTGCAAATGGTACGGAAGATCGGCGGCAGTGCAGGAGTTGACAGGATGAACGGGCGGGAGCTATGGAATTGGTTCACTCAGAACTAGGAGAACTTTCCAGCGGAACTGCTCACGGGCAGCTACGAGCCACAACCATCAAAAGGGGTAGCTATACGTCAACTAGGCATACCGACGATTGTAGACGCGGTCGTACAGCAAGCCATCCAACTAGTGATGCAAGAGATATACGACCCGACATTTTCCCTTGACTGTTAAGGATTTCATCCTGGATGCGCTGCAAACCAGGCATAGAAACAGTGCTGGAAGATCTTGAAATGGGCAAGCGCAGGGTTGGGGATATGGATTTGGAGAAATTCTTATGTAAGGTAAACCACCAAGGCTTGCTGTGGCTATTGGTCACAAGAATCGGAGACCATCGTCTACTCCGGCTGACAGGCAGGACACTGAAATCCGGCTTACTGAACGGCGGGCTCGTGGAGCAACGGATACAAGGTACACCGCAGGGAAGCCCATTGTGTCCGCTGCAATCAAACTTTATGTGATGTATTCACGATGAAATCTGAAAGATTGATTCGTTCGGCTCTTTATTACCGGACTCTCCAATCAAGTAATGGCTATTTCTCCTACTCGATTAAAGGATCATTACTTTCTCACTTAAAAAAAGGCTCCGCCCCTCAGACCTGCAAAAGGCTCAGATCACACAATTAACCTTCCCGCAAACACGGACCATCTCTTGTTGAAGAAAAACGTCATTCTTCGGGCTGTGTCACCAATCCCGCCTTGACCGGATTATATTGGATAAATCACAGACAATGACCGGCATAGTCCGCTTCCGTCAGGAGACCAATATTGTCATTTCCATGTCTGTTTTTTAGTTAAGAACGCTTCAATACCTCCGCGCTTCGCCTTTCATTCTTTTCTGAACAAGCTTCCGGAATGAATTCGGTCTATATGGATGGGACAGGTATGGCTTCGTTGCAGGATACGATGGATTCGTTGAGCGAAACAACAGCATGGGTGTTATTGGAAGTCAGGCCTTCGCTTCGGATGCTTCCGAGGGCGTAACAGGAAGATACGCCCGAACGTTGGAAGCCTTTTATCCTTGCGTGGACCTGCTCCACATATGCACGCAATGCTGCTTTTGACACTTCAACCGTCTTAACGAAAAAAAGCCGGTGAAAATGATTTTGCATCAGGCAAAAGGCCACAAGTTCGCCGAACGAAAGGAGGTGAGCTCACATTTTCCAAAGGAAGTAGCGGTAGTTGTTTCAATAGAAGAAAACCTGTTGGCGATTGTTTCCTTGATTGTAGCTGTGGTAGCAGGTGTTGTTGTATAATTTTATCTTTCCTCTTGCTAGTGACGAGCTCAAATGAAGTTTGACCGTCTTAAAGGGTACAACCGGGTTGCCTTTCGGCAGAAGGCTTGGGACAGTCTGAGTTTATAACACAATAATTATTTCGTTTTTGTGCGGTTGTGACGGGAAGTCACGCTCTCACTGCCTGCCTGCCTCCCTAACTACCCACCCTCGAAATGCGCTTCACGTGATTTTCGTCACCTGGATATACCAGGAGCCTGCGGTATGCTAATTTTGCACATTTGAATTCCATAACCCGACAAAATCACATGCTGTTGAAACGTTTGGAACAAACCTGGCGTTGGTACGGACCGGAAGACCCGGTGCGCTTGTCCCATATCAGACAGGCAGGAGCCACCGGTGTCGTCTCCGCCCTGCATCACCTGCCGAACGGACAGGTCTGGCCTGTGGAGGAAATCCTCCGGCGGAAATCCCAGATCGAGGCAGCCGGACTGAAGTGGTCGGTCGTGGAGAGTGTTCCCGTTCAGGAGGACATCAAGCGGGCCTCGGGCGACTATTTGCGCTATATTGCACATTATCAGCAAAACATAAGAAATTTAGCTACCTGTGGAGTAAAAATTGTCGCCTACAATTTCATGCCGGTACTAGACTGGACCAGGACGGAACTGGCGTATCCGATGCCGGACGGCTCCACGGCCTTGTATTTTGAGAAAAGTGCCTTCGCCGCGTTCGATCTGTTCGTTCTGAAAAGGCCGCATGCCGAAGCTGACTATAATGAGGCGGAGCTGCGGCAGGCAAAGGAACGGTACGACAAGATGTCCGTCATTCAGCGAGACCAGCTCACCCGGAACATCATCGCAGGTTTGCCTGGCGGCACCACGGAAGGGGCTGGCAGCTTGCGGGATTTCCAATTCACCCTGGACACCTATCGCGATTTGAACGCGGACACAATTAGGAACAATCTCATCTTTTTTCTGGAACAAATCACGCCCGTCGCGGAGGAAAACGGTGTCAAACTGGCCATCCATCCCGACGACCCGCCCTTTCCGTTGTTGGGTCTGCCACGTATCCTGAGTACAGCCCCGGACGTGCGGCACCTGTTCGACAAAGTTCCTTCCCCGCACAACGGTCTTTGCTTCTGCACCGGATCCTTCGGCGTGCGTCCCGATAACGACCTGCCGTCCATGGCGGAGGCTTTTGGGCCGCGAATTCATTTCATTCACTTGCGTTCCACCAAGCGGGATGCGGCGGGTAATTTCTTCGAAGCCGACCATCTGGATGGGGATGTGGACATGTTTGCCGTGATGAAGGCCCTGTTGCACGCTGGCGGACAACAGGATTGTCAGCTGCCCATGCGACCGGACCACGGCCATCAAATGCTGGACGACCTTGGTAAGCGAACGAATCCCGGTTATTCCGCCATTGGCAGATTGCGTGGATTGGCGGAGTTGAGAGGGCTGGAGCTAGGCATTCTGCGAAGCGCCGGGATAAGCGCCGGATAAGAATGGCAGCGGGCACCAGGATTACCTGTTGGCGTCACTACCGTTCCGCAACGACAGCTTGTTCGGACGCATTGTCGGAGGCGGACTTTCGAAGTGATGCGATTCACCTTACCACAACTTGCCAAATATCCGTCCAGCGAAGCCAATCATCATGATCGGAAAGGGTAAGCAGCCGGCCGCACGCAGAAATCAAAGTCCCTGAATTCGGGCTGCGTACAGCATTGCGGGGGAATCAGCCTTCCCGCCGTTTCCGACCAACTTTACTGCCAAACATTTGAGCATGCGTTTATTCCATACCTTTTTGCTGGCATGTCTCGGTACCCATGGGTTCGGGCAGGTGGATCTGCTGGTGAGCGTATTGGAGCCGAACGACGAACCTGCGGCGCAAATCATCGTTCACCTTCGTAACCAGTCCCTGGGCATTGCGCAATCCGGTTTGACAGACCCGACAGGCAAGGTGGTATTCCGTTCCCTGCCGATAGCCGAGGAATATTTCATGCTGGTTCCGGCTAACCTGCCCTTCGGAGCGACGACGGATGGACCGTTCAACCTCCGTTCCAATCAAGAGCGCAGCGTAGGGGTCGTACTCCGGGAAGACACGCATTCGTTGACCGGGGCGTTGGTAAAGTCCTTCGCGGCATCAGGTACCATCAACAGCACCTATGCGGAGGTTTCGCATTCGCTGGACCGAAAGGAACTGGAACGTTTGCCAGCGGAGGGTAGGGACCTTACCAGGGAATTGTACCGATTGCCCTATGTCGCCCAGGCCACCGGCTTTTTTCCGAAGGTACCCAACGTCAGCATCAACGACGCCAATCCTTTGTTCAACAGTTACCTAATCGACGGATTGGACTATAACGAGCGATTCCTGGGCGGGCAGAAATTTTCTGTTACTCTCGGTTTCGCCAAGGATGTCACCGTCCTGACCAACAACTACTCCGCAGCATATGGGTTGTTTAACAATGGTGCCGTCAAGATAAGCCCCCACTCGGGTAGCAATGTATGGGAAGGGGAAGCCTTTGAGGTTCATCGCCCCGGTCCGGCCCTGGATGCAGAACCACCTTTTCCCCAGCGTGATTTGTCCGGCAACCCCGTACGGGACGGCTTCCGACGTTATCCGACAGGCGTCGCCATGGGTGGACCGATTAGAAAGGACAGGACCTTTTTCTATCTCGACCCGGAACATACCATGGGCCGAAAGAAAAACAGGCTTCATTCCCCTGCGCTCCGAGTCGACGAAACCATCCGGGGAGCGAACCGATTCTCCTTTTTTTCCGGCAAGATCTACCATATTTGGAACAAACGATTCCGTTCTTACGTCCGCGCCAACGTCGGGCTGGTCGGTATGGAACGGCAGGGGGGTGGGCTGGAGGGTGGGGTGACCTTCCCGTCCGCCGCCAACTTCCAAGACCGCAATTCCGTGCTCCTGACTTCCCGGAACAATTGGGTAGGCGGCAAGCTTAGTGCGGAGACGAACGCACAATTTGCGAGATTCCGCTGGAACTATGCCCGCGTGTCCGACGGTGGCAGTCCCCAAGTGCAGGTCCTCGACCCACAGGACCAAACCGTTGCGGTCCTGGGTCATCCAGGTTATGTTTTCGAGCAGACGGAGAACACCTTCCAGTTCCAGCAAAAAGTCAAATACTACCTGCCACGACATGTCGTTCAGGCCGCTTTCAGCCTTGTTTCCGCACGGCATGACCTGTTCGGCGGCGGCAATGTGAATGGCAATTATATGGTCCGTTTGGATGCCGCGCAACTGGACGCGCTGGCCGTCGCAGGATACGGAAGCAACCTGGGCATACTGGATTTGCCATCGGATGCGAAGGTTTCGCTTTATCAGGTGGAGCTGCGGCCCACATCTCTCGGCAAAACGCAGCATATCTCGTCAGGCTATCTGAAGGACCGCTTCGATGTGACCGGCCGACTGACAGGGACCATGGGGCTGCGTTACGATTACGATAATCTTTCGAAGGGAGGAGTTGCCAGGGGAGACCGGAACAACCTTGCGCCCCGCCTCAACGCCAACTACCGGCTGGGGCAACGCAGCCTCTTGCGTGGCGGGTATGGGACCTGCTGCGAAAAGATTCTGTACGCCGTGTACAGCGATGCCTTGCAACAGAACACCACCTCGACGCATCACAAGCGACAGCTCCGGCAGCTGGTGGCGCTGGGTATCCTACCCGCTGACACGAACATCGACCGGATCACCTTCGCTGGCAATCTGACGGCGAGCTTGCAACAGGTGCCTTATTTGAAGGGGCCCGACCGAAGATTGTTGCAAGGACAGCGACAGGGAGTGTTCAGCAACGATCGCCGTATTCTGAATCCCAATGGATACGACAACCCGCTCACCCATCAGTTTGGTCTCGGTTACCAATATCAGCCCGACTCCCGCCGGCTGTTCCAAATCGACCTGATTCACAATCGCGCACAGCAGCTCTTTCGCCTGCGTAATCTAAACGCCACCGCACCATACCCCTTGCCTTCGGATGTCCCCATAACCGTCCGGACAACAACGGCGGCGGATGCCAGTCGGCCGGTGCCTGTCTTCGAGAGCGGATACGCCCTGACCGGCGGTGATACGTTGCAAGGGGTCGCCCGTAACATCATTTTGTCGGAAACAGCAGGGGAAAGCCGATACTATGCAGGCAGTGTCAGTATGCAGCAGAACCGCAATGACAGCCGTTTTGCCTGGCGTGTGAACTACACTATGTCCTGCTTGGAAAACAACATGGAGGACATTAATTTCAGGGCGATGGACGGTAATGATTTTGATGCGGAATGGGGGCCTGGTATCAACGATCGAAGACACCAGCTCAATGCAATCCTGACCTGTAGTCCGGCAGACCGCCTGGACGTCACCGCCACCGCTTTGTTTCAAAGCGGTCAGCCGGTCAACCGCATTCCCGATGCCTTGGTGTACGGCACCACCGACCTGTACGGTGACGGTGCCTCCTTCGGGGATGCACACGTCGGCAACAGTGACCGACATCCGGGTGAGCATCGAAACAGCGACCGTTTGCCAGGATTCCGAAGCTTTGACCTGGGGTTCAGTACGGAGTTGCATGGATGGATGCGAAACTTTTGTTCCGGGCGGATGTATTCAATATTTTCAATGCGACTAACCTCAGTGGTTTCAGCAACCATGCGACCCAGCACAACCAGCTTCAGATCGGGGCCACCGGAAGCGGGATTGTTCGGAAAAATGCCGGTCCTCCATGAAATTCCAATTTTCCGAAAGATACATCCTCTGACGTCCTGGTTCGATATTCAGGGCCGCATACACTTTGTATGAATTTTCGAATTAATAATCACCTGTATTCCGCTTACATCGGTTACCCAAAGCTTTCGTCATGATTCCTGAGACATCCGGTACCTTCGCTATCCGCATCATCTGTTCGTTGCTTTTGCTAAGCGCCTGCGGCGGGCGGAAGGAAGTTCCCGTCCATGAGACTCCGACAGTTCGAAAACTGGACGGTATGGTACTGGTGCCTGCCGGCACTTTGCAAATGGGGGGAGACAACGACCAGGCGGTGTCCAACGAATTTCCCAAGCATACGGTGGCGGTCGCTGCCTTCTGGATGGACGAGACGGAAGTGACGAACGCCCGTTTTGGGGAATTCGTGGATGCGACAGGTTATGTCACAGTTGCCGAACGGCCTATTGACTGGGAGGAAATGAAAAAGGGACTGCCCCCCGGAACGCCTCGTTTGCCCGACAGTCTACTGCTGCCGGGTGCCCTGGTTTTCCGGCATACCCTGGCGCCTGTCCCCTTGGACGATCCCAGCCGTTGGTGGACTTGGGTTACCGGCGCCGACTGGCGCCACCCGGAAGGTCCCGGAAGCGACCTGGAGGGGAAGGCGAACCATCCGGTGGTTCAGGTTGCCTGGGAGGACGCCGCAGCCTATGCCCGCTGGGCTGGCAAAAGGTTGCCCACGGAGGCGGAATGGGAATGGGCCGCTCGAGGCGGTATGGAAAACATGGTGTATCCCTGGGGCGACGAACCTGCGACCAGAGGCACGCCAAAGGCCAACTTCTGGCAGGGTTTGTTTCCGTATGAGAATTCTCGCCGCGACGGTTTCGAGGGAAGCGCCCCGGTCAGATCCTTCCCTCCCAATGGTTACGGCTTGTACGACATGGCGGGGAATGTGTGGGAATGGTGCAGCGACTGGTTCGACCACAACTTCTATCGAAAACCGGAAGCAAGTGGTACCGATATCGGCGGACCGTCCCGAGGCTTCCATCCCGACATGCCCTTCCAACAGGAAAAGGTCGTGAGGGGTGGTTCCTTTTTATGCAGCGAGGAGTATTGCTCCGGGTACCGTAATGCTCGACGTATGGGTTCCACCGCGGATACCGGCCTGAACCACACTGGCTTCCGCTGCGTGAAGGATGTAGGAGGGCACAACAATGGCAAGTGACATGCTCATCCGGGAAAAAGGAACCCTGATGCAGCCTTATATTCGTCCCGAGGACAATTCGTAAGCTAAGAAGGTTGCGCATGGTCCGGATCCAACCGATCAGGTTCACGACCGAAGCCAGTGTATTCTCAGGCTTCCTTATTCAGGTGAAAATGGAAAACCTTGGGAGACCTTCGGGCCAATCATAGCTGCATACCAGGAAATGGTTGCCGTTACATACGGATGTGCGGGAATCAGCGCAGTGCGGCGGGCCGCTTGTCCGACAGGCTGGTAATGCGTAGCAAGGTATCTTGTGCGCTTTTCACCACGAGCAAACCCCATGTGAGGCGGAGGTGGAATGAACGAAATCGGAGGAACCTCCGTATGGGCAGGTGTCATTGAGAATGTCAAGAATTAAGCGACCGTTCAAGAATCGATTCTCATCATTCCCAGCTGGTTGTCCTGAATGCAAGGCAGTTGGACTTTTGCCGCCAATGGTAACGTGCTGAGCAAGGCTGTTCGTCAAGCGGTTCGGCCTGTGACGAACCGGTATCCGCGTCCGCTGACCGGCCGGATGAACGGGGAACCGATTTTTTCCTGTAGTCGGAAGATGATTTTTCTAAGTCGTTGGGCGGCCTCGTCCCGGGTAAAGCCAAGCTTCTGGTGTATGGTGGCATTCGTCACCAATTGCCCCCGTTGGATCGCCAAGAGCCAAAGCAGGTCGAATTCTTCAGATTTCAACCGGATGCAGCGTTGCGCGATGATGACTTCCCCGGAATGCCTGTTCATGATGATATCATCCTGGACCAACAGCGACCGTTCTTCGGATGTCGCCAGCGCGAAACGTCCGAGCTGTCCCTTGACATGGCTGAGGAAATCCGTTGGGCGGACCGGTTTGCGCAGGAACCCGTCCGCCCCGGACAATTCCACGGCATGCCTGGCAAAGGGCAGGCTGCCAGCGGTCAACAGGAGGATGACGGCATCCTGGGTTCGGACACAGTGCCGCAACCTGTGACAAACGCGGATGCCGTCACATTCCGGCATCATGACATCCAAAATGATCATGTCCGGGCATTCCCGGATCGCTTTCCGGATGGCTTCCTTCCCGCCGGTGGCGGTGAGCAGTGTGAACCCTTCCTTTCGCAAACTGTATCCGAGAAAATCCAATACGTCGGGTTCGTCGTCCACCAACAAAATCTTGACGGGGCCGGGCTTTTTAAAATCCATAACCTATCTTTTCAGTTGTTCGCTTCCGGTACCTTCGGCAGCGGAGGTGTAGGCTTCCACAGCATTCCCTATACAAACGGGATTACTTGACAATCTCGATTAACGGCACATGAATTATTTGTGAAGGTTTTGTTACACACGGCACACCGGGTTCCTGGCAAGAGTTGGAGATGCCGCTCGATAGCCGGGGGCGCGCTACAAGCCGGTCTACGAGCGCTGCATTACTACCGTTGTTTTGCCAGGGAATCCTTTTTTTTTTTTAGGTGTTTGATTTCCTCCGGTTGTATTTTTTTTGGTTATTTGCTTTTTATATAGGAAAGTTGTCCATAATCATTGCGTTGGCAGCCAACGACCCAATTTTCCCCAATGTCTTCCGGTCCTCCGACCGATGAGAAAGATAGGTGTCGGAATATGGATTTGCTGGAAACAAAATGGTAATAAAATCAATTCCTTATGTCAACATTCAACAGAAGGGGCTTTATCCGCACAGGTTCCGCCGCCTTG
Organism: Bacteroidota bacterium; assembly: GCA_041163745.1. Taxonomy (GTDB): domain Bacteria; phylum Bacteroidota; class Bacteroidia; order Chitinophagales; family Saprospiraceae; genus UBA6168. The sequence continues at coordinate 45,802 of JBEAQU010000094.1, forward strand.
GCTTCCGTCGCCATCTTCCCTTCCGCTTCCTGGCGCAACATCCGCAACGGTAAGTTACGCACCGCCCACATCGGTGTGGGAGGGATGGGTAAGGACGACCTCGCTTCCATCGCTTCACACCCGATGGTGGAGGTGACAGCCCTTTGCGATGTCGACCGGAAGGCATTGGATGCAGCCCTGAAGTCCTATCCCAAGGCCAAAGGTTTCGCCGACTACCGCAAACTCTTCGATTCCATAGGCAAGAATATCGACGCCGTCATCGTCTCTACTCCGGACCATACCCATGCTCCGGCATCCCTGCTGGCCATGGAATGGAACAAACCCGTTTATTGCCAGAAACCCCTGACACACCATGTTTCCGAGGCAAGGCGAGTACGCAGCATGGCGGAGGAAAAAAATCTGGTTACCCAAATGGGCATCCAGATCCACTCTTTCAAAGAGTATCGTTCCGCTGTCATGCTGATCCAACAGGGATTGATCGGCAAGGTCCATACCGTGCGCGCCTGGTCTCCGAAGAATTGGGGTTACGATGGCGCAGCACCCTCCGGGAGCGACCCGGTGCCCTCCCATTTGGATTGGAACCTTTGGTTGGGAACTGCCGGCAGCAGACCCTACAAAGACAAGTACTATCACCCCGGCAACTGGCGCAAACTGCTTGATTTCGGCTGTGGCACGCTCGGTGACATGGGCGTTCATATTTTCGATACGCCATACACCGCACTCGACCTGGACGTACCTTCGACCATCCAAACCAACTGCCGCAAGCCAACCGGCTTCGGTCATCCGGAGCATAATGTCGTGACCTATGAGTTCAAAGGCACTGATTACACCACGGACACCTTGAAATGGGTCTGGTATGATGGTCCTGGTGCACCACCGGCCCATCCGGAACTGGTGTTGCCGGATGGGGAACAATTACCGGAGCAGGGTTCGATCTTCATCGGTGAAAAAGGAAGGCTGCTGGTACCGCATTGGACATTCCCGAAGCTGATTGTCGAAGGCCGCTATGAGCCGGTGACCATGCCAGACTTGCCGGATGCGGACCACTACCACCAGTTCGTGGACGCTGCCATGGGCAAGGACAAGACCAGCGCTCCCTTTTCCTATGCTGCCCGGCTGACGGAGGCCATCCTGCTGGGGGTCGTGGCGAACCGCTTCCCGGACACCAAGCTCAATTGGAACAACGGGACACAACTGTTCGAACAGGCGGATGCCAACCAGTACCTGCATTCGGAATACAGGCGTTTCTGACATCCCGGCGGGACGGTTCCCGCCTATATTTCATTATCCGGGTTTGTCCTATAGGTTGCTCCCGCATTATGGCGGCGGTGTGTAGCCTTCCGGTCTTTCCCCCTTTGAACTGGTCTGCATCAGGTTGTTTGCTATTATGTTGCCATCACCATTTTCAAGATGGGGAGCGACAACAGATTTGGAACATGAATCATAACCTTGGTTTCTAACGAAAGGTACCACCGTAATTCAACCGACGAGGCACCTGGTATTGTTGTCAGTGGCAGGCCAAAGGAAGTTTGATGGCTAACCAAGGTAGGGTCACCCGTGATTTTCCGCAGGAAATTCTTTCCCATTTCACGGATCCCTATTGACGGCAGCCTCCTAGTGACTTGCGCTGGTAAATGCGCCTGACGATGGGGAATGAAAGGAAATGTCGATTGAGACCTGTCTATGGTCATATAAAAAACAAACCCCAGTTGTCATTCCGATACACTTAATTCATCATTACTCACCAAATACAGCTTGTATGAAGCATGTCTATGCAACCAAAATGCTTTTCGCCCTGCAGTTGCTGGCGCTGTGGCTGATGCCTGTCCTTGGGGGAAGCCAAACCGCGGACCCCATCGGTCCCGTGACCGGCATACTAGACCAGACATTGGCATCCGGTAATCTGCCGGCCATCATCGACAACGCCGGCAACAACCGGGGTGCCGGTTTCAACGGCACTCATGTCTACGTCGCTTCCAGGCAGAACGGAAACCATGTGTACTATTGGGATGTCACGGATCCAGGCAATGTCGGCGAGCTGGACCTTACCGGTGTTTCCGGCGGAACATTCGTCCTCTCCGACCTTACGGTTTCCGGAAATCACGTGCTCGTATCCAACATGGTCTTTGTGGGGGGCACTTTCCGCGTCTACCATTGGAGCGATGCTTCCGCCGCTCCGACGGTCTTGTTGGAATACGCCAATGCGCCAGCCCGGCTGGGGGACGCCATCAGCGTCATCGGTGACCCCGATACATCGGCCAAGCTGGTCGTCAGCGGCCATGGTTCCAAAAATTTCTACATATGGGACATCATCGGCGGCAATATTCCGAATACAGACCCGACTGTCGTAACATTCGATAACGTCGACAACGTGAACTTCGCCAGGATTACGGCTGCTCCCGGTAACGATAACTTGTACATCGCCAGCGGCCCCGTTTTCAGGATGCTGCTCTTGGATGCGAGTTTCGACGTCTTGGACCAGGTGGACGGCACTTTCTTTCAGGCTTGGCCCATGTACCTGCAAGCATTCGAACTGGAAGGAAAACGTTACCTCGCCTACGTTCATGTGAGCATCACTCCTGCGGAGAATGCGCTTCACATACTGGATATTTCCGCCGGCGGCGGTCTGCAGGAGGCCATTCAGGAAATGAAGAACGCCTCCGTCAGCGCCTTGCTGGCCAGAAATATCCCGTTGGGTAATGTCGCGAACGGCAACGCCAGTGCCAGCCTGGACTTGGTGACGGATGCATCCGGAGAGGTCTGGGCGATGGCGTATGCCGCCGGCAACGGCCTGTTGGTTGAAAAGTATGGCGGTACCCCGCCCCCGCAGCCGGTCGACCCGCTCAGTCCGGTTGACACGGTCCTGGAAGCTTCGGCAGCGGCCGGCACCCTGCCGGCCATCATCGACAACGCCGGCAACAACCGGGGCGCCGGCTTCAACGGGACACACGTCTATGTGGCGTCCCGGCAGAACGGCAACCATGTGTATTACTGGGATGTGAACGATGCGGCGGCGGGGCCGTCCGAACTGGACCTGACGGGTGTGACGGGCGGTACCTTCACCC
>JBEAQU010000095.1:0-4218 GCA_041163745.1 Bacteroidota bacterium
GCCTGGCCAGAAAGAATCTCCCCGGCGCCGCAATCCCTCCCCGCGAAGCGGGGAGCAAAATTCCAGTAATAAGAAAGCGCAGCACTTTCTAACATCTTCCCAATCCAATAATTACAAAAGAAAAAAAATCCCTGTAATTCGCCTAATCCTAAAAATTCGCGTACCAGCATTCCCGCGAAGCGGGGAACAAAAAATCATCCACTTCCAACGAATCCGCACCGTACCAGCATCCCCGCGAAGCGGGGACAAAAATCATCCGCTTCCACCGAATCCGCACCATACCAGCATCCCCGCGAAGCGGGGAACAAAAAATCATCCACTTCCAACGAATCCGCCCAGCGCCGCGAACCCTCCCCGCGAAGCGGGGAACAAGAACCTCCCTGGCACACCCAATCCGCCATGTCATCATATCCCTTCGGCCGCGACATCGCAGGTCAACCCCCTCCTCCATGCGGAACCGACAAATTGATTTGCACCCGGGTGAACCCCGGGGCTTGCCGTTGTCCTGCCGGGTACGGGCATCACTCCCGACCGGCCGCCACCTGGCAGCGTAAGGCACGGAAGCCTGGAAACGGCCTGTCCATTTCATGGCAGGCCTCGCAGACCTTGCCATCGCTGACCACCAGGACCGGCAGGACACCCGCGAGGCGTATTTCGCGGATTTGGTCGGCATTTTCGAGCAGAAACCGCTCCAGGGCCACCCAATGGCCGGCATCCGATTGGCTCTCCCGCAGCCATGCCACCCAGGACACCAGCATGTCGGGCGTGACGCTGGCGCTGTTGAGACCGGTCCAGCCCGGCTGTTGGTCCGCCGACACCGAAACGGTCAGGACCGACGGATTACCTTCCGGGGACGCTGTACCGGCCAGCATCCGGTACAAAGCCGGGTACGGCGTGCTGAGGACGGCGAACGCCAGCCACGCGACGGCCATCCGGACCGCCGGCGAGTCGGCGGATGCGGCAGGGGGGCGTGATTCCGCCTGTGCCGTACCCGTCGCGCGGCACAACAAGTGCCGGATTCCCAGGGGGATCAGGGAGACGGCCATGGCCAAGCCTCCCATCTGGGTGCAGGCGATACGCCAGCCTGTGTCCTTGTACACGACCGGGGCGAAAGCGAAAAAGGAAGCCAGGGACAGGGCGGACAGGAGCACCAGGGTGCGGTGAGTGCGTACCAGCAACCAGCACAGGAAGACCAGTCCGCCGTAAAAAGGTAGCCAAAACAGCGGCCGGCCCCAGCTTTGGCTGTAGCGATGCAGCCCGAGCGCCTCCGTCACCTTTTGAAAGAATTGGTGGAAGGCCAGTTCGAAGCCCCTTTTCAGGGAGCTGACCAACACTTGCGGCTGAGCCCGGACGGTAGGCAGCAACTGCGACAGCTGCTCCCGGTTCACCTGTTTCTCGTCGAATGAAAACAGTTCGTAAGGCCGGTCCACCGAATCCGGACGGACCCATTCCGGGTGTTGACGCAGCACATAGGTCTCGGCTTCCAGCCAGCCCGTCCCCCGGGCCAGGCCGAGCAGGATGGCGCCACTGTTGCTGTTCGCGGACGCGTCGGGATGTCCGTACCACCGGAGCAACAGAGCCGGCAGGGCAAGCTGCAACACCAGGGCGAAACCGGACAGCAGCAGCCCGGTGGCCAGCCGGTTCCTGAAGAAGGGAAACCGGAAGGCGGTGCCGAAGGCGAGGGCGAGCACCAGCAACGGATTCGCCGAGCGGACCATCTCCGCCAAGGCCATCCCGGCCATTCCCCAGAAGGCGAGCGCCGGCCGGCGCATGACCGGTGCGCTCAGCAGCAACGACAAGCCGAACACGGACAGGATGAAGCCGTTGGTCTCGGACATCTGCATCGGGAGAACGGGCCAGACCCAATACAGGAGCACGCTGCCGGCCGTCCAGGCGGCTGCCCGGCCGGCATGCAGGGAAAGCGCCCGGATGAAGGCGGCCACTGCCGCGGCGGCCAGGCAGGCCTTGAGGAAGTAGCTGCCGAGCAAGGTCCGCCCGCCCGCATGGAAGGCCAGGATGTCCAGGACCGTACCCAACGGCCGATGCGACGATTGGATGGAGAAGCTATCCGCCGGCCAATCGACCGCCGCACCGTACAGTCCGTATGCATCCAGGAACGGCAGAAAGCCGGCGAGGCGGAAATATCGCAGGTAGTCCACGTGGTCCGGCTGCAGGGCGGCACCGGACAGGGCGCTGCCGCAGCACAGACTGCATAGCAGCAAGGTACCCTCCCAAAAACGGTTGTCGGAAATAGCCGGCCGTTTCCATGCCGGCGCCAAGGCCGGCCATACCGCCGCCAACAGGCAGCCCCAAAAACAAACGGTCATGCCCGCGGGAAAGAGTCCGGCCAAGGCCGACTGGCCCAGCCAGCCGCCGAGCGCGGTGCCGGCGAGAACCAGCGACAGCCGGCGGCCACCGGCCAGGACGGAACGGAAGGAAGATGTTCGATGCGGTTTTGCCATGATGAGCCTCGATCGGGCGCAAACCAACGCCGCCTTTGCTTCGCTGGGCTGCCCTTCGTATCTTTGGTTTGACAGGTAACAGACCTGTCCTTTCTTGTTCGTGAAAAGATGAGAACGAAGATAATCGAAAGATGGCATATCCGCCCGGTCTGTCTTGATTTGATCGCTCCCGCAACCCCTTGGGAGTGAAACCCATGTCATAACGAGGCGGCATGCTAAACCTCGTATGCCGGCAAGGTTGGATTGATTTTTGGAGCAGCACGAAATCCTGCTCCCCCTGTTTCCGCCGCATACGGCCAGCACGGTGAAGATCCGAAACCATTCGGTTTTCTTCCCGCCGCGTGTTCCGAAAAAGACAATCAAGCATACTCATGCGTCACCTAGTCCACATCGGCTATCCGAAAGCAGGCTCCAAGTTCCTGCAGGAATGGTTCGGTCATCATCCGCAACTGCTGTACCGGAAATATGCCTTGGCGGGATTCTATGATTACCATCAACTGGCCGAATCCATGCAGCGCCACGAGCGGCAGCCTTACCGGTATGCCGTCAGCAGTTGGGAAGGCTTCACCAACGGGTGGGAGTGGGTATCGCCACCTGTCAAAATGGGAAAACCGGCGTTCGTTTCCCGTTTCCTGGCCGACTATTTCCCCAACGCCCAGATCTTGCTGATTACCCGCGGCTTTGTCTCCCGCGCGGTCTCCACCTGGAAACAAGCCGTCAGATCCGGTTCGCCCCAATCCCCGTCGGAAATCATGGACAGCCTGCTGGCAGAAGATGCCGCCTATTTCGATTACAATGGGCTGGTATCCGCTTACGAACGCACCTTTGGAAAGGAAAACGTCATCGTGCTTCCGTATGAATTGCTACGGGATGACAGCGGAAGGTTCCTACAAATTTTGCAAGGCAAGCTGGGCCTTGACCCGATACATCATGACCCGGGTGTAGTCAACCAGGCCAGCGATGAAAAAGACCTTTATTGGTATTACCATATGTACAGATGGATTTACCAGCTAAAGAGCATGGCGGGAGTCAAATGGTACGATAAGATCGCCCTGCTTCACCGGCGTTTTACCAAATCCGGCAAATACCATCGGCTGTTCCGGATACTCCGGCTGGTGTTCGGAGACCGAAAGCTGGTTGTGCCGCCGCTCCCGCCAACTTTCCTGGCGGAATGCAGGGGAAAAGCGGACATCTTGAAAGGTCGCGCCGAGTTTGCCGGCTACGAGGCGGAATACTTGTGGGACTGACGGTCCGGACATCATCATCGCTTCGTTATTGCAGCGGCGGGTACAGGGGTGCAAATCAAATTGTCGGTTCGGCTTTGATCTGCGTGAATGCATCATGTCAGGCCGAAGCGGTGATGGAATGGCGGGTTCGTTGGAAGTGGATGTATTTTTTCCCCGCTTCGCGGGGATGGTGGTATGCGAATTTTTTGCATTAGGCGAATGACAGGGATTTTTTTCTTTTTTAATTTTTGGATCGGGAGGCTTTTACTTGGTGCCTCGCCTTTTTATTAATCGAATTTTGCTCCCCGCTTCGCGAAGAGGGGTACGCGGCGCTGGGCACGGATGTGGAAGAACGGAAGGGGATTCCCTGCTCGCGGGGAAAGCCGGTCTCCTCAGCATTTGTCATCCTACAGTTTGGTTTGCGCCTGGGTACTGCCTTTGTCCGATGGTCCATTTCATCCACGCGGGAACATTTTCCCACTAAATCAAACTTCATCATGAAAAAATCATCGCTGCTCGATTCCTTCCGC
>JBEAQU010000096.1:0-45174 GCA_041163745.1 Bacteroidota bacterium
AAAAAATCCCTGTAATTAGCCTAATCCTAAAAATTCGCGTACCAGCATCCCCGCGAAGCGGGGAAGAAAATCACACCCCTTACACAACGAATCCGCCCGACGCGTACCAGCCCGCCTCGCGTAGCGGGAAAAAAATAAATCCTGTTCCAACAAATCCGCCTTTCCGTCACCGCTTCGGACGCGACATGGCGCATCAATTCAAATCAAAGTCGAACCGACAATTTGGTTTGCCCCGCTCGACTCGACTTCAATCGACCCTTGTCGTATGAAGAAAGCCGTTCCTTGGAACACATTGCCGTCATACATGTGTTATTTAATGCGACCAGCCGGATGATACCCCTTTCGCTTTCCTTAACTCGCTACCTTTGCATCCGGCGAAATATCCCGCCCTCCTGCTGCGTTCCCATTCGTACGGACAGGCCGGCTTCGGATACCGGCCCCCTTGCTGTCCTCAACAACGAACAATGGCTTTTTTTTCGACACCTCCTTCCCGCAGACCCGCCGCCCGCAGACCGGACCATGGCCGGCAACCATCCGGTCGAAACCGGTCGAATCCTGTCTCCATGAAATTGACTATCACCCTATCCATGCTCCTGCTGGCCCCGGCCTTGTTGCCTGGCCAACAATTCACCCAGGCGTCCGAGTCGGATCCCGCCGCAAAAACGGTATTGGAAAAGATGAGGGCCCGCTATGAAGCGATGAAAACACTTGAAGCCCGCTTCACCCTGGAAGTGGAAATACCGGAACGACCTGTGGACCGTCAACCCGGTACGCTCGTCCAACAAGGCGACAAATATCGCCTGGTGTTGCCCGACCGAATCCTAGCTTCCGATGGCAAAGCCGTACGGCTTTTCCTCCCCGACAAGAAGGAAATCCAGGTCAATGATGCCGAACCCGCCACCGGCGGCGGCATCTCCTCGCCCGGCGACCTGCTGAAAGCCTACGAATGGAAGGATTATGTCTATGCGCTGTCCCAGTCTTTTCAGGAAAACGGGGTGACGGTGCAGCAGATTGAATTCAAACCTGTTTCCAGAGATACGGATTTTTCGAAGGTCCGACTCACTTTCAACAGCAAAACGCTGGATATCCTCCGTATCAAATCCTTCGGAAAGGACGGATCCCGTTTTTCGGTCATCCTGCATCAAATCACCCCGAAACAGGAGGTGCCGCCCTCCACTTTCACCATCTCGGAAAAGGATTGCCCGGACTGCCATGTGGAAGACCTCCGCCTGGACTGATCCTGCAATCCACCCCATACACTATTTCATCATGTCCGATTTTCTAAACATAATCCTGCTCACCGTATGGCCATCCCTCAACCTGCCCTTGCCATACCCCCCGGACAGCCCGTCCGCCGGCACGCTCAGTCTCCGAATCTCCGGCATCTCCCCTGCCAAAGGTATCCTGCGGATCGCACTCTTCCGCTCCCCTGATGATTTCATGCAGACCGACCTTGCGGACCGCCACAGCATCCTCGTTTCGAAATACCCTGAAATGACGGCCGTCATCCCCGACCTGCCTTTCGGTACTTATGCGCTGGCGGTCTTCCAGGATGAAAACGAAAACGGCGTGCTGGACAAAAACCTGCTCGGCATACCTTCCGAACCTTATGCCTTCTCCGGTCAGCCAGCCTCCAAATGGCGGATCCCTTCCTTCGACCAATGCCGCTTCACCCATCCCCCACCAAACCAAACCATCCAGATCCGGCTGAACAAATGGTAGTCGCCCCCCCCCGCCCGTTCTGTCTCGCTCCATACCCCTGTTCCTCCTTGGCCGCCCTCCCGCGCCCGAACCAGGCCTCTTCTCCCCGACTCCTTCGTCCGCCGGCAATTTTTTTTGGCATCATTGCCACAAATGTCATAGTTTTGCAACAATTACCAAATCTACCCTTTTTCAGGGCCCACCCATTCAAATAGTCCTCTCCCTTCCCCGGACAGGTGAGCATCATGCCCTCCCTGCGATTTTTATTGATTATCTGATACCATATGAAAACAAAATCCCGTTTTTATCACAACAAGGACGAATTGTTCGCTTTTCTACTCTTCGTCCTTTGCCTTGTAGCTTCCTTTTTCAACGGTAACGTGCACGACCAGGCTCTTTCGCTGCTCAATTAGTCGGTTTCTTCGTTACAGCACCGTCCGCCACGGCAAAACCGCGACGCCGTTTCTTCAAAACTGAAAAAAATTACCTGCCTATAGAGATTCGGGTACCCGCCGATCAATGGCTTTGTCGTGCTTCCTGCCCGGCAAAACCCTTGGATCGGCGACATCCGATCCACGAAATCCTGCGGCAAGAATCCCGCTTCCTGCCATGACCTACCGTCACCTTCATCCCATTGTACACCCCTCCCTACCTGTCATCGCTTGCTTGCCTGTCCCGGAACAATAAGGAACTACTACCGATCCAATCTGATATGGATATTTTTCTATACTTTTTTATTATCTTGAACAATTATACCCAATGAGGTATTTTTTGAAAAAAGCGAATATCTATTTTTGTACTACTGGGAAATATTCCGTGCCTTTTCGTTCGGATGGATACGGTTTTTCTCGAAGCGAGCGGAAATAAAACAGATACGGAGCCAACGGCCCTGGTTTCCCATCACCCGCTCCCACCACACTATGGCTGCGCTTTCGCTTTGTCGGAACAACCACAAAGGCCTGGCTCCAGGATACATCGAATGATGATTCCAGAATCCGGTAACCGTGCCCGCCGTTGACCGACAAACACCTCGCAACGTTCCCAATCAAAGCTAGAAACACTTGTCGACCGTTCCCCGGAGCAGTGGTGCCTGACCCTTCAGGTCGGCTCCGGAGACAGTTGTCATGGACGATGTTGCCTGGATGCAGCATATTTTTTTCCTGTAACATCACTTTTGCTGTTGCTGCGGGAATACTGGCATGAATCTTCTTATTGGAGATAAAAGTAAGTCTTGAGGTGGGGGTTTATTACCTTGAGGCTTAATCAAAGAGCAGTTTTTGGGATGGCCTCCTTCCGGTTTGTCCGGAAGGGGGCTCCTTTTTTTGGCGAAAACCTTAGATTAGCGCCGCCAACCGCTCCTTCCGGCCTCGGGTTCGCCGCCGCCCATCCAGCCGATGCACGACCCCTCGCTCCCGGAATGAAAAACCGCGGATTGAACCGACATGGCTACGATTGCCGAATCCTGGAAATCCGGCCTGTATTCCCGGCTATTCGCCGCCGGTCGAATCCTGGGCCCCTGGCCTCTGTTGCTGCCGACAGCCATGCTGCTGTTCCCGACTGTGGATTTTCCACTGAACGACGATTGGCAATATGCCTATCCTGTCATGACCTGGGTACAGGACGGCCAACCTGCTTTCAAAGGGGTCTTCGCACCCAACATCCTGCTGCAGGTCGGCTGGGGATACCTATTCTGCGAAGCAGCCGGGTCCTTCGGATTCCGCTGGCTGCAATGGTCAACCATGACCTTGGCGATCCTGGCCCTGCTGTTCTTCTCCCTTCTGTTGGAGCTGACAGGCGCCGGTAAGCTCCGCCATTTGTTCACCGGAACCATGGGACTAAACCCGCTTTTCTTTTCGTTGTCGTTCACCTTCATGACGGACGTGCCCTTCCTTTCGTTTTGCCTGGTCAGTCTGTACGGATGGTTCCGCTTCACCTTGGCTCCTTCCGACCACAAATGGGCCGCCCTGGCGGTCATATCCGCTTTGTCGAGCTATGGAATCCGACAACCTGGTCTCCTGCTGCTGCCGACCTACGCCACCATCATATGGCTGCTGCCGGTCCGCCGTCGTTTGCCAAAGAGTCTCCTACTCCTCTCCCTGACCGCCGCCGCCTATTTCGGGATGGAGAAAATACTCAAACCGGCCCTGGACATATCAGACAATTTCGTTCCCGTCGGGCTTCTTTACTTCCGGACCCTGTTGGAACAACCCGTCACCGTCCTGGCGGAATGGGTCAGAAAATCCCTCAAATCCATCATTTACATCGGATTGTTCGCCATTCCCCTCCTGCCCTTGACCTGGCCTGCCATCCAGAAGAGCGGACGGCTAACCCCCCGCTTCCTGCTCCTAACCGCATTGTCAAATGGTTTCTTGCTCACCGCCATGGCCAACCAGGGAAAAATCTTCCCTTTCGGCGGCAATATCCTTTTCAACATCGGACTGGGTCCGGAACTGCTGGCGGATGTATACACACTCGGCCTCAAGAACACCCCGAGCCTACCGATTCCATTGCTGCTGGCCATCCAACTGGCCGGTCAGCTGGGCGCCACCTCCTTCGTGGTATTCCTCGCCGTACGATGGCAGGCATGCCCCGCCCCGCTCCGCCCTTTCCTGTACACGCTGGTCCTGCTCAATGCGCTCTATCTCCCGGCACTTTCCATCACCAGCTTCTTCGACCGTTACCTGCTGCTGCCGCTGGCTTCTTTCCTGCTCATCATCGCCATGTTGCTCCGTCACAACCGCTCCAACACCGTCCGCCCCGCCCGCCTCCTTCTCCTCCCCTTCGCCCTGTTCAGCTGCCTGGCCACCCATGATTACCTGGAGTGGAACCGCGCCCGCAAAGCGGCTTTCCTATGGCTGAGCGACCAAGGAGTCTCCATCCGACAGATGGATGCCGGCTATGAATACAACGGCCTCTACAACTATCACCGGGAAAGAGCGGACCGAACAGACACTTCCTTCTGGTGGGTGACCAACAACGACTGGTTGATCTCCTTCGGCGCCGTTCCAGGATACCTTCCTGTCGCCGCCTTCCCCTACCAACGGTGGCTGGTCGCAAGACAGGACCGCATCTTCGTGCAACGCAAAATCCTGCCGAAGGACTCCCTTCCGATACGGTCCGACCAGCAACCCTGACCACTGCCGTTCGTTTTTTCCTGCCTACGGTTGAAATTACGTCGCTTCAACTTAGCTTTGCATACCACACCTTACCAAATATCACCATCCCGTTCAACGGCATGCGCCGGTCAACAGCCGAAGGCTGCCACAGCTCGAATCATCCCTCCCAGCCACGCTTATGAAAATCACGGAATATTTTGACAACGCCCAAGGAGAAACCTTGGTCTCCTTCGAAGTGCTCCCCCCCTTGAAAGGTGGCAGCATGAAAAAAATATTCGACACCCTGGACCCGCTCATGGAGTTCAAACCGCCTTTCATCGACGTGACCTATCACCGGGAAGACTTTGTCTACAAGAAGATGCCCAGCGGTTATTTCGAGAAGGTGGCCATCCGCAAACGCCCCGGCACAGTCGGCATCTGCGCTGCCATCATGCACCGATATGGTGTGGACGCCGTCCCCCACCTCATCTGCGGCGGCTTCTCAAGGGAAGAGACGGAAAACGCCCTGATTGACCTCAACTTCCTGAACATCAAAAATGTATTGGCCCTGCGCGGCGATGCCCGTTCGCTCGACGGCCGCTTCGTGCCGGAACCGGACGGTCATGCGTTCGCACTCGACCTCGTCCGCCAGATCGCAGATATGAACCAAGGCAGATACCTGGACGAGGATATCGCCCAGGGTGAGCCGACCGACTTCTGCATCGGTATCGCCGGCTACCCGGAAAAACATTTCGAAGCGCCCAACCTCCAGACCGACCTGGCCTTCACCCGTGCCAAGGTGGACGCCGGCGCCGATTACATCGTCACCCAGATGTTCTTCGACAACCGTCACTTCTTCAACTTCGTGGAGGAATGCCGCCAAGCCGGCATCACGGTCCCCATTGTCCCGGGTATCAAGCCGCTGACCAAACAATACCAGCTGAACGCGATTCCACGGAATTTCTTCATCGACCTGCCGGAGGACCTGACCCGGGAAATGCTCCGGGCTTCCTCTCCCCAAGCCCGGGAACAAATCGGCGTCGAATGGTGTATCCAACAATCCAAAGAACTGAAGTCGAAAGGCGTCCCTTGTCTGCATTACTACACCATGGGCGACACGGACATCATCCGCCAGGTGGCGGAAGCCGTGTTCTGACTTGTTTGCCGTATTTTTGACCTCGTCCTCGGCTCGCGTCCCTTTGTCCGGCCGACCGGGCCACAAACACCACCGCATGAACTGTACACGCTACCGCCTAAAAGCCGGAAACATAAAGAACCTCCGGTTGACAGCGGATGTCCTGCCTTCTCCGCAACCACATGAGGTCCGCGTCGAAGTCAAGGCGATAGGCCTCAATTTCGCCGACGTCTCCGTCATCCTCGGCCTTTACAGCGCCACACCGAAAGGCGTCTTCACCCCCGGATTGGAATACGCCGGGGTGGTCGTCTCCTGTGGAGACCAGGTCCGCCACCTGAAACCCGGCGACCCCGTCATGGGCATCACCCGCTTCGGCGCCTACGCCTCACACCTGAACATCGACCACCGTTACGTGGTGCCGCTCCCCGCAGGATGGTCTTTTCCGGAAGGCGCCGCCTACCTGGTACAAGTGCTCACCGCTTATTACGCCCTGGTCCCCCTGGGCAATCTCCAGGCCGGCCAAACCGTCCTGATCCACTCGGCCGCCGGCGGTGTCGGTATCCTCGCCAACCGCCTGGCTAAAAAAATCGGCGCCACCACCATCGGTACCGTCGGCAGCTCCGCCAAACTGCCGCTGCTCCAGGAGGAGGGTGTGGATTTCCCACTCCTGCGCGACCATCATTTCTTCCAACACCTGGACACCATCCGCCGTGAGCACCCCATCAACCTGATCCTGGAAACCCATGGCGGAAAATTCCTGCTGGAGGATTTCCGCCGTCTGGCACCCGCCGGCAGAAGCGTCGTCTACAGCGCCGCCGATTTCGTCACCGCCGGCAACCGCCCCAACTACCTGCATGTCCTTTGGAAATACCTGACCCGACCTAAAATCGACCCGCTCCGCCTGACCAACTCCAACAAAGGGGTGCTGGGCTTCAACCTCATCTATCTCTACGACCAGGCAGACCTGCTCCACCGATACCTCCTGGAATTGGAATCATTCGACATCGGCCGCCCCCGCGTCGGACATGTTCTGCCTTTCGCCGAACTCCCCGCTGCCATCAGACTGCTCCAATCCGGACAAACCACTGGCAAAGTCGTCGTCTGCCCCTGACATCGCCATCCAAAACCCGCTTATGACCTCGTTCATCTGCCTTCCCTTTGCCAACCTTTCCGCCGGGCAGCTCTACGACATCATGGCGCTGCGGCAAACCGTCTTCGTGGTGGAACAACAGTGCGCTTACCTCGATGCAGATGGTAAGGACCAACCGGCTTGGCACCTGATCGGCTCCAACCAGTCCCGACAGACGGTCTCCTATGCCAGACTTCTTCCCGTGGGAGTTTCTTATGATGAACATGCCTCCATCGGAAGGGTCGTCGTCGACCCCGCCTATCGCAACCAAGGCATCGGAATGGACCTCATGAACCAAGCCTTGCGCTGGACACGTCACCTGTTCCCTGGCGCGCCGGTCAAAATCAGCGCCCAATCTCACCTGAAGGATTTTTACGAACGCTTCGGTTTCTCCGTGTGTGGAGCGGAATACCTGGAGGACGGCATCCCACATCTGCCTATGCATACCTGCTGACAGTGCGCATGCCAGATTTCGGGACCGGGGTGGCCCGAGGCGGAGCACCCTGTCGCCACCCTGGCGAAGGTTCGGGTAGTACCCCATTGACACCATCCCCACGGCACCGGAAAAACAACTCATGGTCCCTCAAAAACCGTAAACCCACAAACTGTCTTTACCCATCAGATACAATCGGCCTTGCTGGACGTTCGCCGCCTTCACCTCCCCCACATCCGCGGGCATCGATACGCCCCGTTCCTCCATCAACCGAAGGTGATAACTGTACAGCTTCCCATCCCGTAAATATACCAACCGGTCGTCCATCACTTGGAAATCTCGGATGCCGGATAAAGGAATGGTCCGCTGATATCGGCCGAACACATCGAACACCAATATCCCGACCGCAGGGTCGTTCACATACACCAACTGGTCCCGCTCGACCAAGGATACCGGCCTGATCCCCTCCCGCAACAACAGACTCATGTCGTTCCCTTCCAACACCATGGTGCCATCGGACTGTAATTTCCGGAGTCTGAACCCGGTCTCGTCATATACCCACAGCTTGCCGTCTCCGGACATGCCGACAGCCCCCGACTGAAAAATACCGTACCGGAACAAGTTGAACTGCACCACCGGGTTCATTGTCCGGTCCAACAACTGCACTACCTGATGACCCGGAAAAAACAACAAGAGATGAAACGGATTGGTGGCATCCAGAAAAGCGGCGTCGCCCATCGTCCTGTTCGGAAAGGTGAATTGCAGCATACCCTCCGCCGTGTATTTCTCCACCACATTGTCCTCGGTAAGGACATAGGCCTGCAAAAGCCGGTCCGTCGTGAATGTCTTGCCTTGCACCGGAAGCGTGAACAGCCGGCGGTACGCTTGCAGCCCATCCTCCCGCCCCTGGCCCCACAGACTCACCGAAAGCAGGACGAACATCCAGCCGAACGCTGGGATCCTTCCCGACCGACTGCCCGACAATCGGCTCCGGCCGCTCCCCGGTCGAACGAACTGTTTTCCAACGCCTGACATAACTGGCTTGTTTTATGTTTCCGACCGCATCGCAGACCGATCGTAATCAACCCCAGGGATGACGCCCTCCCTGCTGGAAGGTCCATGGGACGGCGGGCTGCACATTACCGCTCCCGGAATGGCCGCCCGAACACCCTGCCCGCATCATGCTCGAAAAAACGCAACACCAGGTCATCTCCGTCAAACACCCCGTAAGAGTTGAATGTCAGCCAGTCACCCAGGTTGATGTACCGGCTGGTACCGTTCTGCAACCGGTAATCTATCGGTAGATGCCGATGACCGAAAACGAAATAATCGATGTCCTGCCGTCGGGAAGCTTCCTCGCAGTAGCTTATCAATCGCTCTCTTTCCACTGATAACAACTCGGATGCCGCCGGATTCGCAGACCGGCTGGTTCCGGAAAAAAACCGCATCAACCACAGACCCATGTCCGGATGCAACCTTGTGAACATCCATCGGCTCATCGGATGGGCAAATACATGCTTGATCAGTTTGTATCCATAGTCCCCAGGCCCCAGGCCGTCTCCATGTCCAATCAGGAAATTCTTCCCTTGGATGGTCCGCAGCACAGGCTCCCGGTAGATGGGAATTCCGAACTCCTCCTCCAGATACCGGAACATCCACATGTCATGGTTGCCCGTGAAGAAATAGATGGGAAGCCCCCCGTCACGCAGGGAGGCCAGCCTGCCAAACAGGCGGTTGAAGCCTTTCGGTACCACCCGACGGTATTCGAACCAATAGTCGAACACATCCCCTACCAGATACAAGGCTTCCGCATCTGCCGCAATGCCATCCAACCACCTTACCAATTGAATCTCCCGCTCGCGGCTGCTCAGACGGCCGTCGGCACCCAGATGGAAATCAGACGCAAAATAGGTACGCCCCATAAACGGACTATACTTTTTCCATCACAGCCCCGCATCGCGTGCAGGTACGGTACGCCTCGTTCTCCATGAAAGCCTGTATCGCCTCCCTGATCTGCGTGCCGATGTCCTGCAGCTCGAATCCGGCCTCGTGCAGTTTCTCATGGCATTGCTCACAAAACCACATGAGCTTGTCGACTTCGCCCGGCTTGCGGTACCGCTCTATGACCAGTCCGACCGTACCGGCCGGCCTTTGCGGAGAATGAGGGACCCGCGCTGGCAACAGGAACATCTCCCCCTCCCGCACCGGTATGTCCTCCGGCCGGCCGTTCTCTCCGATGATCCGAACGGTGATGTCTCCTTGCAATTGGTAGAACAACTCCTCTCCTTCTTCCCAGTGGTAATCCTTGCGACCGTTGGGCCCACCGACCACCATGACGATGTAGTCGTCGTTGCCCAGGTACAACTGCTTGTTCCCCACCGGGGGCTGCAACAGGTGTCGGTTCTCCTCCACCCATTTCATCAGGTTGAATGGCTTCGCTATTGGCATGATCTGTTTGTTTTTGCTGTTCATCACCCTGGCCTTTCCCGCCAGGGAACGTACCAAGGCTCGCTAAGATACAGCTATTGCAGTCATTTGCCCCCCATCCCCGCTGCCAAATGCAGCCGACCGCATGCAAGCCCTTGGTATTTGCACGAAAATCAGCTACGGAACAACCGCATTTGAATCAATTGACGGACATTTGCAACAACTCGACTATTCATCGGGACCTTCACGCGGCACCGGTGCGCCCGGACCTGACATCAGTCTACGGCAAACCCGGCCGCACACCCCGCCGCTTCAAACGTACGCTTCATGCATATCAGCTTAACCGGAAAGAACGCCCTGGTCGGGGGCAGCAGCAAAGGAATCGGAAAGGCCGTCGCCATTCAACTCGCCGCCTTGGGAGCCAACGTCATCCTGGTTTCCCGCCAGGCAGACCGCCTGTATGCGGTGCAACGGGAACTCGACGTCTCCGCTGGCCAGACCCACTCCTTCCTCGTCGCCGATTTCGCTGACCTATCCGATGTACGCCGGAAGATCCATACCCTCACCACCGGACGACCTATCCATGTCCTGGTAAACAATACCGGCGGCCCTCCCGGCGGTCCGGTCCGGTCCGCATCCGCCGAGGAATTCCTCCTGGCCTTCAACAACCATCTCCTCTGTAACCAAATCCTGGCGACAGCGGTGCTGCCTGGCATGGCGGATGCCGGCTACGGCCGTATCATCAATATCATCTCCACTTCCGTCAAACAACCGATCGAAGGACTCGGCGTATCCAATACGATCCGGGGAGCCGTCGCCAATTGGGCCAAAACCCTCGCAGCCGAGGTTGGGCCACTCGGCATCACCGTGAACAATGTCCTGCCAGGCGCCACCATGACGGACCGCCTGGATGAACTCGCCGAAGCCAAGGCAGTCAAAATACATGTCGACAAATCGGAAGTCTACCGGTCCTGGATCTCGGAAATACCGTTGGGAAGAATCGGGCATCCCGCCGAAGTGGCCGCCGCCGTCGCTTTCCTGGCCTCCCCCGCCGCATCCTACATCACCGGCATCAATCTGCCGGTGGACGGCGGCAGAACAAAAAGCCTCTGACAACAGTCCGGAATACCCCGCGACCCAGACCAAAGACGATGCTTATCGTGAGCCCAAACAAGAATTTCAGGCTTTACTACAACCAAACCATCCACCCTGAACTGCTCCGGCTGGAAAGACAGCGCCGTAGGCTCCTGCGCCTCGTATTCCTTTCCGGCACCCTGCTGCTCGGCAGCGCGGCCATCCTGCTGCGGCTCGAAGTGCTGTTGCTTGCCCTCCTGGTCTCCATCTTGCTCGGAGTGCATATCAGCTATGTCGGCCTCCGCATCCGGAAGTTCGTCCGGACTTTCAAGCCAAAGGTCGTCGGTCTCATCCTAGACTATATCGACGACAGCCTCAATTTCGGGGAACTGTCCTACCATGCCGACCGAACCGTCCCGCTCGACCGCTTCCTCCACAGCGGCATCCACCCGCACAACCCCGCCGTCTACCATGGGGAAGA
Source organism: Bacteroidota bacterium (assembly GCA_041163745.1). Classification (GTDB taxonomy): domain Bacteria; phylum Bacteroidota; class Bacteroidia; order Chitinophagales; family Saprospiraceae; genus UBA6168. The sequence continues at coordinate 11,476 of JBEAQU010000096.1, forward strand.
CTATATCTCCGGCCGCATCGGGGACGTTACATTCGAGTTGTGTGAGCTGCAGGTCAAAGAATTTTCCCCTGTTCGGGAACGATTGAACCTCGTGTTCCGGGGAGTATTCATCCACGCCCGCATCTTTCATCCCGTCAAAGGCTCAGTACTCGTCCTGCCCAAACGAAGCCTGCCGGACCGCTCGGATTCCGTTAAGGCTTATGTCCGAAAGGGAGGCCGAAACCTGGACAATGCCATCCGACACGAGGAATTCCGATCCGTCTTCACCACATATGGCCTGCCTGAAACCCGCCTGCACGAAGCCCTGCCCAGCGAATTGATGGATTTCATGACCGCCGCGTTCCACCAACGCGGCAATGTCTTCTTTGCCATCGACGGCCATCATGTGTATGTGGCCGTCTCCAATGACAAGGACACCCTTGAACCGTCCTGGCTTTCCTCCAACGTCAGTTTCGAACTGGTCCGCGAATTTTTCCAGGATATCGAAACGGCCCTTTTCGTCGTCAAGGCCATCGACAGGAGCCATTGACCAACGACATCGACACCTTTCCCTCGGGTATATTCGAAATGTCCAATCAGCCTGCGCATTCATTCAGCTTTCGGACGATTGCCCGCTTGCCACCATCAAAAGCAATCCGAAAAGGGCGCAGGCGGAAGGTCGCCAGAACACTGCCAGCACATGGATGCGCGTCTCAAAAGTCTCTTTCCCATGGCATCGCACGTTCCGAAGAATTCCTCCACGCGAAGCACAAGCGCAAGGTTTCCGTCATAAAGATTGGAAAAAACACAAAACAATCATAATCAAATAATTATAAAAAACAAAAATCGCTTTCATTCGACTTAATTCCTTCAAATTCGCATCTTACCGTCGCCGCGAAGCGTTTGAGGCAGTGAAATGACCGCCCTTAATGCGAAATCGCGCCTCTTATCAGGTAACTGCGGAACCGACCATCTTGGTTGACCTCTATTTCGCTCATGGTATCCCAGTGGACAGACATCCTGTCTGCAGCAACGACATCTTGAAATACACCCATCCCCTCCCTATTCCCATTGGAATGTTTCCAACAGCCGCTCCAGGTCCTGCTTCATGAAAGCATAGATGGGTGCCAGGCTGTCTGGCTGCACCGCTGTTTCAAAATACAATGCCCCCCGGAAAAAGTGCCGCTGCTCCGCCGTATCGGTGATGAAAAACTGGTATTTCGATGCCACCGGCCCCTCCACTTCGAAAAACATTCCCTTCGTACCCCGCTCCGAAGAATAAAAGGGTGTTTCGGAGATGTACGTCGCTTTCTTGTTATGCCAATCGGTCATCTTGAAGGCATCCCCTTTCAATTTTACCACCGGTGTCCCGGCCGTTACCGGCACATAGCTGCAATGAATCTGACAATGAAACGCCGGCACCACAATGTTGAACCAACATGGATGCGTAGGCCGCTCGTCAAAAAAGGTCGTGTCCTGCTCAATCCTCGCGTATCCGGGATAGGCAAACGTAAATCCGCAATAACGCTCCGAAAAGTCCTGGTAAGTCTTCTCAGGATACATGACACGGGGGTATCCCCGGGGCTTGGGCTGCCACACCGCTTCCTCACATGCAACTACAGCCAGGGCAATCCACCCTGCAAGCGCCAACTTTCCTACGACCGACGGATTCCTCCCGAAACCAAACCCCGCCAATGCCTTGCTCATACCTTTCCTCGAAGCAATCGGATTTCGCATGTTCTTCTGGTTGATGTACGGACAGCCGTGCGCCCCCCGGAATTGAAGCCGCCCCCACGCTGCCATCCCTGTATACGAAAAAGCGAGCCGCCTGTCGTAAGCGGCTCGCCTCTTCCTTTTCGTTACCGGGTCTGCCGGGGTGTCACCCCACGCCTTGCGGCAAATGCAACCCATCCGTCACTCCCTTCCTTACCCGTGCAGAAAACCCGGTATCAGAACGGAAGATCCGAAACCCCATCGTCCTCCCCGCCGGCAGCCGTCCCCTCGACGGGAACCATGCTTGCCTTTCTTGTCATCCCCCCTTCCTTGGATTCGGACCACGACCCGTTGGCATCCCGTCGTTCCAACATCCGGAAGGTGTTGGCCACAACCTCGGTGATATACCGCTTCTGCCCCTCCTTGTCCAGGTAGTCGCGATGAACGAGCTTGCCCTCCACATAGACCAACATGCCCTTGTGGAGATATCGTTCGGCCAGTTGCGCCAACTCCCGCCAGCACACGACGTTGTGCCATTCCGTGTGCTCGACTTTTTCCCCGTCCTTCTTGTACGTCTCGTTCGTGGCAATCGAGAATTTCGCCATCGGGATGTCCGCATCCGATGTCCGCTTTTCCGGGTCCTGGCCCAAACGACCGATCAAAATGACTTTGTTCAACATGATACTATGGTTTTAAGGTGGATAATCTGCACGGACCCCAACCTTCCGTTGTTGCCCGATGCCTAAAACATGTTTAAAGTTAAACCCTTTTGTCCAAGAAACCAATCAATTTGCCGGGGAAATGGATACTGCCCAAGGGATTCCCGCTCCACCCATCGCCAGTCCGTTTCCGGCGGAGCAGGAATCGCCTCCCCCTCCAACGAAAACAACCAGAACCTGGCAATGACCCGCTGGTGCGTCAACTCCTGCCGGAAAGGTCCGGCCACAGCCCGGTATCCGCCGGCATGGTCGTCCAGCCATTCAGACAACCCCCGCATCCCGGCACCTCGTACCTCCTCCCAGCGCTCGGCCAGCACCGGCGTCTCTATCATCGGAAACTCATACAAATCCCGCCATATGTCCTTGCCGGTCCGCTTCCGCATATAAAATCCCTCTCCGGAGGTCAGAACCAGGTAGTTGAAGAACCGGTCACGCCGTTCCATCCGATTTCCCCGCACCGGCAACTGCTCCGTACGCCCCTCCGACCTGGCCACACACATCGCCGCCATCGGACAGGTGCCGCAATCCGGAACGGCCGGCTTGCATTTTGTCGCCCCGAAATCCATCAGAGCCTGGTTGTAGCGACCCGGCAGATTCTCCCCGCCCACAGCACCGGACCGAAGCAGCTCCTCCAGCAAACCCTGCGCCACACAGCCGAATCTCTTTTTTCCGACACCCCGGTCTATCGGGTCCGCAATACCGAAAAAACGACTCAATACCCGGTAAACATTTCCGTCGACCACCGCATGGGGAAGACCGAAAGCAAAGGATGCCACCGCCGCCGCTGTGTAATCTCCCACACCCTTCAGTGCACGAATCGCCGAATAGGTCCGCGGAACCTCCCCCCCGTGCAAATCCCTGATCTGCCGCGCCGCCTCCTGCAAATTCCTGGCCCGCGCATAGTAACCCAAGCCTTCCCATAATTTCATGACTTCGTCCGGCTCCGCTTCCGCCAGTGCCGTCGGTGTAGGATAACGGTCCCTGAACCGCTCGTAATATGGACGCCCCTGCTCCACCCGCGTCTGTTGAAGAATCACTTCCGACAACAGGATAAGCCATGGGTCGGTTTCTTCCTTCCATGGTAACGGCCGGTCCTGCGTAACATACCAGCCCATCAACGTGCGTATGAAAAATGCAGTCTTTTCCATGTTGTCACCTGTTCCGCCGTCCGCGGCGGTCTTGACACCCCGACATGACGGCACCGCTATCTGCCCTCCTGACCCAAAGTCTCCGATATGTCCGTCCGGCTGGCCTGCCAGGCAGGCAGAATGGCTGCCAACCCGCCGACGACCAATGCCCCCAGCCCGAGCATGACCTCCTCCGGCAGGATTATCCAGGCGGAAAATTGATACCGGTACGATTCCGACAGGATGGCTGACAAAACAACCAACCCGGTATGACTGAGCGCCAATCCGATCGCATACCCCGTTGCCGCCATCAACAACCCTTCCATGACAATCAGTCGGAACAGCTTCCCAGGGGAGGATCCCATGACCCGCATCAAGGCTAACTCGTATGCCCGGTCCCGTAAGGAAGAATACAGGGAGATGAATATGCTCAGTCCCGATACGAATACAATCACCCAGGCCATCACCTTCAGCACTTCCGTTCCGACTCCCAGGTTGGTCTGCAATCGGGCGATCTCATTCGGCGGACTCGCCGCCATCATCCCGGTCTGCTGGTTGATGTTCCGCCCCAGATTCAGGGCCTGGATGTTCGTCCTGGAACGGAACCGTACCAATACCGCCGTGATGTCCCGCCCCTTCTCCGCCATCAGCCGCTGCCGGGCCGCCATCCCGCCGGCCACTATCGTACTGCTGTCATATGCCATCCGCCTGACTTCCTCCGCTCCGTGGCACCCATGGTCGTGGCACCCATGGTCGTGGCCCTCATGGTCGTCGATATCCGCTCCGTCCTCCCCGGATGATTCTTGTGATGAGTGGTCATGCGACAACCAGATGCTTTCCGTAGGTGTCAGCATCAATTGGTCGATCACGGACCCTGTCGGTTTCAGGATGCCGACCACAACGAAATCATGTTCGTGCTCCTCCAACCCCTCCACCAATCCGTGCGAACTACGGAACCGGTCTCCCGGTGCCAGTTGAAGGTTCCTGGCCACACCGGCTCCGATCGTCACCTCCATCGGCTCCTTCCATAGGTCGCCTTCCGCCAATTCCGCCCCGTACAGGGCCAGGATGTCCCAAGTCGTCCCGACCACCCGATATCCCCGGTGGCTGTCGCCCAACGAGAGGGGCACCGCTTGGCTGACCAAAGGATTCCGGGGGTTCAGGAAGGGCCCGGCCGCTTCCAGGGATATGTTACCCGTTGGGTTGTCCACATGATACATGCTGCACAGGATCAGTTGGAGCGGACTTCCCTTCGCGCCGATGACCAGGTCCACCCCCGCGAGGTTCTTTTCGAAATTTCGTGACACCTGGTGATTGAGATTCACCAACAAGGATATCAGCCCTGTTCCCAATGCGAACAGCAATAGGCTCAACAACAAACTCAAAGGTTTGTGGACCAGATTTTTCCAGCTTAAGGTCAGTAGATTCATACCTTTTCGGTTGGGTACCGCCGGAGATTCCCTTCGGAAAACCGAATCCGACGACTACCGTTTCAGGAAATCGAGAAGCCTGGTTCCAAAAACCCTGACCGACAGAACCGATCCGCTGCCGGTGCCGGCAGGAACAATTCTTCGTCCGTCGGCGGCCCCTGGCGCATAATTGCTTTCATGCCCCACCGCTTCGCCGCCTTACCCGAAGCCTTGCATGTGTCCGACGGATGGGTTTCTCCTGCCGGTTGTTCTTCCGCCGGCGCCGGAAACACGCCTCGTCACCGCACGCAAACCGTATCGCAGCTCAGGCAGCTGTCGCACACTACTGTGGGGCACGGATAGCAGGGCTTGGGTTGCGCCCCTTGTCAGCCGAGCGTGACCTGTCTGGTGAAATGGTCCTTCAGCCGCTTGTCGTGCGTGACGACCAGCAACGTCGCCCGGACCTCCGAGGCCACGTGCTCCAGCAACCTGATCACCTCGCCGGTATTCCGGTCATCCAAGGATGCGGTCGGCTCATCCGCCAAGATCAAACTGGGCTTGTTGACAAGCGCCCGGGCGATCGCCACCCGCTGTCGCTCCCCCTGGCTCAAGCGGCTGGTGGCCGTCGCCGCCTTGTTCCCAATCCCCAACCGCTCCAGCAACTGCATGATCTCTTCCGGCGCCGGTGGCAATCCGGCCAACTGCCGCGCCAGGGACAGGTTCTCCGCCACCGACAAGGAACGAACGAAATGGGGTGACTGGAAGATGATGCCGATATGCCGGCCCCGGAACCGGTCCAGCCGGCCCGACGGCAAGCTTGTGATGTCGGTACCTTCCAACAACACACTACCGGAAAGGGGCGTCAGCAAGCCCCCCAACAGATGGAGCAGGGTCGTCTTCCCACAGCCGGATTGCCCGAGTAACAACCAGTGCTCCCCTTTTTCACAGGAAATGTCAGGAAAACGCAGTACCTGCCCTCCCGGATAGGCATAGGTAAGTCCGCTTGTCTTGAGCATAGGCTTCCCGATTCTTTTTATCCGTCGCTTCGATAGTCTTTCTCTGCGACGATGATGTATTGGTAATCCAAAGAACAATCATCCGATACAAAGTTGGTGAATCCAGCCTGCTCCAGTTCGTTCTCCACCTGGAACAACTCCAGTCGGATATCCGCCGGCGGATAACTGATCGGCATACGCTTGCGCTTGAAATCGACAATGATGACCTTGCCTCCCGCCGTCAGCAATTCATGCAGCCGACGCAGGTATGCGACCCGGTCTTCCAGGTAGATGTAGGTGTTGACTATCAGTATCACATCCACCTCCCCCGGCCGCAGGTTCGGATCCGTCGGCGTGGCCAGCCGAACCTCCAGCCTTTCCTGATAGGCCGGCTTCAACTCCAGGCGCTTGATGCTGTCCATGAAATGTACAAACCGCTCGTCCACCTCCAACGCAATCACCTTCCTGGCCTGCTGCGCCAACCGACGGGAGAAAAAGCCGGATCCGGCACCGATGTCGGCAACCACCTTGTCAGACAAATCTCCCATCAGGCCGATCACCACTTCCGGCTTCTGCCAGATGACCCGCCCCGGCGGGTCGTATTGTTCCAACAAATTCCGGATGCTCGCCGCCCCCGAATCAATAGGTGGTTCCCGGGGCTCCGGCGGCCCCGGAAACCCGCCGGGTCCCTGACACCCCAAGCAGGCCAGCAGCACGGCCAGCCAACCTGCCATATGTGATCGCCGTTGGTTCATACATTGCTGTTTGTCCACAAGCCATACAGACCTGTGCGGCGCAAACGCGGCTTGCGGTGCAAAGCCTTCACCCTTTGCCACAGGACGCAAGGATTTGCTCCGCCGCCGCCCCCAAAATCCTATCCGTTTGCTGGCAACAACTGCCCCGATGCCTCTCCGAACCCGACCCGGATGCCATCCTTCTCTCCCCAGGCCCGCAGTATGACCGTATCGCCGTCCTCCAGGAACTTCCGGAACGATCCGTCCGGCAAAGCCAACGGCTTCGTCCCCCGCCAGGTTATCTCCAACATAGACCCGTAGCTTCCGGGCGTCGGACCACTGATGGTCCCACTGGCGCAAATATCTCCCGTCCGGACGTTGCAGCCCCCGACCGTATGATGCGCCAGCTGCTGGCACATGTTCCAATACAGGTGCTTGGTGTTCGAACGGCTAACCGTCTGCTCCACCCCCTCCGCCGTACGAAGCACCACCTCCAACGACAGGTCGAATGTCTTCTTGCCAGATACCTGCAGATAAGGCAGCGGAACAGGATCCTGCAAGGGGTTGTCGGTTCGGAAGGGCTCCAACGCATCCAGTGTGACCACCCACGGTGATACCGTGGAAGCGAAATTCTTGCTCAGGAACGGGCCCAGGGGGACATACTCCCACTGCTGGATGTCGCGCGCGGACCAATCATTGAACAACATCAATCCGAATATGTGGTCCTCCGCCGCCGCCGTGCTGATCCGTTGCCCCAGCTGCGAGGACTGGCCGATGACAAAGGCCATCTCCAGTTCGAAATCCAACAGTCGGGACGGCCCGAACACCGGTGCCTCCGCCCCTGGCGGCATTGTCTGTCCCATCGGCCGGCGTACCGGCGTACCGGATACCACGATGCTGGATGCCCTGCCATGGTACCCCACCGGCAAATGCTTCCAATTCGGCAACAAGGGATTGTCCGGTCGGAACATAGACCCTACATTGGTGGCATGATGAATGCTCGAATAAAAATCGGTATAGTCGCCCACCTGCACAGGCATCAGCATCTCCACTTTGTCCATCGGATGAAGAAAATGCCAGGCATAACCGAGCACTTCCTCGTTATTGGCATCGAACAACTCCGCCAAACGGTCTCTTAACTGCCTTACCTTGGGTCTGCCCAATGCCATCAGGGCATTGATGTTGTCCTGGTTGAATACCTGCTGGTCCAACTCCAAATGGTCGAAATAAGACAAGTAACTCATGACGGAAAGGTCCGCTACATAATCGCCGATCGCCGTGCATACCCTGGGGACAGGGTTGCTCATCGTCCGGAATACCCCGAACGGAAGGTTTTGGATGGGAAAGTCGCTTCCTTCCGGAATCGCAATCCAACTTTTTCTGGTTGGGTCGTTCGCTTGCATGCCATTTGTATTTGGGTGCCGGGGAAATCGGTCGGTCCCGGCGGATTAAGCCCGCTCAATGCAAGGTCGCTCCACTGCGCCGCCCCATCGCCTCCGGGCGTACGAACCCCTTGCCTGCACATACCGTGAGCTGCCATCGGGCATAGGCTGACGAGGGCAGGCCGGTGATTTTCATCGATGGGGCCTTTTACCGAAAGACCACCATCCTTTTTGTCACAACAGCATGGCCGGATATTAGTTTGACCAGATAGTTCCCATTGCCATATCCGGAAAAATCCAGGCGGTGGATCGGCTCGGATTCCCGCCAGGTTGATTCGTACAATAGTCGACCCGCCAAGGTCCATACCTGTACATTCACCGCCGGCATCATACCGGTCCGTTTCAGCCAGGCCGTCCCGCCGGTAGGATTCGGATCCAGGTCGACCCGATACGAGGACGGCCGGTCTTCCGTACGGACCAACGGGCCCGTACCGAACTGATGATACCCGCCCGTCGTTCCCCCACAATCGTTGTAGGCCGTCACCCGCCAGTAATAGACCGCTTCCCCTTCCAGCACCAAGGGCAGACCGTATTCCGTACCTGCGGTCGTGACCTGATGGACCATCACTTGGAACCCGTCGTCCAGGGCCAGCTCGAAGACATATCCGGCCGCAGCCGGTACCGGCTGCCAGGAAAACTCGACAGTCGAAGGGTCGATATCCTGCGCCTCGTCCACCGGAAGCAGCAGCTGGGTGGCGGCGGCAGGCTGGCCGAACGCCAAGGTCAGGGTGGCCAACCCTTGCTGGGGCAGGTTCAATCCGGATCCCGTCAGCTGTACCTGTATCGGATCCGTGTTGCCGACACCTGACGCCTCGATGTCCAGTACGACCGATGTGCCGGGCAGGGACGGATTCTCATCGAACGAGATGGAAAGCCCCTCCGGAAGGACACCCGTGCCGAGCAGGACGCCGCTGCTGTCCCAACAGACCCCCAATTCCAGCACCGCCGTGGCCGTACCTGTCGCACAAAGGTAGAGCGAAAAAGGTTCCGTTTCAAAACCCAGGTCTTCTTCCGTCGTGAATGTTTGAATGACGGATGGGAGGCTCTGGCCACATTCCCCGATGGCTGTAACGGACCAATGGTAGGTTGTGCAATAGGAAAGACCGGACAGGGTGAACTGCTGGCTGTCCGTCGTATGGGTGACGATGGTGTCCTGCATCGCAGAATCCGTCGCCACCACCAACAAATAGATGGCCCCCGGGGAACCATCCCAACCCAGGACGGCAGCGGGCGGGATATCGACCGCACCGGACAGCGGCAGCGTCGGCAAGGGTGCCGACGGCACATCGGCGACCTGCCAGGTGAACGGAACCGACACCTCGTTGCCCATTCCGTCCGCTCCCTGGATATCCAATGGGAAGGTGCCGCTTTCCAAGCTGCCGTAAAAAGTGGCCACCACCTGCTCGCCCGGTTGCGCCGGATTCGGTTCGAAATGGGCAACCGCTCCCGCCGGCAGATTCGATGCATAGAAAAAAATGCCCGTACTGTCGTCGAAACCCGTACCGCCGATGATGCCGATGGCCAGGGTATCCTGCCGGCATGCCGTTCCGGCCGCCTCCGACAGAATCAGCACCGCTTCGTCCGGAACAACGGCACACCATTCCATGGACCAACCGACCAGGGTGCCGCCGTCCTGGTTCGCATCGTCATATACCCGCAGGGTCCAGGTTCCCGCCGCCGGCTCTCCTCCGAAGGACTGCAGCGGCATCATAGGCTGGAAGGAACCGCCGATGGCCAACCCGCCGCCGTTACACATGGCATCCAGCGCAGCATAAGGATTGTCGGCCGCATCGTCCAGTGTCACCAACATGTTGTCGTTGCCACATCCCCCTGCCCCCGGATTGGCCAGCAAGGTGATGGTGGTACCGGCGGGAGATACCAGTTCCACCCGCAGGTCACCGACCCAGGTGTGGTTGATCTCGAGGTCGACAATGCGGACCGATTGAACGGTACCCGGACTGCTGACTTCCAACGTGGACACCACAGACGGCGTTCCACTGGGGCTGATGGCAGCCGGAAGCCCTTCCTCCGCCGCCCCGGCACCACAACTGATGACGCCGGTACGAAAACGAAGCGGGACGGACCAGCCGCTTTCTCCACAGCTGTTCGCCGCTTGCACCCGCCAGAAATATTCTGTGTTCACCGACAAGGAACCCTGCACCTGGTAACTGCTGTCCGCCCAGACACTCACCGACTCGATGATGTCTGCAAAAGCCGTATCGGTGGCTATTTCCAGGGAATAGGTGGCAGCGGGCAAGGATTGCCAACCCAGCAGGGGAAGCAATCCGACACCCGTACCGCCGTCCGGCGGGAATACCGCCTGGGGAGATGGCGGCACCCCCTGCTCCGCCGCAATGGCCAGGGTGGCGGTGGTGGTGTGGATGCCGTCCGTGGCCGTCACCTCCAGCTCGTAATGGCCCGCCGGCCAAGCGCCCGACGCTGCCAGCAGCAGATTGGTGCCACCGCCTGGTGAGAGGGTGTCCGAACCGAACATCGCCGTCAGGAATGCCGGGACACCGGCGGCGGACAGTACCACCGGTCCTTCGAAATTCTCACTGACCCCCACCGTCACCCACACACTGTCCGGCGAACACAATACCTGCTGCACGGGATTCACCGCCAGCGAATATTGGCAGGCCATTGCCGAACGGCCTTCCAATGCCGTCAGACCGGTATCGTCCGGATCCAGCCAGTCCCGTAACCGGGTGGAAGGGGTGCCCCCTCCCGTCCAGGAGCTATGTATCCAGCCGAAAACATCATATTCGTTGTTGCTGCAGGCCGCCAGCCCGCCGTACAACTGTCCGATCACCTGCCGTTGTCGGTTGAACAAGGGGGAACCGGATGACCCGCCTTCCGTCGTGCCGACATCCCAGTCGGGCACCTTGATGAAATTACCCGCCGGCGACGGATTCCCGTTTATATCCGATACCGGGGCCGTATCAAACTCGAAACTGATCCGCTTCTCATCCGTCGAAGGATGATGGATGCAGATTACGGTGTCCGCCGGGACGGACCCACCGATGTCCCAACCGGCAAAGTAAGCGTCCGCCGTCTGGCTTACGGGGTCGTCCAACTCCACCAACGTAAAATCGGAATTGCTCCAGCCGGACCTGAAAAAGGCACCGGTATTGAAATCGTTCAACAACCCGTCTCCCGCTCCGCCACTGGCCGGCGTACCTGGCTGACGACAGGTGCTTTGCTGGAAATTCCAGTACGCCACCAGGGAAGCAGCATTGTTGCCATTGATACCACAGTGTTGCGCCGTCATGAAAAAAGGCGTGCAATCCTGCCGGGTGTTGTTGACCAGGAAGCCGGTACAGAAGGTCCCGCCGTTCAAACCGATGACCGCTACCGACTGGATGATGTCCCGATACGCATCCACCAATGCCCATCCGTCCGCTTCCCCGCAGATGACATCCAGGTTGCAGGAGCCGGACAAAACCTCTCCGAAACCCAGGAAATCGTGATGGACAAACTTCAGCTCCAGTTGGAGCCCCCGCAGCGCGGTCTTGGGCACCACCACCTCCAACACCAACTCCTCCCCCGGGAATACAGGCGTCCACAACTGCTCGTGCTCCTCGTTGTCCGCCGGCGTGAAGGGTCCCAATACGCGCGCTCCCGCCGGATCGTACACCACCAGGCTGCCACCGGCCGGCATTTGGTAGCGCGTGAAGCCAAGGTTCAAGGACCTGGCGCCCACAGACCGTATCCGCAGCCGCCATACCGCCTGGTCTCCCGGCAGGTACTCCCATGTTCCGTGTGTCGCCGGTCGGATATCCACCGGTACGGCCACCGCAAACCGAGGCGCCACGCCCGGCGCACGCCGCGCCAGCTCCTCCGCTATCAATTGTGCATTATCCTGGAGCGGCAACGCTACCAACTCCACATCGGAGAGTGGGGTCTTGGTCCGGGCAATCCGGGAATCCACCTGCCCGTAAAGGCTGCCGACCAGGAGGATGAGTGACAACTCGATGATTCGTTTCTTCATCTTCTTCTTCGTTATTTGCTGTTGAAGGCTTCGTCCCGAACAACCCGTTCATTTCACGGCAACGGCTGACTACCGAAAAGACAAATCCGCACATGCAAGGGTTGTCACTATCCGCGCAGCGGATGCAGCGGTGTTTGTCCGCCACATGACCGTCCCGCAGAAGCGCCGAAACAAATGTATCATTTCGCAACGTAAGGCAGCAGCATTATCCTGTTTTGGTCGGCAGACCGTCCCTCCGCCGGTCCTACAGCCGCTCGGCGGATTCCCCGAATGGGCCGGTATGTTCCTGCCATACGATATCCCCTTCCCCCCCAGCGGATAAGCGCTGCAGATTCCGAAATTATTGCTATCATTGCCTCCGGATGCCTATTCGGGTATCTCCACACCAACCGGACCAACCGACGGTGTCACACTGACACGGGAGACCAGCCTCCGCTTCGCTGCCGCCCGAAACAGACCGACGCCGGACAGGCCATTCTCAATCGCCTCCTGCCATGCGCATCCACTTTCCCACGCTGCTCACCGCCTGTATGCTGACGCTGGCAGGCATGCTGTCCGCACAAAGACCTTCGCTGTTGCAGTCGGGCCCCATGCTGGGCTACTCGGAAATGAAGGAAGTCCTCATTTGGGTTCAGACGAACCGCGAAGCTTCCGTACAGGTGGAATATTGGCCGACGGACCAACCAGCCTTGCGCCACCAGACCGACACCTACCGGACAATCAGTAAGGAAGGATTCACCGCCCGTCTCATTGCCGACCAGGTAGAGCCAGGCCTACGTTATGAATATCAACTGCTGATCAACGGAGAGAAAATCCGCCTGGAATACCCCACCGTCTTCCAAACCCAGACCTTGTGGCAGTGGAGAACCGATCCGCCGCCTTTCAAAGTCGCACTCGGCAGCTGCAGCTTTGTCAACGAACCGGCCTATGACAGACCAGGAAGACCCTATGGGGCGGAATACGGCATCTTCACCACCATCCAGCAGATGCGCCCGGATGCCATGCTCTGGCTCGGAGACAACACGTATCTCCGCGAACCGGATTGGTTTTCGCGAACAGGCTTTCTTCACCGCTACACCCATACCCGTTCCCTCCCCGAACTGCAGCCATTGCTCGCCAGCACCCACCATTATGCCATCTGGGACGACCATGACTACGGGCAGGACAACAGTGACGGCAGCTTCGTGCACAAGGACCTTGCAACCGATATTTTCCGTCTTTTTTGGGGAAATCCAACCTGCGGGCTGCCCGGTCAAGGAGGAACCACCTCCGCCTTCAAATGGGCGGACATGGATTTCTTCCTCCTGGACAACCGGTATTTCCGAACTGCCAACAACCGTAAAACCGGTGTGCCGACCTTGCTCGGTGAGATACAGCTGGAATGGCTCGTCAACGCACTCGTCAGCAGCAGGGCTCCCTTCAAATTCGTGGCGGTCGGCGGACAAGTGCTGAACACCCATGCCGGCCATGAAACCTACATCAACCTAGCACCGGAGGAACGTGCCTTCCTGCTCAAAAGGATCGAAGAGGAAGGTATCCGGAATGTCGTCTTCCTCACCGGCGACCGCCACCACACCGAATTGAGCAAACTGACCCTCGGAAACGGTATCGATGTCCATGACCTCACCGTTTCCCCCCTCACCTCCGGTACCCACCAGGGAGAGGAAAGAAATATCCTTCGGGAGGAAGGGACCTTCGTCTCCACCCGGAACTTCGGCATGTTGGAATTCGATGGCCCCCGAACGGAAAGGACCTTGACCATCCGCATCTATGATTCCCAAGGGGTGGAGCAATGGTCGCGCACCATCGCCCCTTCCAAGTGAACGGCACGGAAATCACATGCCCGCATCAATTTGTCAAATTCTTGATTTTCAAGACTAAAGCTACATTGCCTGGACTTCCGTCCGGGTATCCGGCCCGCATCGCGATGAAACTGGGATGTTGCATATTCGTCATGAGCCGGGATAGGTTGTTCTCGGTTTCGCGGGGAGGGTCCGGCGTTCAGATAGCGAAGCATCATGCGTGACGAGTGCTGAGGATTTGGCAATGATCTCACATATGCCGACTGGTCACCTCCCGAATTGTCGAACCTGTGCTTCACCATGCCACATTTACGCCGCCTCAGGCGACCATTCGGCTCTTGCAAAAAATAACTCCCGGCACAATATGTCATGAGCCGGGAGCAGGTAAACAGCAGGATAGGTCCATGCATCCGGCATGAACGTGAGAAACGAAACGAACTGAAGTAGCTTTTAGCTAATGGTAAGAGAAACCGGTTTGCGCTCGTAGCGGCTGATCCGTCGCACGGACTGTATGCTCCGGGTGGGTGACGGGCAAATGCGCGTCTCCTCCTCCGGCGAACAAAGCGTCAATTCCCTCCGACAGTATTTCGTGTACGCGGGGCAAAGTCCGATCCATTGGGAAACCAACCCGACCGAAACCTTTTAAAAATCCGTGATTTTCCGAACCACCCTATAAAGCCGGGTATGCAAGCCGACATCCTCCACGAAGGGATCGTGCTCCAAATGATTGGCGGAAATTAGCTTCAGACTCGACACCTTACCCCCCCGGTAGATGCGCTGTACATATTTGACCCAAAGGGACCCATTGTTCTTGACCGCATAGATTTCGTTGTCCTTCATGTCCTCCAGTCGCTCCACTTCCCGACAGACCACGATGTCACCATCCTGGATCACAGGTTCCATGGAATTGCCGCTGATCTGAAAGGCAACCAAGCCTCCGCCCGGCAGGCCTGGCAACGAAAACCAATAGCTGTCCTCCGAAGCGAAACTCCTCGTGTCAACCGCACTGCCGGCAAAAGCCTCCACCGTTGTGAAAAGGATGTTGCCTCTCGCATACATTCCGTCCTCCTGTCCCTTCTCCGTCGGCCTGCCCTTCGGAAGAACCAATCCGAATGGCACACCCGAGCCATCCAATAGGAAATCCTCGTTCACCTCGAATTCCCGACAGAATTTCCTCGCCTGGGAATAACTGATCACCCGCTTGTCCTCCGGATTCAGAAAAGCCCGGATGATATGACCATAGCCCCTGTTTCCCAATACCTTTTCCGCCACATCACCGATTCCCCGCCCGTTCCGGTCGTTCTTCACAATGACCCCCTTTTCCTCCAGCAGTTGGAATACCTTCATGAAACGGTCGTTCAATTCAAGCCGATCTTCTCCTATCATATCAGTCGTTTTATAAGATTCTGCATTCCGAATTCCACCGGTTCAAACCGGTGTATCGCTGCCGACTTTTGGTAACCAAACCCTTGCGTCCCATACCAATGACCCGGTCCACCACCTGGATCCGCTACGATCCGCGCTTCCCGGAAATTCATCGTGATGCCGGAATTAACGACCTGCCAGGACCAAAACAAGAAGCGTGGGACCCTGCAGCCCTTTGTTAAAACATTCGATTGTGTTTAGGATGTAAACTTAAAACATTTTATTTCACCATCCAACTTTTTGTTAAAAAAATGCCCGGAAAAGTTTTATTTGTTTTGTTTGACCCACTCATCCCGCAACAAGGCCCAAATGGTCACATCGCAATACCGGCCATGCAGGTACATGGCCTGCCGCAGCGTGCCTTCCCGCACAAAGCCCAGCCGCTCCGCCACCGCCAGGCTTCTGGTGTTTTCCACCGCCACATAGAGCTCCACCCTGTTCCATTGCCGTCCACGGAAAAGATACGCCAGGAAAGCACGGCAGGCTTGGGTCATCATTCCTTGTCCCTGCAGGTCCTCCCGCAACCAATATCCCAACTCGCACTTTCTGTTCTCCCGGTTGAAATGCACCACGCTCAAGGCCCCGGCCAGCTCCCGGCCGTGCACCAGAAACGTGTTCAGGGCACTGCCCTCCTTGTTTTGAGCCATGGCCGTACGGATGTAGGCTCGGGTATCCTCCACCGCGAGGGTGACGTCCACCCATGGCAACCATTTCCGCAGGTACGCCCGCTGGCTCTCCACCAACTCGAATACCGGTTCCGTCAGCTCCGGCCGGGCCAGATGCAGCCCCGTCTGCTCATCAATGCGTATGAACGGCTTGAGTTCCATCGTTTGTGTTTATTGTCGGTTTTTTCCTGCCTGCCCGGTTCCGCGGCATTAAAATTAGATCCGTCCCTTAAACCTTCGCCGCCGCAGCGGGTCTTTGTAATAAAGGTATCCATTGAAAGCTGGAAAACAAGCTGTTTCGGACGAAGATATCATCGAAAGACTTGCGTCGGAAGAACTGGCGTCGGAAGGCTTCCGCCTGTTGGTGGAAAAATTCCACGGCCCGCTCTATTGGCAAATCCGTCGGATGGTCTTCCATCATGAGGACGCCCACGACATCCTGCAGGATTGCTACCTCAAAATCCATCTGGCCATCCGCAATTTCAAAGGCAAGTCCTCCCTCAGAACCTGGCTCTACCGAATCGCCCTGAACGAATCGCTCTCTTTCCTGGAGCGACAACAACGCCGGGCCACCCGATCGGTCGACCCGAACCAGCTTTCCGGAGCCCTGTCGGAGAGATTGTCCGCCGACCCCTTCTTCGACGGGGACTCCGCCCAGCTGCTCCTACAGGAAGCCGTCTCCCGATTGCCGGACAAACAGCGAGCCGTCTTCAACCTGCGTTATTTCGAAGAAATCGGATATGCGGAAATGGCGGAGATCCTGGATACCTCCGAAGGGGCGCTCAAAGCTTCCTTTCATCATGCGGTGAGGAAAATAACTGCCTTCGTATCGAACCGCTGACCTGCCGCCCCGGCAAACCAACATTTGGCCTGCGGCCGAACCGGTCGTCTTCCCGCCGTGCAAACGACAGGAAACACCGGACGCCGCGCCTGCCGACGTGCTCAACCAACCCATATGCAACCTTCATCTTCCGGACGTGGAGAACATCCTATCGAAGACATCCTGTCCGAACTGTCTCAACTCGGAACGGATACCGGCTTTCTTCGCGACAGGCAAGGCAAAGACCCCGGATTCCGCGTTCCTGCCGGTTACTTCTCCCGAATACCCGACTGGGAAAGCCTCCGCAGTCAGCCCCACCGTCGCCGCTCTTCCGTCCGCCGTCTTCCGGCAGGCCTCGCTGCCGCCGCCGCGGTTCTCCTCCTCGCCATCGGCGCATATTGGCGCTGGACGGCACCCGGAACGGACTCCGCCACCCCTTTCCGCTCCGAACAACAGCCCGCCGCCCTGTCAGACATCCCTTCCGATGAACTGGAGGCGTTCCTGCGGTACAACATCCGCTGGATGGACGCCGACCTGTTCGGATCGGCTGGAACGGACGCGGCCCTTACAGAACGCTCCTTCACTGATACAGATGCCGTCGATTACCTCGAACATCATCTCGATGAATTCACCACCGAAGAGCTGTCGGAGGATATCTGACCCGCACAGGTCCATCCATCCCCCGCCCGCTTCCGAATCCGATCTTTTTTATCCTTCAACTAAATATAGCTTCACATGAAAAAGTGTTTTTTGTCGACCATCGCGTTCCTTCTTTTCGCACTGGCCATGGATGCCCAGCCGCCCGGCAGGGAACGGAAAGCCGAACGACAGGAGAAAGTCGAATCCTTCCGCATCGCCTTTTATACAGAGAAACTGCAGCTCACCACGCAGGAAGCCCAGGCCTTCTGGCCCGTCTACAACGAATACGAATCGAAAAGAGAGGCCATCCGCAAGGACCTGGACGAGACACCGCATCTGGAATTGATGTCGGATGAGGCCGTTGCGGAATTCCTGGACGATACGGAAGCCGCGGAGGAGGCGCTCTTCGCGCTTCGCAAGGAATACCACCAGGCGTTCCGCAAAGTGCTTCCCCTCCGGAAAGTAGCCATGCTGAACGGTATCGAACGGGAATTCAAAATGGCCCTGCTCCAGGAAATCAGGAACCGCCGCAACGCCCCCCCTCCCCAGGGTGGCAACCCACGCCGCTCCGGCGGCCGGTAAGCTGCTCAGCCCCCTGAACCCTGGCTGATGCCGGCGGAAGGGATTTCCTGCAGGTAAATCCCTTCCACCACCGGCTTCAACAGGGTGGCCCACCGTCGGTATCCCTCCGCATTGAGGTGCAAACCGTCCGCAAGGAAAAGACTGCTGTCCGGTTCTCCCGCCGGTGTCAACAACACTTGCCCCACATCCAGGTAATGCAGCTCAGGCCGGTTGGCGGCATATTCCTTCACCAAGGCGTTGAACTGCCGATACTGCCCCCAAAGATGCCAGCGTTGCAGGGAAGGCTTCGCCGAGAGAAAGAGCACGGGTACCGCCGGCAGACGGGATTCCTTCGCCGCCATGAATTTCTTGAACCGTTGAAAGACTACCGGCGGCGGGCTTTGCTCCGCCATGTCGTTCTCCCCGCAGTAGACCACCATCACGGATGGGTTGTACCGAAAGACAATCCGGTCCGCATATGCATGCAACTCCGGCAAGGTGGCGCCTCCGAAGCCTCTGTTCACTACCGGCAAAGGCGCGAAATCGGCCGACAACCCGGTCCACATCCGGATGCTCGAACTGCCGGTGAAGACAATCGCCCGTTCCGGCGGCGCCTGCTGCCTGTCCTGGTCCTCAAAAGCCAGTATTTCCTTCTCAAACCGCCTGTCGGGCTGCTGTCCGACTCCTTGGTCAACGGTAACGGAACGCCCCTGCTCGCCGGATACGGCCGGGCCACATCCCGCCATTGACATCAAACAGACACCACCCATGGCCAATATGGCTGTCAACGATAATGCTTCTTTTCTTTTTTCCATGCTGCATTTTATTAGACTTGTTGCGACAGGGTCGTCAAAGGGTCAAAAAGGCTCTTTTTTCCCACTTCGCCGACCCATCGCAACAAGTCTATTGATGGCCGCTTCCGACCTCGCACCACCCTCACCTTACGCCGCAACCGGATGATCGCTCCAGCCATGACCGCCGACCGAATCACCTTCGCTTGCCTGCATGTAATATACGCTTTTTTCGGATTACATCGGGTATCCGGACGGCGGACGAGCGGGTATCCCGCAATATGCCCAAATAGATGCAACTCGTCACCCAAACAACAGCCCCTCCCGCTCACTCCCCACCGACGACAGAACCCAGCAACCCGGCCCTCCCCGCGTATCCGCAACAAGCTGGTCTGCTCCCCGCCTGCCTTCCCGCCCACCCGGCCGGAACTTCCTGCCGGAAACAGACGGGTCCGGCAGCTGATGCTTGCCGGACCCACCGGGATTTCCGGATTCCCCGTCGGCTGGATACGAACCGACCGATACGATCGGTACGCACACCTGCCGGAAGACGCCAGCCCTAAATTCAACGGGACACCCATCCATGCCGTCTCACAGCCGTCTGCGGGTGGTGCTGTTGCGCACCCCAAGTGACCGCCTCTCCCGACCAATGCACGAACTGGACAATCGTCACGGCCGGCGTTTCCAGACAAAGGAAATAATGCCCGGGAACCAGGCCCTTAAAATCCAGCGCCTTGGCATATCCGTCCTGTCCGCGGACATGCTCCTCGTAGGCCAGTTGCTCCCCGGCGGCATACAACCGCAGGCTGACTTCCTCGTCCTCCAGGTTGGCCAGCCGGATTCCCATGGCCGTGGTTCCGTACGGCGCCAGGCGGGCGATCAGTCTTCCCCGTGCCGTCCCGGAAATTCCGGTCAGCATGGCAATGCCACCCCGACCTCGCAGCGGTGGCCCTGTGCGGAACAATACCGCTCCGTCCCGCTCGCTCCATGCCACCATACGGGCAAAAAACAAGGGCTCACCTCGGACCAACAGCAGGTAGTTCCCTTCGGGCAGCCCGCTGAAGTCCAGGTATTTTCCATACCCTTGCTCCCGCCATACCACCTCGTCGAACCAAATCCTGCCATCCGCATCCGACAGGCTCACTCGGGTATGTTTCCGCATCAGGTTGGCCATCCGTACCCGCAACTGCGTTTTTCCCGTCTGGTCCACCCGGACAATGGGCGCCGGTTCCGTTCCGCCTGTTGCGGACGTAGGTGCCAGCACCAGCATAGGCATCCATATGCCTAGCGACAAAATCAACATCTTCGCTTTCATGACGCTACGTTTTGATGGTGATCGGCGTGGCAGGCGACGGAACCTCTCCTAGACTTTCCTCTCCCCTGCTGCGCCTGGTTGATGGTCGCTGGTCTTCGCTTTGCCGTGTCGTTCCGGTGCTTACCCGCATGGGAATCGTATACCACAATATAAGCTGAAAAGGGCCGGCGGCAATGACAAAGGTCGATACCGAATGGTGACCTTCGCCTCCCGACCCAAGACCTGCACGACGGGTGGACGGATCCAGCGCAAACCGGATCGTCGGATCCGTGATGCAAAGAGCGTAAACCAAATTGTCGGATCACAAATGCTCAGGAGACCTGCTTTCCCCGCGAGCGAATCCCCGCCCGCTCTTCCACACCCGTGCCCAGCACCGCGTGCCCCTCTCCGCGAAGCGGGGAGTAAAATTCCACTAATAAAAAGGCGAATAAATACGCAATCCACTTGCTATCAAAAAATTAAAAAAAGAAAAAATCCCTGTAATTAGCCTAATGCTAAAAATTCGCGTACCAGCTTTCCCGCGAAGCGGGAATAAAAATCCGCTTCCAACGAAGCCGCCATGCCGTCACCGCTTCGGCCGCGACATCGCGCATCAACTCAAATCAAAACCGAACCGACAATTTGGTTTGCGCCCGATACAAAGGGGCTCTCGCCGACACTGCCTTGGCGACAGTTTTGGCTGCACCCAACCCCCCGACACCCGGAAAGACGAGCGCCCGTTGTCTTGGAAACAACGGGCGCTCGTCCGAATGACCGGAAGGGAAAAGACCGGATTGCCGCCGGTTCGCGGGCTTGGGACCGTCAGTCGAACTTACGTAGCTTGATGTTGCGGAACCAGACCTTGTCACCATGGTCCTGCAACATGAGCTTACCGGCCGTTGCCTTGCCGAAGTCCGGCATGTCCTTGAACTTGCTCCCGGCCACCAGATCGCGCCAGACCGACCCGGTCATGTCCACCTCCACCAGCTTCCGGCCGTTGAGCCAGTGTTCCACCTGGCCGTTCCGGTTCACCAGCCGTACCTGGTTCCATTGCCCGGCCGGCCGTACCGTCTCGTACCCACAGGCGATGAGGTCGTACAAGTCTCCCGCCCGGTGCTTTTCTATCATGGCATCCGGATGACAGGTGTTGTCCAGCACCTGCATCTCCGGACCTGTCTGCCAGCCGTAGGCGTATTTGTCGGCATCCTCGGTCACATTGTAGATGATGCCGCTGTTGCCACAGGGCGCGATTTTCCATTCCAAACGCAGTTCGTAATTGGCAAATGACCCCTCGGTGACGATGTCCCCTCCGTCTTCCGACTGCCACCCTTCCTTGTTCCGGGCGCTGACATCCAGATGGATGGCCTCATCCTGCACCACCCAGTCCTTACCGATGCCGTTCTTTCCGTACGCATGCCATCCCGCCAGGCTTCTACCGTCGAACAACAGCTCCCATCCGAGCGCCTTTTCGCGCTCCGTCAAGGTGTTGTTCGCCAGCGCAGGGGAAGGCAGGCTGCGCACAGGAAGGTTCTCGGGAAGGTGGTTCATCGTGTACCAGGCTTCCGTGGACCATATCTCGCCGCCGCTTTCGCCGAGCCAGTGATTGGGCAGATGCACATAGACGACATGTCCTTCCTTCATTCCCGCCAGCTCCAGGAAAACCTTGGTCCGGTCCTCACTGACACCGGCCCGGCGCACCTTGAGTTGGGTGAGACCCAGCTTCGGCCCTCCGTATTCCGCCGTCGGCTCATAGCGCCACTGCTGGATGTCATAATCCTGCGGGTTCCACCCGATTCCCTCTTCCAAGGGCTCTGTAAATTCGATTTCCAAGCCATTTGACCTGGCGCGGACAGCCAACATTTCGAAAGTGGTCTTTCCATTGTAGCGCAGGCGCTGCAAGCCGTACCAATGACCGCTGCCATGCTGCCAGTTGCCGGGATTGCCGACCCCCCCGACGTAAAGGGCACCATCCGGACCCCATACCAATCGGTTGACCCCCGCTTCCAATCCCTGGGTGAAGCGGAACACACAACCCTGGTAGGATCCGTTTATCTTTTCCACAAAGACACGCTTGATACCTCCGTGGGTCACTTCGCCGTGTATCATCTGACCTTGGTAGGGGCCCTCGTCGAAGGCGACAGGCGTGGAGGGCGAATTACCGATTTCGTCCTGCGGCAACCAAACTACCGGCGGGGTTTCCTCCAACTGGGCGGTCCCTTCGAAATCGACCGCCCGGCTTCCGTAGAACGCGCCGGGCCGGATATGGACGATCTTGCTCGAGGGAAGCCAGTCCCCCTGGTTGTCGGCATTGAAGAGCTCGCCATCCACCCCGATGCCGATACCGTTCGGCGTCCGCAAACCCGATGTGACCAACTCCATCCGGCCGTCCTCGCGGGCAATCCGGAAGGTCCGTCCACGGTCCTTGGGCTGGACCGGTGCCCCGGCGCCACCCGGCAGGATGTCCGTCGCCAGACTGCCGTAGAAGTAGCCGTCCTTGTAGGCCAGTCCGAAAGCGAATTCATGGAAATTGGAACTCACCCCCCATTCGTTGCAGACCGTCCGGTATTCGTCGGTCATCCCATCGCCGTCATGATCCACCAAACGGGTCAGTTCCTGCTTCTGGAGGACATATATATCCCCGTCCACCACCTTCAATCCGAGCGGCTCCGCCAGGCCGGACGCGATCTTGGTCGCTTTCATCCGGGCGGGATCGCCACTTTGGACATCATCCAGCACATACACACCGCCTTCGGCATCCCACAGGCTGACGGCCAACCGGCCGTCCGGCAGGAAGTCCATACCTCCCACCTTCGGGAAAAAATCCGCCGGCCGCGCCTGGCTCAGATCGAAACTCGGGTGTACCCCCTCGACCGGAAACCTGTCTCCGGGAACCGACATCTTCTTGCCGAAAGTACCGGCACCGGCATATCCGGTGGGCGTATCGGTCTTACGATGGGCCAACATGCCGGAAGGCATCATCTCGAACATGCCGCCCCCTTCGCCAAAGGATTTCAGCTGCAGCGAAATCGTCCTGCCACCCCCGCCCTGGAAGAATTCCATCCGGAACGGATGATACCCTTCCTCCAGGGCTGCCTCCCCGTCTTTCGCCTCGTCTCCGTGCAGGCCGTCATTGTCCACCACCAGCTTCCCGTTGACATACAAGCGGCTGCCGTCATCGCTCACCAGGCGGAAAACATAATTGTTCCGCTTGGGTATCTTGAAATAACCCTCCGCCACGATGCTGAAATTCTCGGTCAACCCGCCGAAATCATTTCCCGATGCCTGCAGGGCCGGCACCACCCCCTCGAACACAGGTGCCGGAAAAGGATCCAGGTCGTCCAGCCGGTTCAGGTTCCTGTCGTATTGGTAGGCACGGACCACCACACCCGGCAACAAGTCCGATTCGGAAATGTCGGCCCCCTCCTGCCACGCCAGTTCCTGGTCCGCCGCCGGAATGGCCGCCAGGGCAGCCTCGTCGAGGCTGTCCAGGTTCATTATGTAACCGACCATCTCCCGGATGTCCTCCTCCGGCAGGTCCGCGTGGGCCGTCATGGCCGCCTGCCCCCAGACACCTGACCCGCCGTTCTTCACCTTCGCCACCAACATGCCGACGTTCTCCGGTGTGTTGCGGTATCGCCTGGCGACGTCCACATAGGAAGGACCGACGGTTGCGACAAAGGTGTTGTGGCAGGTCTTGCAATCGTTGCGGGCCATGATACGCAATCCCAAGGGCAGATTCTCCGCCGCATCCCCGCCTTCTACCCGGTTCGTGTTCTCCAACAGGGGCGCCCGGGTGAAGTACACCGTGAACCGGGTTTCGCCGTTGGAGACCAACCCCAGGGTTCCTTCCAGATCCAATCCGTCCAGGTTGCGGAACGACCTGTCCGCCCGGGCGGTCACCTGCCAGTCGCCGTCCGTCTCCACGGAACTTTCCAGTGCGACCGAAGACACATTGGTCAGCAAAGACACTTGCATGCCTTCCGGAACGGAAGCGGTGCGGAAAGTCCGCTCCAGTCCCGTCTGGCCGACCTCCCTCGAAACATACTCCGGCCGTTCCGAAACCTGGATGACCGTTCCGTCGTCCAGCCGGAGTTCATAATTGAACCAAACCTGCCCCTGCTCGAACCGGTGCCCACGGTACTGCACGGCCGGCCGGAGCTCCCGTCCGTCCTGCCGGATCCGCCATGGCTCCTCAAAGCGGTTGACAAACCAGTTGTTGCCCAAGGAAGAGGGCTGCGGCCCATGCGAGGTGGTGTATACCGCCCCGTCGAAATTCACCGACCCCTTCCAGGCTTTGTATACCGCTCCGGTCTGCGTGCGATATGCGACGAAGAGGTCGTCGTGCAGGGCGGCGGTGGCAATGCGGGGAACCGAATCCAGGACCGACCGGAACACCCAAGGGTCATGCGGCCGGACGGGCAAGGGCTCTTTGCCGCAGGAAAGAAGGAAAGTGGAAAGCAGCCCAAACAACAGATAGGAAGAAATGCTTTTTCTCATGAAACGGGTGTTTACAAATTTAATCCCAGGCCGTACATCTTCCGGGGACGATGTAAAAATAACGCCCGTGTACAATTGGAAAGAAAAAAATACAGCCCGTAGACACAACTGCCGGCGCCTCCAACGCCGGGAAATCAGGCCGGGAGGCGAATCGCCTGCCCCCTGGCCGTCCGCCCCGAACCGACGGCAGGGGCTCAACCTGCCCCCTTCACCAGGGTCCGGTCGTCGGCAACCCGGCCGTCCACCAACGTGATGACACGACGGGCCCGGTCGATGACCCGTTGGTCATGGGTCGAAAAAAGAAAGGTGATGTGTTCCTCCCGGTTCAGTTTCTCCATGATGTCCAACAGGTTGGCTGCGGAATGGGAGTCCAGGTTGGCCGTGGGCTCGTCGGCCAGGACGAACTGCGGCTTCGAGGCCAGCGCCCTGGCTACCGCAACCCGTTGCTGCTGTCCGCCGGAAAGCTTGGCCGGCCGGACTTCGGCCTTGTCCGCCAGGCCGACCGCATCAAGCAGCTCCCCGACCCGTCGCCGCCGCTCGTCCCGGGGTATCCGCTGCAACAACATGATGAACTCGATGTTCTCCCGGGCGGTCAGAACCGGAATCAGGTTGAACGACTGAAAGACGAAGCCGATGTTGTAGAGTCGGAAATCAATCTTACCCGCCGGTGAAAGGCTGGTGATGTCCGTACCGCTCACGACAATGCTGCCGCTCGTCGGCTCGTCAAGCCCTCCGATGATGTTCAGCAATGTCGTCTTGCCGGAGCCGGATGGGCCGACCAGCGCTGCGAACTCCCCCCGGTTTACCCGAAGGTCCACGTCGGTCAGGGCCCGCACCGGAATGGTTTCGGGATGATAAATCTTCGAAATGCCGAAGGCTTGCATGACTGGTTGCGTATCCATAGGCTTTTTCTTCTTAAGGAAGGCCGTCCGGAACGGAATGGCGCCGGAAAGACAGACCTGCCGTCCACGCCTCAGCGTCGGATGGCCTCCACCGGCCGCAAGGAAATGGCTTTCCAAGCCGGGTAGAGGGCGGAAAGGGTCGCGGTCAAAAGGACGAGCACCAGGATGTCTGCCAGGCTGCCCGTCGGCATGACAGGGTGGATGACCGTTTCGTATCCGAAATCACGGAGGGTATCCCCGGCTATGTTTCCCAGGTCGATACCGGTCCTGCCGACCCAGGCGATGGTGGCGAAGGAAAGCAACAGACCGGAAGGCACACCGGCCAATGTCAACAGGACCGTCTCCAGCAACACCATGCCGAACACCCGCCTCCTGGACATGCCCACCGCCATCAATACACCCAACTCCCGCATGCGGTCCAGTACGGACATCAACATCGTGTTGATGATGCCAAAGGACAAGGCCAGCAGGATGATGCCGATG
This sequence comes from Bacteroidota bacterium, assembly GCA_041163745.1. Classification (GTDB taxonomy): domain Bacteria; phylum Bacteroidota; class Bacteroidia; order Chitinophagales; family Saprospiraceae; genus UBA6168. The sequence continues at coordinate 37,461 of JBEAQU010000096.1, forward strand.
AAAATCAGGTTGTAGGTGTCCAGTGAACTGATGACCAAGGCCGTCTCCGGAGAGATCTGTTTCCAAGTCTCCACCTTCAATCCCGGCAACCGTTCTTCGAGCAGGGTCTGCACCCGCTCCACCGGTTCTCCCTCCCCTTGCAGAAGGACCGCCGCCTCGTGGGCACTGCCTGTTGTTCCCAACAAAGCATCCAAATCCCCTTTCCGCACATACACGATCCGCTCGTCCAGGGGAGCGTTCGCCGTTTCGTATATTCCCTGGACCCGGAAGGCGGCGGCCGTCATGGCACCGGCTGTATCCAGCAATGTCAGCACCACCTTGCCCTTCAACGGAATCCGGAGCTTGTCCGCCAATTTCCTGCCCAGCAGAATGGGATGCCTCCCGGATTCCGTGAGATAGGCCCCCTCCTCCACGGTGCCGGACAACGAACGGGTGGCGTCCTCCGCCACCGGGTCTATCCCGGCGACCAATATTCCCCGGCTTCCGGTGGCATTGGACAGCATGCCCGCCCCGATCGTGCGCAAGGCATAGGCTGCGGTATTCGACAGCGTATCCAGCACCCTGCGGACACCGGCCTCCGGAAAACAGTACACCGCTTCCTGGTCTTCCGAAAAACGCGGATGATGAATCTGCAAATGGGAAACCTCCTTTTCGATGGCCATTCGCAGACGGTTCTCTCCCATCCCGTAATAGATGGCCATGATAAAGGTGCCTGCCCATAACCCGACTGTGACGGAAACCAAAATAAGCAGGCTTCTGTTCCTGTTCCGCCAAAGGTTCCGCCATGCGATTGACAACAGCATGATTCGGCTCAGTTCCGTTGTTAACCGGCTATACCCGGACAGTTAGCCCCCGGTATGGCCGGATGTTGTGAAACAAACGCCCGCTCCGCAGTACGGGATGTTCCCTCGTTTCCCAAGGTCGCCGGTACATGGACGGTCATATCGACAGCTCAGCGCCGCATCGCCTCGACGGGATCCAGCTTCAGCACCCGCCAAACCGGATATGCGGACAGCAACAGCCCCAGGGCCAGTACGAACACGGCCTGCCGCAGAAAGATGCCAGGCTCCATCACGGCAGGAAACACCGCCTCGAAACCGAACTGTTCGTATATCTCCGCGAACTCTCCTTCGAAACGGATGGGATGCACAGTCAGATACCAGGTTACCGGCAGACTCAGCAGCACGCCGACCAGACAACCGCCCAGGGTCAGCAACACGGATTCCATGACCAACACCGCCGCGATGGCCCGCTGTTTCATACCCAAGGCCACCAACATCCCGAATTCGCGCTGCCGTTCCGCCAACATCATCAGCAGGGTGGAAAATATCCCGAAAGCGATCAGCAGGTACAGCACACCCAGCATGATCAGCATGCCGGCGTTGTCCGTTCGGATGTGCTGGACGATTTCCGGCATCATCTCCTCCCACGTCAACACCTCCCATCCTTCCCTCGCAACCAGTCCCAACTGTTGGGCCACCGCCGACAGATCCGACCCGGCGGACACCCGCACCGCCAGGGTCGTGGCCATCCCGGGTGCGTCCAACCAATGCTGTGCCGCCGGCAACGGCAGATAGACCACTTGGTCGTTCAATGCCGGGGAACCGAAATGTAAAAGCCCGGCCACCGGGAACTTGCCAGCCGCCATACTCCCGAAATAACCCTGCCCCAACAGCACGACGGTATCACCGACCCCTGCCTGGATCCGCTCCGCCAACCCCTCCCCCAACAACACCGATGATGCGGAAACTTCCGGAAGCACACCCGACATCAATTTGTACCCCAGGCCGGTCAATCCGTCCTCCCGGTCCGGCAGAATACCCACCACCAGCGCCCCCTTGGTCTTCTCATCCATGGACAGAAGGGAAAATGTCTCCAATCGAGGAGACACCGCCTCCACTCCCGCCACGGCGGCGACACCGGAGAGCATACTGTCCGTCAGCAGGAATGCGTTGTCCAGCACCTGCTCTTCCCAATATCCCTCCGAATGGACCTGGATATGGCCGGAATACATACCAACCAGATTCTCCACCAGATTGTCGAACACCCCCTTCTGCAGCGCAACCGTCACTACCGCCAACATTACGGCACTCGCTATGGATGCCATGGTGATCAGGGAGCGGTGATGATTCCGCCAGATATTGCGCCATGCCAACTGAAACAACATACCTTGGGTAGTTATCGGCAGGATCCGCTCCGGACAACCACCGCAGCCGCACCGCTATGGTCGCCTCCCACCGGATGAACCAATGTCTCGGACACAAACCACCTTTTCGCCCGAACTACAACCCTGCACCCCTGTGAAACGCAAGGAAATCTCCCCTTGCAACAGCATCATCCCATACCTCCCAACCCTCGTGAACAAGCGCCATGTCCGCAAACCGACTCCTCGCTTGAACACCGTCGGCAGACCCCGGTTCGATCTTTTGGCTCCCTCCCGGACCGGCAGGGACGTCCATTCCCTTCGGATTTCCTGCGGCCGGGAACAGGAGACGTTGCATGCGCTGGGGACGGGAGACGTTGCATGCAACGTCTCTGCAGCGCCCATGGCGTTCCCGGTGGTTTCGTCCCCTGCCCGCCGGCCCCTCAACGCGAAGCGATGAACAACCCATCCAATTCGTCCACGAATGCTCCCAACTCCTGCCTCCTCCGCGAAGCGGTGAACAGTATAGACAATTCACAAGCGCAATCACCCCGCCCCACAGCGGAAAGCCCGGCATCAGCGGGCATCCAAAACAAAGGCGCCCTGCTCCCGGACATCATACCACGGCACTCCGTGCTTCTCACAGCTTTTCTTCCATCGCCGGACCATCCGGGGGTCGTTATCTCCTCCAAATATAACCAATCGACCGGAAAAGCCGGAAAAGAAGGACTCCATATCCGGCAAAGCCCCGCCGGTTAGCAGGCAGTGGGTGAAGAATGTGCCCGGAGAAGGCAGAAACTGTTGTCCTGGAATCCGGGGGTCGGCCAGGAACAGCCTTACCGAACCGAACTGCAGCCAAGGGCCGTCCCGATAGCAATGCCCATCGTGGAAAACCGTGGTGTCCTGCAAGGAGATCGACGTCTGTCGGGTAATCCGCAGCCCGCGTCGGAACGCATGCAGCGGACTGTCCGCTGCGGGTATCCCACCTTGGTCCTGCACGGTCACAAGTCTCGACCCGGCCAGTGCGTCCAGGACGACTCCGTCCGGCAGGCTATAGATCGTGAGCTGCCGGGCGGATGCCTGCCGGAGCGTCCGGACGGCAGGACCGGCGCACACACCGGCCAGCATCAGCAAGGCCGGCAAAAAGGAGGCGATGCGCCTGGTGACCAGGGTCCGGGCCAGAAAAGCGAGGGCGAGATACAGCAGCCAGACATCGGTCTCGGAAATCCAAATCCTTCGGATGACGGCAAAGGGAAATTCCCGGATGGTGTGGATGACCGCATTGCCGGTTCCGACCAGCCCGTCCAGCAGCCAACCCGTCCAGGCCGCAGCGGCCGGCCACCAGGCGTCGAGCAGAAGCAGAAGAAATCCCAAGGACAGCTCCACCCCCGCCAATGGCACCAACACCAGGCTGGAGAGCCAGAACCAGACAGGGAAGATGCCGAAATGGTACAAGGAAAGTGGGAGCGTGGCCAGCTGCGCCCCAACGGACACCCCCGTCAGTTCCCATCCTAACCGGATGAGCCGCTGCTGTGGCCGCCAGCTGGCGGCCAGCCGCGGCTGGAAGAAAACGATGCCCCATACAGCGAGGTAGGAAAGTTGGAAACTCATCGTCGCCAACCAATTCGGGCGCAGGCACAAGGACAGGAAGGCCGCCGCCGCCAGTGTGTTGTAGAAATAATGCCTTCGGTACAGCGCATCACCGACCGTCGCCAAACTGAACATGAGCGCGGACCGAACCACGGAGGGTGCGGCACCTGTCACCATCGCATATGCCCAGATACCCGCCAGCACCACCCCCACCTTTGCCATACGGACGGCAGCCGGCCCCGTCCTTTTCAGCCGCACCAGCTTTTTCAACAACAGGAAAACAATACCGACGTGCAAACCGGAAACCGCCAGCACATGCATGGCTCCGGTTTCGGAATAGGCCGCCTTCAGCTCCGCCCCCAAGGCATCGCGGTTCCCGATGATCAGGGCGGCACCCACCGCCATATTCTCCGTGCCTTCCCCCAGGTACCTTGACAAACAGTCCGTGACATAACGCTGGAGGAATGCCGCCGAGGCCGTAGGCGACCATCCGGAAGCCTGTCCGACCACCGCCCAACGGCCGGAGGTCACGGACCCTTGCAGGTGGACACCTTGGAAATGCATGTAGCCCCGGTAATCGAACCCGCCGGGATTGGCCGGACCACGGAAGGGGAACAGCCGGGCAAGACAGACCAGCGTATCCCCGTATCCCGGCCAGGCGGCGGCCGTATCCGGCGGCAGATACAGCAGCAGACGGCCCGTGGCGCGCGACAACCGGAAGGTGTCCGCCGCCGACGGACCCGCCATCAGCACCCTTGCCGTCAGCCGGGCCTTACCGGAGGATCCCGGCCGGCATTCCTCCGCCACCGCCAGCAGGAAGGCTTCGCCGGCATGTCGACGGCCGATGTACTCCGGGAAGTTGCGGTCATCCGACCGCCCGGCAAGCCAATGACCCAGTACAAAAAGAAACAGGTTCAACAGGATACCGAACACCCAGCGGTGCCGGTAGGATCTCCCGCGCCGACGGGCGAACACCATCAGCAGCGGCAGCAAAAACAACACGGCCAACGCGAAAACAGGAGACGGATGGGGAATCGGCAACGGTAGCAGGCAGGACGATATGCCCGCCACCAGCGGAATCAGCAGACGGACTGCGGGAAGCTGCTGCCAGTTCAGCATGGGGATGATGGTTTTCAGGGGTTCCGAACGCCGGGGGGCATACACCGGGGAACAACCCGTGGAGACCCCGCCACCCGTTCATTCCATAAAGTTAAACCACCGCAGACACGGCGGCAACTGACCCGGTTTCAAATGGAAAAATTTTGACAAAGTTTGGTGGAATTATTCACTTAGTGCCCAAACTTTTTTAAGTTCACGTTGAAATATCACAAAACCATCTATTGTCATTTACCCGTTTTACGACATAATTATTCTTTTTTCACCAACACAGAATACTTGCGCCGGCAACGGGACTAATGGCGGTCGACCAAATATTCCAGCGACATGACCTACGACACCAGCAACATCAGAAACGTCGTATTACTGGGCCATCCCGGTTGCGGAAAGACCACCCTGGCGGAAACCATGCTGTTCGAATCCGGCGCCACCACTCGTCGCGGCAGCGTACAGGAGCAGAACACCGTATCGGACTATACGGAAATAGAGCATGAACGGGGCAATTCCATTTTCTCCACCCTGATGCACGACGATTGGCGGGGAAACAAGATCAATGTACTGGACACGCCGGGGTTCGACGATTTCATCGGAGAGGTCATTTCCTCCCTCAAGGTGTCAGCCACCGCCGTAATGCTGCTCAACAGCAAGAGCGGGGTGGAGGTCGGTACGGAATTGCTGTGGGAATATGTGGAGGCCAACCAGACGCCATGCCTGTTCGTTGCCAACCAACTGGACCATGAAAAAGCAGATTACGACACGACCTTGGAACAGGCGAAGGCCCGCTTCGGGAGCGCCGTGCTCCCTTTTCAATATCCGCTCAACCCGGGCAACGGCTTCAACGCCATCGTGGATGCCTTGCGCATGACACTGTATGTCTTCCCGGCCGGCGGCGGCAAGCCCGAGAAAAAACCCATTCCGGACAGCGAACGGGAGCGTGCGGATGCGATGCACCAAGCCATCGTAGAGGCGGCGGCGGAAAACGACGAGGAACTCATGGAACGGTATTTCGAGCTGGGAACTCTGTCGGAGGAGGACCTGGCCTACGGATTGCGGGCCGCCATCGCCAAAGGCAGTCTCTTTCCACTTTTCTGCTGCTCAGCCGTCAACAACATGGGCAGCGGCCGGATCATGGGGTTCATCAACGACGTATGCCCCTCCCCGGCCGACAAGGCGCCCGCCCCCCTGGCCGAAGGAGGGGCGCTTTCCTGTTCGTCCGACGGGGATACCACCATTTTCATCTTCAAGACACATCATGAACCCAGAATCGGGAACATATCCTACTTCAAGGTCTTTTCCGGCGTGGTGAAGGCGGGCGATGAGTTCGTCAACGCCCATAACCGCACGGTAGAGCGTTTCGGACAGCTCTTCATCGCGAACGGGAAAAACCGGGAGGCGGTTCAGGAATTGCGGGCGGGAGACCTGGGCTGTGTCGTCAAGCTCAAGAACACCCATACGAACCAGACCCTGAACAAGAAAGGCGTGGACCGGGTCATAACCCCGATGGTATTCCCCAACTCCAGGCTGGAAGTGGCCATCCAACCGCCGAACAAGAACGACATGGAGAAGCTCATGAAGGCCCTCCACCTGTTCGCGGAGGAGGACCCCACCTTGCATATCGAACAATCGGCCAGTCTGAAGCAAACCTTGCTCTACGGACAGGGTCAGCTGCAGCTGGACCTGGTCAAGCACCGGATCGAACAGGAATACGGCGTCGGTATGGAGTTCATCAAACCGCGGATTCCGTATCGGGAAACCATCACCAGAGAATCAAACGAAGTCTACCGCCATAAGAAACAAACCGGCGGGGCCGGCCAGTTTGCGGAAGTACACATGCGTATCGAACCTTACCACGAGCAGATGCCGGAGCCGCACGGCCTGACGGTCCGTAACCGCGAGGTCGACACTTTGCCATGGGGAGGCAAACTGGCCTTCTTCTGGTGCATTGTCGGCGGCTCCATCGACGCCCGCTTCTCCAGTGCCATCAAGAAGGGAGTACTGAGCAAAATGGAGGAAGGCCCCCTGACCGGTTCGAACTGCCAGGACATCCGGGTCTGCATATACGATGGCAAGATGCACCCGGTGGATTCCAACGACATGGCGTTCATGACCGCCAGCGTACAGGCCTTCAAAGCGAACTTCGAGAAGGCCCAGCCACAGATCCTGGAACCGGTATACGATGTGGAGATATTGTGCGACGGAGAAGTGATGGGCGACGTGATGGGCGACCTGCAGACCCGCCGGGCCATCATCATGGGGATGGGATCGGAAGGGCATTACCAAAAAATCATGGTACGGGTGCCCTTGGCGGAAATGTACCAGTACTCCTCCACCTTGCGTTCCATTTCCCAGGGGAAGGCCAAGTTCAGCCGGCAATTCGCCGAATATACGGCGGTGCCACCGGACATCCAGCAACGCCTCATCGCGGAACACAAGGCCAGTCTGTCGGAAGAGGATTGAAGAGAGGGCAGCTGGCAGCAGTAAATGGACGGGAAGTTGTTGTGCTGGCGGGGTAGCGCGGGGCCAGCGACGGCCGCGAGGACTGTGGATGCGGAATAAGAAACAAACAGGCGAATACCTGGGATATTTACCGATTATTTCATGGGAAGAAGTCGGGTGTTTCTTGCCTACCATCGCAGGCGTTTGTTCACCGCTGCACCGCAAAGAAATCGTATGCCGGTCACCGGTTGGATAACTTGCTCCCTGGTATACGACAAGCGATGGGAGAGAATTCGAGTTTTGTATAACAAAACAAAAAAACGGCTTCGCAGAATCTGCGAAGCCGTTTCATAAAAAGTCAGTAAAGTGAAAAAAACTGGCGGCGACCTACTCTCCCACCTTTTAGGGGCAGTACCATCGGCGCAGAAG
>JBEAQU010000097.1:0-4227 GCA_041163745.1 Bacteroidota bacterium
GGCTCTGTCCGATTCCTGTCTTTGGAAATATAGAAAAATCAATGCCATAGTCAGCGGCGCAAGCAGGAAACCATACCAAAGGATACCGGATGACAGCAACAACCAGAAGAACCCGTAGCAAAAAGTGAATAGGATGAGGCTACGGAACCAGTGGTCGAGGTGCCGGATCCGCCGTCCGACCAACGAAAGAGCGAGCGCTCCCACCGCCAACAGCAAGGGGTAGGTGAAGGCATCCTTGCCTTGGCCGAGGGGGCTCAACCAGGCTTCGATGTGACGGTACAAGGGAAGCAAGGCCTTGTACACGGCCGCACTGATGTTTCCGGCCGGTGCGGATGCGAAGTCGTTTTGCGCCAGGTATTCCGACAATGCCGATGCTTCGGCAGGAATTTTGGAGAAATCGGATCTGTAGATGAAGCCGTTGCCGACAGTCAGTGTCAGGAACAGCGGCAAACTCAACGCAAATCCCCATTTCCAGGCTCCGGAGAGGGAACGGCTGGCCAGGAAGACGACCGGTCCGAAGAGCAGCAGGATGTATCCTATGTCCAACAACTGCAGTTGTTCGTTGATGTTAAGCAGGAGGTCCAAAGGCAGGGACAAATAGCGCAAGGGATGCAGCTCGTATCCCATATAGCGTTGAATTTCCATCCGGATGGCCGCTACACCGTGGATTCCTTCATTTTCCGTCGGCATATGCGGGGTGCCGATTGTCCAGTTGTATAGGATGGGTACTACCAGGCATGCAACGGCCAGCCCGTCCAGCAGATGTATCCTTTTGAATTTCTTCATGTCCTCTTTCACTCGTTGGGTAAGACCAGGCGTATTTCCGGGCGAACCTGCTTGCCGTTCAGCAGCATCTGCGGAGACCACGAACCGGTTTCAAATTGGTTCTTGACCATCCAGGGCAGAAACGGCAACAGCATGCAGGCCAGCAACAGGATGGTCCTGCGTGTTGTTGCCAGAAATTTCGTCCACTGTTCCGTTGCCGTGCCGATCAGCAGCACCGTACCGGCTGCGATAAAGCCCCATTGGAATGGCCCGACGCCGAGATGGTATTCCCGCAATCCCGCCACCGCATCCAGCCGGAAAAGCAGCAGGCCGCCGATGGACATAGACAGGATTGACAACATGCCCCGCCATCCGAGATACCGGTACCAGATGGCGCAGCAGACCGCCAACATGAAATAAATGGTGGTGAGCTTGGTGCCCAGGCTGAAGCCCATCAGCAGTCCTGTCAGGATGACCGACTTGTTATGCTGAAGGAAAGTACGGAAACGACCGGTGCTTGTCAGCGGAGGGTTCGGTGTCTCCGTCTCCTTCCATCCTGTCACCAGCAAGGACAAAATGACCAGGTACAGGAACAACAACGCCAGGTCGATTTTCAATTCGCCGTAACTTTGGAGATAGAAGGCAGGTGTCAGCGAAAAGGTGAGCAGCAATCCAATGCTGTACTGCACCGATAGTCCCAGGGAATGCCGGGAAAGGCCGTACAGCGCCGCCAATGCGAAGGTGCCGCCCAACCAGGACAAGGCGAGCATCACCGGAACGGATTGGAATACGGTTATGCCGACGGATTGCAGCAATGACCAGTTGTAAGGCTGGAAGCCTTCCACCAACCCATGGCGTTCGGCAATCAATTTGGGAAGGTTGGCGTATAGGGTCAGGGCATCGAAGCCGGTTGGCATCGAAGTGTGGATGGCCGCGAAATTCATTCCGAGTAGCACCAACAGGAAATACGTGCCGGCAAAGGCAAACGGTCCGACCTCGCTCACACCTTTCTGTACGGTCGCCAACGGTTCCAACAACAAGGTGCGGGCAAAAGGCAGTGCATGTGTCCGTCCCATGACGAACAGGGCGGTAAAAACAGGAATCAGCAGGTAAGGAACCAACAGCCGGAAGGTGCCGAGTGCGAAGAGGATAGCCACCAGTACCATGCAACCAGCCGCCACTGCAACCAATGGGTATGGGTAACGTTGTCGTTCCTTCCAACCCATGCCGGTCATCAGCAGCGAACCCGCCGTGAAGGCGGCCACGGTTGTCAGGAACAGCGCAAGGGAGGTGGCGAGCAGAAAAAAAACGGCGTGAAGGAATTGGTCACCGGTCAGGGGTGATCCGATCAGTGTTCGGTGGGAGGCGGAAAGACTGCTGAGCGCACCGAAGAGAAAGACGAGATAGCACAGGCTTCCGTTCAGCCACTTGATTCGTTGTTTCCGAACGGAGGTCCGGGCCAGCCATGTCAGACCTCCGCCGACCGCAACCAGGAAGATCAGATAACCTACGTAACTGAAATGAGCGACCGCCAAGGCATACTCGGGATGTTTTTGAAAATAGTCTATCAACAGGAATACAATCCAGACAAACACGAAAACCGACCGGCCTGCTCGATAGAGAAGTTTCATTTGTTCCGAAGGGAATTGATTATCGTTTGGACGGGGCTAGCCCGGAAGATTCGACGGACTACAGCGTCTTTCAACGAAATAACGGCTGTGAAGTTCTCAATTTTGAAGCATAAGCGGAAAGAATGGCAAACTTTATCGGGTTCATGCGTAAGATGGGGTAGCGTCCGCTGGTTTAGGACAACCCTTTGCATGTCCTGACATTCGGCCTGCTTCTTTCCAAATCTTATGGTAGAAACGATTCCTGTCATCATTCTGAATTGGAACGGGGTAATGGATACACTGTCTTGTGTGGACAGTGTGCTAGCGCAGGATTATCCTGCGGTCCGGGTCCTGTTGGTGGACAATGGTTCTGACGGGGATGATGCGGATGTCCTGGCGGGGCACTTCGGGCAGGATCCCCGGGTCACATTGGTTTGCAATACCCAAAACCTGGGTTTCACAAAAGGCAACAACCGCATACTGGCAGGATTGCTGGAAGCGGAGGACTGTCCGCCGTTTGTCTTTCTGCTGAACAATGACACGGTGATCGAACCGGACTGCCTGCGCCGCCTGCTGGCGTGTGCGCAGGAAACGGGTGCCGGTATGGTCGGTGCCCGCATGGTCAATTATTTCGACCGTACCCGGATGGACAATGCCGGCCATCGCATGCTGAATACAGCGGAAATCATTCCCTTGGGCCACGGAGATCCCGTCGGCTTCCATGACGAGCGCATGGATACCATGGGCGCTTGTGCGGGTGCCGCTTTGTACAGGACCGCGATGTTACGCGACATCGGCCTGTTCGACCCTTTTTTCGATACCGGGTATGAGGATGCCGAACTGGGTGCCCGGGCGGTGTTCCTCGGATACCGAAGCGTTTACGAACCAACCGCGGTGGTGTACCACAAAGTCAGCCAATCGGTACGTAAGGTCATGGGGTATGGATATCTGTTGCGAATCCAGGTCAATATCTTTTATACTTATTTCAAGCTGATGCCTCGGCTGGCTTTGGTCCTGAACCTGCCTTCCCTCGTGTTCAAATACGGGATGGTCCTGCTGATCGATATCCTGTTCTTCCGGGTGAAATTCCTAAGGATCATGTTGCATGCCTTCCACGCATCCTTTTTCATACATGGCCGTGCAATTCGCAACGCCAGAAGGGATTTCCAACGAAAACACAAGCCGCGGTCTTTTCCTGTGTTGCGTCGCCTGGAATGTTTCCTGCTTTTTGATACACGCCGCTTTTTCCGGCATGTTGTTTTCCGACGAAAAGTGATCTTTGAAAATTACTGACTGCTTTTCACTCACCCTACCATCCTGTTCCCTATCCATTGGGTTGGTCTGCATCCAGCGTCCGCACAACCAGGAAGAGCAGCGTCAGCCACAGCAAGCCTTCCATCGGCCGCACAATATGGAAGGTGACGTTCGGATGAACCGTGTGCCACCAGCCTTCCCATGGCTGCCGGACCATCGACCAACGCAAGGTGTCCGGATTGCTTGGGTCGTGATAGTGCAGTACGCCGGCAAGGTGGGCAGCGGCTGACAGAGCCAGGACTAGCAGTGTGCCGGCAACGGAAAAACGGTAAGGTGAAGCGGTTCGGATTACCCAGACGATGTTTCTTGTACGAAGCCACACCAGCGACAATCCCGCCCCCAGGCCGTCCAGGAGGAGGTCGTTGAAGTCGAGATAAGCCGATTTTTCAGGGGAAAGCACGAAATGTTGCCAACTCTCGTCGAGGCATGCCGCGAGAATACAAACAAGCAAGGTCGGCCCATAACGTGGAAGCAGGGAGAACACAAGGGTGGCCAGGATACCGTATTGGACGAAGTGAACCACCTCCACCATGATGAC
>JBEAQU010000098.1:0-13463 GCA_041163745.1 Bacteroidota bacterium
CCGGGATGCAGGGAGAATATCGGAAAGGATCCCGTTTCCCCTGCTGCCGGACTGTCCCGCAGCAACAACGGGACACCCCGCGCCCGCCCGAATTCCCGTGCCCGCGACAACTCCGTGATCGATCCCGCCGGATCCCCGCTGATGTTGGTGCTGGTGCAAAGCGGCGCCGCATAGCGGTGCCCCCCGAACAAGGCCGGCTCCGCCTCCGGACCGAAACTCGCCTCGATCTCCCGGAACAACCGCCGCCAGGGCCCCTCCGGCGCCAACAAACCCTGGTGTCGCCCGTCACGGACCACCGGCGATTGGAAGTCCACCGGACCGACTGCCATCCGGATGAATGCCCCGGTGAACAATTCGAATCCGACAGGCCCCGCCAAATCCTCCGGTATGCTCCCGTCCACAGCCATCCCCCGAAATGACGCCAGGTCGCCGATGGCCGTGCCGTAGTTCTTGCCCGGCAACCGGATTTTGACCCGGTTCAAGGCGGCGACGCCCGCTGTCGTCGACGGCGCCACCAATACGAACACCGCCGGCATCTCTATCATGATCATGCCGGCAGGGCCGTGGAGTTGGTCCAGGGCCTGCCCGACGGCCCGGTCGTCTTGCACGGATAGTTCCTTCATTGCTCCAACGATTCACGGCGGCACCGGCCTCCCGACCGGCTCGCCGGGACAAGTTACATAGAAGTAAAAAAATAACAGCCCCAGCGACACCGGAATCCGACCACCCTTGCGTACTTTTCGCCTGATACGAAACTGACAGCGTCTGCCCCGACAGAAGGGCCCGCCCGCTAACCCGCAGAACTGAAAACCATGAAACGGAACGACGCGGACTTGCGAACCGACACGCTCAAACTTACCGCCGGCATGGCCATCCGACCATGCCTGCTGCTGCTCGCCACCAGCCTTGTCCTCCCCCTCTCCGCCCAGCTTTCCCTGCATCCGCCTTCCACGAATTTCCAACAGCTGGATACCCGCGACGGACTGACGGACAACCTCGTCTCCGCCATCACGTCCGACGCCCTCGGCTTCTGGTGGTTCGGCACCAACGACGGCCTGCAACGCTTCGACGGCCGCTCCTTCCTGACGTTCCGCCACTCGGTCCACGACTCCACCTCCCTGCCGGACAACTATGTGATGGCCTTGGCTCCCACCGCCGACAACGGTCTCTGGGTCGCCACCAAAGACGCCCTCTGCAGATACGAAGCCCGCCACCAACGCTTCGCCAAGGTCCGGATCGACGGCAAAACCGTCCCGGCCGAATATCCCTCCTCGTTCCTGACGGACGCCCAAGGAAACCTGTGGTTCGCCACCACGACCAAAAACGGCCTGTACCGCCTGGAAAATGGCCGCTCGGAATGGGAACAGATCGATACGTCGATGCAGATGGTCGTCGGCAAGAGCCTGGCCGAAGACCCGACCACCGGCAATGTCTGGTTCAACACCCTGACCGGCGTCGCATTTTGGGAAGCCGGCACCGGACGCGTCCGACAACAACGCACAGACCCAGACCATCACCCGCACTTCTCCCTGCCCGGTATAATCCACGATTTCCTGCTGGACGCGCATGGGTCGATGTGGGCAACGTACCAGTCACCGGACCAAAAGCGACGTTCGCTGCTGCTTCGGACCGCCCTCGCCGAGGATCGCGCTGACCTGATTCCGTCCGCAGAAGACCTGGAAGGCCCGTTCCTCCGTACCCGGGATGGCAACCTTTGGTTCTACACCGCCGGCAGCAGCGCCTTCCTCCGGCTCGACCCCGGCCGGCAGCGCTGGGACAAATATCCTCTCTCCCCGGACAGTACCCTCCAGCGCGTCCGGAACCTCTCCGTGCGATGCCTGTACGAAGACCCGGAAGGCAACCTCTGGGCAGGAACAAACTACGGCATCCTCATCTTCCATGCCTACCAACAAGCCTCGATGGTGCCGCTCGCCGCTCGCGACATGGAACTGCCGGTCCTGCCGCTGTCGCTCTTCGAATCAGCCGGCAACGAAATCTGGATGGGCACCTACTTCAACGGCATCCATGTTTACGACCAAGACTTCCGGCTCCGCCGGAAGGTCTTTGTCCCGGACGACCATTCCGACAGCGACATCCGCACGGACCGCAACTTCAACGCGGTCTGGGATTTCTGCGAAGACCGGCAGGGAAACCTCTGGGCCGGAGGACAGCACGCCACCCTGCGTTGCTTCAGACCGGACGGCGCTCTGCTCCGCCAGGACAGGCCGACCGCCCTCCGGTCCCAAACCGTCCGCTCGATGGTCGCCGCTCCCGACGGACATCTCTGGCTGGGCACCCACAACGGACTCGTGACCAGGATGGATCCGGCGACCGGCGACATGGAGGTCGTGCTCGACCTGATGGGAAGCAGCCCGATCAACGTGGTCGTCTACAAGGTCATTCCCGACGCTTCGAAGGCCTGGGTCGTCGCCACCGACAGATTGGTAGCCGTACGGAAGATACCCGGACGGGACGGCCCGGCAAGCTGGACGGATTCCACTTTCCTGCCACCCAAAGGGGTCACGTTCAACGGCGGCATGGCCCTCAACCCCGACACCCTGGTGCTGTTCGGGGAAGGCATCCATTATTTCGACAAACGGAGCCGCACCTTCCACCGGGTCCAGGAACTGGACGGCTTGCCAAACCAGGCCGTCCGGAAGGCGATCCGGATCCAACCGGACACCTATTTCCTACTGCTGGGAAAAGGTATGGCCGTCTGGCATCCCGCCCGGCGGCTATGTCTCCCCTTGACCAACCGGAGCTACGAACTGCCACAACCCGAACAAAGCCTGAACAATGTGCGCCTCCTCCGGGACGGCCGCCTGGTCGTCGGCGGCGAAGGGCAGACCTTGTTCGTCGGCAATCCCGACCAACTCCTGACCCCTCCCGCCCGCCTGAACCTGGTATTGACCGGCCTCCAGGTCCTGGACCGCGAACTGCCCTTGCCCGACGGCCGGCAGGAGGTGGTGCTGTCCGACGACCATCACCTGCTGACCGTCCGCTTCGCCTGCCTGACTTGGCTTCACCAGGACAACATCGTCTACCGCTACCGATTGGTGGGTTACGACGCGGACTGGCAGGACAACGGCACGACACAAACCCTGACCCTGGCCGGCTTGGCCCCCGGCCGATACCGGCTGGAGCTCCAGGCCAGCGACCGGTCCGGCAGGACCCGGTCAGATATCCTGTCTCTCCCGCTGTACTTGCCGCCGCCCTGGCACCTGACCTTGCCCGCCAAGATCCTGTGGGCCGGCTTGTTCTTCCTCGGCGTCATCGCACTGTATAGATTCCAATGGAGACGAAAACAGGAAAGGGCGGAGGCACGCCGGATCCAGGAGCTGCACGACTTCAAGACCCGGTTCTACACCAACATCACCCATGAGTTCCGTACCCCGCTGACCCTCATCTCGGGTATGGCGGAGAAAATCCGCACCGACCCCGGACGCTGGCAAACCGAAGGGCTGGACACCATCCGGCGAAACAGCAGCCGCCTGCTGCAACTGGTCAACCAACTGCTGGCCCTGGCCCGCCTGGAGAACGGCAGCCTGCGCCAACAACCGGTGCAGGCGGATATCGTCCCGCTGCTGAAAATCCTGTTCGACAGCTTCGCACCGGCAGGCCGGGCCAAAGGCTTGTCCATGCATTTCGAAGCCGACCCGGATTCCCTCGTCATGGATCATGACAGCGAGTTTCTCCGACAAATCCTCTCCAACCTCTTGTCGAACAGCCTCAAGTTCACTCCCGCCGGCGGAGCCATCACCCTCCTCGTCGACCGGACAACGGAAAAGGGCCGCCTACGCTCCAACACAACGCCGGCTACGACCTTGCCGGACGGACCATACCTTTCCATTCGCGTGACGGACACCGGCTGCGGCATGGCGGCAGACCTGCTGCCTTTCATCTTCGACCGTTTCTTCATGGGGAAAACCGTCGCCGGCATAGCGGAGGGAGCCGGCATCGGCTTGTCACTCTCCCGGGAACTCGCCAAAGCGATGGGAGGAGACATCCGGGTCCGGAGCGAACCCGGAAATGGCGCTGCCTTCGAACTGCTGCTGCCCGTCCGACGGGAGGCGAAACCTGGAACGGAACAGGACACTCCACTTGTTCCGCCCCCTCCTTTGCCGGCTGCACCGGAAAACGGACAGGCCTTCGACAACACAGCGGGGCGACGACGACAGGACAAGCCGGTCCTCCTCCTGGTGGAGGATCATCCGGACATGGCACGCTACATCGCCGCCTGCCTGGCAGACGCGGAATTTGACCTGCTGACGGCGGCGGATGGTGCCCAAGGACTGGACATGGCCCTGGAACAGGTGCCCGACCTGGTCATCCTCGATGTGATGTTACCCTCGCTGGACGGGTTCGAGGTATGCCGGTCTTTGAAATCGGACGAGCGGACCAGCCACGTCCCGGTCATCCTGCTGACCGCCATGGCGGACCGCGACAGCCGGCTGTCAGGCACCCGACTCGGTGGCGACCTGTACCTTGAAAAGCCCTTCGACCCGGAGGAGCTGCGGCTGCAGATTGGTCGCTTGCTGACACAGCAGCAACGGATGCGCCGCCACTACCTCGCCCAGGCCGGGCTGGCTCCGCCTGCTCCACCGGAGGAAACATCGGCGGCAGCCGCGTCCCCCAATCCCTTCGTGGAGAAGGTCCTGGAACTGATCCGGGCCAACCTGTCCGACAGCCGGTACTCCGTGGAGCAGCTGAGCCGTGACGCCCTGGTCAGTCCGGCACAGCTCAACCGGAAGCTGAACGCCCTGACAGGGCTGTCCGCCGGACAACTCATCCGCAAACTGCGGCTGAAAAAGGCCGAGCAGCAATTGGCCGACCCGAACCAGCCCGTCGCAGCCGTCGCGCTGGCCTGCGGCTTCGAGGATGCGTCCTACTTCGGCCGGATTTTCAAAAAGGAAAAGGGCGTCAGTCCCGCCGAATGGAGAAAAAAAAATCGGTGATGGGGAACGAAACCGAGCCTGCCGGACAGCGGCCTCGGTTCGAAATGGTTTTCATTTGGTAACTGAAGGTATGCAGAGGAAGACTACGGTTGCGTTTTTCTTATCCGCCGGCCGAGCGGCGCAGCACTGAGCAGGCAGGAACACCGGCTGTGGCGACCAGGCACGGTATCCGTCAGAACCGGTGCATCATTTCAGTCGTTCTCCTTCGAAAGGACGACCCGCCTGTCGTTCTGGCCATGTATGCGGTAGGTTGCAGCCCCGAAAAAGGCTCCCAGCCGCAACGTGGTGCCGTCAAAAGCATGTTCCTCCACATGGGCGCTCGCCGCTTCCTCGTAAAGTTGCTTGTCGAAAGCCACCCGGTCGATCCGGTGGAACAGGTCATCGTAAAAGGTGATGCGGACGGTCAGGACTTCATCCGCCGACTCCCGCAGGGCGACCTGGTCCCGGTTCAGGACGACCGTGTCCTCCCGCATGGCTTCGACGAACCATTCGCCGGACAACAGGCGAGACGGCGTACTATCGGTCTGCGCGGATAGCGTACAGGTGACCGCCAGGGCGGCGGCAATAATCAACAAATTTCTCTTCATGGACACTTTTTGTTTGAAACCCTGCTCGGCGGGCACAAGCCGAATTGTATGCTCGTGAGGCGCCACGCCGCTGACAAGGCGATGGTGTTCGTTTTCGCTCCCGCTCCCCGCGGCGCGGCGAAGAGCCGGAAGGCAAAGGGTGCCTGCCATCCTGGCAGGCATATTTGCGGAAGGTCTCACGGCCGGCCGGTCGGCCGGCTGCGACAAAACATCAATCGGGCGTAAACCAACCTATCCGATCACAAATCCGTAGCAGACCTGCCCGCGAAGCGGGCGCCCGTCTTCCCCGTCCAATAAGAATCTGCCCGGCACCGCAATCCCTCCCCGCGAAGCGGGGAGCAAAATCCTCGTAATTAAAAAGGCGAAAAATTTACAACACACGGCCAATCATAAAATTACATAAGAAAAAATCCCTGTAATCAGCCAAATTCTCTAAAATTCGCATACCAGCATCCCCGCGAAGCGGGGAACAAAAAATCCTCTTCCAACGAAGCCGTCATTCCGTCACCCCTTCGGCCGCGACATCGCGCATCCACTGAGATCGAAGCGGAACCGGCCATTTGATTTGCGCCCATGGCTGATCAGTTGTTTTTGCCTGACCGCGCTCACAGTCTGGGATCGACGGCTTCACTTTCGAGTGCCAGCACGCCGAACACACATTCATGCGTGCGTCTCAAAGGTTCTTTGCCGACAAAACGTTCGAGTGCCTCCAGTCCAAGGGCAAATTCCCGGAGCGCCAGTTCCCGCTTCACCCGCACATTTCTCTCCTTGAGTATCCGGATATTCTCTGCCGTATCGTATTCAGGTCCGTAGATGATTCGCAGATATTCGCTGCCGCGCACCTTCATCGCCGGCTGCACCGCCTTGCCTTTGAAATACGTCACATAGTCAAGCGGTTTCACAACCATGCCTTCCCCGCCTTTTGAAGTGAGTGCCGTCCACCAGTCAATGGCCTGCTGAATACTCTCCGGATCTTGCAAATCAACCTGCCTGTTGGCAGTCACCATCAAATGATTTATTTCGTGCTGGCAAAACGATTGAATGTTCTCCAGATGCCAGGTGTGTTTTTTGTCAAAACAGGTTTGAGCCTCCATGGCGAGCATATGAAACGGCGCGTAAACAAGCCCCTTCAGTCCATCCGTCTCCCGGCAATAGTGGCGGTATGAAACAATATATTTTTCTATCTGCTCCTGCCTTGTAGTGTATTTTTCAAGCAGGTCATGGGTCATAATACCTCGTTCCCGGGCTTTATCCAGCGATTGAATGGCGCCTTGCAAGCCTGTCGTTGCTGCACTTCCAACTGCCGCATATTGTCTTATCAGAAGCTCTTTTGCCCTGGCGCTCCAGGGCATCAACTCTCCATCCAGACATACCCAGTCCGTATTGAAATTATCCCAGAAACCGGATGCTGTCAGTGCCTTGCGGAGCATTTCCAAAAATTCCTTTTCGGTGTGCTGCCGATCAAAGAACTTTCTGCCCGTGCGCGTGTACACCGTCCCCGGTGCAGGATGCAGCAGGCCAAATCTTTTTTGGGCCACTTCAGGGGACTTGCATACGATCGCGATGGCCCTCGACCCCATGTGTTTTTCTTCACAAATTACCTGGGTAACCCCCTTTCTGAGATAGTACTCGAATACTTCCTGCGGATGCTCCAGATAGTTCGGCAACGCACTTGTTTCAGGTGGCGACATGGTTGGCGGCAGGTATATGAGCCACTGCGGAGCCAGGGCAAACCGGCTCATTACTTCCAGGGCCGCCATTGCGTTTTCCTCCCGGATAATAACTTTGCCGTGATACCTGGTCTCCATGATCTTTTTGCCATGAATAATATCAATATCCAGCAAATCATCCAGTTCCTGTTGAGCAGATAGCGTCTCTTTGACCGGTTGAAGGGGCCTCACCGGTTCGTAGTACGTCTGTTTTGCATCAACCGAAACGATTTCTTTCTCAGGGTAGCGCAATGCGCTGAGTTTGCCGCCAAAAACGCAGCCCGTGTCGAGGTTGATGGTGTTATTCAACCATTCACTTTCGGGGATAGGGGTGTGCCCATACACCACCATGGCCTTGCCCTTGTATTGCCTGGCCCAGTTGTGGCGAACCGGCAAGCCGAACTCATCAATTTCACCTGTGGTTTCTCCAAACAGGCAGAACGATCGCACCGCGGCCGCGGCCCTGCCGTGCATCTCCTCCGGAAGTCCGCCGTGAGCGACCACCAGCTTCCCGTCATCCAGCACATAGTGCGCAATCAGCCCATCGAGGAACGCTTTCACCTCGCTGCGAAATTCCTTGGAGGTGTGCTCCAACTGTCGAATGGTTTTTTCCAGCCCGTGACCGGGATTTACATTCTTGCCGTGCAGGAATTTGTTCAACTTGTCGTCATGATTGCCACAAACGCAGAATGCCTTTTGTGACTTCACCATGTCCATTGCCAGCCGCAATACCTCCGTTGAGTTATTCCCCCTGTCGGTCAGGTCGCCCAGAAAAATGACGCGGCGGCTTTCGGGATGCTGCACAACAAAATGCCCGTCCGGGCTGCGTTCTATCGTGTAGCGAAGCTTTGCAAGCAGTTCTGTCAGTTCATCAAAGCAGCCGTGAATATCACCGATAATATCAAATCCCCCCCCTTCTTCCCTTTTGTTGTTCCACAGTTTCTGGCGGACTATGTTCACTTCTTCTTCAGGATTTACGAAATGCACATAGCTGAACCCTTCGCGCTCGATGGTTTTGATGGAGCGTTTAAAATCGTTGTACTGGTGTTCCAGCACATTTTTACCAAAATGTCTGTCGGTTCGCGAGTTGTGCCGGTCAAATAAATTCCTGATTGGCGTTTCCAGTACAATAGCGGCGGCAAGGGCGTAATTGTCTTTCGCCAGCTGAACAAGCCTGGCTCTGTCTTCCCTTCGAATGTTCAGCGCATCAATCACGGTGATTTTGCCCATTTTCAGGCGTTTTTCAGCCATAAAATGGAGCAACTCAAAGGCTGCATCGGTTGCAGACAAATCATTTTCGTCATCTGAAACCAATGCCCGGCAATAATCGGATGATACCACTTCGGTGGGCAGGAAATTTTTCCTTGCAAAAGTGGATTTGCCGGCGCCGCTTGGCCCGACCAGCAGCACCAGCGATATTTCGGGCAGTCTGATCTCTTTCATTTTTTTCTGAATATGGCCAATTGTGACGGCGCTCCGATATGCTCCTCTTCCTGGCCAACCGGAAAAATCTCTGCATCGTAGCCAAATGCATCGCAAATACTGTGGCACCAGTCGGCAAATTCTTTTCTCGTCCACTCAAAACGGTGATCATCGTGTCTGAAAGATTCGGCTTCCAGTCTTTCATAGACCACATTGTATTCGGCATTGGGGGTGGAAATCACAACGGTATCGGGATTGGCAAAGGCGAACACCACCTTGGCCATCGCCGGCAATCTTTCTTCATCCAGGTGTTCTATCACCTCAATCAGCGCAATCGCGTCAAATCCTTTTATACGCTCATCCCGGTAGGTTGCCGAACCCTGAAAAATGCTGATTCTTTCCCGCATCGCCGGCGATGCCTGGTCCAGGTACAAATTCTCCCGGGCCTTCCGGAGTTCCCCAAACGAAACATCCATACCCGCAATTTTTGTGAATTGCCCCTCTTTTAAAAGCAACTTCAGCAGTTTTCCCTCCCCGCAACCGATGTCCAGCACACTTCCGGCGCCGCTCGCCTTCAACAAATCAAACGCCCGGTTCAGCCTTAGCTGATGCAGGTATATTTTTTTCTCCGGCCATGCCTCCTCCTTTGTCCACTCCGGTTCACCCGCCAGCCGCGCCAAGGCCTGACTGCTCAGCGAGCGCAGATTTTTAAGAAAGCGCCGGGTTATCCATTCCTTTTCAGGATGACTTTCCAGCCAGTTTTCGCCGCGCCGGATCAACACATCGATATCGTTGTGAGAAACCCGATAATGGCGGTCGTTGTCTAGCGCCATCATAAAAACATAGAGTTGGGAGAGAAACGCTTTCAGCGTTGTTGTTTTTTGAACCGTCAGATTGACAGCCTTGCTTTCTCCCCAGTCGGGGAATGAAGTGTCGAGCGGCATGGTTTCAAAGGAAAACTGGTAGCCGGCCGGCGCGAAAAGCCTGCTGATGTAACTCTTGTCGCACGCAACACGCAGCGCATATATTTTTGCTGACAGGGGAATGGCCATCTGCACCAGATCGGGCTTTGCGTGGCAGGTTCCGTTAATGGCCGATCCGAAGGCTTTGACCATGGCCGTGCCCATAAAAGAATTGCTGGTATAGGGTCTGTCATTGACGTAATGCTCCTGCAGCAAAGCATTCAGCTTGCTCCCGCCGCGAACCATATCAACCGGATTGATATCCAGCAGCAGACAGGCCGTACAGTAATTTTCACTGGCCTCCGGATAATATATATGCGCCTGCCCGACTGCAAGATCCACCGTCTGCAGTTTGTCGGGATGCTTGTGCAACAAATACCCGAGGTCGGTTGCCGGTCGATGTGTCGTATTGATTGTCAATAACATAGGGAGTTGATGGCGGCGCGTTTAATAAAAAGCAATTGTTTTTTTTTAAGGCAATTATCTATAAAGGTCTTTAAACGACTTTTTAACGGAATATTATTGTTTCCATTTTTACCATTGGCTGATATTTGGAAATCCGGACCAGGGATTAGAGGTACTGAATTTACTTTTTGTCGCAAAAAAAATTGTCGCCTACAGCTGTGCCTTTGGGGCGGGGCAAAATGATGATACTTTCTTTCCATAATAGGCTTCCGCAATGCACTGGAGACAGCGCAGCGCAGGAGATCAAGCAGAAAAGAAGGGCATTTTCATTATTTGCAGGAGTTTTTGGTTGTTGAAAAATGAATCTATGGAATCTCCTGAAAAGTATCCGCCCGCCCAACCCCATATTCTCTGCTACAAAAACCCGACTTGGCCAGCCCGATTCATCCTGTTTTATGCCTAAAATGACTTTTTCAGCAAGCTCTACACTTACGAAAACTTTATCTAAGGAAGGGGTTTGATCGGTTCCGGATATTTTTTCCAGTCCAATAGGTTTTCAAACAACAGGGCTTGCCGGTCTGGCAAGCCCTGCGTGGTCAAATAGTCAAATAGTCGAATTATTCTGCGGCGCAGCGGACGGAGAAGCCACTGCTACGACGGTTGTTGGTTCTTATGGCGAAACCGCTGCCGAAGCTCAGGTCCCAAGCGTAGTTCGTAGCGTATCCAACCGCCGTACTGCTACAATAGTAACCGTAGCCACCGCGGAAGAACAGCGCGCCGTCGATAAAGCCGCGATTCCTGGCCGCCGGAAGCATCATCGCAGGACCGAAAAAGCTGCCGGCACTGTAATTTGTGTAATTGAGATTGGTGGAAGACCAAGTCCCGATGATGCTTCTCATATTATTGTTCACAATCCCCTGCCATTGTGCTTCAGTCGGCACCCGGAATCCAGCCGGGCAAGGGTCGTTGAGCGTCTTCGTTCCATCCTGCCAGGAGCTATCCGGAGCGTCGAATTGGCTCCAGCTGGATATGGGATCTTCAATGGCTTGGGAGGCACCGGGACCAGTCGGTCCGTGTGCAAAATTCGGTGTGTTTGTGTAGAGCCCTTGGGCTGGATCGGGGCCCTTTCGACCCCACTGCCAATAGCCGCCGTTGATCTCCCAGCTCGGCTGCAAAGGATTGGCGGTCGTATCGGCGCTTGCCAGGTTGTGACAAATGAATTCCCGCCATTCGTTTGTATCCACAAGAGCACCGCAGCCAACGTTCAGGTTCAAGGTGCAGCTGCCGCCACCTACCGTCAGCGCAAAGCTCGCCATACCGCCGGTGGCTGCCGTTCCGCTGATGATGTGAGTTAGAATACCATTGCTAATACTGAAATTTCCAGGCATGAGCGAGGCCGTCAACCCTGTCACGCCCGCTGAATTAACCGACTGTGCTTTGTAAACTCCGCGTTACCACCCGAGTATGGCACAGTCGCAAGGATGCCGACGTTTGACTGCCCGGTCTTCAAGGATCCGGAAAGTATACCCCGCCGCAATTTAAAGTTTCGTAAAAACTCAAAATCCAGGATTGAGAATCCACCTTAACACCATATCCACACAACGGCTAAAAAAAGCGTGTGCCTTGATAATCAAGCTTCCCAGGTCTTGAATGAACATCAAACAGGCACACACCTTACTAATTTGAATATAAATGATCCGATTGATTGAAAATAATTCCGGCAAACCGCCGCTTGCTCAATCACATCCGCCACATAAATTGCCCGACATGGTACCCACCAGCGCCCCCGTGATGAAATCAACATCGGCACGATTGACAAACTGCCCTTTGGCACATTCGAAATCTCCCGTACCGTCGATCACGTCGAATACATTGACCAACTTGAACCGGGCCCCGGTGCTGTCCGACGGAAGGAACAGCGCCTTGTCGTTCGTCCAGAAGGTGTTTCCCTTACCGTCGTCGAAAAAATGCACCAACTCGTTCTCGGAACCCGGACCGACCGGAACCTGGTTCGTCAGAACCGATTGCAGCTGTCCTTCGTAATCTCCAATCCTGACCGTGCTGGGAAGTGCGCCCAATCCGGTGTAGGTGTTGCCGTTGGGCAAAGTGAAGGTCACATTGCCCGAAGTCGCATTGATCGGTACTACGAATTCATCAATGCAAAAGGAAGCGTCGTCCTTGGAACAGGAAACGGATACTACCGCAAACAATAGGGATGCAACTGCTGATTTCAAAAGGAAATGATGGTTTTTCATATTACAATTTTTGGTTTGTGAATTTTTTGTTGTTTTTCTGACTCCCTGTGCGAATGATTGCAATGTGCGCAAAACCGTCGGTCCGTATGTAACGCACTATATTTTCTGTACCAAGACCGCCGTCCAGGATGTCTCCGTTTGCCGCAGCGTTATGTACTTCCCAAACGCCGCCGTGAAACTCATGTCAAACACCTGTCGCACAGTCTCCTCCTTGTACGTCCCGCCCAAAAAAGCGCCAAGGGTTGGAAACGCGCTGATGGTTGTGAATTCAAAATTTCCGTTGTTGGCCGTCGGCAAGAGCCTTTGCCAAGAAGACCATCCCGAGATGCTGCCGTCCGTCACCCGCTCTTCCTGCACAAGCGCCATCTTCTTTTCAAATTCTTGGTAAGCACTTAGATTATCAGGCTTAACATAATGTTTTTCAAATAGATATATATGATTGGGTCGGGAATTGCCGGCTTGGAAGCCAGGACTTCCAACGGAAGTCCCGGCTTTCGCTTCGTTTACCATCATCTCTTGCCAAATAATCTTGCTGACCGGTTTTTCGATACTGTCGGCCAATTGTGGATTTTCCGCGTACATACGGCCAAACATTTCATTGGAAAAGAAAAGAATGTCATCGGGATTCGTTCCTTTGCTCACGGTGATGTAATCAAATTCAATATCGGGTGTCTTGAACATGCCCCAGTCCGGGTAATTTGCATACATCGCCCATTCCGTAATCATTCCAGCCTCTCTCCTGATCCGATGAATCGCTTTCCAGGCACCCTCCGATGCCGTTGCATCCGCCATCTTGTAACCCGGTAGCATCTGGTGATAGGATATCACCATGTATTCCGTTTGTGCATCCGAAACCTGCACCAAGGAAAACAACAGAAGAAACAACGACAACTTTTTCATTTTTTAGATTTTTATACTCACTTGCCGCCACCCGTTAAACACGGCCTGTCGGCTTTCTTAAACTCATCCACTTCCTCGACCGACCGCAGCGACGCCGTCTCCCACGGCCAATCCAAACGGACGAAACATATCCCCTTCGTATTGTTTCAAGCCACGTATTTAAAATGTTACAACCGCCGGTCTCCCCATTCCCGCCGACCTGCACACCGCCGGTTCAGCATCCCGCCACCGCCGCCACCACCACCGCCCGGACTTGCTCCCCGCCGAT
>JBEAQU010000099.1:0-15011 GCA_041163745.1 Bacteroidota bacterium
AACACCGCCGGCATCTCCCGGGAATCCTGGGACACCATCCGGCGCAACAAGATCCTGCTGAAAGCGCCCATCACCACCCCGCAAGGCGGAGGATACAAGAGCCTGAACGTATCCATTCGAAAGTTTCTGGGGCTGTATGCCAATGTCCGGCCTTGCACCAGCCTCCACCCTGTCGTCGCCACCCGGCATCCGCAACTTGACATGGTGATCATCCGGGAGAACGAGGAGGACCTGTACGCCGGCATCGAGCATCAGCAGACCGATGAGGTCGTGCAGTGTCTGAAGCTGATCTCCCGTCCGGGTTGCGAGCGGATCGTCCGCTACGCCTTCGAATACGCCCGTTCGTACGGCCGGCGCAAGGTGACTTGTCTGACGAAGGACAACATCATGAAACAGACGGACGGACTGTTTCACCAGGTCTTCGACGAAATTGCGGCGGAATATCCTGAGATGACGACGGAACACTGGATCATCGACATCGGGGCTGCCCGCATGGCGGACACACCGGAGCGCTTCGATGTGGTGGTGACCCCGAACCTGTACGGAGACGTCGTGTCGGACATCGCCGCCCAGATAGCCGGTTCCGTCGGACTGGCCGGTTCCGCCAACATCGGGGATACCTGTGCCATGTTCGAAGCCATCCACGGATCCGCACCCGACATCGCCGGAAAAGGGATTGCCAACCCGTCGGGTCTGCTGCACGGTGCCATCATGATGCTGAACCACATCGGTCAGAACGAGGTGGCCGAACGCATCCACAACGCCTGGTTGAAAACCCTGGAGGACGGCATCCACACCGCCGACATCTTCCGCGAAGGACACAGGGCCACGCTTGTCGGCACCCGGGCGTTCGCTCAGGCAGTCATCGACCGCCTCGGCGAACAACCCAGTCTGCTGAATCCGGTCTCCTACGGGAACAATTCCCTTCCGAACCTGCCGAAATACGTCCGGAAGGAAGCCGGAAGGAAAGAACTGGTCGGTGTGGACGTCTTCGTTCACTGGCGTGACAGCCGTCCCGATGAGATCGCCATGAAACTGCAGCAAATCGACAAGGAGGACATCCGGCTCTCCATGATCACCAACCGGGGCATCAAAGTCTGGCCGGACGGATTCGAAGAAACTTTCTGCACAGACCACTGGCGGTGCCGGTTCAAGGCCGAAGACGGACAGGTCCTCACCAATCGCCACGTATTGGCTTTGCTGTCGGCTGCGGCGGAGAACGACATCGATGTCATCAAGACGGAAAACCTCTATGTCTTCGATGGAAAGCCCGCATTTTCCCTGGGACAGGGCCAGTGATCCGAGCCGCCGGCGGCGGGCTGCGAACCGGGCGCTCCTGGTCGCCAGACCCACCGCCGGCGCTGCGGCATTTTCGTCCGGGATTCCCTCCGGACAAGCATTCCCGGGCCTTGCCCCCCGTCATCCTCATGTAGCGACAGTCTTGTCCTGCCTGTTCCGCAAACCCTACCCCACCCTGGCGACGGAACCAAGATCACCGGAAAAGGTGTGAAGGGACGCCCCTTTGCAATCGTACAGGTTCCTTCGGACGAAGCGGACGGCGCCATTGCCCGCCTGAAAAAAACGACAAGCCCCATACACATGGCAACGTTGACCTGACACGACAACCACAAAAGCCAATGTATTCCCTAAGTTTACCGGGCCGGTCATTCCTGGCAGCTGTGCAGCTGCCCCACCGCCGCAGGAAACTTCTTTTTCAATATTGCCGGAATCTGATGTGAAAGCCGCCGACATTCCGGTGGCGACGTTCCGTATGCCACGATGATTGCGATTTCCGTCGCGGCACCCAATCGTGCCTGGTACTTCCAACGGGTCCATACCATGACCAGCTGCTTATTTCTTGCCTTCTTTTGAATTTGCCCGACCTCATCCGTCTTCTCCCAGACCGAGGACATTGAACGCTAGCGCGCGTGGGAGAATCCACACAACCCTGACAGTGTCCGCTTCAAAGCCTTGGATAGGTATTATGAACGCAACAACCAGGCCCGGCCGGATTCCACCCTGCATCACCTGGCTTTCCACTATCGGCTGGCGTACCTTCGGAACGAACCGAGGCAGCTGTTGCTTGCACTGAAGCGCAGGGAAAACTTTCTGCGGCTCCAGGGATCATACGACCTGGCCATGGACGCCTATCAAGAGACGGACCGTGGCGCCAGGCATCTTTTTGACCCGATCTTGCAGGCGGACATCACCGCGAACATGGGCAAGGTATTCATCTACCAAAAGGACTACGCACGCGCCACCCGATTTTTTTCAGATGCCCTGGCCATCTATCAGGAATTCTCGCAACCGTAAGGAGCCCGCCGCATGATGACAAGCCTGGGCAGTTTTTTTCTCATCATACGCAATTATCCCATGGCGCTCGATCATGATCGGAAAGTGCTGGATGAGCTCAAGGAGAATAATATCGTGGAAAAAAGCAGGGCCATTGCCCACATCAACATGGGATGGCCTTTTATGAGCAAGGTCAGTTGGTGCAGGCGGAAAAATACTACCTGGCCGAACTGGAGATCCTGCTCGACCGACAGGAACGTTTCTTTGTCGCGGCATGCTATTCCGCCTTGACCAAGATCTGACTGGCCCTGGGCACACATGAACGTGCGATGGATTATGCACGGTAATACATAG
Source organism: Bacteroidota bacterium (assembly GCA_041163745.1). Lineage (GTDB taxonomy): Bacteria > Bacteroidota > Bacteroidia > Chitinophagales > Saprospiraceae > UBA6168. Next base: position 2,647 of record JBEAQU010000099.1, read on the forward strand.
ACCTGAACCGGGCGCTCGGTGCTTCGTCCGGCGAACTGAGCGCCCGGATCACCCAGGCACAGATTGTGTATCATTCCGACAAGACAAAGGCACGCCGCCTGCCGATTCCCCTGGCCGATACGGTACGCAAACGGCCGGTCCATACCATGTCGAGGGATCTGCATGAGCTCCTGTACAAGTGCTACAAAGAACTCGGAAATCCGGACAGCACCCTGGCGATGCATAAGATTTATTCCTCCCACTATGACAGCGTGCAGTCCGAACTGAATCACTACAAGGTCGTGCAGGAAGCATTCCGTAAAGACGTCGAATAACAATTTTACGCCGCGAAGTTTCAAAGTCAGCGGGAAAAGGACGAACTGAAGATACAGCAATTGAAGCGCACCATTTTCATCGTGTGCCTGTTCTTCACGGTCATCGGAGGGCTGGTTTACCTCAACGTGCGACAGAACATCCGAAATTCGGTCAAACAAAATGAGCTGCTGCAGGAAATCGCCCGCTTGAAATCATCCGGCGGCGCTGAACTGGTCATAGATGACAACAAATATAAGCTCGACCGCACTAAAATCGAGTTCGCCATCTCCCGCAACCTGAACGAAACCGACTGGAATGTCTTGAACATTCTGCTCGAAGACCCCTCCGTCTCCAATCGCGGCATTGCGGAAAAAGCCTTTCTCAGGGTTGACGGCATCGGTTCCTCACTTCGGAGGATGTACGAATACTTCGGCGTGAAGGAGACCAAGTACAAGAAGATATCCCTGATTCTTTCCGCTATCCAAATCTCCAAAAACTGAGGGCGGACCACCCGGCTTGTTTCTGAGCTTGTCGTTCTTCGGCAACCGGAAGACGCAGGGAATGCTGTCCGGCATACGGATGAGAGATCGTGCGTGTCCAAGTGGTTGTCACGTTCTTGGGAATCCTGCATAAGGCGCTCCTGTAGGGTCCGTCAGCCCTTCCTGTGAAGGGATTGCTTTCCGGGACATGCCCGACCTGGCGAAGCAGGCAGCCGCCAAGGTCCGACGGTTCCTGCCGTTCCCCACCTCAGCGTTGCACAGCCGGCGCGGCGGCCGGGTCCGCCAGCGCGGCTTCATAGCGCTGGCGCAACGCTTCCAGCACCGCCGGCAAGGAATCCGCCAGATTCCGTTGTTGGCCGGAATCCATCGACAGGTCGTACAACTGGTAACCTTCCCCGTTACCGGATTCTATGTTCACCGGCTGATGCACCGCCGGCCCCGGGTAGGGCGGTATCAGGGACCAATTCCCTTCCCGATAGGCCGTTTTGCCGGAAGCCTCCAGGACCATCCCGGTGCGTCCCTGCCTGGATTCTCCTGTCAGCGCAGCTGCCAGGGGCTGGCTATCAAGCCCTTGCGGCAACGGAAGTGACAAACATTCCGCCAGGGTCGCCAGCAGGTCCGTTTGCGATATCATCGCATCCGAGACACCCGGCCGTATCCGACCCGCCCAGTGCACGATGAAGGGAACCCGGGTTCCCGCCTCGAACAAACTGTATTTACCACCCCGGAACGGCCCCGCGGGGCGGTGTGAACCCAGCAGCTCGACCGCGTCGTCAAAGTATCCGTCGTTGAGGACCGGCCCGTTGTCACTGGTCAGAATGAGAAGGGTGTTCTCCAGCAAACCTTTTTCCGCCAGGGTATCCAGCAGGCGTCCGATGCACGCGTCCGCTTCCGCGATGGCATCGCCTCGGGGCCCCATTCCGGTCCGGCCTACGAAACGGGGATGCGGGGTGCGGGGCACATGCGGCTGTTGCAGGGCGTAATAAAGAAAAAAGGGCTGTTCGGACGGCCTGGCGATCCACATCAGCGTTCGCTCCAAAAAATGGTCGGCCATGTCCACGTCGGACCAGCGGGCATTCTTGCCACCCTTCATGAAACCGATTCTGGAAATGCCGTTGACGATGCTGTTGTCATGTCCGTGATGCCAACGCATGGTGAGCTGCTCCGGATGGTCCCGCCCGGTCGGCTCGCCGGGGAAGTTTTGTCGGTAGTCGACGAAGATGGGGTCCGCCGGATCCAATCCCACCACTGTCCCGTTATGGAGGTAGACGGTCGGCACCCGGTCCTGTGTAGCGGCCAGGATATAGGACTCGTCGAAACCGAGCTGGTTCGGGCCTGGGGAGATGGGCTTGTTCCAGTCAATTTCTCCGGTACCCAGCCCCAGGTGCCACTTGCCCACCACGGCCGTCCGGTAGCCGGCTGAACGCAACAACCTGGGCAAGGTCGCCTGCAGGGTGTCGATGATCAGGGGAGCCGTACCCGGCAACACCCTGGCATCCCGGTTCCGCCAGGGATAACGTCCTGTCAGCAGCGCATATCGGCTGGGCGTGCAGGTGGCCGCTGCCGCATATCCCCGGGTGAAACGCAAGCCGCCTGCCGCCAGGCGGTCCATCTGTGGCGTGATGGTGGGCCCATCCCCGTAAGCTCCGACATCCCCGTATCCCAGATCGTCAAGGTATAGCAGGATGATGTTCGGACGGGATGTTTCTTTTTCCGCACAACCCGTCGCCAATAAGGCCAACCATATGATTGTCAACAGATGCTTCATCGACGCTTTTTTTTGTCAAGGCATGAACGGACTTCCGCTTCGGCAGTCGGCCTACCCCGTCGGGACAAGGTAGGAAATTCATGCCCACCTTACAATTTTATAGCGAAAAGGCTTTCCCGACGGATTCATTTCATCCGCTCTACCCCGGAATTGACTTCGGCACGGCCACCGCTTCCTTTCCAAAACAAATCAATACAAGACAGCATGTTCCCAGGCTGGACGGGCGCAAACCAAATTGTCGGTTCGGCTTTGATTTGAGTTGATTCGCCATGTCGCGGCCGAAGCGGTGACGGAAAGGGGGGGTTGTTAGAAGAGGATTTTTTTTCCCCCTTCGCGGGAAAGCTGGTCTACCAAGCATTTGTAATCCGACAATTTGGTAAACGCCCGGCTGGACTTGCTTTCGGTTGTCAATTTTCAGCTGCAAACCGCTCTACCATATAGAAAAGCTTCGTAGCCGGCAGGATGCCGGCCAACCAGGAATCCCACACAGTTCCGTTGCGGCGGAGGCTCCCATCCCCGGGGCCGTGACCGCTCCCATGCCTCGCCGACGGCTGGGGAGCACCCCATTCGGTCGATGGAGAGGCAACATATTTTAGTAAAATATAATTTACATTTTGTAAATAATATTTTACATTTGTAAGGAATCAAACAGGATCTCCATGAAAAAACTGTTGTTTCCGCATCGTTACCAACGTATTTCAGGCATCATCTTTTATCTTTCCCTCCTTATCGGTGGATGGTTGTATTTTTCCGACTCGATGGAAGCAATCGAATGGCTGACCTGCACCGTTCCGAACATTTTCAAATCCGACATCCCGTTCGGTGAAGGGGCCTCCTGGATTTCCAACAACATAACGGACGAGCTCCTGACGGTCATCATCATTGTGTCCGGTGTGGTCCATTCCTTCAGCCGGGAGAAGGAAGAGGACGAACTGACAGGCAGCCTGCGGACGGAAGCACTCACCTGGTCCATGCTGGTCAACTACGCCCTGGTGCTCCTGGCCACCCTGTTGATCTTCGGGCTGGCGTTCTGGCACGTCATGGTTTTCCATCTGTTCAACCTGTTGGTCTTGTTTAATTTACGACTACGATACCTTTTGCACAAACATTATCGGGGATGACCAACAAAATCAAGATATTCCGAACGGTCAAAGGGCTGACACAGGAGGAATTGGGTCAACTCGTCGGGGTTTCCAGGCAAACCATCAACGCAATCGAGAACAACAAGTATTTCCCTTCCCTGGAACTGGGACTGAAATTGTCCCTGGTACTGGACTGCCCCGTGAACGACCTGTTCAGCCTGTAGTCGGTTTCCTTCGCCTCAAACCGGGGCATGATGACAAAAGTCATCGGCGCTGCCTAGCATTACTGCCTCGTCAACTACATACACAATTTATTGATTTATTTGTTTTTATGATAAATATTCATACTTAAAAATCACTGCCGACACCTTCGGCCGAACTGGAAGCAGTATTGACGGACAACTTGCAATCGATAGGGATGAAACCCCTTATTTTCGTTCCGTGTTTAGAATCGCCGCCATATCACTGTTTGCATTCCTGTCATTTACCTTGGTGTGTAAGGAGTGGCTTGTCCATGCCCAGTTCTTCCTGAACCGGGATTTCATCGCAAGTAACTTTTGCATCAACAAGGACAAGCCCGCCAAGAAATGTCATGGGAAGTGTTTCCTGCGCAAGCAACTGCAGGTCTCGAATGACCGTTCCACAACGTCCGCCCAATGCGACCGGGTGAAGAAAAGTGGCCCTTTGCACCTGACGTAACAGGACGGTGTGCCGCCCTTTCCGGCACGAACTTCAGGGGATGCCCGCCGGTCAAGGACGGAGCCCGACAGGATGGTTTCCAAGAACAGGCCGTCCGAATTGTTCCTCCCGCCTTGTTCTCCTGCCATACCGACCTGATCGCCAGTTCCTTTTCTCAACACAGCAAATTTGTTTGATCCGACCGAACAGCGATGACAGAACGATTTATTACGTTCTGCTGGTGGGGGGATTGTCCTTGTTGCCGAACATCGCCAGGTCCTGCGATGCCTGTGGCTGTGGCGCCGGTCAATCCGGTATCGGCTTGCTGACGGATTACCGCACAGACTTTGTCCGCCTCACTACCTGGGTGCCGGCTACCGACCAGGGCGAGGCCATGCTTCCGATAAGGATGCGTTCGACTGGTTTGCACAGGCGGACCTGACCCTGCGGCATGCGTTGGGAGCAGGCAGCAAGATCCGCATTACGGCAAGAATCCCCATCGGTATGAAAACCCGAAACCAGATCGGCTTCCCTGTCCGGGAACTGGGTCTGTCGGATGCGACCTTCATGGCGCATTATGTATTACTGAACCGTCCCGACGGCCCTCAGCCGTTGTCCTTTTTTGCGGAGGTCGGCAGCGGCATCAGTCTGCCGACCAGACGGTACGATCCGCACATACAGGACCGGCACCTGCCGGAAAATTTCAACCTGGGCCGGAGTGCCCTGGGTTGCCTTTGGCAGCTCAACGCCGCTGTATACGGCGAGGGGGCCGGCGTGGTCGGCACCGGCAACTTCCAATATACCCGACCGACCCGAACAGGCTACCGTTTCGGCCAGGGTTGGAGCGGCCAGGTTTCCGGTTTCCGCGAGGTGGCGTTGGGCCGGACCGACCTGGTGCCAAACGCAGACGTAGGGTTCGAGCGGCTGGGCCGCGACCGGCTCGCCTCCGGCAGTATGGCTCCCGAAACGGTTGGACGGGGCTGGCTCCTGTCCGCCGGTTTCAATCTCAAGACGACAGCCTGGTTGGCCGGATGCTCCTATGGCTACCCGCTCCGGCAGCAAAACGCACAGGGAGCGATGCGCTCCACCGGCAGGGTTTCCTGCCAGATTTCCATTATTTTATAATAATCAAATATGAACTACCATGCATAAGTTGTTTCCAATCGTCTCCCTTCTCTCGATCATCTTGGTCGCCCTCCCCTCCTGCAAAGAGCATTCCTCTGGCCCGGAAGCTCCGGGCGTCATCGAAATCGAATTCTACAACGTCGCCGTCGTGAACGGTATCCAGCAATAATTGACCCTGGTCACCCCCGGCAGTACCAGCTATGGGTAAACCAACGGGATGGGACAGGAGTTCAACATCATCCTGCTCCGCTATTACATCACCGACATCGTCCTGGAGGGCCCGAACGGCGAACGCTTCGCTGATCCCCTGGAAGTGAACGCCGCCGGTAGGAAAGGAATCTATCTGGTGGACGAAGCGGACATCCGCGCCGGCACCATTCTGTTGGAGAACGTGCCGGCCGGCGAATACAACCGCATCAGCTGCACGGTAGGCGTCGATGAGACCGGTGTGCGGGAAGGGGCCGCCGGGGGCGTGCCGGACCCGGCCACCTGCAACAAGTTCTGGATCTGGAATGCCGGCTATATCGCCGTCAAGTTCGAAAGACAGTCACCCGTCTCCAACGGCGGCATTTCCGGATCCGAAACCCTGGACAACACCAACCCGCATGGTATCCTGTACCATGTCGGCGGATGGCGGGAAGTGGAGGGGACGTCCTTCGACAACAACAACCAGTCGCTGTCCTATGCCTTCGATGCCAACCGACAGGTGAGGAAAGGGGAAGAACCTCATGTCCATATGGTCCTTGATGTGCTCGGCTTGTTCAAAGGTGTCAACATGATTGATTTCACCGGAAACCACAACGTCCACAAGCCGACGGACGGAAAACCACTGGCGGAAAACTTAGCCGCTGCCTTCGCTTTCGACCATATCCATCCGTAACCGCGCCCATGGCTCCGGCCTTCCGGCATGGATGACTGGCCGACTGCCGTAACCAAGGTACCCGTCAAAGTCATGTCCATCGGCCGGTGACCGAATCTTCCGGTCGCTGGCGGAACCCATTATCCATCCTGTCCCATATGACAAGATCCATCGCTTTCACAATCCTCGCCGGCTGGCTGCTACAGGATGCCGTCCGGACACCGCGGCACCGGACACCGACCCCTACCGGTTGGTTCGCCCGGATCACTTTCCGGGTTTCCAACACCCGATCGAAAACAATCCTGTCACCAGGGAAGGGTTCGAACTCGGAAAAAAACTGTTCAACGCCCCCCGGCTGTCCGTTGACAACAGCGTTGCCTGCTCCAATTGCCATGTCAAGGCCGTCGCCTTCACCGACCCGCAGCACAATCCCAGCGTCGGTGTCTTCGACCGCACCGGGCAGCGGAACGCCCCCATGATCGCCAACATGGCGTTCCAACCTGAATTCATGTGGGACGGAGGAGTCTCCCACCTGGATTTCACCGCCGTCGTGGCCATCGAAAACAAAATGGAATCGGGGGAGGACTTGGGACGTGTGGTCACCAAACTGAACGCCGCACCAGGTTATCCAGACCTTTTCCGCCGCGCCTTCCCTGAAATAGACACCCGCACCGTACCTGCTCAAGGCCATTTCCCAATATGTCCTGATGCTGGTTTCCGATCAGGCACGCCACGACATGTACATCCGAGGCGAAACCCAACGCCCCGCGGAACAGGAAGGACAGGCTTTGTTCCGGCTAAAATGCAACGCTTGCCATGCCGGTCCGCTCTCCACGTCGTTTGACTTCCTGAACAACGGACTGGACACGGCATCCGAGGACATCGGCCGGGCCCTGATTTCCGAAACACCGGATGACACCGGCCAATCCAAAGTCCCCAGCCTACGGAATGTCACCCTGACCGCCCCCCACATGCACGATGGCAGGTTCCCTTCCCTGGAGGCTTTATTGCAACACTATCGCTTCGGTGTGAAACCGTCCCCCTCCTGGCGCCGGCGCTCCAGCACAACGGCCAGCCCGGCATCCCCATGACGGAAGAGGAACAGGCGCGAATCATCGATTTCCTACAAACATTGACAGATCATGCATTCATCAGCAATCCTTTGTTCTGACCGCCTGCTCCGGGCGCTTGTATCCTGCCTGCCCTTGTTGCTCGGCTCCGCGTATTCCCAATCCACGCCAACGGAACCTGACCTCCCCGTGGATTACCGCTACACCGCCGCAATTGTGTCGCCCGGCGCGGGAACATCGCATCCTCCCGGTGACACCCTCGCACTCGAAGTAGACTTCCGCAGCGAAACGAACGAGATCGAACACAACGTCTCCGTCCGGGTCCAGGCCCGCGCTTTGCCCGACATCACCCTGTACGCCGTCCAGTCGCATGTGCACCGGACCGGTTCCTACGAATACCGGGACTTCCTGGTGCTGAAGGATACCGCCTTGCTGAACCGGTACCAGGACTGGCTGTGCATCGCATCCGTCTGGAGCCACGATACCGATGCGGTGGTCCGTTCCGATTCGGTCATTTTCCGCGTCGCTCCCTGAGGCATGCGTTTGCTTGCGACGACTTGCCAACCTGCCTCCGACCGGTTATATTTGTACCCTCGTCGGTTGTCAGGTCCGAACGTAATCGACGGACCTTTCTTCACCGCTCCTTGTGCGAAATGGCGCGGAAGTTGCACATTTTGTGTACACCACAGAACCCGGTTTCTTTTCCGAGCCCCACACACGGACCTCCGTTCCCCATTTGAATAAACAAGAAAACGATCGGATTGAACAAGAACCCAGCATGTCCCGCAACGGCGTGTCCGGGGCGTACCCTGTCGATACAGACCAGCTCCCCATTCCGAAAAACGCTAGATCCAGACCAACGCAAACGTATGTTATTCAATTCCGTCGAGTTCATCCTTTTCCTGCCGACCGTCTTCGTCCTGTACTGGTTTGCCTTCCGTCAGAATCTGCGGCAACAGAACCTGGTCATCCTGGTCAGCTCCTATGTATTCTACGGTTGGTGGGACTACCGTTTCCTTTCGCTCATCTTCCTGTCCACGCTGGTGGATTATTTCACCGCCCGCAAGATAGCGGCGCAACATGACCCGGTGGCTCGAAAGTGGCTCCTGGGCGCTTCCGTTCTGTTCAATCTTGGTCTGCTGGGCTTTTTCAAGTATTACAACTTCTTTGTCGAATCCTGGGTGGACTTGTTCCGTTCCGTGGGATATGAGATCACCAGCGTCTGGACCTTGCACATCATCCTGCCCGTGGGCATCTCCTTCTATACCTTCCAGACCATGTCCTATACGATCGATGTGTATCGCAAGCAACTGGAGCCGACCCGGGATTTCATTTCCTTTGCCTCGTTCGTTTCGTTCTTCCCCCAGTTGGTGGCCGGTCCCATCGAACGGGCCAGCCAACTGCTTCCGCAGATATTGTCGCCACGGACCTTCCGCTACGAGCAGGGTGTACAGGGCGTCCGCTTGATCCTTTGGGGCATGTTCAAAAAAGTCGTCGTCGCCGATTCGCTCGCCCCTGTCGTGGAAGAGATCTTTGGTAACTATCAGACATACGACGGTGGCGTCCTATGGCTGGGCGCCGTCTACTTCGCTTTCCAGATATATTGCGATTTCAGCGGGTACTCCGATATCGCGATCGGAACATCCAAACTTTTCGGCTTCGAGCTGATGTCCAATTTCCGGTTTCCCTATTTCTCCCGCAACATCGGCGAGTTCTGGAAAAGGTGGCACGTCTCCCTGTCTTCCTGGTTCCGTGATTATCTGTACATTCCCCTCGGCGGGTCGCGGGATGGCCGATGGAAATCCCTTCGGAACATCTTTGTCATCTTCTTGGTGAGCGGTTTCTGGCATGGTGCCAACTGGACCTTCACCTGGTGGGGAATGATCCACGCCTGCCTGTATCTGCCGACCTTCCTGGTGAAGGCCAACCGGAAATACGTCCGGTCGGTCGTGGCGGAGAACACCTGGCTCCCATCCTTGCAGGATAGCGCCCGAATCGGCATCACCTTCCTGCTCGTCACCGTGGCCTGGGTATTTTTCAGGAGTCCTGACCTCAGCGCGTCCCTGGCCTATGTCGCCGGGATGTTCAGTGACCTCGGCCTGCCGGACCATCATCGGTTCCACGTCGCATACATCCTGGCGCTGCTTCTGTTCGAATGGCAGTTCCGCACGGACGAGCGGCAGGTGCTGGCCTTCCGACATCCGGTTCTGCGCCATGCCGTATACCTGATCCTGTTCGTGGCGACCGTGCACCATTTCCAGACGAACCGGGTCGCTGACTTCATTTATTTTCAGTTCTGATGAAAAAGTTTCTTACCCGAACAGCCCTAATCGCCGCCGCGATCCTGTCGGTGCTCATCGGCTTCGAGCTGCTGTTCCGGCAAGTCCCGAACCAGTACCGGCTCAAGTTTGACTTCCTGCGGTCAGCGGAGGCTGCTTCCGTGGAGGTGTTGTTCTTCGGTTCCTCTCAGAGCTGTTACGGCATCCGACCGGGTGTTTTCGAGCGGCCCGCTTTCAATCTCGCCAATCTGTCGCAATCCGTGATGCTGGACCATGCCATCTACCGGGAGTTTTCGGACCGCTTGCCTGGATTGAAGACGGTTTTCCTGGAACTATCCTATTTCTCCCTTGGGATGGACACTTATGCGGGTGATGCCGGCAGGAAGGCCATTTATGACCACTATCTGTACGGCAACCCGTTCCGCCTGTTGTGTGCCTATCCTTCTTTCTGGCAAAGCCTGCAGCATTGCCAGGAATACTTCATCCGCCGCCAGGATGATGTCAGCGGGTCCAGGGGGCAAAAAATTTCCCATGTGGTGATTGATTCGTCGGCCATCCCGGAGGATGCCCGTTCCTCCGCTGCGCGGCATCTGATGTCCTACCGGGACAACCGCCAGGTCTATCTGGACTACATTGACGAACTGCTGGCCAAGGACATCCGGGTGGTGCTGCATTCACCCCCCAGCACAGCTGCCTACAATCGCTTGAAAGACCGGAACCAACAAGACCGTCTCCAGCAATTTATTGGTTATATTGCGTCGAAATATCCCGAAACGGCCGTCCGTTATCATGATTTCTCGACGGATGCGGATTTCCAGCGGATGCATTTCATGGATTCGAACCACTTGAACGCGGAAGGTGCGGTGCTATACACGCTGAAATTGAAGGCGCTATCCTTCTGATACCCTGCATGTATGGAATACCTGATGCTCTTTCTGGCGCTGGCGCTGGCCTTGGCCGGTCTTGCCGGCAGCTTCCTGCCGGTGGTTCCGGGGCCGCCGCTGTCGTTCTCCGCATTGGCCGTGCTTTGGCTCTCAGACACCTATCCGCCGGATGATTCCAAGCTGCTGGCTCATTTGGCGGCCATGCTAATGATCACTGCGCTGGATTATTTCATTCCCATCCTGGGCACCAGGCTACTGGGCGGTACGCCGGCCGGTACCCGGGGGGCTATGGCCGGCATGGTCGTCGGCTTGTTCTTCGGTATTCCGGGCATCCTCTTTTTTCCTTTCCTGGGGGCCCTCGCAGGTGAGCTGATGGTCGGCACGCCGGTGGCGAAGGCGTTTGTTTCCGCCATCGGTGCCTTCCTGGGCTTCCTTGCCGGTACTTTGCTCAAAATGGCATACGCTCTGGTTGTGCTGGTGGAAATCGTACGTTCGTACCTGGCAGGGTGAACAAAGACCCCGTTTCATCGGATATTCCGACAAAAATCCAGCGCATGTTCCCATTGGATAACAGAAAGGAAACCCTACCGACGGGAAAAGCCCGCTCATCCTTCGATGTCATCATCGTCGGCCTGGGCACCATGGGGGCAGCCACCGCCTGGCAACTGGCCCGTAAAGGCTTCCGGGTGTTGGGGCTGGAGCAATACGGTGTGGCTCATGCCGCCGGTTCCCACACCGGTCAATCCCGGTTGGTGCGCAAAGCTTATTTCGAACATCCCGATTATGTCCCGCTGCTGGAAATGGCCTACCAGGGTTGGTCGGCATTGGAAGCGGAGACCGGAACCAAGCTCTATCACGAAACCGGCCTGTTATACATGGCCCCGGGAGGTGATCCCGTGACGCGGAACGTCTTTTCTGCCGCCGGATCCTACGGCATACCGGTTGAGATGCTTACCTCGGTCCAATGCCGACGACTGTTTCCTGCCTTCGTCTTGCCGGACCATTTCGAGGCGGTGTGGGAGCCCCAGGCGGGCTTTGTGCTCGCGGAACAGACAGTACGTACCCTGCATGCGGCGGCGGTAGCGCAAGGGGCGATACTCCACACCGAGGAACAGGCAGTTGATTGGGAATTGTCCGGCGACAAAGTGGTCGTATGTACCCCTGCCGGCCGGTATGCGGCAGACCGTTTGGTGCTGACGGGTGGTGCCTGGTCGGGCGCGCTGACACCTTTCCTTGAAAACCGGCTGGTCGTGACCCGGCAGGCCCTGGCTTGGTTTCAACCGCTCCGTCCCGAACTTTTCACTTTGGGAAACTTCCCCTGCTGGTGCCTGGCCGACGACCGGTTCCCCGGTATCTGCTACGGATTCCCGGCGTTGCCCGAAACGGTATCCTCATTTCCAACAGGTTGCAAGGTGGCGCATCATGCCCCGGGCCCCGTCATGCTTCCGAACGGAGAACGCGTCCCCATGCTCCCGGAGGAAAAGCAGGTGCTCACGGATTGCATCCTGCGTTTTATTCCGACGATGGGCACGGAATGGACACATACTTCCTCCTGCCTGTATACCTACTCGCCGGATGAGGACTTCCTCGTCGACCTGCTGCCCGGAACCGGCGGACAGGTGGTGGTGGCCGCTGGATTCAGCGGACACGGATTCAAATTCGCGCCGGCAGTGGGCACCATCCTGGCCGATCTCGCTACGGAAGGCCGGACCGAAGCACCGATCGGCTTCCTGGGGCTGGACCGCCTGGTTTGATCCCATCACAACCATCCAGCCTTCGGTATGTGTGCCATGCTGCGGCGGTATCAGCTTCCCCGCTTGATGGTC
>JBEAQU010000100.1:0-16244 GCA_041163745.1 Bacteroidota bacterium
AAAAACACCAGCGAGTAACTTGATCTTTCGTTGTACATCTGACTTAACGTTAATTAAGCCCTCCATTTCCATTTCAAAAGTGGTAAACTTAGCCGAAAAAACCTACTCGCAACTAACTGAACATCAGTACCATTATGTACCATTTTGTAACCTTGCTGGGTTGACTTTTTCAGACTTCCAAAAAGTCAACCCGCTAAGCCACCCAATCTGGGTACATTTTGGTGCATTTTGTTACACCCGTTTGGGCAAAAAAAATGCCCAAAACGTTGGTTTTGAGCATTTTGGTACACTTTGTTACAGTATCCATGCGGAGAGAGAGGGATTCGAACCCTCGGTACGGTTGCCAGTACAACGGTTTTCGAGACCGTCCCGATCGACCACTCCGGCACCTCTCCTGGCGTGGGTATGCAAAGGTAGCGTGAATCGGCCAATTTTGTGTCCGTCCTTCCTTTTTTTGCAGGAGGAATCCAATGGTGCGCGGCTGTGGCAGTCCGACCGCCTCAGTCCTCCGGCGGTACGCTGCCCCACCAATCATGGCCCGGCGAGAAATCCGTCGCCAGAAAGGCGGCCCGTTGCGCCTCCAGTTTCGGAAGGAGGCTGTTACGGATGTCTTGTTGCCGTAGGGCGGCCGCGGCGGCATCGAACAGTGGGTCCGGTGTCGGCCGGTGTGCTCCGACTTCGTCGAGAAAAGCAAGCAAGCGGGACCGGAGCGCCAGGACCCTTGCCGGCTGCATGGCTGCCAGGTCGTGCGTTTCGGAAGGGTCGTTGTCGAGGTCGTACAATTCCGCCCGTCCGTCCTCCCAGTAATGGATCAGTTTGAAGTTGTTTTCCAACCAGCAGGAGGAAGGCTCTCCGCCTTGGTTGCCATAGTGGGGGTAGTGCCAGACCAAGGGGCGTACCGGCCATTCCTTTCCTTCCAACAGCGGCCGCAGACTGATGCCGTCGAGGTGTTGGGTAGGCCGGAGCGGCAATCCCGCAAGGTCCAGGAGGGTGGGGTACAGGTCGGCTCCGGAGACGGGCACGTCAATATCAAAAGGGTGTTCGCCGAGCGGACCGGGTACATGCAGGAAGAAAGGAACCCGGAGGCCGCCCTCCCACTGGTAACCTTTGCCGCCGCGCAGTGGAAAGTTCGATGTAGCGTATGCATCCCCGGAAGCGACCCCTCCATTGTCGGAGGTGAAGACGACAATGGTATTGTCCGACAATCCATGCCGTTCCACGGCATCCAGGACGATACCAACGGCGGCGTCCATGGTCTCGACCATGCCGGCATAGACAGGGTGGTCCTGCACGGTCCTGATCGGCAGGATCCTTTCCATACGGAAGCCGGTCGAAGGGGTTCCCATTCCCACGGCCTTTTCGCGGTATTTTTCCCATCGTTGCCGGTTGGTCTCCAGGGGAGCATGGACAGCATAGAAGGAGAGGAAGGCCAGGAAAGGGCGGTCCGGTAAAGTGCCGATGAAATCGGCGGTTTCCTGTGCCAGCCGGACGGACAGGTTCTCCCCCGGCTTCCGGTTGGGGAGCGCCGGATTGTCGTACGGGTCGAAGAACCCGCCGTGGGGACTGCCAGCCCAGAACCCACCGATATTACGGTCGAACCCATGGTTTTCCGGGGCGGAACCCGTGTCGCCGAGGTGCCATTTTCCGGCGAAGAAAGTATGGTAACCGGCTTGCCGGAACGCTTCCGCCAAGGTAGTGTCTGTCAAGGGGAGTGCCGGCTGGTAATCCGCCGGCAGCAGGCGGTCATGACGCGCCAGGGAGCGCCAGGCTTCGCCGGATGCCGCACCGATCCAGTCCGTGATGCCATGTCGTGCCGGCCACTGACCTGTCAGGAGGGTCGCCCGGGAAGGACTGCAGACCTGTCCGCCGGCATATCCGCGGCGGAAACGGAATGCCCCGGCGGCCAAGCGGTCGATGTGGGGCGTTTCATAGTAGGTGCTGCCGGTCACCCCGAGGTCGTGGTAGCCCAGGTCATCGACCAGGATGAAAAGGATGTTCGGTGGCGGCGGTGAGGAAGGTGTGCCGCCGGTACAGCCGGTCAGCAGCCAGCCCGGCCAGCAGACCCGGAGGAGGAACGGCAGACAGTCGATTTTTTTCATGGTGCGTTGATGGGTCGGTCCGTCGGCGGTGTTCTCAACCGGCCGCCTGGCCGAAGGTCAGCAGGTTGTGGTCAGGATCCAGGAGGGAGAACTCCCACATGCCCCAGGGCTTGCGTTGCAACGGACCAGCCGGGTGTATCGGCGTGCGGCGGTCGAGCAAAAAGGCGTAGTAGCCTTGTATGTCCGAAGTCCGGATATACACCTGTCCGTAATTCGTGGCGGGATCCAGCCCGGGAAAGGCGAAGAAGTGCAGCTGGACCGCTTCCCGTTCCAGCATCAGGTAATCCGGATAGCCGGCGTCGCCGAATACCCGGAACGCCAGGTATCGGCGATAGAAATCCAGGGTGGCGGATTTGTCCCGCATCGGAAGCTTAGGATGGATGGCAGTGAGCATACAGTCATTGCGTTGTTGATGGCGCAGGCTGGCCGCCTGGTTGGTCGTAAGAAACCGTTCGGATCCAAGGTCGGTAAATATGCTCCGAAAAGCCGAAAAAAAGAAGCGTCGTCGCTAGTCGGACTTTCCTGCGGATCCAAGGAAGTAGAAAAGCCGGAAAAAAACACCGGCCGGCAGGAACGCCCGGGACGTTTGCTGCTTATATTTGGAAAGACATCGAATCGGATTCCTGCGTCGCAGGCGGCGGAAGAATCTTCAAAAAACCTGAACAGGATGAACAAGACAGCTTCGAACGTCCGGGGTGCTTTCCTCGGTCTTGCCTTGGGTGACGCCCTCGGTGTACCCGTCGAATTCAACGCTCCATCGGAAATGGCGGACAAGCCGCTCACCGGCATGATTGGTTACGGTACCCATCACCAACCGCCGGGTACCTGGTCGGACGACAGTTCCCTGACATTCTGCCTTGCGGAATCCCTGCTGCAGGGATACGACCTGTGGGATATGGCGGACCGGTTCGTCCGCTGGCACCAGGAAGCCTACTGGAGCGCCAGGGGGGAGGTGTTCGACATCGGTTGCATCACCAAAGAATCCCTTATTCAATGGAAGGAGATCCTGGATACCGGGGATGTCGGTCTGTTGGAGGAATGGTATGCGTTCGAAGACGACCAGCAAAACGGAAACGGTTCCCTCATGCGGGTGCTGCCGCTCTTGTTCCACATCAAAGGTATGCCCATCGGCGAGCAGTTCGAGCTCATATGGCAGGTATCCATGCTCACGCACCGGCATGTCCGGGCCGCCATCTGCTGCCTGCTGTACCTGCGGGTCGCGGAGCGGTTGTGGGAAGGGCTGGACAAATCGGCCGCCTACCAGCAGGCTCGGGCCGATGTGTCGGACAATTGGGATGCCATCGGCCTGCCGGCCGGTGAACGGTCACACTTGGCAAAGCTGATCGACGGGGATATTTCCTCCCTCGGTGCCGACGAAATCGAAAGCGGAGAATATGTCATCCCAACCCTGGAGGCCACCCTCTGGGCTTTCCTGCGGCATGACCGATATGATGAGGCCGTCCTCGCCGGCATCAACCTCGGCTATGACACCGATACCGTCGGCACCTTGATCGGGGGCCTGGCCGGTCTCCATGCCGGCGAGGACGCCCTGCCAGCGGATTGGGTCGCACAACTCGCCCGACAGGACGATATCCGCGACCTGGCGGACCGGCTGGCCGCCCATTACGGAATCCCAGCGTGACCTGACAGACACCCTGTATTTTTTTTGAAAAATCCAAACAAAATATTTGGAAGGGTCGTTTTTTTGTGTTATTTTTACCTTTGCAAAATTTCAGCCGTTACAAATGAAGATGGTCTTGTAAAGATAATGGTCATTCGTCACCACTACCTACCCGTCATGCATAACCGACTTGACAAAACCTTTCTTACCTAGGTAGCATAGACAGTACACTCTCGATTTTCTCTTCAACGCATCATGCCGCAGTTCCACGCTGTAACGGGCGGGCGTCTTTCTTGTGGGTTTCTTTTCACAGGAGTCGTGCGTCAGCCTTTTCATCCGCGGAATGAAGGAATCATGCTTGTACCGGTTCATCGGTACAAGCGGTTCGCTACGCCCTGTTGATGGGATACGATTTCCATCGGCTGGCCGCAACAGCTTGTTGTAACATTTGAATTACTAACTTCTGTCCGCCTTGCACCCAGCGTGCGAAGGAAGGACAGGGACACTGGTGCCCGGTTTGTCATTTCCTTGGCAAAGAGCGTGGTCCAGCCAGCCATTTCAGGTTGGCAGCCGCCGGTGTTCTCCAAAAACATGACCATATGGGATTCAGATTGTTGGATTTAGGCGACCTGAGAAATGAATTTGATGAAGATCAGGAGGCGCTGATCAGCAGGGTGGCGGAAAGCACCCCCTTCGAAGTACGTATCGAAAAGGTCAACCGGTTCCGTATTCGCCGCATCAAAAGAGGCGGCGGCCGAATCACCTACCGTCGGAAACGGGTGACGTTCGCCTGGTACACCATCCGGCGGAAAGATTCCGGGGAATATGCCCGCAGCATATTGAAGACCAGATGGAAGTCCGAGTTCCTGACTTACCTGAATGGAATTTTCACCTACCACGACGATTATCTGATGGTCCAACAGCGGGCCGACACACCGTGAACGCCAGCTCCTGCCGGCAGCCCCGATTTTCCCGCTGCCGTCCGGGCGCCTTTTTTACCATCGACAACCATTATTCAACTAACAAACGGAAATATGACAGAAAAGAAACCTGAGAAGAAACCTACGAAAAAACCAATTCTGCAGACGCAATATTGGGAATGTTATCGTCCTTTTTCCTACCCGCTCTACCAATATGTCATGATGGCCAAAAAGGAACTCGACCTCGAGATCGCGGTCTATGACGTTCGACCGGATGTCGATGGGTACGACGAATTTTTGAATTTTGAATATTACGTCTACCAGTGGACAGGGACGGATTACAAATTTTGGTTCCATGCCTCGGAGGACCGTTACCTCGAAATTTTCCTGGCGGCTGTCCTTCATTACCACATAGTCGCAAAGGGGAAGGACGGGTGATGCTTCGCCGCCCTCCAATTCCCTCCCTCCGAGGCACAGACCGCCTCCCCGACCTAATAACGGCAGCGTATTGAATGGAACAATCAATACGCCTGCCTTCCCTCCCGGTGACGTCTCATCCCCCAGCGCCCTCCCCCCTGCATCGATGAAAATACGATTCATCCCATCGAAACAATGGCACGCCGCCCGTACCCTTCCCCGCAAACCTGGAAGCAAAATTCCAGTAAAGAGAAAGTAAAATAATTTATAACAGTATTAATATCAATAAATAAGAAAATTTATAATCCCTGTCATACGCCAAATTCTAATAATTCTTGTTCCAGCCTCCCCGCTTCGCAGGGAACAAATCATATAGCCGGGCAGCGGGGAAAAACATGCTCCACCTGCGACGACAAGCTCCCTCAGATCATTGATAATACCACGCGGTATCCGACTGCAAGCCTTCCCCACATTTGTCCAGCTGAATTTTTTTTGTGACTTTTGTCACAAAAGACAGCGCTCATGGTCAGACCGCATCATTCCATTGCAGGGCTTAACGAACGGTTCCGGCCCCTCGCTCCCGCAGAACGCATCGCGGCCATCTATACCTGTTTCCCGCCGGAAACCGTAATGCTGACCAGTTCTTTCGCCACCACCTCGGCCTACCTCCTCCATTTGGTCTCCACCATCCGGCCGGACCAGGAGGTGCTCTTCATCGATACCGGCTACCATTTTGAGGAAACCATGGTTTACAAGGAATATCTCACCCGCATCTATCAGCTGAAGGTACGGAATATCCGGGCGGAGGAATGGAAACATGAATTCACTACCCAGGACGCAACCTGGAAGAAGGACCCCGATTACTGTTGTTTCATAAACAAGGTGGAACCTTTGGAACCTTTCCGTGAATCCCATCGGGTCTGGATCAGCGGCCTGATGCGTTGGCAGAGCGACCATCGGAAAACCCTTGACATTTTTGAGGAACGCAATGGCATCCTGAAATGCTACCCCCTGCTGGATGTCACCCCGGAACAACGGGAAGCCTATATAAAGGACCATCTCCTGCCGTTCCATCCGCTTCAGTCGAGAGGTTACTTCAGTGTGGGCTGCCGCCATTGCACGGTACCAGGGAAGGAGCGGGAGGGGCGTTGGAACAACTGCCCCAAGACGGAATGCGGGCTGCATCTTTGATCCGGCCGAGGCGGCTTTCAGCGACCGACCTCGCCGACATCCGCCGCCGCCTTCGCCGGGATGCGGGACATCGCCCGTTCCGCCAGGGCGGTGATCGTGAGGCTGGGGTTGACCCCTACATTTGCGGAAATCATGCTGCCGTCGCAAATGTACAGGTTCTGATAGTGGAACACCCGGTTGTCCCGGTCGATGACGCCCGTCTCCGGACCGGCCCCCATGCAGGCGCCGCCGAGAATGTGGGCGGTGGTCGGGATACCGAACAAGGTCTCGGTGAACATCACCATCGGCTTGCCACGTATCAATCGGCCGACCCGCCGCGCAATGTCACGCGCGGGCGGATTGAAGGCGGTGGGGGCTTTGCCTTTCTCCACGGCGCTTCGCAGCCCCCCCCACCAGGCGGACCGTTTTATTCGTAAGGTGGATTCCAGGCTTTCCATATATAACAAAATGTGAGTCCGCCGACTCCAGTCATCCACCAGGAAGGTACGCAGGTTCGGCACCGGGTGGCGGATCAGGTCGGCCGCCATGTTGACCAAGCGCGCCAGAAAGGTCCGCCCCTCCACCATGGGCGCCATGAACAGTCGCCAGAAACCGGAACCGGCCGGATATTTCACCGGCTCGACATGCCGGTGTGCATCCAATCGGACGATCGACCCGATGGCGATGCCCTCGGAGAAACTGTTTCGCCGGTCGAAGGAAGTCACACCGACCAGGCTTTCCGAGTTGGTCCGGACGCCTCGGCCCAAGGTATGCGAAAGCTTCGGCAGCGAAGTACGCTGCAGCCGAAGCAACAGCCGGAGCGTACCCAACACACCGGCGGCAACGACCACTCCGCCGGCCCGGATGGTTTCCTGCCGCGGCACCAGCCCGCTCTTCCGCGCCCGCACGATATATCCGGCACCGCCGTCCGTGCCGACCGGTATTATGTCATGCACCGTCGTTTCAGCCCGTATTTCACATCCCAGCCGCTGGGCCAGATGCAGATAGTTCTTGTCCAGTGTGTTCTTCGCATTGTAACGGCATCCCAACATGCAGCCGCCGCATTGGTTGCAACCGGTCCGGTCAGGTCCGAGCCCCCCGAAGTACGGGTCGGACACCGTCTCCCCCGGCCGGCCGAAATAAACCGCCACTTCCGCCGGCCGGAATGCCGCGCCCGCGCCGATGTCTTCCGCCAGCGATCGCATCACCTCGTCGCTCTTGCTTCGGTAGGGATGCGGCGTCACGCCCAGCATCCGCTTCGCCAGGTCGTAGAATGGTGCAAGCTCCCGTTCCCAGTCGCACAGGTCTTTCCATGTGCCGGATCGGAAAAAGGGAGCCGACGGTACCGGCAAGGTGTTCGCATACACCAGGGACCCACCACCCACACCGGCACCGCTGAGGACAGCCACATGCCGGAAGAACGTCATCCGGAAGATTCCCTTCATTCCCAGCCAAGGCAACCAGATCCAGCGACGCAACTGCCAGTTGCTGCGCGGGAAGTCCTCCGGCCGCCGAAACCAGCGGCCCTGTTCCAGCACCAATACCTTGTATCCTTTTTCGCTCAGGCGCAGGGCGGCGACGGAACCGCCGAAACCGCTTCCGACTACGACGAAATCGTATGTCTGCGCCGCCACCCTCACTGCGTTGGCGACGTCTGCAGCGCCACCCGGTTCAGTCGGATCAGCCCCAGCTTGTCCAACAGAACCATGATGACGTAGGTCATGTCCACCTCATGCCAGCGCACGCCGCCGAAATTCGGCCGACCGCTGTGCCGGTGATGGTTGTTGTGGTAACCCTCTCCCATCATCAGCCAATCGAACGGGAAAAGGTTTCGAGAAGTATCGCTGACTTTGAAATTGATGTAGCCGTACTTGTGTGCGAACCAGTTGATGATCGCTCCGTGGATGGGTGCCATCAGATAGGTCATCGGCAGTAACAGCCATTGCCACCAGGTCGTGGCGAAAAAATAAAAGAACAGCGTGTAGCCCGTACCCCACATGATCCGTGACACCCATGAACTGGCGAACAGGTCGAACCGGTTCCAGCGCGGTATGTTCTTCATGAACTTCTCATCCACTTTGATCCGCTTGTACAGGATGTCGCTGTAAATGTTCTTTGTCCGCCACATCATGGAAAAAATGTTGGGGTCGTAGCTGGGGGAGTGCGGATCCTCCTCCGTGTCGGCAAATGCATGGTGCATGCGGTGCATGATGCCATAGGCATACGCACTCAGATAGTTGGATCCCTGCGTGATCCAGGTCAGGACGAAACAAAGCTTCTCCCCGAATGCGGACATCCGGAAACTCTGGTGCGCAGCATACCGGTGCAGGAAGAAACTCTGGAAGAACAAGCCCGAATACCATAGGGCGATCAAGAAGATGACAATGATCATTGTGTAGTGTTTGTGCCTTTGCAAGGCGGTTGTGTTATTCAATCGACCGTATCCCCCGTCCAGGCCCGCCGGTACCGCTCTATCCGCGGATGCATGACCCGGAACCATAGGGGCGGCAGGAGCGAAAGCAATATCATGCCCGGATAGCCGGTCGGCAGTTGGGGACTTTGTTCGAAATGCCGCAGCAAGGGGTATTTCCGGCTGGACTGGTAATGGTGGTCGGAGTGTCTCGACAATTCCAACAACATCAGCCGGCCCAAAGGATGGTTGGAGTTCCAGGAATGAATCGGCAGGGTCCGCTCATACCGTCCGTCCACCTTCCTTCGCCGGAGTCCGTAGTGCTCAATGTAGTTCACGGATTCCAACAACAGGAATCCGATGGTGGCGGCCCCTGCGAACCAGCACAGGACGGCTCCTCCGTACATCCCCCAGATGGCAAGACAGAACGCCACCTGCACCACCTGGAACCTTACCATCTCATTGCGCCAGGTCAACAGACCGCTTCCCTGTCGCCGCAACCGGTCGGCTTCCAACCGCCAGGCGGACAGCCAGCCCCCGAAGACACTGCGGATGTAAAACGCATACACACTCTCTCCCCACCTGCTTGAAGCCGGGTCCTCCTCCGTGGAAACACGGAGATGGTGCCCCCGGTTGTGCTCAATGAAAAAATGAAGGTACAGGCTGGTCAGCAGCAGGCATTTGCTCATCCATCGCTCATACCGGCTGCTGCGGTGGCCCAACTCGTGGGCCGCGTTGATGCCCAGTACGCCACAGCTCATGCCGAAGGCCGTGGTCATGCCCACCTTGGCCGCCAAACCCAAATCCTCCCGGCCGATCTGCTCACAGAAACAGATCAGCAACAAGTACTGTACCGGTACCAGTCCGTACAGCAGATAGTCATAGACAGGGTCGCCGCCCACCGATCGTTCCTCCTCCGGACTCAGGTTCCTTTCATTCCCCCGCGTGAACAATTCCAAGAAGGGAATGACGCCGAACAGGATGATGACGGCGGAGAAGGACCGATGGTCCGCCGTCCATAAGGAGTATGCCACCACGGCAGGTGTTACGTATACCAACAGGTAGGAATAGGCACGTAATCGCATTTCATTGTGGTTTTGCGGCGCACAATGCCCGCCACCGGATCCCGGCCGGAATGCCGCCCGGCTTGTGGTAATTCGACCGCCCGGCCGGTCCGTCTCGCATTTGTCGGGCCGCGCGAAACGGTCCCTTGCTCCGTCCGCCTGTTTTCAGAACCTCCGGGGTCGTCCTCGGAACGGGTGCAATTCAACCGGTCGCTTAGGCAGCCTCTTTGCATCCCAATTGCTGAACCATACGGTCAGCGCACCCATCCGTAGCAAACCAGCCGGGAAGTGGGAGGCCTGGCCATAAAGAAGCTGCCCGACCCCGCAATCCCTCTCCGCGAAGCGGGGAGTAAAATCCTGGTAATAAAAAAGGCAAAAAAATTACAAAGCACATCCAATCAAAAAATTACACAATAAAAATCCCCGTAATCAGACCAATTCTCTAAATCCGTAGTCCGGCGCTTTCCGCGAAGCGGGGAACAAGAACCTCCCTGGCACACCCGATCCGCCATGCCATCATATCCCTTCGGCCGCGACATCGCAGCTCAACCCCCTCCTCCATGCGGAACCGACAATTTGATTTGCACCCCCTCGGAACCGATGTTTATCCGGCATTTGCCTTGCTCTGGTCGAATAAAATTTCATCTGTCCTGCAAATATCTTATTTTTCGTATCGTTATGATGACTTTTCACGCCGGTTTTCAACCCTGCATCCGTAAAGTTTTCCGCCGCCGGAGGCGGCGCAAGCTGATTGCGGCAGCCCCTGTCGTGCGCTTTGCCGCCTACGGCGTCCGCGGTATCCGGACCGGTTGATTGTACCGGTAATCGTTTCGCTATGCACCGAATTTCTTTCCTTTGGTTGTTGGCCATTGTCCTGCTGCTGACTTCCTGTGCGGAGCAGGTTCCGGTATCCTTTCCGGAAGACAGCCGTGAATATGGATTTTTCTCCGGCATCTGGCATGGCCTGATCGCCCCCTTCGCCCTCGTCGGAATGTTTTTCGACAGCGGAACCGCGGTTTATGCCAACCACAATTCCGGTTTTCCCTATGCCCTGGGTTTCCTGATCGGATCCGGCGGATGGGGGGTGCTGGCCGGCAGATCCAAACGCCGGACGTGATGTCCGTCCGACCCGCCGCCGCCCCGGGAAATCTCCTTTTCCTCGTGCCGCTACTTGCCGCCTGGTTCCTGTCCGTTGCTGCCGGCGATCCACGCTCCGCTCCCCGATGGCCCGGACAGCTGGCCACAGCCGGCCGCCCGCCGGACAGGTTCCTTTGCCAACCGGCCGATTCCGTCCGGATCGGTCTGCGGCGATTCGGACCGCTTCGGATAGAAAAATATTTATGCTCCTATCGCCAACCCGAGGCCGGCCCACCGGTATGGCCCCCGCACCAAGCCCCCCTTGCATATGTCACGCATTACAAGATCTGGCGCGAGCCGGACAACCGCCTGCTGCTCGATGTCCCCGGCGAAGTTTATGGCCATCCCCCGCCGGACAGCTGCCGTCGCATCCGCTACGAAGATGCTGATTTCGACGGACAACCGGATCTGTGGATCGAAAAACCGGAAGGAAACTCCTTCCGATTCTATGGCTACCGCCCCTGGAAGGACAGGTTCGATACGCTCTTCATGTCCTGTCTGCATGATCTGGAACGTTTTCCTGCCACATGCTCCGCCAAAGGCTTCCTCCTGACGTATGGCCAGCCGCCGACCCATCCCCTCCGCCGGGTGGATTTTGAACTGCAAGGCCCTGGCCTGCCCATCGTCCGTTCCTCCGTCACAGACCTGCCCCCGCCACCGCGTACGGCGTCCGACAGTCTCCCGACGAGGGTAGCATCCAGCTCGTTCCTCGAACGAAAAGCCGGTTTCCGGTATGAACTGGGACCCATCCGACCCGCCGACCAGGTCGCGGTTCCGGCAGAGAAGGGGGCCTATGGCCAACGGGTCGCCATCTTTGCCGACTCCGCCGACCTTTTGCTTCACCAACATTTTATCATCGGGAACACCCTGCGGGAATCGGAACCACCCCGCTCGGCTCTCCAAGTGGAGTACATCAACTTTGATAACGTTCCGGACGTACGCATACCCGGCCGGCTGGGCCAACCTTCGGTGGTGTTGCTCTCCTGCGTGCAACCTGACCAGCGCCTGGTGTTCTACCGGCAGCCGGAAATGTCCCGCCTGGAACAACTGCAACGCGATACCGCCACCCACACCGTCACCGGTCAGTACAGGCTTGGATTCGACCGCTTCCTCTGCCGGTTCACCGGTACGAACGCAGATACCCTACATCGCATCCGGCAGCCGGCTTACCGCCCCGCCGCCGCTCAACTCGACATCTTCCGCTTCCTTTGTGGCCGGCAGGTTCTTCTCTCCTCGGCTCCCACCACACCGGTATCGCTTCCGCCGCACCGGGAATTCGCCGATTTCAACTTCGACGGCTTCCCGGATCTGCGGACCATGCCCGCGGACTTGCCTCCGGACGATCCGGATTCACACTGGACATATTTTCTCTTTGACTCGTCCCAACAGGCGTTCGTCCGCCATGAAATCCTGTCCAGCCTGCAATCGGTCCGCTTTGAGCCGGACCGCCGAATGCTGACCGGACAGGTGACGGTCCGGACCGACCCGCTACATCATACCACTACCTGGTACACCATGCTGGCAGGTCAGCTTGTCCCGACATCCAGTCGGTTCTGCCGACATCCTTTTCCACAGTCCGAACGGACGGATTGCGAGGAATTCATTTGGGTGGACGGTCAGTGGAAATGGTCCCGATTCCTGCCGGGCGCAGATTGACCGCGCCGACTGGCGGGGCCGTTTCCGAGGACGTTCGCCGTCCTCCCTGCGCCATCACGTCCGGCACCGGAAAATCCCGGTCAGTCAAGCACGACAAAACGCTCCAGCGAACGCTGCGTCCCTGCTTGCCAAACCAGCGTGTACAGACCAGGCGCAAGGCCCCGGACATCCAGCGTTCGGTTCGCCCCTTCCCAGGTACCGGACAGGACTTGCCGTCCTTGGCTGTCCCATACGGAATAACGGCCGCTGCCGGCGGCCGGAGACCGGATGGTCAGCTGGTCCCGGACCGGGTTTGGATATAAGGACAGGTCGGAAGGTTCCGCCGCCGTCCGGCTGTCGCTCACACAGGGCACCACCGTCAGGAACAGACCCAACCCGGAGCGGTAATCCGGACACAGTTCGGGCGCCCCTTCGACCGTATAGGTGCCGGGCGAGGTGATGGCAAGTGTCGTTTCGTTCGCCCCCGGAATGGCCTGCCCGTCCTCGAACCAGGTGATGTTCGTCGTGTAGGGCGGCAGCAGTGTCAGGAAAATGGTATCTCCCGGGCAGAGCAGCAATTCCCCCGAGGACCCGACGGAATAGGTGCCGGTCGTCTGCACCACGGGTGGCAGGAAGAGGAGACCGTCTACAAGAAATTCCTCCGAGAGGTAGGTCGAGTCCCCCAAGGTGACCTCCACGGACAGGAAGCTGGCGGCGTAGCTGGAATAGTCCATGACGAGGCTTTGTCCCGTCGCTCCCGGAATGGGTGTCGCGTCCGTCGCCCCGAAATAACGCCGGTACCACTGGTAACTGTCGAAAAGCTGGGTGCTCACTGTGCCGGTACCGTTCGGACAAAGCAGGGAATCTCCGACAATGAATGGCAGGTTGACCGGTGGACTCGCCAAAGGGACTCGTTGCGCATAAGCCAAGGATACCCCGCGGTTTTCCACCCAGGCGGCAATGGCCTTCCCGTCGGGGCTCGCTTCCCGCAGCTGTATCCTGGATTTGACGCCTGTCGGATAGGTGCCCACCGCCAGGAAACCCTCCAAGGTGTCCAATTGGCCGCTGGTATCCGGATGGACCAGGCGTATGTCGACAGGGAAGACCCCGTTGCTTTGGCCGTCCGTCACCAGGAAATAGGGGCGGCCTTGCCACAAGCGCAGCTTCCCTTGATGGGAGCGGTTCGAGGTGGGTGCGAAGACTTCCACGGCGTCGGCTCCAAGCAGGGGAGCGCCGCTGGCAGTATGGATCTGCTGGATGTATTCCCCGGTGGATCCCTGGCCGGAAGGGGTGTATTCCGCAATGGCCCACAAACGGTCTGCACCCGGTGCCATGGCGATGCGGATATCCCGCTCGTAGTAGGCGGATTGGACGGCGAAAGGTACGCCGGAGCTGCCCCATGGCGTCGTGCCGTCCGGGTCGATCCGTTGGATGTAAGCCTGTATGTTGAGGCCCAGGGCGGCCGGCAGTCCGACGAACACCGTATCGCCCGTCTGGCACAGGTCGTACCGGCGGTTGGTCTGCACCGACTGCCCCGGTCCGGTCAGCGGTACAGGGGCCGGCCATTGGGAAGTCCCGGAGAGATCGAAACAACGGGCGAAAGCAGGTCCGTACGGAGCGAAGCCGCCCGGCTCGAAATAGATGACTTCGAATCGGCCACCGGACAGTTCCGCGAGCTCTCCCGTGACGGTACGAATGCCGCCGTTCAGCGTGGGGAGTACGATCGGTTCTGCCCATTGCGACGTGCCGTCGGGGCTGAATTTCCGCAAGGCGGCCTGGTTGCCCGGAAGATAGCTGACAAGGACCTCCCCGTTTGACAAGGGCAGGACCTTCACATCATAGCCTTCCCCGAGCGGGAGGCCTCCTGTTCCCCACAAGGGCTCTCCCGTCGGGGAGAGCTTGTGTACCACGGCGCTCCCGTCCCCCGTGGCGGTCATGCCGATGTACAGGTTGCCCTCGTCATCCGAAGTAAGGTCCCAAGTTACGATGAACGTGCTCATCGGCAGGCTGCCGTCCACCAGCAGTCCTTCGGGGCCGAAGGTCTGATGCCCGTCGGCATCCAGTCGTTGCAGCCGCATCTCATAATGTTGCGGCGCCGGCACGGGGTGCCAGCATGCGATGTAGCTGCTGCCGTCCGGGCCGGCTATCATCTTCATGTCTTCCGTGGCAATATCCGCCACCAAGGTGTTCTGTTGCGTGTCGGTGGTCCATTGCGCTCGGACGGATGGGGTGCCGAAAAAAAGGACAGGCAGGAATACCGTCCATTTGGGAAGCGAACAAGTTGCTCTCATGTTGCGGATGTTGGATGTTAACCGTTGTTTCCGCCGCTCCAATAGGGCCGACAGCAACGGAAGCGTAATTTTACGAACGGAAATGGAATGGTGGAGCATTAGGACGGCGCAATCCTTGCGAAAGCACATTGATTTTTGTCACGGATTGTGCCTAAGCGAGGTAAACCAAATTGTCGGATCACAAATGCTTAGGAGACCAGCTTTGCCCGCGAGCGAATCTCCACCCGCTCTTCCACACCCGTACCCAGCGCCGCGTGCCCCTCTCCTGGAAGCGGGGAGCAAAATTCCACTAACAGACTTGTTTCGACATCGCAACAAGTCTGATAAAAAGGCGAATAAATACGCAATCCACTTGTTATCAGAAAATTAAAAAAAGAAAAAAATTCCTGTAAGCAGCCTGATTCTAAACATTCTCTTCCGACAAATCCGCCATTCCGTCACCGATTCGGCAGCGACATGGCGCATCAATCCAGATCGAAGCCGAACTGACAATTTGGTTTGCCCCTGCCGAACGGGCTTTTTTTCGCAGCGGGGCGGCGTCAGCATGCAGGCGGCCAGGAAGTGAATGTTCCTCGTCCGTCCCTGCATGTCGCTTCAGAACATCAGACGAGCAACCTTGTCATGGAACAAATGAAATACCGAACCGTCGAAGAATACCTGGCGGACCAACCGGTTGAACTGGCTGCCCGGCTGGAGTGCCTGCGGCAAACCATCCGGACGGCCATTCCGGAAGCCCGGGAAGTCATCAGCTACAATATGCCGGCCTATCGAACCCGACGGGTCCTGGTCTATTTCGCCGCTTGCCGGCACCATATCGGCTTTTATCCAACTCCTTCCGCCATGGTCGCCTTCCGGGACCGGCTCGCGGGCTTCCCGACGTCCAAAGGGGCCGTCCGATTCCCCCACCATCAGCCTTTGCCCGCCTCCTTGGTCGCGGAAATCTGCCGGTTCCGATACGAAGAGGAGGAGGCGCGATAGCTTGCGACAGGAACGGGGCCGCCGTACCGGCAGGTCATCTGGGCCAGGTCCGCATCAAACCGATGCCGATACCGATGCCGTTGGTGACGTGGGGATCCCGTTCATCCTTCCGCGGGTCGTGCAGATTCTGGTAGGCATAGCCGACCAGCACTTCCAGAGAAAAATGCTCCCGAAGGAAGAAGGCCCAACCCGCACTGCCGGCAAACTGCAGCGCCTGCATGTTGTATGCTGAATCACCGACACGGCTCGCCGAGGTACGGCCCACACCGCCCTGGATTTCCAAAAAAGCCTTGTTGCGGAGACCGACGGCCCGGTAATAGCGCAGGAACGGACCGCCGGACACACTGTTCAGGAACCGCTCGTCCGTCAGCTCCGCGGTTCGTAGCCGGGCATAGGCGATATCCGCTTTGACACCGGCCGCCAGCCCCCGGCCGAAGTCATAACCCAAGCGCGGCGACAGGTTGAATTGCAACATCGTGGATCCATCGTCCGAATCCCGTCC
>JBEAQU010000101.1:0-20336 GCA_041163745.1 Bacteroidota bacterium
TCTAAAATTCGTAGCCCGGCGCTTTCCGCGAAGCGGGGAGCAAGAACCTCCCTGGCACGCCCTATCCGCCATGCCATCATATCCCTTCGGCCGCGACATCGCATGTCAACCCCCTCCTCCATGGGGAACCGACAAATTGATTTGCACCCTGAAAATAGTCCCTTTTCCCAATTCGCTGACCCGTCGCAACAAGTCTAATCTTTACCGTGCATATCCTCCCAGGTCACCGCACATCCCCGGTATCGTCTGCCATTGACGGAGACTTCCGCCGTGTGGCGGAAGCGCCGGTCGGACATGCCGTCCGAACAAGGTGCCGGCCGGATGGTCACCAGGATGTTGTCGCCGGTCTCCGGAT
Source organism: Bacteroidota bacterium (assembly GCA_041163745.1). Lineage (GTDB taxonomy): Bacteria > Bacteroidota > Bacteroidia > Chitinophagales > Saprospiraceae > UBA6168. The sequence continues at coordinate 356 of JBEAQU010000101.1, forward strand.
TCAGGGAGGCGAAGATCCGGGCGGTGTCCGACTCCATCGGCGGATGGTAGGGGAAGTGCTGCATGTCGGTGTCGTCCAGGGTTCTGAACTCGATGAGGTCTTCCGCGGCGGACACCTGGGCGGTCCAGTAGGGCTCGGTTCCCAGGGCCCAGCAATCATACGGGATGCAGGTGTTGCGGAAATTCTTGGTTTGCAGGCTCGTCGTTTCCGTCACGACGAGGAAGGCGGCATGTCCATCCGACAGTTCCTCGTCCGCCCAATAAGGGGCTGTGTAGCCGTGGAGACGGACAAAGGCGGACTGGCCGGGATAGGGCAGGCCCAAGGTCCGGCGGTAGAGGATTTCCAGCCGATGGTCCGGGTCGATGACCTGGAATCGCTCCGCGGGCAAGTCGCAATCACGGAATGTGGCGGTCTCCGCCCGGCGGGAATAGAGGCCCTCGTATGGCCGCACGCTCTTCACCGGCAGGAGGGTCGGCTGCAGGGTTTCGGGAAAGGGGCTGCCCGTCCGGCTCAGCGCGGCCCAGACCGCTTTTTTCTCCGCCGGGACCAGCTGGTGCAGGCAGCCGTTGAAGTCGGTTTCGCCGAGTCGGGCGAGCAGGGAATCCAGGATGGTCCCGTGCAGCCGCAGCAGGCTCGTGTCGCAGGTCTTGCTGAAGCGTAACAGTGCGACAGCGGAGGGTTCCTGTCCGCGCAGGGCCTTCGAGAGATGGCCGGCATAGTCGAAGGACTGTCGGTCCGCGTTGTGGAGGAGCGCCTGTCCGACGGGCACACCTTCCACAAAGACGGTGGTACGTTCGTTTCGGCAGGCTGTCAGGATCACCATCAGTAAGATTGGCCCGAACAAACGAACTTGGATCCGCCGGTGAGCGGGAAGCGCCCCGGGGAGGTTCTTTTTCACCGGTCGTCGACAGCTTGGGTCGGGTCGGCCGGCAGTATTCCGGTCAGAAGCCATGGCTGGTACAGTATTACAATGATGCCAAGGGGAATCGGGCGGCGACCGGCCGCCGGGTCGTGTCTGCCTGGAGCAGCCCGTCGGCGGATTGGACCAGCAGCCGCATCATGGATTCGCGGACGCTGCCTTTGTCATCCAGGAGGGCATAGTGCTGGACAACATCCGTGCGGCGGTCCCGGTTGGTATCCAGCAACCAGGCGTCCTGTTGGTTGCACCAGCCTGCCTCGCACCAGGCCCAGGCCACCTTCGCGACCAGTTCCAGGTGCCGGTCGGTCCGCCGGAACAAGGCCAGGTCGCTGGAGACATAGCGACCCGGCACCCGGCAGATAAAGAATTCGCGGAATTTTCCGGCGGCCCAGACCGCACCGCTGTCCGCGGCCCATTCCTGCCGGATACCTTCGTCGAACAAGCGGTAGTAGCTTGTGTCGATGCGTACCCCCCGGAAAGGATACTGCCGCAGGTCGTCCACGGCGATGACAGGATACAGGTGCAGCATGGTGTCATGGGGAATCTCACCGAACAGGCGTTCCAGCTGTCCGAAGGCCAGCACTTCCCGGAAAGCGGCCATTTGTCCGCCGGGCGTGGCTCGGAAGTAGAGCCGTTGCTGTCCGCCGGGCAGAAAAAGAATCATGCCCCGGTCGTCCGCGCTGAACGACAGGGAATCCGTCAACCTGGACAGCCAGGCATGTTCGGCCGCCGCCTGGTCGCATGGATGCCGGGTCAGGTCCGTATCGGAGATGACCAGCTTGCTTCCGTCGAGGGAATAGGCTGCCTGCAGGGTGTTGCAGGGGCCGGCGGCATACAGCCTGCCGTCGAAGAAGGCGACCGTCAGGGTGGCGGTGGAGTCCGGTGCCGGCAGGTCGGCGGTGCCGGCCGTCCGGTCGAGGGTCCAGACGAAGCGGCCGATGTCGCCACCACGGGGTTCGGGCTGGCATCCGGATGTCAGCAACAAGGCGGCTGCCAGTGTCAGTGCCGAGATACGGATTGGTAATGGTTTGATCATGTGAACAGTGGATTTGGGAGGCCGGGCGCCTATTCCTCTTCCTCTTCCGCCGCTTCCGGCGGCCGGCCCATTTGGTTGTCCGCCTCAAGCCGTTGAAACAAGGCATCCACCCGGTACATCTCGTCAAGGGTGTCGTCGATATAGAACTGCAGTTCTGGCATCCGGCGCATCTGTTTGCCGATGCGGGCGGCAAGGGCTTGTTTGAGGCGGAGGTATTGGTCTTCCATTTCCAGGATGACCTCCTGTTTGAATTCCGTGTTGAAAATGCTGAGGTAGATCTTGGCGGTATTGAAATCCGGCGTCATACGGACATTGGTGACCGTCACGAAGGGGGTGCTGCCGTAGATGTAGTTGCCTTCCTGCTGCAGCAGGGTGCTGAAATGGCGTTTGATCATTTCCGCGACTTGCCGCTGGCGAATGCTGTCCATGTTGCTGTTTTTAAATCGTGAGGCTGAAGGGAGGGATGTGGTCATCCGTTCAGTCAGCTGTTTGATGGTCTCGTATTTTCCGGTCGAGGGTCGGGGATTGTGCACCGGCGGCCTTGGCTTTCTTCCAATAGGGTAGTGCGGCGGCGGGAGAATCCGCCCGAAGAAGGATGTCTCCGAATTGTTCCAGGATTTGCGCTTGGCGGTCGCCGCCATGGGAGAGGGCTTTTTCCGTCCAGCTCCGGGCGGCGGGCAGGTCGCTGGCCTGCAGGTAGACATAGCCGATGGTCGCTTCGGTCAGGGCCAGGCCGGCCGTTTCCGCGAGTAGATTCTCCACGGCGTTACGGGCGGCTTCGGTGGCGTCGGGGTCGGTGCCTGCGGTAGCGAGGCAATGGCATCGGCTTCGCAGGAGGTCCGGGTGTTCCGGTGCCAGGGCCTGTGCCCGGTCGAGATAGGTATTGGCGGCGGCTGGTTGGCCGGCGGCACAGCGGTTGTAGGCGAGGGCGGCGAGGGCCCGCACCTGCAGGTCGGGTTGTTTGCGGGTCAGGACGAGTGCCTGTTCGAGGGCGGAACGTGCGTCGGCTTGTCTGCCGGTATAATTCCAGCCGATGCCGCAGGCGAGTTCCGCCAGCCCTTGGTTGGGGAACACCTCCAGCGCAGCCTCCCCGGTGCCGGCCAGTTCGGTCCAACGGCAGGATTCCAGTAGCAGGTGGAGGACCTGTTCCCAGACGCTCCAGACGGAGGGGTCGAGGTCAAGGGTCTTCCGATAGGCTTGGAGGGCTTTGTCCGGTTCTCCGGTATGATAAAGTATGTCGCCGAGCACGGCATGTGCCTTGGCTTGCCCGGGATGCACGCGGGTCAGCGTGAGGGTCAGTCCCAACAGGCTGTTGCCCAGGGACGCGTCCGGTGTTTCCGCCAGGCGGTTGACCGTGGGCAGGATTTCCTTGATCTTGGTGTCGATATCCACGTCGGGATTGTCGAACAGCGGTTGCAGGGACTGGAGCCAGGTGATGATGTTGCCGCCTTTTTCCTGTTTGGATACCGCGGTGCGGGCACGGGCATCCTCCGGAAATTTTTCCAGGATGTCCCGGTAGGTGGACATGGCACGGTCCGGATCGCCGATCTGCGCATAGAAAGTGGCCAGGAGGTGGAGGTAGGCCGGTTTGTCGGGGTAAGCGGTGGCGAGGCGTTCCAGTTCGCGGGCCGCCTTCCGGTAATCCCCCATGCCGGCGTAGAGTGTATGTTTGTGCCGGGACAATTCTTCCGTCGGGCCGGTCCGTTTTTCCAGGGCATCATAAACGGCGATGGCTTCGCGGGCTTGGCCTGCACGAACAAGGAAATAGGCTTCCTGCAAGGGATATTCCGTTTGGTCGGGATCGGTTTTGGACAGCTCCCGGTACAGCTGGGCGGCGGCCAGGTCCTGGTTGTCTTCCTGATAGCGTTCGGCGAGGTAGAACTTGTACCATTTGTTGCCGGGGTCGGATGCAACGGCCTGCCGGGCGTATTGAAGGGCCTTGTCCGCCTGCCCTTGCGCTTTGCAAATACGGGCGAGTTCATAGGCGGCGGCCGGGTTGCCGGGGGATTTCCGAAGGACTTCCTCGAAGCCTTCGGCTGCTTTTTCCCAGTTGCCGAGCAACTTTTCCCGGGTCGCTTCCAGGAACAGCTCCTGGATCTTGATTTCCTCTTCACTGACCGTGTTCCGGTCGGTCTGTGCGGAGAGGCCGAGGCCGCCGGAAAGGAGGAGGATGGCGAGCAGGCCGGTCGTCATATGGTGGTATCTCATGATGCAGGGTGATGGGCGGCCGCAACGGGCCAACTGCTTGTAAAAATTGGGATTTTTTTACAATTAAAAAAATATGGTGCCGACAGGTTTCCCGCTGCCCGGAAATCCGATGACTGAAGCTATAACGTCCTTCCGGGACAAATCGTTTGCCGGAAGGAAGCTGTTTTGGAGGGTTGGGTCACGGAACCACCGTTCCTGTCGGACATGCCGGATCCACGGCGCATCGGTGCCTTGTTCACCGCTTGGCGAATGTCGGCATGCGATAGTCCGAGGGGTTTGCGGATCGCTGGTGTTTCGGGAGCAAACCGAACGGTCGTTTCAGCGATGGTCCCCGGGGCTTCGCGATGACGACAACCAGGCGGCAATTTGACCGGCTCGTCGCTACGCGCTGTCGCCGGGACGCGAATATCAGGGATTCGAGGCGGATACCAGTTTTTTTTATTTCTTAATTGTTTGACTGGTAAAATGATGCGTATTTTCTAACGCAGTTGGGACGGGGATTTTTCACGCCGCCTGGCGTAGAGGGACATGTAGCCATAGGCGAAGCCATGGGAAGGGGTCTTCCGAACCCGAATCCATGTGCAACCTGCATTTGGGAGACCGTTTCTTGCACACGGCATGCTGTTTCGGATCCGACGGAAAAGGAGTGTCTGGGTGGTGCCTCGATTTTACAATCCGGGAATTTGTCCAATACCCGGTATCGGGCGGCCGGGGGTAGGGTGGCACCGCAGGGTCGTTGCATACGAGGGTTTCCGTCCTGTCGCCGGTCTCAGGCCTGGAAGGCGGTGTAATCCCCGATGCTCAGGTTCGCGGGATTGCCGCTGAACGAGACATGGCTGCCGATCATGGAATCCGCCAGGACGGTGTTGGAGACCCGGGTATGCTGTTGGATCACACTGTTCCGGACATTGGTGTTCTCCAGGACACAATGGTCTCCGACGGAGACATAAGGACCCACGACGGAGTGTCGGATGACGGCGTTTGCGCCGATGAAACATGGTTCGATGACCACGCTGTGCTCAATCCGGGCGCTGGGGGCCCGCAGGGTTTCGTTACCGTGTTTGAGCTCCAGCATCCGGCGGTTGGTGTCGATGATGTTGTCCTTGTTGCCGCAATCAAGCCATTCCTCGATGGTGGAGGCCCGGAAGCGATAGCCGGACTGTTTCATGTTTTCCAGGACCGAGGTGATCTGGAACTCACCCTTGTCCCGGACATTGCCGTCGACGAGTTCCCGGATCTGGTCGCGGAGGTAGGCTCCTTCGCGTACGTAGTACAGGCCGACGATGGCAAGGTCGGACACGAAGACCGGTGATTTCTCCACGAAGTCGGTGATCAGTTGTCCGGCGTCTGTCCGTACCACGCCGAAAGCGCTGGGGTCGTCGACCTGTTTGACCCAAATGATGCCCTCCTCGGCAGGGTCGAAGCTGAAGTCAGCCTTGAAGAGGGTATCTGAAAAGGCGATGAATACGTTTCCATGGAGGCTGTCCGCCGCGCAGAGGATGGCGTGGGCGACCCCCAAGGGTTGTTGTTGGTGGTAGATCCTGCCGGCTGCGCCGAAGGAGCGCGCGATGTCGAGGAGGGAGTTCTCCACAGCCGCACCGAAGTCGCCGGTGATGAAGGCGATCTCCTCGATCTGTCCGGGGTAGGCGGCGCTCAGGTCTTCCACGATCCGTTGCACCATCGGTTTTCCTGCGATGGGGATCAAGGGTTTGGGAACGGTCAGTGTGTGCGGGCGCAGGCGGGTGCCGCGACCTGCCATCGGGATGATGATTTTCATGCTAGGTGTTTTTCCTGCGTGATGCTGCCGTGCGCCTCTACCGTGGGGAGCGCGGGCGGCCGGCGACATCGGATGTCCCTGCAAAAACACGGCCAACGGCCGGGCGGCAGGAGCGGGTCGGCATGTGTCTTCGGATGGGTCGGGCGGGTGGGCGCGTCTGCGCGCAAGCCTTTTCGGGAGGTACTGGCCGTTCGCATCGCCGTACTTACGGTGCAGCCGGGTATCCAAGTTGGTAAAATTAAAAAAAAATTCGGATCAGGCTGGGGGTGCAAATGAAATACCCGGGATTGGTCAGGTGCCCGTGCTCCCGAAGCCGCCGGATCCCCGACGGGACGGATTGAGTTCCTGCACCGGAATCCAGTCGACTTGTTCGTAGCGGGCGACGACCAACTGGGCGATTCGTTCGCCCGGTTGCACCGACTGTGCTTCCGCGGACAGGTTGACGACGATCACTTGGATTTCCCCGCGGTAGTCGCTGTCGATAGTGCCGGGGGCATTGGCGACGGTCAGGCCCTTGCGGAGGGCCAGGCCGCTGCGGGGCCGTACCTGTGCCTCGTATCCGACCGGCAGTTCGATGGACAGGCCGGTGGGGACCAGGCGTCGTTCCATAGGTTGGAGCAGGATGGGCGCCTCCAGCGACGCACGCAGGTCCATACCGGCGCTGCCCGGGGTCTCATAGGCTGGCAGGGGCAGGGCCCCACGTTGTACGATGTTGACTTTCATGGTTGTGTGGGTGTTTGGCGCCGAGCGGGTTCAGATATGGTCCTTCACCTCCGTCACCTTGAGGGTATTGGTGCGCAAGCGGTATTTGAGCGGCATGGAGGCGATGTTGACGACGAGGTCGCCCGAGGACACCTCACCGGCATGTCGCAGGATGGAGATGATGTCCTCGATGGTTTCGTCCGTGGTGGTGAACTTGTCGTAGTAGAAGCCCCGCACCCCCCACACGAGGTTGAGGGTGGCCAGCAGGTGCATCCGGTCCGAGAAGATGAAGATCTTGCGTTTGGGCCGGCGGCTCGACACTTTGAAGGCGGTGTAACCGGTGACGGTCATGCCGGTAATGGCGCGGGCGTCCAGTTTTTCGGCGACGTCCACGGCATTGAAGCAGATGACATCGCTGATGAAGGTGCTTGATTTCGGGGACGGCACGGGGAAGCGCAGTTCGTAGAACTTGTTCTTCTCAATATGGTGGATGATCTTGGTCATCGTCTGGATGACCAGTACGGGATGTTTCCCGGTGGCGGTCTCTCCGCTGAGCATGACGGCATCCGCGCCGTCCAGCACCGCGTTGGCCACGTCCGTGACCTCCGGCCGGGTCGGACTCGGATTTTCGATCATGGATTCCATCATCTGGGTGGCGACGATGACCGGTCGGGCCCGCTGCAGGCATTTTTGGATGATGGTCTTCTGTATCAGGGGCAGTTCCTCGATCGGCACTTCGATGCCGAGGTCACCCCGTGCGATCATGATGGCGTTGGAGTTCTTGATGATCTTGTCTATTCGCTCCAAGGCCTCCGGTTTTTCAATCTTGGAGATGATCTTGGCCGGATGGCCTTTGGCGTCGATGCGGGTCCGCAGGTCCTTCAGGTCTTTGGGCGACCGGACGAAAGACAGGGCGATCCAGTTGACCGGCTGGGTGAGGATGAAGTCGAGGTCACGGATGTCTTTTTCCGTCAGGGCCGGCAGCGACACCTTGGTGTTCGGAAGGTTGACGCCTTTGTTGGATTTCAGCGGTCCGCCGTGGGTCACTTTGAGCCGGACCGTGTCCTTTCCGTTGGTGTCCAGCACGAGCAGCCGGATCTTGCCGTCGTCCACAAGGATCTCCTCTCCGATGCGGACATCCTTGGCCAGCTGCTGATAACTCATGTAGATGTGTTCCTTGGTACCCTCGCAAGGCTGGTTGACGAAAGTGATCTCATCCCCTGTTTCGAGGGGGAGCGGCTCGTCCTTGATTTTTCCGACCCTTAGTTTCGGGCCTTGGAGATCTGCCAGGATGCCGATATGCAGATTGAAACGCTCGTTGATCTGCCGGATGTACTGGATGACCTGCCGATGGTCCTCGTGCGTGCCGTGGGAAAAGTTGAGGCGGAAGATGTCGACGCCGGCGTGGGCAAGTTCCAGCAATTTTTCATAAGCGTTGCTGGCCGGTCCAACGGTCGCCACGATCTTGGTGTTCAGGTCGGTCAAGGTATTGTTCATATCACGTCGTTATGGCGGTGAGGGACCCCGGCGGAACATGCCGGAGCAGCCGGAGGCCCGAGCGGACCACGACCCGGACCGGCAGGTCCGGAGGCCGGGGATTCCGGCTGGTGGATCCCGGTGTGTTGTACTATTGTTTGCGGATGGTTAGGGATGTCGGACATGCGAAGGAACTCCCGCGGCAGGGGAAACGGCAGGCAGGGAATACCGGGGGTCAAAAGTAAGTTACTCCGGAGACTTGACAAATCCCCCGCTCATAAAAAAGGTGGAAAAGTGGGAGGCGCCAGGCAAACCTGCCAAAACCGAAAAATTTTTTTTTCAATCGGCGTAGTTTGTCTTTCTTTGCAAAAATTTTTCAGAACCTTAAACGCGTTTGTCATGTCAAACATCACAGAGAGAGTAACGAAAATCATCGTCGAGAAGCTGGGCGTTGAAGCTTCCGAGGTGACCATAGATGCCAGCTTCACCAACGACCTCGGAGCGGATTCCCTCGACACGGTGGAACTGATCATGGAACTGGAAAAGGAATTCGATATCTCCATTCCGGATGAGCAGGCCGAGAAGATCCAGACGGTAGGCCAGGCCGTCAGCTACCTGGAGGAGCAGCTGGGATGATGTCATGGGCAGGCGATCCGCCGGCCCCCGCCCGATACCCGGAAAGGAAATTGGTCCGAGACCTTCCTTTCCGGGTCGTGCCGTACGGAGCGGTTCCGTATCCAAATGCCATCATGCCGCATCGACCGTACCGGGTGCTCCCGACGGTCGTCCGTACTTCCGGCCAGCCTGCTTACCCCTCCCTGCAGCCAATTGCTGTTCCGTTCCGTCGCCCCTTGGTCGACGTCCGGGATTGTCGCGGGGGAGCAGCATACATGGCCCAAGTCTCCACTTCCCGGCCGAACGGCCCCGCCGCCTTCCGCTGTCAAATATTTTCATGATCTGCGGACGCCGTTTTTCCTATCTTGTCCCGGTGGACGGCCCGGCACAGCGCCGCATGACCTGCTCGTCCTTTCCCATCCGGCACGACCGCCGGAACACGGAAGGACCGCCGCCGGAGCTTCGCCGACACATGGGTTGCTGAACATCGAAAAAAACAATTATGAGAAGGGTCGTTATCACTGGTATGGGGGCGTTGACCCCCATTGGCAATAATATTCCCGCCTATCTCGACGGACTGTTGAACGGTCGCTGCGGTGCGGGTCCCATCACGTTGTTTGACGTCAGCCAGTTCAAGACAAGGTTCGCTTGCGAAATCAAGGGATTCGTCGCGGACGATTTCATGGACAAGCGGGAAGTCCGCAAACTGGACCGCTTCGCCGTCCTGGCCATGGTGTCCGCAGATGAGGCGGTCACCACTTCCGGTCTGCTGCCGGACAACTTCAATCCGGACCGGGTCGGGGTGATTTTCTCTTCCGGCATCGGTGGCATGAACACCCTGGAGCAGGAGGTGGAGACCTTCATCCTCGGCAACGGCATTCCACGCTACAACCCCTATCTTATTCCGAAGATGATTTCCGACATCGCCGCCGGACACATCTCCATGAAATACGGGTTCCGGGGCATCAATTACTCCATCGTCTCCGCCTGCGCATCCTCCACGCACGCCATCATGGCGGCTTTCGACTACATCAGGTGGGGTCGTAACGACATCATCGTGGCCGGTGGCTCCGAGGCGGCCATAAATAAGATAGGCGTCGGCGGCTTCAGCGCGATGAAGGCGCTTTCCACCCGCAACGACGACCCCCTGACGGCCTCGCGACCCTTCGATGCTGCCCGCGACGGATTCGTCCTCGGAGAAGGGGCCGGCTCATTGGTCCTTGAGGAGCTGGAACACGCACTCCGCAGGGGAGCCACCATATACGGCGAAGTGGTCGGCGCCGGTGCCACGGCGGACGCCTACCACCTGACCGCGCCCCATCCCGAGGGACTTGGCGCCGCCAACGTCATGAAAACGGCGCTGGAGGATGCGGGTATGTCGCCTTCCGACATCGATTACATCAATGTCCACGGCACCTCCACCCCCTTGGGCGACCTCGCGGAAATCAAGGCCATCGAGAAGGTCTTCGGTGAGGACGCCTACCGGCTCAGCATCTCCTCCACCAAGTCCATGACCGGTCACCTGCTCGGGGCGGCCGGAGCCATCGAGGCCATCGCCGGTGTGCTGGCCATCAATCATGGTTTCATACCCCCGACCATCAACCACTTCGAGGACGACCCTGCGTTCGACAGCCGCCTGGACCTGTCCTTCAACGTGGCCAGAAATAAGGAAGTAAACGCTTTTCTGAGCAATACCTTTGGCTTCGGCGGACACAACGCCTCCGTCATCATTCGGAAATACCAGGGCTGAGCCCCTGACTGGTGTTCGCCCGCGGATGCTCCGGCCATCGATCTGTGCATCCATCGGCAACACCGCTCCGAAATCCGCCGGAACGGAACTTCCGGGCCGCCGAAATCCTGCGCTGGGGCGGCGCTCCGGCAGCAAAGCCAGCCCGAACGATGTGTGACCACCCCCTGTTCGTAGCGGCGCTCCGGTGGTCCGAACGACACCCCCGGGCACTTTTTCCGCACCGGACGGGTTGATATGCCGAACCGCTTTCTCGAATGCGAACCGGTTGCCGCCGAAGGTATCAGACAGAAGGCATCCACCAGTTGGAAACAGCCGCCTCCGGGCGGCACTCTTGTTCATTCCCGCCCCCGGCAGGCAAGTTGCCAGCCATGGGCGGGCTCAAACAAATTTGCCTTGGTACGACTGATCCTCCGACTCCACAACCGCTTCTTCCACAAAGATCGGGAATTCGCCCGCAAGTTAAGACCCTTGGTCGGCTTCACGCCCGCAGACCTCAGCATCTTCCGCCTGGCATTCTCCCACAAGTCCAATTCCTCGGAAAAGACTTATGCCATCCAAAACAACGAACGGCTTGAATTTCTCGGTGACGCCATCCTCGGCACCATCGTGGGGGATTACCTTTTCCGGAAGTATCCCAATGCCAACGAAGGCTTCCTCACCAAGATGCGCTCCAAGATCGTCAAACGGAACACACTCAACAAAATCGGGGATAAGATGGGGCTGGACATGCTGCTGCAGGATTTCAGCCAGATCCGGCTGAGCCGCTCCATGCTGGGCAATGCGGTGGAAGCCCTCGTCGGTGCGGTCTACCTGGAGAAAGGCTATGCCGGGACCCGCCGCTTCGTCATCCGCAAGATTCTTCGCAACTACGTCGACATCCATGAGCTGGAGCTGTATGACGACAACTACAAGAGCCAGCTGTTGGAATGGTGCCAGAAGAACGGCCAATCCGTCTCCTACAAGCTCATCGCCCGGTACAAGTTCGAAAAACGGGACCGCTTCAAGGTAGCCGTCATGATTGATGGTCAAAAAGTGGCGACGGCGGACGATTTCAACAAGAAAAGTGCGGAGCAGACCGCTTCCGAAAAGGCCTTGCAGGCCCTCGGCATCAAGACTGTTGGCCTGGATGACGAGTCCGGGGATGCCGACGAGGATGATGCGGAAGAGGGATACCGGGATTGAAATCAGTCTCCCGGCGCACCATATCCCCCGCCGCCGGGTGTTTCGATGGTGATGCTGTCCCCGGCTTCCAATCGAACGGCGGCGGCACTTTCCAATTCCGCCCGGATGCCGTTCCGGACCACCCACTGCCGACCGGGTCTTCCGGCCTGCCCGCCCGCCAGTCCGTAGGGGCCCGCCCGCCGATGTTGCGACAAAACCGTCACCTCCACCGGTTCCAGGAAGGTCAGGGTTCGGACGAGACCGTCCCCGCCCCGCCAATGCCCGAGCCCGCCGGAACCCCGGCGCAGGGCGAAAGTCTTCACGCGCACAGGATATCGGTGTTCCAGTTCCTCCGGATCGGTCATCCGGGTATTGGTCATGTGCTGGTGGACACCGCTGCGACCATGGAAGCCCCGGCCGGCCCCGGTTCCGCCGCCGATGGTTTCGTAATAGCCGAACCGTTCGTTTCCGAACAGCAGATTGTTCATGGTACCCTGGCTGCAGGCGGTCTGCAGCACCGTTGACAGTGCCTTCAGCAAGGTGTCGGTCAGCCGTTGGCTTACCTCCGTATTACCGCCGACGACCGCCGGCCAGTCGTCGGGGGCCATCCCCTCGGATCCTGGATCCAGGCAGGTGCCGGAAGGAAGCCGGATGGAGACGGGTCGCAGCAGGCCTTCGTTCAACGGGATGTCGTTGCGGCACAAGAGCCGCAGGACGTACAGGACGACGCTGTACACGACGGAGCGGTTGGCGTTCAGGTTGAGCGGGTGTGTCGGGGAAGTGCCGTCGAAGTCGATGTCCAGGTGTTTTTCCCGAACCGTCAGGCGCACGCACAGCCGGGTGCCGTCGTCCAGGCTCTCGATTGCTCGGAATATCCGTCCCGCCTGTTCGGCCAGCACTGGCAGGAGCGCATCGGCAGCTTGCGCCTGCAAGGCCTTCATGTGTCGGTGCAAGGTGTCGGTGCCGTATGTTGCGGCGAGGCGGTGCAGCTGTCGGGCACCGGCCTGCAGGCTGGCCAGGGCAGCCGCCAGGTCGGCGAGGTTGTCTTCGGGAGACCGGCTGGGGTAGGGCGCTTTCCGGAGACGATGTTCGATGGCTTCCCACTGGGGGATGCCGCCGCGGACGAGGAAGCATGGGGGGAATACGACCCCTTCCTCCGACAGCCGGCGGGCGTCCGGCGGCATGGATCCGGGCCGGGTTCCACCCAGCTCCGCATGATGGGCGCGGTTGATGACATATCCGATGAGCGGGTGAGGCTCCGTGCGTGTAGCCTCCCCGAAGACGGCCTGCAGCAGGGTCAGGTCCGGCAGGTGGGAACCGCCGTAGGCCGGATGGTTGGTCAGGATGACATCGCCCGGACCAAGTGTGGTCTCCCGCAGGATATGCCGGGCGCACATGCCGAGGCTGCCGAGGTGGACCGGGATGTGGGGGGCGTTGACGAGCAGCATTCCTTCCGCATCCATCAAGGCGCAGGAAAAGTCGAGCCGTTCCTTGATATTGACCGACCGGGCCGTCCGCTGCAGCTGGGTCCCCATTTCCTGGGCGATGGCGCGGAAGCGGTTGGTGAAGAGGGCCAGCCGGACCGGGTCGGTGCCGCCCGTCGGTTCCGCGGCCGATGCCGGCATGGTGGGCTCTTTCGTCGGCTGTTGTCGCACCAGGACCAGGTCCCCGCCCGGACGGGTGTTCAGCGACCACCCGGTCGGCAGGAAAGCGGTCGCCAGGGCATGTGTCAGGACGGCAGGGCCCGACAGGGTGTCGTCGGGGCGGAGGTTTTCCCAGACTATGGTCCGGATGCCACCGCCGGGTGTCGGTGTGGTCGGGCCGTCCGGCGGCGGACCGGCCGCCGGCATCGGTGCCGGCCCCGGTATTTCTGCCACCACCCGGATGTACTCCACCTCCAGCGGACGGTCATCCGGCGCATATCCGTACAGTTCCTCGAATTGGCGGCGGTAGGCCGCTTCCAACGCCTGGAACGGCACTGCCAACAGGTCGACGAGGAGGGCGGTTGTCTGGCCCGTTTGGCGCAGGGCGGCCGTGGCGGCACGAACGGTCGTTTGGTCGGGCGGACCCGCCGCCGCCAGGGCCTGCCGGGCTTCGGCCAACAAGTCGAGGTATATCGCCGGCAGCCGTGAAAGACAGGCGTCCAATGGTCGGAGGATCTGCCTTTCGGCCAATTGGGATACGGCGCTTCGCGCGATGCCGTAGGCACTGAGCAGGCCGGCGTCGAAGGGCAGGACGACCGTCCGGATATGCAGCAAGGCGGCGACCTGACAGGCGTGCAGCCCGCCCGCCCCGCCGAAGGCGACGAGCGCATAATCGGCGGGGTCGAAGCCACGGGCGATGGATATCCGGCGGATGGCCTCGGCCATCTTTTCATTGGCCAGCAGTTCGAAGCCTTCCAGCAAGGTCCGGGGCGGGATATCCTGCCCGGTCTTTGTCCGGATGGCCGCACGGATGTTTTCCAGGGCCTGCATGGCGGGAGCCCGGTGTATCGGAATCCCCATGGCCCGGGGGTCGAGTTTGTCCAGCAGCAGGTTGACATCCGTCAGGGTCAGCGGTCCACCGGCTCCGTAACAGGCCGGGCCGGGATCCGCACCGGCGCTTTCCGGCCCCACCACCAGCTGGTGGCCGTCGAAGCCACAGACCGAACCGCCGCCTGCCGCCACGGTTTCGATGGCCAGGCAGGGCGCGGAGAAGGACAGCCGGCCGACCCGGGTCGTCCGTCCGTAGTCGAACTGCCCGTCGTAGCGGGAGGCATCGGTGCTGGTACCGCCCATGTCGAAGCCGATTACCCGATGCAGACCGAGCTTGTCGGCGACGGCCGCCACCCCCACGACGCCGCCCGCCGGCCCGCTGAGCAGGCTGTCCTTCGCATGAAAGGCGTCCGCTTCGGTGAGCTCGCCGGCACTGCCCATCAGCTGCAGGCGGCTCGCCGCGGCAGCCTCGGTGATGCGTAGGCTGCTTCGGATACCGTCCAGGTATCGGCTAAGTACGGGCTGCAGGCAGGCGTTGACGACGCAGGTCTGTGCCCGGGGCAGCAACTGCAGGGTGGGGGACAGGATATGGGAGACGGACCGGTAGGGTACGCCCATGCGATCCAGCGCATCGGCCAGCTTTCGCTCATGTACGGGATAGGCCCAGGCATGCAGCAGGGCGATCGCGACGGAACGGGCGCCGGTTTTCCGTACGATCGCCGATATCCGGTCGGTTTCCGCGTCTGTCAGGGGAAGGAGGACCGCCCCGTCCGCCGCCAGCCTTTCGGATACCTCCACGACAGATCGGTAGTGTGTCGAAGCAGGGGGGATGTCCAGCTGGAACAGGTCGGGCCGCTGTTGGGTGCCGATTTGCAAGAGGTCGCCGAAGCCTTCGGTTGTCAGGAACAGCACGGGAGCCACCTTCCCTTCCAGCAAGGCATTGGTACCTTTGGTGGTGCCGAGCCGCAGGTGTATGGGCGGCAGGGGCCGGTCCAGGGGGGTGCCCGTCGCCAGCCGGGCCGCCAGGATGGGTGCTTCCTCTCCGGTTCGGAGCTCGAAGAGGCAGGGCAGGACTGCGTCGGGGATGTCCGTCGGACCGTCCAGGTACAGCCGGTTCCCCGTCGGGTCCATCCGCAGCACCTTCCGGTCGGGAGCGGCCTGGTCGGACAGCCGGCGGAAGGCGTATCCGATGAGGAGCTCCGGCCGAAAGGGCCAGGCTTGCCGTATTTCATAACAGGTTGCGGACAGGCGCCGGACCAGTTCGCCGCGCAGACAGCTGGCGGACAAGACCTTGAGCCGGATGTCCCCGCCGCCGTCGGGCGGCCGGGCGAGGCAGTCCGTGAAAGTGCCGCCGGTATCCACCGCGATATGCCAGGTATTTCCGTGGTCTTGCATAGTCACCGGGTTGGTACGACGAAGGGTAGGAAAGCAGCGAACCTTGGGCTCAGGAACCTGCGACCGCCTGCATCAGATAGGCGCAGACGAGTCCGCCGTAGGTTCCCAGGGCATATCCCAATACAGCCAGCAGCACCCCGACCGGCGCCAGGGAGGTGTTGAATGCCGCCGCCACGATCGGGGCGGAGGCCGCACCGCCGATGTTGGCCTGCGATCCTACCGCCACATAAAAGAAAGGGGCCCGGATCAGTTTGGCCGTCAGGAGCAGCACGACAACATGGATCAGCATCCAGACGGCGCCGATGGCGAAGAGGGCCAGATTGTCGAACACTTCCCGCAGGTTCATATGCATGCCGATGGTGGCCACCAGGATGTAGATGAACAGGCTGCCCCATTGGGAGGCGCCCACCCCCTCGAGTCTGCGCCAGCGGGTAAAGGAAAGGACCAGGCCGAGGGTGGTCGACACGACCACGATCCAGAAGAACTTGTTGATGATGGAATCCAGGCGGGCGGCGGTCAGCATCGCTCCGTAGCGATCGGACAGGAAGGGGACGATGGTGTCGGCGACCCAATGGGAGAGGGCTACCCCGCCGAAGGCGAGACCGATGATGAGGAACATGTCCAGGGTCGACGGAATGCGCAGGATGGCGGCGCGGTAGGCCGATATCCTGCTGATGAGCGTATCGATGGCCGTGTTGTCCGCTCGGAGCCTCCGGTCTATCTGGGCGGAGCGGCCGGCCCCGTACAGCAGGAACGCCATCCAGATGTTGGCGACCACGACATCGATGACCACCATGGTGCCGAACAGGGTGTCGTCCACACCGAAGATCTCCTTCATGGCTGTTTGGTTGCCGCCGCCACCGATCCAACTGCCTGCGATGGCGGAGAGCCCCCGCCACAGTTCGTCCGGGCTTACCTGCAGGGCGGCGTCGGGCAGGACGCTGCGGACAATCAGCAGGGCGGCGGGGCCGCCCAGGACCACACCTGCCGTGCCGGCCAGGAACATCACCAGGGCTTTCGGCCCCAGCTGCAGGATACCCTTGAAATCGATGCCGAGGCATAGCAACAGCAGGCTGGCCGGCAACAAATACCGCGAGGCGACCGTGTAAAGCTGGCTGTGCCGGTGGAACGGTTCGTAGGCCTCGGCCGGGACGCCTTGTTCCCGTAGCCAGGCCAGCATGTCCTTGAACCCGGCGTCTGCCGGCGGTCGGTACCCCATGGTCCGCAGTTGGTCCAGCAGGCTGTTGTCGAACCATTCCTGGGCGATCCAGCCGAGCGGCCAATGCAGCAGGGCAGGAACAAAATAGCAGAGCAGCAGGGTCGGCACCACCCGGTAGAACCCTTGGAAGGCGGGTAGGGTGGCGGTGTGGAAGATGGCCGCCAGGACAAGGGCCAGCAGGCCGAACACGACGGCATCATTGGTGAACAGTGGTTCCATTGGCAGTGGCAGGCCTAGCGCAGGCAGGCAGGTTCGGCCGGATACGGTCCGCACCGCGCCTTCGCCGGATCCCGGTTGTTTGGTTACATGGGGCTAAAGGTACCTTTTTTCACGGAACCGAAAAGAATCCGGTGACGAATCGCTCCCGGAGCCTTCGTTCCCAGGTGTGTGTATCCTTTGGGCCATACCTTGATTATTGTCTGTTTTTTTCGCAGCTTCGCAGCTGTTTTCCGGACAGCTGCCGAATGGGGCATGGTTTCGATGCCAGCGTCCTGTCGGCAGACAGTCCTTCGGAACGACCGTTCGAAGAAACCCTTGCCAATGGAGGAACATGACCTGTACATGCGGGAAGCCATCCGGCTCGCCTTCGAAGGAATGCGTACCCGGAAGGGAGGGCCGTTTGGTGCGGTTGTTGTAAAAGACGGACGGATTGTCGGCCGGGGTAACAACCAGGTCGCCTTGACGAACGATCCGACCGCGCATGCGGAGGTCGTCGCGATCCGGGAAGCCTGCCGCCAGCTGGGCACCTTCCAGCTCGACGGCTGCACCCTGTACGCTTCCTGTGAGCCCTGCCCCATGTGCCTGGGTGCCATCTATTGGTCCCGCCCGCAGGAGGTCTTCTACGCCTGCACCCAATCGGATGCGGCGGAAATCGGTTTCGACGACCAGTTCATATACCGGGAAATCGCCTTGCCACCCGACCTGCGCCGGATACCGGCCCGGCAACACCTGCGTAGGGAAGCCTTGGCGGCTTTCGCCGAATGGCGGGATATGGAAGACAAATTTGTGTATTGACAGGACGGAAGGTCCTGTCCGGAAAAACATCCCGGCAATGATTTCGGTGCTCCCTGCTGTCCCGTCTCGGTTGCTGCCATGGGCCGGTCCTAACTGCTGATACGATTTTATGAAAATCACCCTTCACCCAATCACCCTGGTCCTGCGGGAACCCTTCATCATTTCCCGCAGCACTTACCACGACAGAAAGGCCCTGGTCGTCGAATTGTCCGCCGCTGGGAAAAGCGGCTTCGGAGAAGCCTCGGAACACGCTTATTACCGGGTCGACCGGGACGAGCTGCAGCGACAGGCGGAAGCCTTGCGGCCTGTCATAGAGGACTACGCTTTCGACAATCCGGCCAATTTCTGGTCCCATCTGCAGCCGCATCTGCGAAAATCCCCTTTCCTGCAATCCGCCCTGGACAACGCCGCCCACGACCTCTACGGAAAACTCAGCCGGCAGCCCAGCCACCGCATCTGGCATCCGAACGGCAACCCCGGCCCGCTGCCGGCCACCAGCTTCACCCTCGGCATGGATGACCTGGACAGGCTGGTCGAGAAGGTCCGTACCTTGCGGTTCCGGACTTTCAAAATAAAGCTGGGCGGACCCGACGACCTCTTGGTGGTGGAAACCCTGCGCCGACATACAGACGCGGTCTTCACCGTGGATGCGAATTGCGCCTGGACAGCCGAGGAGACCCTCCGCAAAGCGGTGGAACTTAAGAAACTCGGCGTGGCGTTCATCGAACAACCCCTCCCCGCACATGAATGGAACTGGATGCGGGAGCTGTACAGCCAATCACCGCTTCCCCTGGTTGCGGACGAGGCCTGCCGCACGGAAGAGGATGTGGAAAAATGTGTCGGATGCTTCCACGGCATCAATATCAAACTGATGAAATGCGGCGGCCTGACACCCGCCCTGCGCATGATACGACATGCCCGCGAACTGGACCTCAAGGTCATGGCGGGTTGCATGATCGAAAGCTCGGTGGGTATCGCCGCCGTTGCCCAATTGCTTTCCCAACTTGATTTCATCGATATGGACAGCCCCCTGCTGCTGAAGGATGACCCGGCCTCCGGCCCGACCATCGATCCGGACGGCACGGTGCAATTGCCCGCCGGCCACGGATTGGGGATTGTCTTCCCCCGGCCTGATGCCTGTTGATCGCCGCCGCTTTTCGGTCGGTGGCCACGAGCGGCGGAGCGGTCGACTACCGTGCGTCCGTTGAAGCGGCCATCCCTTGATGTATTCCCTGTCTTGAATTGTTATGTTTGGTCCAGTAGGATGCAGGAATGAAGAGCCTTCTTCGTTCCTGCATCCTTTGTGCGCTGCGCATTCCATCTCATTGCATCCCATTTGCTAAACTAAACGGTCAGATCACCAATCCGTTACGGATTGGTGATGCGACAGTTTGGTTTGCGTCGGCAGCGAACGGCCATGGACGGATGGCTGCGCAGGCGGCGCTGGTTTTTCAGGCTGACACCTTGGGAACGAGTCATCGGCGTCGCAAGATTTCTGATGAGATTAGGGGTAAGAAAGCCCCTGAGTCGGCGTACCGCGCTGCGCTGCAAGAGCTGGTGGCGACTGTCCAAAAGTCCGGTGCTGACCATAGGTACGAACAACCTATGGTTTTCAGACCAGGGCTGCTACGACCTGCCTGACAACTATCGGTTTCTATATCGTAACCCACGCCAAGGAAACCGCCGTACACGTCAGTACATACGGTGGAGTGAGAGGAGACAAGGATTAGTCAATCGGCTCAACTTTGCCTCCAACGTGATTTAGGCATGAGAAAACCATGATATAAGCCTCCGTCAGCGGCTAAACGGGCACAAATCGGCAATTGTATACCATTTTGTATACCGTTTTGTATACCGTTTTGTATACCGTTTTGTATACCTGTCTTTCCTGCATCCGACATTCGAAGCCGGTACTTTTGCCCGGCGTTCGGCCATCGGGACACTCGCTTGCAAGGGTTCGGCACACCGGTCATGAACCCATGTTCCAAATCTCCGAATTGATACGCACCCTGTCCGGCCCCCAGGGCCCGAGGAACCGGAACAAGCGTTGGTACGGTATAGCCGGTTGCCGCCGGGCGGCTTCCTGCATGACTGCGAGGATGTGGCGGCCCGCTTGGACAAAGAAAAAATCCGGTCGATCTTTTCTGCGCATTCGGAAGGATCTTGCCTCGGAAGTCCTTGTCATGGGTACAGGTTCAGGTTCCAACCGCCCTGGATTCCGGGTGAAGTGATTCC
>JBEAQU010000102.1:0-10163 GCA_041163745.1 Bacteroidota bacterium
CACACGACCAATCAAAAAATTACAAAAGAAAAAAATCCCTGTCATTCGCCTAATCCTAAAAATTCGCGTACCAGCATCCCCGCGAAGCGGGGAGCAAGGACCTCCCTTGAACAACCAACCCGCCATCCCATCACCACTTCGGCCGCAACAGCTCGCATCAACTCAGCTCAAAGCGGTACCGACGATTTGATTGGCGCCCCCGTAGACATCCCCATTTAACATCCTGCGGGTCGGTCGACAAATGTCCCGATTCCGAGCATCAGCCCCCGGGCACGCCGAGTCCCGAGCACAAGCCAACTTGTGGAAAGTACAATAATCACAGGCG
Organism: Bacteroidota bacterium; assembly: GCA_041163745.1. Classification (GTDB taxonomy): domain Bacteria; phylum Bacteroidota; class Bacteroidia; order Chitinophagales; family Saprospiraceae; genus UBA6168. The sequence goes on from JBEAQU010000102.1 coordinate 326, forward strand.
CGCCGCCGCTGCCTAGGTGACAACTGTCTACACAATCTTTGGGCAACAGCCAATCATACAGCACCCTGACAAGCGGAAAAACAGAACGGGATTTATTTCAACCGGATTCCGCCTGGCCTTGCATCCTTTGCACGAATTATTTATGTTTGCATGAAAGACGTGAATATGTATTGGCACCACAACCACTTTTTTAGCTTCTACTTTTGCGGCCAGCCGTAGGGGACTGCTGAAATCGTTGTTTGCCAGCCAAACGATATGACAGAAAGTCCCGCTCCGCCGGGGCTTTTTTGTTGCTGGACACCAGATTGAACCATGTTCCCTAACCATCGCCGCCATTCTTTCCGCTGGTTTTATTTTTTTTATGGCAACCCATAGAATAGGGACACCATTTGGGGCAGCGCATGGCTGCCCGAGAAAGTCCCGCCAACCGACGGGACTTTTTTTTTTGCCCGGAGCCCCGAACAGCCATGCGACAAAGTGAGACCGAATAGCCGACCACCCCGGATGACCGACCCGCATTATTCACCCGTACCGGCACCGCCATGGACATCATACCCATCCGACCGGTATCAAACGACCCGTATGCAGACACCGACTGTACAACCGGCGGACCAACCGGCAAGCGTTTCCCCGGACCGCCCCCCGGCACGGACCGTCGCCATCCAGGGAATACCCGGCGCCTTCCATGACATCGCCGCCCGACAGTTCTACGGAACGGAGTGCATCGCGCTCCAGGCTGCCCACACATTCGAAGACCTGGTCCGCTTCGTCTCCGAAGGCACGGTGGATACCGCCTTGATGGCCATCGAAAACACCCTGGCCGGCAGCATCATGGGCAATTACCGGCTGCTGCTGCAATCCGACCTGACCGTGACAGGGGAGGTTTACCTGCGCATCCGGCAAAACCTGCTGGCATTGCCCGGACAAACGGTGGAACAGCTCCGGGAAGTCCACTCCCACCCCATGGCCATCGCCCAGTGCGAAGCATGGTTCCGCCAATACCCGCATCTCCGATTGGTGGAGACGGAAGACACCGCACTAAGCGCCCGCTTGGTCCGCGACAACCAATGGATCTCAGTTGGCGCCATCGCCAGTGAACGGGCAGCGGAAATGTACGGACTCGACATCCTGGCACATAGCATAGAAACCAACAAACAAAACTATACCCGCTTCCTCGTATTGGAACGGGAGACAGCCGCCACAATCTCCCCGAACGCCGATAAGGTCTCCCTCTGCTTTTCCCTATCCCATGAGGTCGGCAGCCTGCACCGCGTCCTCAGCGTCATGGCCGCCTATGACCTGAACCTTACGAAAATACAGTCCAGCCCCATCTCGGGCAGTCCCTGGGAGTACTTCTTCTTCGTGGACTTCATTTGTGCCGGTAGAATCGACTGGCGGCAAGCCGTGGATTCCCTCCGCCCCCTGACCGCCGATATCAAGGTCCTGGGTGTCTATCAACAAGGTAACCGCCAGTTCTGATCATGCCACAAGATCCCGTCATCTCCACCGCCAGCCGACTAGGCAACCTGCAGGAATACTACTTTTCCGCCAAACTGCGCGAAATCGCAGCCATGCGAAGCCAGGGAATTGAGGTGATCAACCTGGGTATCGGAAGCCCCGACCTGCCGCCGCCCCTGCCTGTACGCACACGCCTGGGTGAAGACAGTGTCCGTGAGGATACCCATGCCTACCAACCCTATCAAGGGATTCCGGAACTACGAACCGCTTTCGCAGATTGGTACCAACGCCATTACCGTGTCCTCCTGGACCCGCAGAAGGAAGTATACCCCCTGATCGGCTCCAAGGAAGGCCTCGTCCACCTCGCTTTCACTTTTCTCGAATCCGGTGACCAAGCCTTGGTACCCAATCCAGGCTACCCGACATACCGGACCGCCACCGAACTGGCCGGCGCAAGCCCACTTCCTTACGATCTGCTGCCGGAAAACAAATGGCTGCCGGATTTCGAAACCCTGGAAAAAAAGGACCTCCGCAAGGTCAAGATCATGTGGGTCAATTATCCCCACATGCCGACCGGGGCACAGGCCGATACCACATTTTTCGATCAATTGGTCGCATTCGCCCGGAAACACCGAATCCTGATCGTTCATGACAACCCCTACAGCTTCATCCTGAACGATACACCCCTAAGCATCCTGTCCGCCACCGGCGCCATGGATGTGGCCGTGGAACTGAACTCACTCAGCAAATCGCACAATATGGCCGGTTGGCGCATAGGTATGCTGGCCGGCCGAGCCGATTACCTCGCAGCCGTCATACGCTTCAAAAGCAACATGGATTCCGGTATGTTCAAACCCTTGCAATACGCGGCCGCCCTGGCACTTCAAGCCGGTCCGGATTGGTACGCTGCGCTCAACGAAACCTATCGCGGTCGACGGGAAAAAGTTTACGCCCTACTGGAAAAGCTGGACTGCTCCTGGGATCCCCAAGCCGCCGGCATGTTCGTTTGGGCCGCCATCCCTTCCCACTGGAAGGACGGCATCGAACTGACGGATGCCCTGCTGGAAAAAACCGCCGTATTCATCACCCCCGGCAGCATCTTCGGCTCCCAAGGCAAATCCTATGTCAGGATCTCCCTCTGCAATCCGACATCGGTCCTCGAGGATGCCATCCAACGTATTGAAAACCATTTTCACTGATGTCTCGAACCACCACATCCTGTCCCCTGGCGAATACGTCCGAAACATTCGGACACAAAAACCCAAGGCTATGATCGTAACCGTCATCGGAATCGGCCATATCGGAGGAAGCATGGCCATCTCATTGAAAGAGAATGGTTTCGCTCACACCATCATCGGAGTGGACCCAGATGATGACACCCTGGACAAGGCCCTGCGCCGACGTATCATCGACGAAGCAGCTCCCCTGGAAGAGGCCATCCGACAAGCGGAACTCATCATCCTGGCCACACCGGTCGACATCACCCTGAGCATCCTGTCCACCGTTTTGGACCTGGCAGACAAACGCACGGTGATGGATGTCGGCTCCACCAAAGCCACCATCCTCCAGGCCGTCCGGCATCACCCTCGACGAAACCGGTTCGTGGCGACCCATCCGATGGCCGGAACGGAGCATTCCGGCATTGATGCCGCCATCCCGAATCTCTTCGACCGGAAATACACGGTCATCTGCAACGCCGAAGAAAGCGACCCCGATGCATTGGTCCCGGTGGAAAGCCTCTATCGGTCCCTACTGATGAAAATAGTTTATCTGCAAGGGGAAGAACACGATGTCCATACCGCCTATGTATCCCATATATCCCATATCAGCGCCTTCGCCTTGGCCCTGACCGTGCTGGAAAAAGAAAAAGACGAAAAACGGATTTTCGAACTCGCCAGCAGCGGGTTCGCCTCCACCGTACGCCTGGCGAAAAGCTCCCCCTCGATGTGGGAACCCATCTTCCGACAAAACAGGGACAACGTGCTGGATGTGCTCGACGAACATATCAGTGTGCTGTCCTCATTCAGAAGCCTGCTGATCAAGAAGGATTTCCCCCGGTTCCGCGAACTGATGGAAAAAGCCAATGCGATCCGGAATACCATACCCTGACCGCCGCCCTCAAACCAACAAGAAAATAAATTCCTATTTTTTGTCGACAACGGGAAAGAACGGCCACTTTCCGTTGAAAAAAATCCAACTCATGCAATTTCAACCGGTTTTTGAATCCTCCCGACGTCCCGTCCTCATTGCAGGACCCTGTAGCGCCGAAACGGAAGCCCAGGTCATGGAAACCGCCCACGACCTCGCAGCCCAGGGTATCGCGCTGTTCCGTGCCGGTATCTGGAAACCTCGTACCCGCCCCGGTGCCTTCGAAGGTGTCGGCACCCCCGGTTTGCGGTGGCTGCGGCGCGTCAAACAGGAAACAGGCTTGCCGGTCACCACGGAAGTCGCCAATACCCAACATGTGTTCGAAGCCCTGAAACACGGAATCGACGTGTTGTGGATCGGCGCACGCACCACCGTCAACCCCTTTTCCGTGCAGGAAGTGGCCGATGCCTTGCAAGGGGTAGACATACCTGTCCTTATCAAAAACCCCGTCAACGCCGACCTGAAGCTGTGGATCGGTGCAATCGAAAGGGTGTACAAAGCCGGTATCAAACGCATCGCCGCAGTCCACCGCGGCTTCAGCCAGCATGGCGACACACGCTTCCGGAACACGCCGCTCTGGCAACTTCCCATCGAACTCCGCCGTCGGTTCCCGGACATCCAGGTCATATGCGACCACAGCCATATCTGCGGCCGTCGCGACATCCTCTCCGACATCGCCCAACAAGCATTGGACCTGAACTACGATGGCATCATGACGGAAGTACACCCCCGGCCGGACGAAGCCTGGAGCGACGCGGAACAACAACTGACCCCCTTCCAATACAAGGAACTGACAGACCGGCTTATCGTCCGCCAGGAAACAACCGACAACCAGGAGTTTCTCCGCTCCCTCGACTCCCTACGCCATCAGATCGATGACCTGGACGAACAATTGCTCCAACTCTTCGGCCACAGAATGCAATTGGCCACCGCAATCGGTGAATACAAAAAACGTAACAACATCTCCATTTTTCAGGCAGGCCGCTGGAACGACATCCTCGAGCATGCCGTTGCCAAAGGTGCGCAACTGGGCCTGAGCCGGGATTTCGTACAGGTCGTCCTGCATGCCGTCCACCAGGAGTCCATCCGTTGCCAGGAACTGGTCATGAACGGAGAGCAGGTGTCCTTGTCCGGTGATGCAGGTGATGCCGCCCTGTCAGCCGGAACGCTCTGACCCCCGCACATCCGTACCATGGCCGTGGTTCCTCCTCAAATCCCGATTGCTGGAACCTGCGCCCCGCCAGGAGGCGGGGCGCAGGCATCAAGCCTGCTGTCCGCCGCAGGTCGGATTGCGTCACGATGACCAACCGCATTGGCCTGGACCCGTCCATCATACCCTGTTTCCAGGAAAAGAGCGCACCCCGCCAGTCAGGCAGGCCCCGTTCCGCCCGTTTCCGCTTCAGGTGGTATCGTTTCCCCGATGTATTCGAAACGTTCTACATCCCGCCCCTCATGCCGCACGGTTTCGACGAACATACGCAAAGGTCGGACCCACCACCCTCCTTTTCCATACAGCGGCTCATACACCACCATTTCCTCGTTGGTCTCCGAATGTACCGCCGTCCCCACCAAACGGTAATGACGCCCCTTGAAATGCCGGTATATGCCTTTTCTGAGTTCCATCATTTATGAATTTGTCCTCGGGCCTCCTCGGAAGAACCGATACCTGCTCCGCCTGTCCCCCCTGATGCCACCAGGTTTCGAATGATATAGCCCCCGGTACAACTCAAACCACCACTTCCTCCGGCACGTCTTCCGATACCTCCGCCACCAGGTCCTCCACCTCGTTCTGAACCAGATCCACTCGCAGATTGTCAATGATGAAATCCTGCCGCTCCGGTGTGTTCTTCCCCATGTAATAATACAACAGCTTCTCCAGGTCCGTTTCGCTCTGCAACACCACCGGCTCCAACCGCATGTTCTCGTTGATGAAATCTTTGAATTCCCCCGGCGAAATCTCTCCCAATCCCTTGAACCGGGTTATCTCTGCCTTGCCTTTCAGCTTCCTGACCGCCTGCTGCTTCTCCATCTCGCTGTAGCAGTAATAGGTCACCCGCTTGTCACGAACACGGAACAATGGCGTCTGCAGGATGTACAGATGGCCGTTCCGCACCAGGTCCGGGAAGAACTGCAGGAAAAAGGTAAGCAGCAGCAATCGGATGTGCATCCCGTCCACATCCGCATCCGTGGCGATCACAACCCGATTGTACCGAAGGTCGTCCAGGTCGTTCTCAATGTTCAGTGCATGTTGCAACAGGTTGAACTCCTCGTTCTGGTAGACAACCTTCTTGGTCATGCCGAAACAGTTCAACGGCTTTCCCCGAAGACTGAATACCGCCTGTGTCTCCACATCGCGGGCTTTAGTAATGCTGCCGCTCGCCGAATCTCCCTCGGTAATGAAAATGGTGGTTGCGTTCCGCTTTTCCTCTTCTACCTTACGGACCGGGTCGTTGAAATGCACACGGCAATCCCGCAGTTTCTTGTTGTGCAGATTGGCTTTCTTCGCCCGCTCGTTGGCCAGTTTCTTGATGCCGGCAATCTCCTTGCGCTCCCGCTCCGATTGCTGGATACGCTGCTGGAGCGCCTTGGCCACCCCCTCGTTCTTGTGCAGGAAATTGTCCAGTTCCCGATCCAGGAAATCCCCGATGAACTTGCGGACGGACATCCCCCCGTTCGGCGACATCTCCAGCGAACCCAACTTCGTCTTGGTCTGCGACTCGAATACAGGCTCCTCCACCCGAACACTCACCGCCGCCACGATAGATCCCCGGATATCCTTCGGGTCGTAATTCTTGTTGTAAAACTTGCGCAACACATTCACCAACGCCTCCTTGAACGCATTCAAATGCGTCCCTCCCTGCGTCGTGTTCTGGCCGTTGACAAAAGAATAGTACTGCTCGCCGTAGTGGTTGCCATGCGACAGCGCCAACTCTATGTCCTCTCCCACCAAGTGGATGATCGGATACCGGAGGGTTTCCGCCTGGGTCTTGTTCGACAACATGTCCAACAACCCCTTGCGCGAAAAAAATGTCTTGCCGTTGAAATTGATCTTCAATCCCGCATTCAGGTAGGCATAATTCCATAACTGGGTTTCCAGGTACTCCGTCCGGAAACTGAACTTCCGAAACACGGCATCGTCCGGCCGGAACGTCACCAGGGTCCCGTTTTCCTCCGCTGTACGTGCCAAGGCATGGTCTGTCTCTATCTCCCCCTTCCGGAATTCCGCCGACTTCATTTGCCCGTCCCGTACCGAAGACACCTTGAAATATTCGGACAAGGCGTTGACAGCCTTGGTCCCGACTCCGTTCAAGCCGACGGATTTCTTGAACGCCTTGCTGTCGTACTTGCCTCCTGTATTGATCTGGGAGACACACTCCACCACCTTTCCCAACGGAATCCCACGTCCGTAATCCCGTACCCTGACCGTCCCGTCCTTCACCTCGATGTCTATCTGCTTTCCGTAACCCATGACGTATTCGTCTATGCAGTTGTCAATCACTTCCTTGACCAACACATAAATCCCGTCGTCCGCCGTGGATCCGTCTCCCACCTTGCCAATGTACATCCCGGGCCGCAACCGAATGTGCTCCCGCCAATCCAGGTGGCGGATGTTGTCTTCCGAATAACTGATGCTTGTGTCTGCCATATGTCTGCCTTCGTTTTTGTTACTTACAGGTGGGTCGGATCTTCCCCCACACACCGATTCGGCCTGCCCGGTCAACTTACCGGCCTGCAACAGCCCTTCCATCCAGACTCTGTAGTTGCCGATGGATTCACGCTTCCAGACGACCAACCACCGCTTGCATCCCAGGCGACCCGGCTGCCCTGTGATGCTCGGGGCTTACCCGGTATCCGCAAATGTAACCGATTGCAGAACCTTCTGATGCTGTTTTGGCAAAGCTAATGGTTTTAATCAAAATTTAAAACATTTTGTTTTTGTTTCAGTGTGGGTTGACGTAATTGTCCTGTTTCCTGCCCATAACGCGGATACCATGCCGGGACGGATACCACCCACCGGCCTGCATTGCTTGCCGACTAAAACTACAAACCAGCAGCGCAGCTGGTATCCGCCGCCCGTGGTATTTCCTTACCGCCGCCACACGGCTAGGGTGCCCCTGTTGTACCAAGATGCCGCACTACCATTTCCAAGGACGGCTTCAGTTTGTTATATCATACGATCATGTGATTTGTGCGTCGTTAAAATATGATATGAATTCGCTGTTTCCACCGACTAACAAATCAAACCGCATCGAGGATGTTGATGCATAACGAGGGCTTGCCCAGTCAGGGGTTTTGTACGCGGACTTTCCCATTGGTGGCTCTCCCCATAGGATCGATGTATGACAAAACAATCCAATACTTATGTGATGTTCCAATTCCAAAGAAATTCATCGCCTTTTTTTCACTGTTTTCCCGTCCTGGCTTTCTCCTCCAATCCTAATGAGCTGAAGAAAAATCGATGAATATCAGCCATTACTTTTGAAAAGGATGTGTCTTCCTGTAACCGGATGTATGCATTCTTTTCCGCTCTCTGACGGAGTTATCATTATGCCTGATGCCTTGGGAGGAGTGTTCGTTGTTTTCCTGAGAAACCGATGCTCAGGAAAATGGATGATGATTGCCGGTATTTTCAATATGATATTGACCGGATTCAGAATTAAACGCACTGCCGCATCAGGCCGGGCAGTTCATGATTCGTGTCATAGTATCATTGAAGATCAAACTAAAACCAACTCATATTAAGCATATTGGGTCCATATTGGAATCCTACTCCCTGGGTGAACTTTCAAAATGACATGCCGTCAACCTTATTTTTACATTTGGAAATATGCTCATAGGAATCGGTGTTTGGGAAAATGGATTTCGTTTCAGCGGACAACAGGTTAAAACGATTATAGCGATTGTTGGTCATTTCATGCGTCATTCCAGGTATTCCGGCGAGCTATTGTTTCATTTGGTAATGGTAGGTGATTTGGAATCGGGACCGCCTTCTTCATGGCTTCCCCCTGCCATATTAACCGGAATGTTGTTCCAAGGGACATCATGCGTTTCCCCATTCTACGAACGCAATAGAATCAATATTTACCGCAGACTGTTTTCCAGGTTGAAATAGGTCGGAAGATTCTCTCCCGCTAATCAACTTGGCCACTGTGCATTTTGTCTGGTGGCCATATGTCTTTACGCCAATCCTTGTCAGTTGTATGGAAAAATTACTGCGCCAAGAACTTACATGCTAGCAACACTCTTTTTTTTACCTAAATCCAAAGTAAGTTGCCTTTGGATACAGAAATGGAAACAGGGCCCTGTTGAGCACCTTTGGAAGGGGGCGCAAATCAAATTGTCGCTTAGGCAGCCTCTTTGCATCCCATTTGCTAAACCAAACGGTCAGATCACCAATCCATTGCAAACCAGCCCGCAAAGCGGGAGGCTTGGCCAAACAGAATCTGCCCAGCGCCGCAATCCCTCCCCGTGAGCGGGGAGCAAAATCCTTTTAATTGAAAAAGCCAAAAATTTTCAATACATCGCCAATGGAAAAATTACACAAGAAAAATTCCCGTAATTAGCCGAATTCTCTAAAATTCGCAGACCAGCACTCCCCGCGAAGCGGGAACAAGAACCTCGCTTGAACTTCCAATCCGCTATGCCATCATCCTTTCGGCCGCGACATCGCACGTCAACCCTTCCTCCATGCGGAACCGACAATTTGATTTGCACCCCTTGGAAGGGTATCGGTAATTCAATCTTTCACATTTCAAAAACTTTATGGAACAAATAGGTAAGCAAATTATGCGTTGACTTCATTTTGCCACTACTTTCCGATCCCATCAACAGAAAGCCATCAATAAAAAAATAAAAAAAACGGCTACACTATCAAAGCATAGCCGTTTTATCGTGATACGTAGATCCGATTCCTTGTCTCGAACCGGATGTAGCCTACACCTCGCTCATTAGTATGGCGGCCGATTCGGCCCACTTTGATGTGTCACGCTTCCTACTCATCTTGTTCTCCTCCAATATTTCCCGAAAACGCTCCTCCGAGGTACTCGCCATTTGCGCAAAGGTATGGATCCCGCTCCTGTGCAACGCTTCCAATACCTTGATTCCCACACCATTGATTTTGGTAAGGTCATCGCCGTCCAGAAACGGTGTTTCTTCGGCAATCATTATTTCCGGGCCCTGCTCCGCTGCTTCCTGCAACGCTACGGCCTCTTCCGTTTCTACAGACGGCTCC
>JBEAQU010000103.1:0-56628 GCA_041163745.1 Bacteroidota bacterium
CCTGCCGGCGGGCCCTATACCCTCCGGGTCGAGGACGGGAAGACGTCGGTCAATTTCAAGGATGTCCTTTTCGGAGAAGTCTGGTTGTGCAGCGGACAGTCCAACATGTTCTATTCGCCGGCCATGTTGGGCAAGCCCGAGACAGATTCCGCATGGTTGCATCATCCTGCCGTACGCTTGTTCACCGTGCAGGTCGGACTGGATTGTTTGCCGGCAAAAGATGTGCAGGGGGGACACTGGGAGCGGGTCGATCCGCAGAATGTGCAGCATTTCTCCGCCGTGGCCTGGTATTTCGGCACCTATCTACAATCCCATCTGGATGTGCCGGTCGGTCTGATCCATGCCAGCATGGGGGCGACTGCCATCGAGACCTGGATGCCGGCGGCATCCCTGGATACTTTTCCAGCCTTTCAGGAGCAGGTGCGGGCCATGACCGGACCGGGGAAGGACTTCGCACAGCTGCGGGCCGAACTGGATTCGTTCCGGCTCACTTGGGATACCGCCCATTACCTGAAGGACGACCCGGGGTTGTCGGAGAAATGGTACCTGCCCGAGACAGCGGATACGGATTGGATGGAAATGGATCTTCCCGGTCTGTGGGAAAACGCCGGTTTGCCGGATTATGACGGGTCGGTTTGGTTCCGACGGTATTTCAACCGGCCTTCCCTGGCGGATGGCGAGAGCTTGCGTATCGCGCTCAACCAGATAGACGACCATGACATCACCTGGGTGAACGGGGTGAAGGTGGGGGAATCGTTCGGCAACCGGAACTGGCGTAACTATGTGGTCCCTGGCGGACTGCTGCGGGACCGGAACAACGTCATCACGGTGCGGGTGTTCGACACCGGTGGGAAGGGGGGCATGTACACCAATCCGTTCTGGGGTAATCCGATCCTCAATGGAAAGTGGAAATACAAGCCGGGGCGTCGCATCGACAGCGCTTCATTCCCACGTCCGGTTGTGCCCAACGGAAGCCTTTTCACTCATCCTACCCTGTTGTTCAATGCGAACATCGCCCCCTTGGCCCCTTACGCCATACGCGGTGCGATCTGGTACCAGGGGGAATCGAACTGTGAGCGGGCGGCGGAGTACAGCAGGTTGTTGCCGGCGATGATCCGAGGATGGAGAGCCTGTTGGGGACAAGGGGACTTTCCTTTTCTGGTGGTGCAGTTGGCCAACCATCATGCAGTGGCGGACGAACCGGGAGAAAGTACCTGGGCGGAGCTGCGGGAGGCGCAATATCTCGCCACCAAAGACCTGCCGGGGGTGGGATTGGCAACGGCCGTCGACATAGGGGACGCCGATGACATTCATCCGGTGGATAAGCGTACCGTGGGCGTGCGACTGGGTCACGTGGCCAGGGCGCTCGCTTATGGAGAGCCAGGGGTGCCCACAAGTCCCGTGTGGCAAGCCTTGCGCCGGGAAGGGGACCGGCTGCGGCTCTCGTTTGATGCAGGAGGGGGACGGTTGGTAAGCCGCAACAAACACGGGTTTGTCAACGGGTTCGAGGTCGCTGCGGCCGACGGGAAGTTCCATTGGGCCTTGGCATATCTGGATTCGGGAGGAGAGGTGATCGTGTGGGCTCCTGCCCTAGCCAATCCGGAGCATGTTCGGTACGCTTGGTCCGACAATCCGGGCAGCCTGGATTTGTTCAACGAACACGGTTGGCCCGCTTTGCCTTTTCGAACGGACGGACGGCCTCTTTCCACGGAGGGAAAGCATTTCCTTTTTGATGAGAACGGTTTTTGAGGCGGGTCACCGAAGTATTGTCCGCCGCAACCTTGTCAGAAGGCCAGCAGTTCCACTGCCTGTTTGTCGATGACCCGCACGGTGCCGGAATCCGAGACGGTGCCGTCCGGACCCAGCAAACGGTCGATGCCGGCAATGGCGAGCCGGTACGGAAGAACGATGGTGCCGAGATAGTTTAGGATGCCGGTGAGGTGTTCCAGGCCGCGGACGTTGCCTGACCGCCCGGCGGCTATACCCACCAAGGCTGCTTTTTTCCAATGAAAGCTTTGTTTGCTCTCGCGAACGGAACAGCCGTCCAGGAAGAGTTTCAAGGCACCGGGGAACCCGCCGTTGTATTCCGGCACAATGAAGACGAGATGGGAGGCAGGAATGATGTACTTGTCCTGGACAGCCGCCAGGCTGGGCCGTTGTTGGCTTTCGGAATACATTTCCGGGTGAAACCAATCGTGCGCGATGTTCTCCAGCTCCAGTAATTCGACCGGCATGGAAGTCTTGGCAAGCAAGACCTGACGATAGAGTTTCGCGAACTCGGCGGCGCCGCTGTTACGGCGGTTGGTTCCGGCAATGACCGTGATCATGATGGATTTTTGGATAGAACAAGCCGTTGCCGGGAATGTTCATCAGGTGACAGGGACCAGCGGAACCAAATATGGAACCGTTACCAGGAGCACCCGGGATAAGCGCGTGGAAGGAACTGCATTTCTGCCAGCAGCGGCCCCAAATGCTCCGAATGTATGCCGGTCTTGCCGCCTTTAGGGAACCAATCCGTGGTGGGGGGGGTAAGCCCGGCAGATATCAAATCCGGTCCCGTGGCATCCTCGAACAAGCGCGCCATCCAATCAAGGTCCGGACCGATGCCCAAGTGGGCCGCTTCCAGGTCGGCGGGAGAAGCGTGGAACAGCTCCTTGGAGAAAGGCCATAAATCCGTGAGTGCCTGCTCCGTTTTTTGGTGGCTGAGCGGGGTGCCGTCACCCAGTCGGACGAGCCAGGACGTACTGAAAGGCAGGTGATATCGAACCTCTTTGATCACCCGGGCGGCAAAATCGCGCAGCCAGTCGTCCTTGCTGCGGAGCAACTCCGTGTAAAGCAGATGTTGGAAATGGTCAAAGATGAATTGACGGACGATGGTGTAGGCGAAGTCTTGATTCGGCTGTTCGACCAGCAGGACATGGCGGAACGCCGAGGCATCCCGCAGGTAAGCCAGGTCGTCTTCCGTGCGGCCCTCGCCCTCGAGTTCCGCCGCATGTTGGTAGAGGCTTCGGGCCTGGCCGGTCAGATCCAGTGCAAGGTTGGCGAGGGCGATATCCGTTTCCAGTTCAGGGGCATGGCCGCACCATTCCGATAGCCGGTGACCCAGGATCAGGGCATTGTCGGCAAGTTGCAAAAGGTAGGGGACCATGGGCTACATATGTTTGACGGCGTCAGGTACTTCGAAGAAAGTCGGGTGCCGATAGACTTTGTCCGCCGCAGGTTCGAAGTATGCCTCCGCGGTGCCTGGGTCTGAAGCTACGATGGCGGTGGAGGGTACGACCCATATGCTGACTCCTTCGTTGCGGCGGGTGTAGACATCCCGGGCGTTGGTGAGCGCCATGGCGGCATCAGTGGCATGAAGGCTTCCGACATGTTTGTGATGCAAGCCGTTCTTACTGCGGATGAACACTTCCCAAAGCGGCCATTCCTGTTCCATGTTTCGTCAATTTGGATTGTTTGGCAGCATATGCCAGGGCTGCTTCCCGTACCCAGGCCCCGTCCTCGTAGGCCTTGCGGCGGGCGGCCATCCGTTCCCGGTTGCAGGGTCCGTTTCCGGCGAGGACATCCTTGAACTCCTGCCAGTCGATCTTACCGAAATCATAATGTCCCCGGCTCTCATTCCAGGCGAGGGCATCGTCAGGGATGCGCAGGCCCAGCAGTTCAGCCTGGGGTACGGTGGCATCCACGAATGACTGGCGGAGTTCGTCGTTCGTCTTGCGCTTGATTTTCCAAAGAATGGATTGGGCGGAGTTGGCGGATTCGTGATCCGGCGGGCCGAACATCATCAGTGAGGGCCACCACCAACGATTCAGGGCGTCCTGGGCCATTTTCCGCTGGACCTCGGTCCCTTTGGCCAGTACCGTCATGATTTCGTAGCCTTGTCGTTGGTGGAAACTCTCCTCCTTGCAAATCCGCACCATGGCGCGTGCATAGGGACCGTAGGAGGTCCGGGTCAGCATGACCTGGTTCATGATGGCGGCACCGTCGACCAACCAGCCGATGGCGCCGATGTCCGCCCAGCTCAGGGCAGGGTAATTGAAGATGCTGGAATATTTGGCCTTGCCTTCCAGAAGCTGGCGTACCATGGCTTCCCGCGATATGCCCAGGGTCTCCGCCGCACTGTACAGGTAGAGACCGTGACCCGCTTCGTCCTGGACCTTGGCCAGCAAGATCAGTTTGCGACGCAGACTGGGTGCGCGCGCGATCCATCCGCCCTCCGGAAGCATGCCCACGATCTCGGAGTGGGCATGCTGCGAAATTTGCCGGATCAATGTCTTGCGGTAAGCGTCAGGCATCCAGTCCTTGGGCTCTATTTTCATCTCTTGGTCTATCCTGTCCTGAAATTGTTCCGCAAGTTGTTCCGGACGCATAATTTGGTTGGTTGGCTGAAGTAGGAAATGCGATTTACTTGGTAAAGATAAGCAGTTCGCAGGAAAAAAGCGAACGTTCGTTCGCTAAAAAGATCGGAGGGTCTTGTCTGAACGACGTGGGGAGGAGGCTTTCTGCTTACAAGCAGGTCCCGAGGTGATTCCGGATGAACAATGAGCCGCCTCCGACGGTTATTATGCCGGAGGTACATGTTGCGAATAATTCGAATATTTCCTACTTTCGCACATGGAAGGCGGGCGACACCATGTTCCAGATCCTTTGAGACCCGCATCATACTGCTTGGAGAATTTTGTTTCGGACGGGCTTCCGTCCGATTCGATCGAAACCGATTGGGCACGGTGTCCGTGTTCGTCATCCTGGAGCCTGTCAGCCGGATGAGGCACGGCATCGAGCCGAACAAAAATTTTCCAAGTACATGACCAAAGCAGCTTCCCAGGTTGAATTCGTCAATGAATTGGCCCAAAAACTCAAGGGGATGGGCATCATCCACCGTGTGACGGATGATGTCCCGGTACCCGGCCGCCGGATATTGCCCATCGATGGCCGGGAACTCATCAACTTCACGTCCTGCAGCTATCTTGCGATGGAAACGGACACTCGGCTGCGGGAGGGGGCCATGGCGGCCATTGAGCGCTATGGCGTGCAGTTCGATTGCTCCCGGGCCTACGTCTCCCTGCATCCATATGAGGAGCTGGAGGATTTGTTGGCACAGGTGTTTGGCCGGCCGGTCATCGTCACGACATCCGTGACCTCCGGTCATTTGTCCGCCATGCCGGTGTTGGTCGGCAGTGAGGATGCGATCATCATGGACCATCAGGTACACACAAGTGTGCAAATGGCGGTTCGGATGGTAAAGGCAAGTGGCACCCATGTGGAGATGGTGCGACACAGCCGGCTCGATTACCTGGAGAACCGGATTGTCAAGCTCGGGCGGGAATATCGGAAGGTTTGGTACATGGCGGACGGGGTGTATTCCATGCATGGTGACATCGCGCCGATGCTGGGCTTGACGGAGTTGTTGGACCGCTACGAGCAATTCCACCTGTACCTGGATGATGCCCATGGGATGAGCTGGACCGGTCGGCACGGCTCGGGGGCGGTGCTGTCCCAGGCTGCTTTCCATCCGAAGATGGTCCTGTTGACATCTTTGGGCAAAGCGTTCGGCTCGTCCGGCGGAGTGGCGGTTTTTCCGGACGAACAAAGCCGGCAGTTGGTTAGGAACTGCGGCAACACGCTCATTTTCACCAGTCCTTTGACGCCGCCCGTGCTAGGTGCCGCGATTGCGTCCGCCCGCATCCACCTGAGTGATGACATTTATGTCAGACAAGCCGCTTTGCGTGAGCATATAGATTACTTTCACCAGAAAGCAACGGCCCTTTCCCTCCCTATCCTGGGGCAGGGAGAGTCACCGGTTTTTTTCCTGGCCATCGGGAACCCGGAGGTGACCCTGGCGTTGGCCCGACGGATGATGGCGGCTGGTTTTTTCATGAGCCTGGCGGTATACCCCAGTGTCCCTTATCATCAATCTGGGCTGCGGCTGATGGCCTCTCTTTATCATACGACAGACGACATAGACCGTTTGTTGGAAACCCTTGCCGTGGAAATGGCGGACACTTTCCACACCTTCGGACACGATGTGGAGAAAGTCATGCAATCGTTCAAGTTGGATCTGGCGTCCTGATGGTCGGTTGTCAGCGGGTGCTTTTGGCAAACATCTTGTTGTTTGGTTCTGTCGGATTGACCCTCCCGTCGGGTTCCCCTTGTGCGGAGTTCGTACCGGCGCTGCGCATGCCCGAAAGGTTGCGTGACGGAATGGCTGTGGCCGGACGATGGCCACGTCGCGCTTCGGTCCGTGGGTACCCTTCTCCCCCTCGTCAAGATGCCGAGGCCCCTCGTTTCCGTCCGCACTGGCAAGCGATGGGCGGACCGGTCAAACTTACCTGCCATGAAGTTGATGCAATGGAT
Organism: Bacteroidota bacterium; assembly: GCA_041163745.1. Lineage (GTDB taxonomy): Bacteria > Bacteroidota > Bacteroidia > Chitinophagales > Saprospiraceae > UBA6168. The sequence goes on from JBEAQU010000103.1 coordinate 6,355, forward strand.
GGATGCCTGGTTGATTCCGGATAACGCGAAGGCGGACGCCTGGTCCGTCCGGAAATCCCGGACGCTTGTGTTCATCCACTTGTTCCTGCTGGTATTTGCCACCATCTTCCTGTTTTTCAATGAAAACAATTTCGATGATGTGGTCACGCCTCCCTTGGAACTGGCGGTTCCGGTGGCTGTCCTGTTGATTCTTACCTTTCGAAAGTGGGGGAACTTCATGCTGTCCGGCAACCTGCTGACGGGCTTCCTCTTTTTTTTCTGGTTCTTCAGCACATTTTCCTCCGGCGGATTGTACTCTGACAACCTGTTGTGGATGGCGACCACCCCTTTGTTGGCGCTTCTTTTCGCGGACAAGACATCAGGCTACGTCTGGCTGGCGAGCCTGTTGGCTGCCACAACCTACCTGTTCTGGCTGGCACTTGCGCCGGATAGCCCTTATCGGGAGATGACCGCGCAATATGATGCGGTATTTTATTTCACTTCCTACCTCGGACTGTTCGTCGTGCTGGCCGGCATCGTACTGATCTTTGCGACGGGACAATTGCAGATCGTACAGGCCCTGCTGGAAAAAAAGGAGGAATTGAGCCGGCAGAAGGAAGCGCTGGACGAACGAACCCGCATGCTGGAGAAGACCAAAAAGGAGCTGATCGCCACCAACAAGGAGTTGGAACAGTTCGCCTATGCGGCTTCCCATGACCTCAAGGAGCCCCTGCGAATGATCGGCAGCTACACCCAACTCATCCAGCGTAGAATCAACTTGCCTGCCAACGACCCGTCCAACGAATACATGGGTTTTGTCATGGATGGGGTGCTGCGGATGGAAAAATTACTCAACGACCTGCTGGACTACTCGCGTCTTGGCCGACGGCCGGAATCCTTCCGGGAGGTTGACCTGAACGACACCCTTCTGATGGTACTGGGCAACCTGGCGAAGACCATGGAGGAAACGCAGGCCGTCGTCCGGTCTGGCGAACTGCCCGTCATACGCGCCTCCGCTACGGAAATGATGCAGCTTTTCCAAAACCTGATTTCCAATGCCATCAAATTCCGACGACCGGATTTTTCGCCCCTGGTTGAAGTCCGCCACGAGGAAAATGAGGAAGAACACCGGCTCTATGTCCACGACAACGGAATCGGCATAGCCCCCGAATACCACGAGTCTGTGTTCAACATATTCGAACGCCTGCACTCCCGGTTCGAATACGAAGGCACCGGTATCGGTTTGGCCACCTGCAAGAAGATCGTCACCCAACTGGGCGGAAGGATCTGGGTGGAAGCGCAGCATGCGCCGGGCACTGCTTTCGTTCTTTGCTTTCCCAAGCAGGTGCGGGATGCCGGGGCGACGCTTGTGCCTGCTTCATGAGGGTGGGCGGCAAGCATCCCGTCAGCCTGGCAGCGGCCAGTCGAAGCGGGCATCGGCTTCTGCGTCCTGTCCGCTGAAACGGCCCGCCCGGAACAAGTGGTATCCTGTCAGGGCTACCATGGCGGCGTTGTCGGTGCAATATTCGAACCTGGGAACGTAAGTCTGCCAGCCCGCTGCGGAACCCAGGCGGGCGAGCCCGTCCCGTAATCCGCTGTTGGCAGCGACGCCGCCGGCTATCGCCACCTCTCGGATGCCATGCAGCCGGGCGGCCGTCTGCAGTTTGTGGAGCAGGATGCTGACGATCCGTTCCTGGATACTGGCGCACAAATCCGCCAAATTTGTCTCGATGAAGGTTGGGTCCGCCGCCTGCTGCTTGCGCAGAAAATAAAGAATGGAGGTCTTCAGGCCGCTGAAACTGAAATCCAGACCCTGGACCTGAGGCTCAGGAAATGTAAACACCGGCTTACCCTGCTGTGCCAAGCGGTCTATCGATGGGCCGGCCGGATAATCCAGGCCCAACAGTTTTCCTGACTTGTCGAAAGCCTCTCCCGCGGCATCGTCTATCGTTCCGCCCAGGACCTCCATGTCGAAGTAGTCCCGAACCAATACGATTTGGGTATGTCCACCGGAAACGGTCAGGCAGAGGAAGGGAAAGGAAGGGTGGGGCGGCGCTGCAAAATGAGCGAGAATGTGTGCTTGCATATGATGGACCTCCAGCAAGGGGATGCCGAGGGACATGGCCATTCCTTTGGAAAAGGAAACGCCGACCAGGAGCGAACCGATCAGGCCCGGTCCTCTGGTGAAAGCGATGGCCTGCAGCGCTGCGGCACCGATTCCCGCTTCCTTCAGTGCGGCCGCAACGACAGGTACGATGTGTTCCTGATGCGCGCGGGAAGCGACTTCCGGAACCACCCCCCCGTAGAGACGATGTATGGCCTGACTGGAGACCACATTGCTGAGGATTCGGCCACCGCATGTCACGGCGGCGGCCGTATCGTCGCAGGAGGATTCGATTCCCAGGATGTAGGGGCTTGCTGTTTCGGTCGTTTCCATGACGCTTGATATCCCTGCTGTGCTGTCCTCCCGTCCGATCCGGGAAAGCTCGGCCGGTTCCGCCCGCGGTTTGTCGGGACGGCCGTAAAGTTCCGTTTTTTTTGAATAACCTCGGGCAAGGTGCTTGGGGTAAATGCTTGCCAGGTCACCCGGACACCTTGGCAGGTCCTCCGCCGGATGCACGCCCTTCGGAATATTTTTTTGGTGGTTCGGTCTAAAATTTAGGGACGCCAGGTCCCGTATCGCAGGGGAATCATTAAAATTGCACCCTGAATGCGGATTCAAGGAAAAAAAATTTTTATCATTGCATCAAAACAATCCGGACTAATGAAAAAGAGAACGATTTTCAATTCTTTAATGTTCCTCCTGATTCTGTTACTGGGCTATGTACTCTTTACACAGATTCAGGAACCAATTGATTTCCAATTGACAAAGGAGGAGCGTGAGAAGAAAGTCATCGACCAGTTGATAAAAATCAAGCGCGCGCAGGAGGTTTATCGGGACATTACCGGTCATTACGCCAGTTCCTTTTCCCAGCTCATCGACACAATCTCCAACGGCCGCTACACCATCATCACCGTATTCGGTGATCCGGATGACCCCAACAACAACGTCATCACCTACGACACAAGCTACATTCCCTCCCTCGATTCCGTCAGGAAAATGAATCCACCCTTGGACTTGTCCCCTACCTTGGGAATCGTTCCTTTCACGAACAGCCTCGAATTCGAAATGTACGCCGACACCATGACTTATCAGCAGGCACTGGTGGACGTCGTGGAGGTGGGTATCGCTTATGAGGCCTTCATGGGGGAGTTCGCTGATCCACGCTTCAAGAAGTACGACGAACGCTACAATCCGAAGAACAAAATCAAGTTCGGTGACAAGACAAAACCCATCCTAACGGGTTCATGGGAGTGAAATACGATATAGCAGACAAGGATTTCAACAGGAAATTTGCAACCACCTACCAACTGTCCATCCTGACCGGGGTGGACAGTTTGGTTTATCTCGTTTCCGACCTTACCAACAACAAGGCCTTGTTGCTGCGGTCAGTGGCCTTTCCGGAGACGGACCATCCGGAAGGGAAGTCGGATTTCGACGCGTTGGACAAGGCGATTCACCAGGACGACCTCTTTTCATTGCGATATGGCAAGGTCGCCGTCACCGTAGGCAACGTTACGCCCGGCGTGTTGGTACCGAACAGACTGTACCATCCCGAAAACCAGCGGAGCTACCTCGACGGGGTACGGCTTCCGGCGGTCGGGGCGGCGCTCCAGATGATGGCCGAGGAGGTGAAGGAACGGAAGGTCCATTTTGTCTCCGAATTGCCTACAGGTCTGTTGTCCGTCTTGCAGCGTCATTTTCCTTCCGCCGGCATTTCCCATCTGACAGCTCAGCTGCTCCGAGCCTCGGTCACCGCCCTGCCCGCCGGAAAAGAACCATATTCATTGTTAATTTACCTGGAGAAAGGACAGCTTCATCTACTGCTGCAGGAAAATGGGGAGCTGCTGGCCACCAATGCCTATCAAGTGCACACAGCCAACGATGTGCTCTATTTCACCTTGATGCTGTTGCAACAATATCAAGTCGACCCGGCATCCGTCGCCGCCTGGGTCGGTGGCTGGGTGCTGGAGGATGCGGAGATTTTCCGTTTGCTGACCCGGTATATCAGCGCCATCGATTTCCTGGCTCCACCGCCCCCCTTGCATTTCGACATCCAGTTCCGGGAGGTCCAACACCACCTTTTTTTCGGTTTGTACGCCATGTGTGTGCGTTAGGGAACCTGAAACGTCCTGTGCCCTGCCGAAGAGGGGAGGGGCCGCAGGCGCTCATCATTTCATTCATATGCGAATCATTTCGGGCAGGTTCAAGGGCCGGCGCTTCCATCCGCCGGCAGACCATTGGCCGACAAGGCCGACAACGGATTTCGCCAAGGAAAATCTGTTCAACATTCTCCAGCATACCTTCGACTTCGAATCCCTTAAGGTGCTTGATTTGTTTGGCGGTACCGGCAGCCATAGCTATGAATTCATTTCCCGTGGTTGCCGGGATGTCACCTATGTGGACAAATTTCCGGATTGTGTCCGGTTCGTGCGGAAGACGGCGGCACAACTCGCCATCACGGACCTACTCCACATCGTTCAGGCCGATGTCTTCCGATTCCTGGGTCGCCCTGTCGCCAGTTACGATTATGTCTTTGCAGGCCCGCCGTACGCACTGCCGACCATCGACCTGCTGCCCGACCTCGTGTTGGGAAAGGGTTTGCTTCGACCCGGCGGCTGGTTCGTCCTTGAACACAATACCCACCACGACTTCTCCGCTCATCCCGGGCTTATGCAATGCCGTGTGTACGGTGGTACGGTCTTCAGCATTTTCGAAGAGCCTGCCTACGGTGAGGCTCCGGATTTGCCATCCGCCGATGCGGCAGGCACTATTTTTCCGCCGAAGGCCGATCGAATGGAAGGCGAAGGGTAAGGCCAGGCTCAGTTCACGGCTTCCAGCAGTAGGAATTGGGTGGAGATTCTTATCTCTCCCTCCCAATCCGCTTTTTCATTCAATTCCTTCTCCAGCATATCCAGCACCTTTGCACCTCCGTCCGGGAATCGTTCCTTCCAACCAAACAACACGGCCTGTCGCACCAGGTAATGCTGCAGCAGGCTGCTGCCGTCGGTGAATCTGCAGAAGGACCTTTCCCGTCCGACGCGGACAACGGAAAATCCGGTCGTTTCCAACCACTCCCGCAGCGATTCGTCCGTGCCATGCTGCTGTGAAAGTGCTCGCGCCCAGTCGAACATTCCATCAGACGCACGTAGTTGTTTCAGCACTGCTTCCAATGAATCGTACAGTTCCCGGAAATGTCCCTCCGTGAAGGCGGTGAGAAAAAGCCGGCCAGTTTTCTTCAATTTGTCCCGACAAGACAACAGGAGCGCATCCGGGTCAGGGTAACGCCAGAAACCGAGGTTGGAGAAGATGATGTCGAATGATTTGTTCTCGAACGGCAGCTGTTCGTCCGGCAACCACCGATAGCTGAGATTGGTCGGTTCCGCAGCGTTCGGGAAGGAATACGCCCTGGCTTTGCATGCTTCGAACGGGTCCGTAGCGGTTACCAGACTGCCGGCATCCAAGCGGTGCGCCAGTTCCCTGGACAACATTCCCGTTCCGCAACCCACCTCCAGAATCCGTAGGTTTTTCCGCAGCGGAATCTGCTGGAGCAGGAGGTTGCCGGTTTGGGCTGTCCAGAGGGTAGCCTCCGCTTCCAGCCAACCGGAGTCGGACAACGGCAGCTGTGCAGTGGGTGTGTTTGTTCTCGACATCGTATGTTTCGTATTTCGTACGGCCGTTCTTCCTGCAATGGACAAGGAGTTGCGAAGGTCAGGTTCTTATCAGCTTCGCGAGGATTTCGTGACTGCCCCGAACCTGCAGGAAATAGTTTCCAGCCGGCAGAGATGGCAGCGCCAGCCGTTTTTCCAGTGGGAAGGAGGTGGGCGTCAGTTCGAACCGATCGACGGTCCTGCCGTGGACATCCAGCAATTCAATCGTGCGACCGGTATTTCCCAGCAGTTCGTAGGTGAAGCGCAACTCCTCTCCGATCGGGTTCGGGTAAACGTCCAGCATCAGCAGGTCCGTACGTTCCATGTCAGGCACCTGGGGGGACGGTTGCCCGCATGGAGATCCGGCAGGGAAGGGGGATGCCTCCCAATTCGATGGTACCCGGTTGTCCAGATAAGGGGAACGCAGCGAAAGGGAGGCACCCTGACCGCCGGGTTCGGCCGGCCAGGGTGGCTGCGGGGCATAGCTGATGTCTTGTCGGAGTATTCCGCCGACGTCCCTCAGCCGGATGGTTTCCCCCCCGTCCTCAAGTTCTTCGCCGGAATCCCAGGTCAGTACTTCGCAGCCCAGGCTGGCGTAGCGTTCCTTTTCACGTGCCAGCAACAGATAGGTTTCCGGTGCCAGGCGGAACCCTTGCGGGAAAGTGAAGGAAATGCCGTCCGTAAAGGTATAGCCTTCCAGGGAAAGCGCTTGTCGGGTGGGATTGTAGATCTCCAGGAACTCATCCATGTCGGTGGTGGCTGGATGGTAATGGATTTCTGTCAGGACCGGTTGGGTGGGGACGAATATCGGGGTGAGGACGGCGTCCTGACTGGCGGTGAAGGACAGCATGGCGGAGGTGTCCCCGGTTTCTAGCCATTTCACGAAACTGAAACCCGGGTCGGCGACGGCCTGCATACGAAGCGGTACGTTCCGGAAGTACACGCCTTCGTAGTTGTTCGGGATATCCATGCCGATGGTGTGCAGGAACACTTTTCCAGGAGTGCCTGGCGGATACTGGAAGCGAAGCCGATAGGTCCCTTGCAGCTGCAAGGTCGTCTGATAATGTTGCAGGATGGTATGGCGCCGGTTTTGGAAGAAGGCCTTGTATTGGTTGAAGTAGGCGTACCAGCTTCCCATGGAACCACCGGATGGGACGCCCCAGCCCCAGGCCGGCGTGTTTGGTAACCAGCGGTTGATATGCTCTGGCATGGCGGGTGCCAGCATGGCTTGTATGCTGTCGGCCATGGGAATGACCCGCTCGGGGGCGAACAACAGGTTGCGGAAGGAAGCGCTGCGTTGCACGAATTCCTGCCGAAACGAATCGTTCTGCAGCAGTTTGCGCAGAAACAGGGTGCTTTCGGGACCGTTCGGCCAGACGGGGCCATTCGTTTCCAGGGCATGGCGCAAGGTGTTGTCTGTGGCGAGCGACTTGCTCCAGACACCGTAATTGGTGGTGGCATCGAGGTCGAACAACATCCAGCGGAACTTACCGCCGTCACGGTCGCGCCAAACCCTGACGTTGTTGGCTGGCCAGTCGAAATTGGCGAGGTAGATCTGTACGATGTGGTAATTCATGAACTCCTCCAGGTCCATCCGGGCAGCCACCTGTTCCATGGTGGTGGCCCTGCTGAAATCCTGCGATTGGAAAATGGAGCGCAGTTCCTGAAAAGCGAGGTTGTCACCTTCGTTCACCTCACCCCAAGGGCTGTAGGGGTTGGTGAGGATGTCAAAGGAACGGCCTTCGAGGCCATGGTGATTGGCGATGTGGTCCTCGTTATACAACTCCCGCATTTCGTACAGGCCCCAGTACTGGCCGTTGAGGTAGACAAGGACGGGGCGGTACGCCATGAGGTCCAGGTCTACGGTGCGGAAGAGAAGGGTGTGGTTGAGTCCGTCCCGGCAGTTCAACTGTTCGAAGTCGTTTCCGGCGTTTCGCAGTTTCAGCCGGCGGAACTTTCGTACCGGCAGTCCGGGAAACAGCGGATAGTCAATCTCGGCATCCCCGTAGGTGCCTTCCCGGAGGAGGATGTTGAAGCTTTTCATCTTGAGGGAGCGGGAACAGCCGCCACCGATCTTTATGCCCGCCGAAACGCTGAATCCGGCCGTGCCGTCCGCCTCGAAATAATTGATGCGTGCCGGTCGTTCCCAGTCCTGGTTCCAGTTGCGCGGTGCGTCCACACAATTGCCGGGTATGCCGTTGACACCTTGCACATAGATGCCGTCGAAAGGGTCCCAGAGGTTCTCCGGCTCCGTTTGAATCGAGACAACCGGAAGGTCCGGTTGTGTCCCGACCAGGTAATGGGCTGTCCGGACGGGACCGGCCGATGTGTCGGGCAGATATGCGCGGGCCTGCACCACAGTGGGTTGCGAAAGATTGACCGGTCCGTTGTATTGGGGACTGGATACACTTGGTATGCTGCCGTCCAGGGTGTATCGTATCTGTGCGTCGGGATTGGTCGCGGAGAGGGTAAGGAGGACGGGTGCGGCATACACGCCGCTTTCCAGGGAAAATGAAACCGGGATGTCCTGGTAACGGGTCTGGCCAAGATTGCTGCTGCCAGGACTGTAGGCAAGGAAGAAAACCCAATCCGGATGGCCGTCCGTTTTCCGTCCGTAGGAAATGTTGAGGGGTAAGGCGGGGAATTCCACCGCGTCAACAAAAAGGAGTTGGCCGTCAACATCTTGTGCGATGGAAAGAAACTCGCCGTTTCTGTTCAGTTGAAAGGGGGCATGGAGCGGTCCTTCCTCGGGTTCGCCGTCCAGCCAGACCACGGCGAAGCCGCCGGGGGGCAGCCAATGGTCCGCCGGTATCTGCCATTTTCGGGGATCGGCGGCATCGTCACTCAGATACAGTCCTTTGAGGTTGACGCTCACATCGCCCTTGTTGTACAGCTCGACCCAATCGTCCGCATCGCCCGCTTCGTCCGGGTGCAGGCCGTTCGCCGCCATGACCTCGTTGAGCGACAGCCCGGAAATGGTTCCGACCGGTGGAGGGATGGAGCTCACCTCGAGGCGGGCAGCACGTGCCGGATTGCTTTCGAAAGCGGCGGCGGTCCGAACACCGCTTCCTTCGATGAGGAAGACAACGGCATGGCCAGGCGACCAACCGGGCCGGTCCACCAAGGTTTGCAGCAAAGGAGACAGGTCGGGCGACCGCTGCAGGGGGCCTGCCAGGCCGACCTGGTACCAACTCAAGGGGTTCCAGCTGACTTGTTCCGACACCCGCGGCCGGGAACTGACATTTCCGTTGGAATTGGTGAAGGGTGCGGCATGGTCCGCCAGTTCGACGCTGATGGTCAGCTGGCAGTCGCCGTTGCTGATTTCATCGGAAGTAAACTGGATATGGGCACCCAGGATGGTGCTGCCCTGAGGTATCTGGACATTGGTAAAGCGGAGGCCGACGATCTGTGGCTGGTCGTCTTCGACCAGTTCCAGGTCGGAAGAATTGACGTACATACTGCCGTCCGCCCTTTCTTCGACATCGTCGGCTCCGGCGGATATGGGGACGACTAACTGGGCCGCCAGTGGCAGGGGGGAGCCGGCCAGTACCAGACCGGCCGCCACCAGAGAAATCCGGGCTGTCGGGAGACTGCCGGCCCGATGTAGCAGCAAGGCTACGGCCAGGGGGGAACCCAGGAGAGAGGCGACCAGCAGCGCCGGTCCCGACGGCAGCGTATTTGCCAAACCAAACCAGTCTCCACCCTGCCATACGAACAGCCCGATGCCAAGCAGTGCACGGACCGTTTCCGCCGCCGTTGCCCAACGGGACCTGTCGAGCAGGGTGGTGTAGCTGAATATGCTGGTGAAGATGAACGCCGCATAGCCCAGGCTTCCGCTCAGCCCCAGCGAGCTTATGTGGGTGAATAGGTGGAACATACAGAATAGGGTGACAGCCAATTGGATCCAGCACCATAACAGGAGAGCTGTACCTGGATGGGAATCGAACTTGCGGAATGCAGCCATGTCCGATACGGTCTCCGCCGGATATCGGCTGCTGACATCCGCCGGTCTCCATCCGGTGGGCATGATCCAGAGCCGGAGCTTGTCCGCCAGCCGCCCGGTCCGGAACATGTCCCTTACCAATAGGGCGGCATGCTGGAAATTGATCAGCAGGGGGTTCCAGGTCCGAACCGGCCGCTTCACCCCGTATATCGGGGGATGCTCCGGCAACTCCGGTTGGAAAGTGCCGAAGAGTTTGTCCCAGATGATGAGGATCTGTCCGTAGTTTTTGTCAAGGTAAATCGGGTTCATGGCATGGTGTACCCGGTGGTGGGAAGGAGTCACCAGAAAGGATTCCAGCATGCCCATGCGACCGATGAGACGGGTGTGGTACCAGAACTGGCCGAACAGATGAAGGGGCGCCACGACCCCCATCACTTCGCTAGGCACGCCCAGGAGGGCTGCCGGCAGCAGGAATACGGTGAAATAGGAGAAGATATTGGAAACACTTTGCCGGAGGGCACAGGAGAGGTTGAATTCCTCACTGCTGTGGTGGATGACGTGCCGGTTCCAAAGGAAATTGACTTCATGTTCCAGCCGGTGGGTCCAGTAGCCTGAAAAATCCTTGGCGAGGAAGGCCGCAAGATAGACAAGCCAGGATTGTGGCAGGCTGAGCAGGGACACATGCTCCGCCAGCCAGTCGTAACTGATGATGACCACCGTCAGCCCCAATACGTCCTTGACGATATTGGTCATGCCGCTGCTGAGGCTGGCGATTACGTCCGCACCGCGGTTGATTCGGATTCCCTTGGCTCGGGCAGCCCATTCTTCCGCCAGGATCAGGAGGAGAAAAAGGGGTATGGCAATGGTCAGCGCCTGGGCGTAAGTTTCCATAATCCATGTTTGCTGAGTCGGTGATGGTATTGTACAATGCTGTGGGAAGGGGATCCGTCACGCCGTACATGCTGCCGGTCATTCCAGGCTGCAGGGGGCTTCCGGTCGTCGGTTCCTTACAAATATAAGAGCATTTGTTACAGTTCACAGCGTTTGTACATCGGGTGGAAGCGATTCCGGCAGTTTTGTCGGACGTGCGGCCTGACAGCTTCCAAGCGTCTCCCGTCCTTGCGGGAACATCCCTTCGGTGCTTCGTTTGCAAACGATGATAGACCGGTGAGGTACATACAGGCTGACCCTTGAATCCTATCCATTCCTTTCCCTGCTTCCGAAACGGAACCGCCCGCACATGACGGAAACACCCAGGTGCAGACTTGTCGACAATGCTTTGGTTTGTGCTGACCTGTCGGTCTCCGGCTTTGCCGGCAATTCAATTCTTAGACTCAGGTAGTCGGGTCGTATGTCCGGCCAGGCACCTGTTGCCTAAGACGAGGTTTACAACAGTGCGCCGGCGGTGTCCGGACGGCGCCCCGGCCTGCACAGGCAGGCAAGACTGTCCGGTATCGGGGAAAGGCACTTTGCGGATATGCAGGTTGATTCGGCGTGCTGCCTGTCGACGCCCGGCGAACAAAATCTGATGTGAGAACCAGAAGTTTCCAAGACATTGGAAGCATTCTTCATTTCCGTTACTGGCACGACCTGCCATCGACGAGACGTTGTCCAGCCGCAAGCGGTCCGCTCCGTGTCTGAATCCGGCATGGTGGAACGGGGATGGATCAAACTTGCGACATGAAAGAAGGACCTGTACCGATCGACCAAGGGATTGTCTCTTTCGAAAAAGCCTCATTTCCTGCTGGAAGACCGGAAAAGCGGTTGTGCCGGCAGCCAGTGCCTGCGTTTTTCGAGGGATTGAACATCGTGGAGCCGTATGAAGAATCGGTTGGCCAGCTGAAGTTCCCCAGCAAGCTGTCATCCGACAAGGCATATCAGTAAGAGGCATTTCTCCGGAGGATGCGGTTTTGACATCGTTTGTCCTCCCGTGCCAACAGCGTCAAGGATTGCTTTTGGATGATCGGTATCTCCAAGACCGAGGGAAATTACAAAAAAAACAGCGGGAAGGATACGGTATGCCCGCCGGCAGGCAGTGTCGACAGGATCATGGTGGTTGTGGGAAATTCATCTGGAGGAGTTGTGCCCGGTTCGACAGTCATTGGTATTTGAAGACGGCGAAGTGGAAAGGGACCGGAAATACAGGATGGAGAAACCCTTCGTTCTGTTGGGTAATCTGGCCATTGCGTATTTTCAGGTGGAGGAGTACCGGCCAGGCATCGCAAGGTCGGATGTCAATATACGCAACTTCCGGTAACAGGACCGGGACGACATCATGCGATTGGTCCGGCAGTAGAAGCTGGTTTCGTCGTTGAAGTAGGGGAGGTGAAGGCGTGGGTTGCGGCCATCCGGTCAACCTGACGGCGTTTCCAGGCCCATGCGATGGGTGAGGAAAGCTACTTGAATCAATTGTTTCGCGAGGTTGCCAATGCAGATCCTTTTCGGACCATCGGGAGAAAACAGACGGATCCTGCCGGCGTTCCGGTCGTTCCTATCCAGGATTGCCCAGGACGGTCGCAGAACCACCGGTAGGGTGGACGATGCGCATACACGTGGATCGCATCGGATGACCGGTCGGCATGGGAGATTGGTGCCCGTCGGTCAATGGAAAGACATGCAAAACGCACCCTCCGCCGATGCGGGACGTGACAGCCATTCCAAATGCAAGCAGTAATCGGCCCGAAGGCATCACATACGCCCGATCCCATCGACGGACGCCGAATCGGTAGAACGGCTTCGTCCGAAGTGCCAGGTAGGCAAGCAGCGATTCGTTCCATTCGGGCAGGCACATATCCTGGCCGGGCAGGGAAACCGACGGGCTGCGGCGGGTGAGCGTATATTTGCTACCGGTTTGTCGCACATCGAGCAGGATGATGCTGGGAAGGCCGGTGGTGATGACGAGGCTGTTGCGCATGGTGCCCGGGTGGTTGTGGCGAGGAGGAGGCACATCAGGTGCTTACTTCGGCCAAGCTCCTGCGCCCCGACTTGAGATGCGACAAGGGGCGGAAGCTACAAGCGACAGGGAGTCAACGGAACCGCTCTGCCATTGGCAAGCGGAAACAAAGACGCTCCCCGGACGTTCTTAATTAAGTGAATTCCCACGCCGTCGCTTGATTCCCGGATCCGCAGCCCTGCTCTCCCTCACGGGTGAAAGAGATGCCGCTGTGCCAAGCGCCCGGGGGCAAACGGACGGACACGGGCTACCGAAATCGGAAAACGATTCAGGAACATGAAAAAGTTGACCAAACCGCTCCTCCTGTACGGGATCATTCCGCTGTTCCTCCTGACTGGTTGTGCCTACACACAGAAGGTCAAGGATGGCGGTTTTGCTTTTGAGCGGAAACAGTATGCGCTGGCGGTCAATTTGTTGGAGAAAGAATTTCGCAAAGCGGACACCCGGCTGGAAAAGGGCCGGATCGCTTACCTGCTGGGGGCCTCCCACCTGGCCCTCTATCAACCTTCCAGGGCTTCGGAATGGTTCCGCAACGCTTATGACAATGGCTATGGCCCGGATGCCTTGCGGGAATATGCTGCGACGCTGAAGTCGACCGCCCGGTATGACGAGGCGATCCAGGCGTTCAAGGAATTGGGTATCGAGATCGGCAGTCCTTACGAATACCGGCGGGAAATCAATGCTTGCCAGCAGGCCAAGGATTGGTTGGCTGAGAAACAGCCTGTCTATTCGGTCGAACTGGCCGCTTTCAATTCGCGTGATGCGGACTATGCTCCGCAAAGCTACCGCAACGGTACCATCGCCTTCACCTCCGACCGCCCCGATGCCACCGGAGATGATGAATATGCCTGGACCGGTGCCTCCTTCGCAGATATCTTCTACACGGATCCCGCAGTGGAGGGTCCTGTCTTTCTCATGGAAGGTGCGATCAATTCGCCCGACAATGAGGGGACGGCTGTCTTCTCACCGGATTTCCGGACGGCTTTCTTCACCCGTTGCCAGGGGGACAAACGCTCGGACGGAATCTGCCGTATCCTTACCGCGACATGGGACGGGGAAGGCTGGTCCGCAGCCGTTCCGGTCGTCCCGGACATGGAAAATGTCAATCACGGTCAACCGGCTCTGGCGGCGGACGGCAAGACGATTTATTTCACCGCCGATTCACCCGACGGATGGGGCGGATATGACATTTGGAGCTGTACCAGGGAAGGGGAGGGCTGGTCGGCCCCCGTCCTTCTCAGCCGTACGATCAATACCCCGGGTAATGAGAAGTTTCCAGCCGTCGATGCCGACACGTTGTACTTCTCCTCCGATTTCCATCCCGGCATGGGGGGGTTGGATATATTCAGAACCTGGCGTCTCCCGTCCGGCGGCTGGACGCCCGCACAGAATCTCAAGCCTCCGCTCAACTCCGCGGCGGATGATTTCGCCTGGATGGCGGACCATGTCTCCAAACGTCCGGCAGGTGTGATCCAGACCGGCTATTTCACTTCCAACCGAGAGGGCGGTTCCGGAAAGGACGACATATACCGCTTCCAAAGGATGGTCCCGCCGCCGGCCCCACCGCGGCAGGATACCGCCCCGTTGGCTTACCGCCTGGAACTCGATGTGTTCGTGTTGGAAAAGATATATGCCGAGGCAGACAATCCTGGCAGCAAGGTGCTCGGCCGAAAACAACTGGACGCCGCCACCCTGCAGATGCAATCCGACGGTTTCGATTGGCGTACCGTTCGCGCGGACGCGGACGGAGTGTACCGAATGGTGCTTGCCCCAGCGGAGGATTATCTGTTCCAGGCTGCTGCGGATGGTTATCTGACCGATGAAAAGACATTCTCCACCAAAGGTATCGGAATGGATCCGGAACAGCCGGTGCAGCGTTTCGAACTGGAACTGGTCCTTGAAAAGATATTCCTCGACCAGGAAATCGTCCTGGAGGATATCTATTACGATTTCGACCGGTGGGAAATCCGGGATGATGCGAAGCCCACCCTGAACGCCCTATCGCGTGCGCTGGCATTGAATCCGGACATCCGGATGCAGCTTTCTTCTCATACGGACTGCCGGGGCAATGACCGATACAATCAGGAGCTGAGCCAGCGCCGGGCACAATCCGCGGTTGATTATCTGATCGCCAAGGGCGTTTCGGCGGATAGACTGGAAGCGAAAGGGTTCGGGGAAAGCATGCCGGAGGCAACCTGCTCCTGTTCGCGCTGCACCGAAGAGGAGCATCAACTCAACCGTCGCACCGCTTTCACCATCCTCAGTTCCGACAATGAGGAATGACCTCCCTTACCGATCGCCGGATTCGACCGCCTGGCGGTCCCAATTGCTGACGAAGGCGATCATTTGGCCGTCGGGAGACCAGGATGGTGTGTTCATGGTACCCTGACCACCGAAGACATACGCAATCGTTCGGATGTCACCTCCCTCGGCCGGCATCATCCGCAAGTAAACCTTCTTGTAAAAGGGGTGGTCGTCCGCCCGCACCTCGGGAAGATAGGATAGGAACACAATCCACCGACCATCCGGTGAAACATGCGGGAACCAGTTCTGCAAGGTGTCCGAGGTCAGTTGCTCGGGCTGGCGCCCGTCCGGCCGCATACGCCAGATGTCCATGCTGCCGGATCGAACGCTGTTGAAATAAATCCATTGTCCGTCCGGACTGTATTCGGAACCGTCGTCCAGGCCCGGGGTATCGGTCAACCGGATCTCGTGCCCCCCCGTAGAAGGAATTTTGTAAATGTCGTATTCCCCGTCACGCAACCCGGTATAGGTGAGCCATTGTCCGTCCGGGGACCATCCGTGCAGGTAGGAGGGCCCCAGGGGGGTGATTCGGGTAGGGACGCCCCCCGTGATGGGTACCGTGTAGACCAGGCTGCCGTAAGCCTGTTCGCCGCTGGCGCTGGACAGCCCCAGCATCTTCCCGTCAAAGGAGATGACATGGTCGTTGTTGTTCTCCAGGACCGGGGCCGTAGGCAACTGACTGACGGTTCCGCGCTCCAGTTCAAACCGGTGGATTTTGCCCTCGCTGTTGTAGAGCAAGGCCTTGCCGTCGATTGTCCAGTTCGGGGCCTGGGCGGAACCGTCGGTCGTAAGAACCACCTTCCGCCGTCCGGTGGCCACTTCCAGGGTCTCCACATAGCTGTCCAGGTAGTCTTGGTAGGCCACAAAGGACGGGCCCGGCGGAATGACGGTACGGACGTTCGTAAACCGGGCGCTGGCAGGGGTATAGGCATCTCCGGATGCGACGAACAGACCGGCGTCGTACCCTTCCCTGAATTCGGGGCCTTCTGTGGAGATGTGCTGGTATAGGTCTCCGAAACGGGCTGCCGAAAGGGTGTACCGCTTGCCTTTTTTTTCCAGTTGAACAACGGACGCCTGCGGGACCTCCATCTTGCGCACCCGGATGACTCCCTGTGGAACGTCACGCTGCATCAGGGCGGCCTGTCCGTTTTCCAACAGGACCGCCGCCACAAAGGGAGCGCCAGGCTGTTGTGTCGAACGGATGACCCAACCCAATTCCCGTCCGGCAGGTCCTTTGTCCGGGACAAAAGCGGCCTGCGCCTGTAGGATGCAATCCTGCGAGGCGAATCGACGCCAAGCCGCATGATAACTGTCCTGTCCGATGCCGCGGCCTTGTCCGCTGAGTTCGTATGCCTGTTCCGCTTCGTCGTACCGGGTGATGCCGCCGGCCGATCCCAAGTCTGCAGAAAATCCGAAAGGTGGCGGGAAGGCTTGGGAGAAAAGCAGGGACGGCAGGATAACCAGCGGAATCAGCAGGTGTTGAAATTGCATGCGCTTGTTCTTTTGATTGGCAGGCGATTACGGCGGTGGTCGTAATGCCCTGTCTGCACAAGATAAGGTAATATTCCGTCGGGCCATGGGATAACGTGAAAAAGATGTCGGATGACGAGACGGGTGTGCCGGGCTCGTGCATGAGGCTCAGCCTTCCTTCTCCAGGGCATGCAAGGCTCCCCGCATATAGCCGAGGGCGAACGCCATGCCGGCATGCCAAGGAGCCCCGCAGGTCATTTCGGGCGTGTGGTCCGGAATGAGCACCCCCTCATAACCGTTCCGTCGAAGGATCCGCAGCACCCGTACCATGTCGATGTCGCCTTCGTCGACGAAAGCCTCCCGGTAATGCGGGACGGTACCGACCACATTTCGGAAATGAACATAGCCGATGCGCCCTGCTGCCGATTGCTCATCCAGGAAACCGTAAAGGTCTCCCGTCCCCATTTCCTGGATCGTTCCCAGGCAACATTCGAATCCGTTGGCCGGATGATCCGACAAAGACAGCAGCCGGCGGTAGGCCGGTAAGGAATGGAACAGCCGGGCGGCACCGCGCATGACGGGCAACGGAGGGTCGTCTGGGTGTGCCGCCAACCTGACGCCGTTTTCGGCGGCGACTGGCAGGAGCTCGGACAGAAACCAAGCCAGTCGCTCCCACATTTCCTCCGCCGAAACCGGCGGCACGAAGCCGGAGGGTGTGTCCGGGTCATATACCATGTTCCAGACCATCCCGTTGGGGATGGGCCGCGTTATGTCCACCGCCCCCTCCTGGTATCCGACGGAAACCGCCCCGCCCCGGCCGTCGGGGCCACTGCTCCAGCCCCAGACCCCGGCAAGGCTGAAATAGTACCCCATGACCGGAATTCCCGCCTTGCCGATGTTGGCGACCATTCTTTTCAATTGATCCATCTGCCGGTGCTTCTCCGGACCGTCCAGCAAGATGTCGTACCAGTGGGATGGATCGAAATTCTCAATTGCCGCCCAGGTAAGCCCATGGCTGTTGATTTGCCGTTTCAAGGACATCAGGTCGGACAACTCCCAATACTTGCCTTGGTTGCGTGTCACGCCCCAGCCGTCCAGATAGTTGCGGGAAAGACTCGGATGCTCCCCTCCCTTGACGTAATCCACCAGCTGAACCACCAGGTGTGTCGCGCCGCATTGCCGTGCGAATGAAAAGTTGCGGTCGTTCAAGAGGCTGCGGTACAATCCCAATCCCAATTTCATCGGTATGGCTTTGTTTTTCATTTTTCCGCTTTCCGACGCCGTTCTCCGTCGGAAAAGCTATCTTTGTTCAAACATACCACTTCTTTTGTCATGATTGATAAAAAATCACCTGAAATAGACCGGCCGATTCCCGTGCGTAACGTACGCCGGCTCCGGAACCTGTTGCCGCTGCTCTGCGGTGTGTTGTTGGTCATCTCCTGTGAGGATGAAACCGATGATTTCACCTCCGGCAATTTCTATCCGTTTGAACAGGAACCGGCCAATCCGGTGGACCCGTCGGGCCAGGACAGTACCCAGACACAGACAAGCTGCTGGTCCGAACCGATCTCCGTGGTGCCGGCGACGGATTTCAACGGCCATTTCACCCGTTATGGGGACGGATGGACCGGCGGGGACGCGACCTATTCCGTTCCCTTGCCGGACGGTCGGACCCTGTGGTTGTTCGGTGACAGTTTCATGGGGACGGTGAATCCCAACCGCAGCCGTCCGCCCAGTCCCTTCCATCGGAATGCGTTCGTTCTGCAGGATGGCGATTCGTTCACCACCTTGCAAGGGGGTGCCACAGCCTACCTGTCGCCACAGGAATCCGGGTGGTGGTACTGGCCCGGGCATGGCCTGGCGAAGGGGGATACCCTGCAGGTGGTTCTATTCGCCTTCCGGTCTACCGGTTCGGGCGGGGCATGGGATTTCGAATACGCCGCCGTTGATGTCGCCACTTTCCAACTCCCGGACCTGACCCTGTTGTCCGTCCGGCGTATGGTCGACAACCCGACCGTCAATTTCGGGGCTTGCCTCCTGGAAGGAGAGGATGGATACACCTACCTTTACGGAGCGGAAAAGGACGGTTTTTCGAAGTTTCTCCACGTCGCCCGGGTGCCGGGGCACGATCTCACCGCCACATGGGAGTATTTCGACGGATCGACATGGCAGCCGGAGGCCACCACCAGCCAGCGGCTATTCTCCAACGTTTCCGAGCAGTTCACGGTCTTTCGCCACGACCAGCGGTATTATCTCCTTACCCAGCACCATATTCTCGGCGGTGAGATCTACCTGTATGACGGAACCTCTCCGACCGGTGTGTTCGCCAACAAGCGGCTGGTGTATTGCACGCCGCAGTCCACTCAATCCAACCTGTTCACCTACAATGCATTCGCACACCTTTCCCACAGCCAGGGGAATGACCTGCTGGTGTCGTACAATGTGAACAGCCACGACTTCGCCGACCTTTTCAAAAATGCGGATACCTACCGGCCTTTCTTCGTCCGGATCAGCGGCGCTTATTGAGGAGGACTGGTCCGGCAGGATTTGCCGACCGCGAGGTGTCGTGGACATCTTTTTAAAAACATTGCCTTGTGACGGTCCGGAGCCAGTCAGGTGTCACCGGCCAAGCCGAGGGTGACAGAGGATATCCGGTTCGTTCCCAAGTTTGCATAAACGCGGTACAAAGTTCAATATGAGGTCCATGTCAAGCATGCAACCGACAACCGGCGGGAAGAGCCGGCTCATCCGTCCTTTTTCAGGCTATAGCCATACAAGACGGACATGCTCTTACCGGCAGGTTGCTCCCGGTGAGCACTGCCAGCAGAAATTCCTCCTGCTGCCGACCTTGTGTTTGCTGGCCTGTATGAGGATGTATGGGCAGGATGTGTCCACGCCGGACGTGATGGCGGCACCGGAATGGACAGCCCTTTTTTGTAGGACCAGCGGCTGGTTCGGTGGAGACGGCATCTTTTCGATTCCGTTGGACGGAGTGGAATTCCCTGATGCTGCCGATCGAAAAGGGCAGGAAACCCTGCTGGTGTTCAGCGACACATACGTCGGTGAGGTGGAGGACGGGCGGCCGTTGCCCGGTCATGTCATGGTGAACAATTCCGCCGCCATCCTCCGGGACGGGGTGCCGTTGGAAGATCACATCGACTTTCATGTCCGCACCGATTCCGACGGTCGACCGGTGGCGCTCTTCCAGCCGCGGCCGGACGGCCCGCAGGAGCATTTCTGGTTGGGTGACGGTTTCGTCAATCGGGAGCGCAACAACCGGCTCTACCTGTTCGCTTACCACATCCGTGTCACCGGCCCCGGTGTCTTCGATTTTATCGAACCGGATGTTTCCATCCTCCGGATTCCCAAGGGGGAAAGGCCTCCGTTCCACCGTTACCGGCAATTGAAAACGCCATTCCACCTGGACCTGCCGGAATGGGGGCAGACGAATCTCGGCGCGGGCCTACTTGTGCATACCGATTGGGCCGGGGCACCGCACGCGGACGGTTTCGTCTATGTGTACGGATGTGCGGGGCCTGGCAAACACCTCGTGGTGGCCCGTGTGCGTCCGCGGTTTTTCGAACGGTACCGAAAATGGCGCTTCTGGAACGGAAAGGAGTGGGGTCGCAATCCGCTTGAAATGGCACCGGTAGCTGCGGGCGTCTCCAACGAATTGAGCGTCACGCCGCTGCCGGATGGCAAATTCGCCTTGGTTTTTCAGGTCTTCGGACTGTCGGACAAGGTAGGACTTTGCATCGGTGACAGTCCCGCAGGCCCATTTTCCCCCATCCGGGAAATCTGGACCACCCCCGAATCAGGCGAAGGGCTGTTGTGCTACAATGCAAAAGCCCATCCGGCCTTGTCAAATCCGGGGGAATTGCTCATTTCCTACAATACGATCACACTGGACTTCTGGAACGACATCCGGGAGCGGGCCCACATCTACCGGCCGCGCTTCATCCGGCTGGTGTGGCCTGCGCCTTGAGCCGGCCGCGGCACACCGGTGGTTCTTGACCAGATTTGCTGTTCCGCGAGATGCCAGAAACCATTTCCATCATGCGCATGCTTTTGCCACCGGTATTTCCGGTCTCACGCTGGTTGTCACCCTTGGTCTTCCTACCGCTGCAGCTGGTGGCACAATCGGGCGGTGCCGGCGGTCCAGATCTTTTTCCGGTAGCCGGGGACTCCTTCCTGCAGGGCTTTTCGCATGTCCTGTCCGGCACCGTACTCGACTATCCGCCGGAATTGCAGCGCGGAAAGGTGGCGCTGCAGCTGATGCCGGGACAGGAACCCATCGGCTTTTCATCCGAATGGTCGGTCTGTGTCGACAGACCCGTCACCTTTGTCTGGCAGGCGACCCTGCTGACCGGCCAGGATACCGGCCGGGCGGTTTTCGAACTGGCTGTCAACGACACCGCGGTCCTTTCTTTCCAGTTGCCGACGGGTCCGGACCAACAGCATTGGAGCAGGTCGGCCATGGGATTCGTTCTTTCCTTCCGCTGCACCGAATATGATGCGGAGCGCGCGCGCTACGACGGATACCAGTTCCTGACGGTTCCGGCCGCCTGGCTCGCCGGCCCCGATTCCTTGCTGATCCGGCTGTCCGCCCGGCAAACGGTTCATGCGGACACCTATATCGCTTACCAGAACCATGTGGAGACGAAACTCACCGTCCGTGCGCCTCCAGCCTTGCGGCATACGGAGGAAGGAAGCCGGCAACCGGTACGGCTGGATTACACGCATGTCGGTCCCCCGACATACGGGGTCGTCAGCTTGGGAGACAGTCATAGGGATACAGTGCCGATAAGGTTGGGAAGACAGTCCTTTTCTCTATGGCTGGAGCCGGTGTCCGTGGATACCGTCCTGTCGGTGGTCCTGGAGACCGGGCTTGGAATGCGCTTCGGCGAGCGGGTCCGGATGGCGCCCGTGCGGCCATACGAAGTGTATTTCCTTCCGCATTCCCATGTGGACGTCGGTTTCACACACCTGCAGCAGGAGGTGCTCGCCCTCCAATGGCGGAACATCCGTGCCGGCATCGACCTGGCCCGTAAAACGGCGGATTATCCCGAGGAAGCGCGCTACAAGTGGAACGTCGAGGTGTTGTGGCCGGTGGAAGGTTACCTGGATCAGATCGAGCCGGCGGGTCTGGACACCTTTCTTGGGGCCGTCCGTGCAGGATGGATCGGGCTGGACGCACTGTACGGAAGCGAACTGACCGGCATCCAACGCCCGGAGGAACTGATGCGCATCACCCAGTACGCCCAACATCTGCAGCGTACCTACGGATTGGACATACCGACGGCCATGATCACCGATGTGCCGGGCTATGCCTGGGGAACCGTCCCTGCACTGTTGGAGAACGGCGTCCGGTTCCTCTCGATGGGGCCGAACCATATGCCGCACAAGCCGCACGGAGGTTACCAGGTAGGCCATGTGATGGAAGCCTGGGGAGACAAGCCATTCTATTGGGTGACGCCGTCCGGTACGGACAGTCTGTTGTGTTGGATGTCCCGGCATGGCTATTCCTGGTTTCATGACTGGTTGTTGGGACAGCTTCGCCGAACGGAAGGGGTACCCGTACTGGATTTCCTTTCCGAGCTGTCGGCGGAAGGATATCCGTACGACATCGTGCAACTACGGTATTCGCTTGCAGACAATGGTGGGCCGGATGACGACATGCCGGACTTTATCCGGGAATGGAACGAGAAGTATGAAAGTCCCAGGTTCCGCATGGCGACGACAGCCGAATTGTTTCGTGCGTTCGAAGCGAAGTACGGCGGAGCCATTCCTTCGTACCGGGGCGACATGTCGCCCTATTGGGAAGACGGGGTAGCATCCTCTGCGGCGGAGACGGCGTTGAACCGCCGCACAGCGGAGCGACTGGTCCAGGCTGCCGCCGTCTGGGCGATGGTCCGGCCATATGATTTTCCCGCAGCCGCCTTTGATGCGGCCTGGCGGAACGTGCTCTTGTTCTCGGAACATACCTGGGGGGCCTTTTCCAGCAAATCGGATCCGGACGGTGATTTTGCCCGGGCCTTGTGGCAAGGGAAAAGGTCATATGCCCTGGCTGCCGCCGACCTGGCGGACAGCCTCCTGGCGGCGGCTTCGGCCGTCGACGTTCCGCCTGCCCCTTTTGACGGCAACTTCTGGATAGTCAACACCACTTCCTGGCCTCGTCGGGAGTTGGTGATCCTTCCCGGGGAATGGGCCCGGGAAGGGGATGTGGCAGTCGATGCCACCGGCGCCTGTTATCCTTTGCAACGGTTGTTCGACGGGGACCTATGTTTTCGTCCGGATACGGTCGGTGCGTTCGAAGCGGCGCACTACCGGGTGCGGGCCCGGCAGCCCGCCGACCGGCCGGTCTTCCCCGTCGACCGGTTGCGGTACGGCCCTCATCGGTTGGACAACGGCGGCTGGTCCGTTTCCCTGTCCCCTGCTTCAGGGGATATCCTGCAGATCCGGAACGAACGGACCGGCACGGAATGGGTGGATACGACGGCTACGGCCATGTTCAACCAATTGTGGTACACCGGTGCGAATGCCGCTCAACCGCAGACCAGCGGACCTGCCCTTGTCCGTCCGGTCGAACAAGGCCCCTGGACGGTGGCCTTGCTGGCTACCTCGACTGCTCCGGGCTGTGACAGTGTGGAGCGGCTGGTTCGCCTGGTGTCCGGAGAGGATGCCGTGCAGCTGGAGAACCGGGTTGCGAAAAGGAAGGTGCTGGCAGATGAGAACCTACGCTTCGCCTTTCCATTCCGGGTGGCGGACGGACAAGTCCGCATCGACCTGGCTTGGGCGGAGATGCGCCCGGAGTCGGACCAACTGCCGGGCGCCAACAAGAACTTCTTCTGTGCCCAGCATTTCGTCGATATTTCCAACGACAGCACAGGGGTGACCTGGGTCAATGTAGATGCACCCCTGGTCGAAACAGGCGGCATGCATGGCCAGGCTTGGATGGGGGACTTGCGGAACGAACCTTGGTTCGATACTTGGACGCCATCCACCCATCTGTATTCCTGGGTCATGAACAATGTCTGGTTTGTGAACTACAAGGGATTTCAGGAAGGTCCGGTCCGCTTCCGGTATGCGGTGCAACCGCATGGCAGGTATGATGCGGCCGCCGCCAAGCGCTTCGCTATCGGTAAGACCCAGCCGCTGCAGGTGCTGCCGGTGCGGGAGGGGCAATCCTTGCCACCGGCAAGCCTGGGACTGCAAGGCCGCGGTCAGGTGATGGTGACCCTTTTTCAGCCTGCCCGGTCCGGCGGAGCGTTTGTTGTCCGCCTCTTCAACCCCGGCCCGACCCGGGAGGAGGCAAGGCTACGTTGGAAGGGCGGCCCGCCTGGGAAAGTCTTTGCGAGCGACGGGTCGGAAAAGCGGCTGGGACAGGTGTCTGACCGTGTGTTGCTGGAACCTTGGGAAGTGCGCACATTCCTGCTGGAGGAATGAGGTTGCTGGTGGGGAGGCGGCGGAATGGGCGGCCTTAAGCATCCCGTTGGCTTCCCGGGATGGTGACACCCAATCCGCCGTCGATGCGGATCGCCTGACCGGTGAAGAAGCCCCCTTGGTCGCCGGCCAGCAGGCCGATGAGCGACGCGACTTCCTCCGGCGTGCCGACCCTTTTGACAAGGTGCATGTCCCTGCATTCCTGCAGCACCGCTTCCGGATCCGGTGACAGGGAGACGGCGTCCTGCAACATGGGGGTGTCGATGGTGCCAGGGCACACCGCCATACACCGGATGGCGGGTCCGTAATCCACGGCGATGCTGCGGGTCAGGCCCAGCAGCGCCGTTTTGGAGGTGACATAGGCGGCGACCCGTTGCTGGGAAATGAAAGCCTGTACGCTGGCCACGTTGATGATGACGCCCTGGCCACGCCGCTGCATCATGGGAATCAAGGCACGGGCGCAAAGAAACGCACTTTTCAAATTGACCCGGAGGACGAAATCCCACTCCGCTTCGCTGGATTCGGTGACGGAGGCATATCGCTGTATGCCGGCATTGTTGACCAGGATGTCCGCGCCGCCGTAATGTGCATCCACCTCCGACACGGCCCGGGATACGGAATCCCCGTCGGACACGTCGCAACAGATCGTCAGGATGCGGTCACCCAATTCATGCGCGAGCTCGTCGGCGGCCGCCCGGTCGGTGTCCAGCAGGACCACCCTGGCTCCTTCCCGGTGGAAAAGCCGGCAGCAGGCGGCTCCGATGCCTTTTGCCCCCCCGGTCACAACAGCGATTTTTCCAAAAAAAGTCATGGTTCGAGCATTGGTTGGAAGGTGTTCGTACCGGTTCAGGCCCCCTTTCCGATACCCGCATGCGAAGCAAGGGGCAAGCCCCTGACGCCGGCGTCTATCCGGGTGATGTGCCATCTTCCCAGGTTGGCGGCGAACAACTGGTCCAGCTGCGGTCCGCCGAAAGCGATGTTGGTCGGATTAGAAAGGGTATGGGCCTCCCAATCCGACAGCCAGACCTGGCAATCACCCGCTGGCAGGACCTTGAAAATCTTGTTGGGTGCGTAGCAGGATACGTACAGGTTGCCGGCGGCATCGAAAGCCAGTCCGTCCGGGACGGATTCGGGCAAGGTGCAGCACAATTCCCGGCGGCCGGCCGCTCCATGCGGGGTGATCTCGATGCGTTCGACACCCGGTAGGAAGGAGACGGCGACGTAGAGGTGTTTTTCTTCCGGTCCCAGGGCCAGGCCGTTTGCGAAATGGAAAGGTCCCTCCGACCAGACCGTGCCGGTTCCGTCCGGTGCGAATTTCAGGATCTTCCCGTTGACCTGCCGGAAGGCGCCGCTTTCGCTGACATAGAGGTTCCCCGCCGTATCGAAGGTGGCATAGTTGGGGATGTTGAACCGGTGTCCCTCGGCGCCGTCGGCGAACCGAGAGAGCTTACCGTCGGCGAAGTCGAACCGCCAGACACAATGATTCCCCAGGTCGCATACAGCCATCCAGCGCAGGCAGGGGGAAATGGCGATGCCGAGGATGAACCCGCCGGTTCGGGCGACGATGTCCATCTGCTGTCCGTCCGGCCGGATCCGGTACAGCTGTCCGGCTTCCCCGCCGGCCCAAACCGATCCGTCTGGATGCACCGCGACACATTCCGGATGGTCCAGTCCGTCGGCAAAAACAGTGGCGTTGGCAATGGATAATTCCATGATGGTCCGTTAGATGATGAAGGTATTGGCAATTCTATCGTTTTCAATGATTGACAACGGGATATACGGCCGCCTCCAGGTTGGTTGCGCAGGTTGCGCCGGCAGCGAGTTGCAACCATTCGCCGCGCCGGATGGCTGCTGCCGGATCCGCCTGCCAGCGAATGGTCCATGGTTCCAGGGCGACGGCATAGGTGTTGCCCCACCATGGCGCGTCCCGGGTCCCGTACCGCTCCTGCCAGTACCAAAGATAGCGGAAGACCTCCGCATCCCAGGTCAGGGAGAATCCGATGCCTTTCCGTTGGTTTTCCAGGGCATACCAAGCACGGTCGGACGGGGGGAACTCCCAGCAGTACCCCATTTCACTGTAGGGGGGCGCATCGGCGGGTGGTACGGTGGATACGTCGTCGGGGCTGCCGTCGCAGGCGAGGGCGGCCGGGAAAGCGGTTCGGACACCGGGTTGGAACCGGCGGTGTGCCGGCATCATCGGCTCCGCCTCGAACCAGCGGGCATTGGTCCGGATGACCGCGCCTTCCGCCAAAAACGGCAGTCCGAAAGCCACATGATGGCCCCAAGCGACATCCAATGCCGTGCCGGCGGTATTGGTAAGGGTCTCCGAGATGTGCAAGGTAGCCGACCCAGCATGTAGGGTGAGGGTCTTTTCCACGCGGACCGGCATCCGGAGCGGTTGCGTCCAGAGGCGGACCGCCACTGTTTGCGGGCTGTCCATCACGATGGCATGTTTCCAGGGTGTCAGGGAAACTTCGCCGTGCTGTCCTAGCGAAGCGCCCCGGTAACGGAAGGCCGGGCTGTTGGGCAGTATTTCCTGCCATCCACCGTAATAATAATCCTCGAATTGGTTGGAGGTGCTGCGGTCTTGTGAGAATACCTTTCCAGGGTGCTGGATGCCTTTTGGAAGGCGCAGCATCAGGTCTACCGCGGCAGGTTTGTAGGTGAACTCGAAGATGTCGCTGCCCCGTCCGGCCAAAATGCCGATTTTCAGGTAATCATTTTCCAAGTAGACGACTTGCATGCCCTTGTAGGACCAATCGTCGGATACGCTGCACGTCCCTGTAGGGAAACGGACCGTTTGGTTCATGCTGTTTTGATTTGTTGGAAGTCCGGGGTATGGTTCTCGGACGGCGGTCGGACGCCTTGCCGGCTCAATCCGTCTCGGAGGGCATCAACAGGTCCAGGGCGAAGAGGGCATACACCAGCGGTGCGTTCCAATTGATGGCCACCTCGTTGGATGCATAGGAGCAGACATCGTCGACATAGCTCTCGTCGGCGTGTTCTCCAAGGTAACCAGGACAATTGTCCTGTCGGAAGGGATTGGGGCCTCCGACGAGCAAGCCCGGGACGGGGTCGTCTATGCCATCGGTTTGCGAAGGCCGGTGGTGCAGGTGTCGGGGCGAAAGGGTGCCGAATCCGGTCAGGTAGCAGTATCCGGTGGCATTCCGCCCCAGCAGGTAATCCACATTGTCGAGAGCTGCATAAAGGTGGTCCGGATCCTGGCTCAGGCGGTATGCATAGATGAATGCCATGGCTTGGTTGGCACAGACGGCGTTGCTGCCCCATACGTAGTTGGCGGCGTCTGTTTCCATGGGCGTCAGGTACGCCTGTTCGTTGCGATGCATCGACATTCCGTCGACAAAGGCACGGAACAGGTTGGTCAGGTATCGGAGGGTTGTTTCTGTGTCAGCCGGCAGGGACGTCCGGTGGCGGAGCAGGGACAGGTATCCCATGGTCCGGACATCCTCCCAGCTTTGTAAGGTGATGCCCTCCGTCGGAAACAGCTCCACGGAGCGGATGTAGGCTGTGTCACCTGTCGTGAGGTACAGTTCGATGGCAGCCCATATTTTTTCATCCGTGAGGTCGCGGCTGGCATAGGTGCCTGTCTTGATGTCCGGGTCGAACCTTTCGTTCAGCTGGTTCTGATTGTATCGGACGTTTGGCTTTACCTTCGCCCAATTCCATGCATCCTGGGCTGCCAGCAGGAACTGGCCTGCAAGTCCGGGCCGTTCGGTTTCGAAAGCCTGGAACACGCGGGCCGCCTGGGCCATGGTGGCCGCGAAACAAAGCGCCGCCTGGGAGCTTTTCCGAACGACATATCGGGTCTGGACGGCCTTTTCGGGCAGGATGAAGCCTTCGAATTCCGGAGTGGTGCACTTGTGGTACACTCCGCCGTCCGCCGGATCCTGCATGGTCCGCATCCAGGAAAGATTCCAAAGGATTTCATCCAGCAGATCGGGCAGGTTGTTCCCCTCCTCCGGGATGGCCAGCCGGTATCCGCTGAACCAATCCGGAAAATCCTCGTACAGATTCAACAACGTCGACACCGTGACGGCGGAGTTGACGATGTATTTGTTGTAATCCCCCGCATCATACCAGCCGCCGGGACAGGATATGACGGTGCCGGCGGTCCGTGTGGGGCCGGCCGCGGACGGGTGAACCACGACCCGGTCGTCCGGATGACTGACCGGACGACGCCAACGACCGGCATACGCTTCCGGCAGGTCGGTGGACATCCGTTGGAAATAATAGGATTTCAGGGCGGCGGCTGCCGCGTCGGCATGTACCTGTTCCCGGATTTGAAAGGGTGGGGAACTGTGTCGCCCGGCCAGCACCAGCTCGAACGATCCCGTATCCTGCAAAGCGGAGAAATCAGCGGACCAGGTTTCCTTTCCCGATAGACCGGACGTACGGGGCCCCTCCACAACGCCGCTGAATACGGTTTCGCCGGTATGTCGGTTGACTACCTCGAAGGTGCCGGTCCCCTTCTCGGTCACGATGGCCGTCTTAGGGGCGGAAGGGTAGAATCCGACCTGGTTAAGCCGGATCACCTGCCGGGCCGGGGTCTGTGCGGCCATCTGGAAAGCAGGGCCGAACAAAATGAACAACAGACTGCTGCGTAGTAGAAAGGACATCTTTTTGCACCAAATGTAATTTTTTTTCAACCGGTGACCAATTGGAAAAGGGCAAATATTTGCCTGCCTGTTGGTTTTGTCGATACCGAACTTGATACCCTTATCGATCCTTGCTTGTCACAAGCGGACCGGACCCGGCAGAAATTCGCATGTCCGGCTTGTCAGAAAAATTGGCGGCGGAACAGTTCGATTCGAAAATTTCATTTCATTCGGGACACTTGTGGCAGAACGCGATTGTGTATTTGATGGGGAAATCGTCCGGCAACTATTGTAGATATGCTGTAAACAGCTGAATTTCAGATGAAATGATTTCCTTACAATATGATTATTCCTTACTTTTGCCCGCCGACGGCCAAACATTTGCCGAAGCCATGGTGTTAAAACCGTAACAGCTGTACCACACTGCCAAATCATATTCAGCAGCCAGGAATTGTCCTGGTATCTTCCGATTCGGCGGGTCGACCCGAAGAGATTCCGGGATGGCAACCCGGATTCCGACCTGCAAACCGCCCGACCAGCCGAACTGCCCATCGGATGAACCTACGCTACTACATTATCACCTACCATTTTTCATTTAAATTCACCTGACATGTTAACAAAATCATTTTCCAAATCGAAAGGGACCTGCAAGGTCACGTTCAGCCTTCCGCTGGAAGCAGCCAAAGAAGGCTCCGAAGTGCGGATTCTGGGCGATTTCAACGCCTGGAGTTGGGAGAACGGCGTCCGTATGAACGCCGACAAGCAGGATTATTCCGCTGTGCTGGAGTTGCCGGCCGGAAAGGAATACCAATTCCGTTACCTGATCGACAACCACCGGTGGGAAAACGACTGGAAAGCCGATGATTATGTCAAGACGGAAGTCGGTACGGTCAACTCCCTGGTTTCTCTGGTGCAGCCGAAGGAAGCCATCGCTGCCAAACCAATGAAAGCAGCCTCGAAAACGGCGGCCAAAGCCAGTACGGACAAAGCGGCCCCGGCAGCCAAGTCCGCCGTCCGTCCTGTCGGAAAGAAGACGGCCGAAAAGAAGACGGGGGGAAAGCAGGTTGTCAACGACGACCTGACCCGTATCGAAGGGGTAGGCCCCAAAATCGCCGAATTGCTGAAGATGGCCGGTATCGAGACCTTCGCTGCCTTGGCGAAATCGGAAGTCGCCACACTGAAAGCCGTACTGGACAAGGCCGGGAAAAGGTATCAGATGCACGATCCAGCTTCCTGGCCTACACAAGCCAAGTTGGCAGCGAAGTCGGATTGGAAGCAGCTCGAACAGCTCCAGGGCACCCTCAAGGGAGGAAAGTGACATACCAGATGAGACCGGCACCGCCAAGGTGGTGCCAGGTCATTGCATCCCATCGGACGGAAGCAGCCGCTGACATGCGGCGTGCCAAACCCGGACGAATGTATTCATGAATGTTGCGACAGGAACGGCACCTCCAAGGGTGCCGTTCTCGTTCGGATCGGGTTTGTCGTTCCGGGTGCTTCGGGTCAGGAGGGCAAGTGGGTTGCCAGCCGGAAAATCTCCCCGAGTGACCGGAGGTCTACATTTCCACCGGATAGGATGATGCCTACCTTTTTGCCGGCAAAGCGCTCCTTGTCAGATAGGACCGCCGCCAGGGGTACCGCTCCGGATGGTTCCGCGACCAGTTTCATGCGTTCGAAGAGGAGATATGTGGCGGTGGCGATATATGCTTCGGAAACACGTACAATGTCCCCGACGAGCGAACGCAGGATGGGGAAAGTCCGCTCCCCGAGGGAGGTCCGGAGTCCGTCCGCGATGGTATCCGGCCGCAGAGACGGCACGATGCGGCCTTGACGGAGGGATTGCCAGGCGTCATCGGCACCGAGGGGCTCCGCACCAAGGACTGTGAGACCCGGCGAAAAAAACTCGGCGGCCAAGGCGCTTCCGGCCAACAGACCGCCGCCGCCGACCGGAGCCAGCAGCAGGTCGAGTCCGGGCTGGTCCTGGATGAGCTCCAGTGCGGCCGTGCCTTGTCCGAGGATGACGGGGTCCTGGTCGTAAGGGTGGAGGAAGGTCGCCCCGGTATCCGCCACGACCTCGGCAAGGGTGTTTTCCCGGTCCTGCTGGGTAGGGGGGCAGGTGATGATGCGCCCTCCGTAATCCGTCACGGCGGCGCGTTTTACCGCCGGTGCGTTGGATGGCATGACGATATGCGCCCGTACGCCCAAGAGTTTGGCGGCCAGAGCGAGTGCCTGCGCAAAATTGCCGGAGGAATGTGTGGCGACCCCTTTGTCGCGCTGTTCGGCGCTGAGACAAAGGATGGCGTTGGCGGCCCCCCGCATCTTGAAGGCTCCCATGCGCTGAAAGTTCTCACATTTGAAAAAAAGTTCGGCACCGGTCAGCTGGTTGAGAAACCGACTGGTCAGGACCGGCGTGCGGTGAATGTAGGATGTGATGCGCGCTTGCACATCCAGCAAGGCTTGTGCGGTATAGGCTGCGTCCGGGTGGGATGGAGTCATCATTGGCGAATCGGCGTTTTCGGGGCGTCGGAATCCGACGCGGACCGGACGTCAAATATACGGCCAATCCGGTTCGATTCGGGCACGTGGCGCGGACAAAATGGTCAGCCCGCACCGGCGACCAACAGCGTGCGGGACTGCAGCTTCTTTTCCAGGTAAGTCAGGATGGCATCCGAGACGTTGATGCCGGTGGCGGTTTCTATGCCCTGCAATCCGGGGGAGGCGTTCACTTCCACGACCAACGGTCCGCGGGAAGTCCGCAGCAGATCCACTCCGGCCACCGGCAGACCCACCGTTCGGGCGGAATGCAGGGCGATTTTCGTTTCCTCGCGCGTGAGCCGGACAGGTTCGGCGGTGGCACCTCGGTGGAGGTTGGCCCGGAATTCCCCGGGCATGGCGCATCGGCGGATGGCGGCCACCACCCTGGCGCCTACGACGAAGGCCCGGATATCACATCCGCCGGATTCCGGAATGAATTCCTGTACCAGGATGGGCTGCTCCAGTTTGGAGAAGGTTTCCGCCATGGCCAGGGCGGAGAACCTGTCCGGTGCCAGCAACACCCCGATGCCATGGGTGCTTTCCACCAGCTTGAGGACGACCGGACGGTCGTCGAACTGGTCCAACAGGTCGGGCAGGTCCTCCGGTGCGCCAGCCATGAAGGTATTGGGTACAGGAATGCCTGCGGCAGCCAGCAGCTGATGGCAATGGAATTTGTCACGGGCGTTCCGCAGCCCTTCGGAAGGGACCAGCGTGTGGATTCCCTGCATTTCGAAATGTCTGAGCAGCCTTGCGCCGTGTTCCGTATGGGAAACACCGATCCGGGGCAGGATGACATCATAGGAAGGCAAAGGATGTCCAGCCTGACGGATGGTCAGCCGTTGCCGTTCCACACCGATGGTACAGCGTTGGTAATCGACGATCTGTACCGAATGACCGCGTTGGATGCCGGCCTGGTACAGGTGTTGGGTGGAGTACAAAGCCGCGCCACGCGAAAGGATGGCTATGTTCAGCATGTTTGGAGATGGTTGGCGGAGTGTGGTCCCTTGGTTTGCATACGGGTGGCCGTGTGTTTCGGCCTATCTCCTACTGACCGGACATACCCGAAAGGAGGCAGGCGTAAAGCTTGCAAAAAAAGGACAAATCCGCGACAGCGGGAACAAATTGCAAGAGCCGGCGAAAAATATTTTTCTGTTGGCTGGAAATTCGTCGCACGTGCCGACTGCCTGGATAAAGCCGTCCCTTTGCGTCTGGGCAACCTAGGTTTCGGACCTTGGAATTCTGTGGGTGGGCGCCTCGAAATCCGAAATATCCTGCTACCTTTCGAAAAAAAGACATCATGGCGACAGACTGGATGCCGAATAAGAACGACCCGGGCACAATCCGCGGTTGGGCCTTGTTCGACTGGGCCAATTCCGCGTATGCCCTGACCATTGCGGTGGCGATATTTCCTGCGTACTTCGAGGAGGTGACCGATGCGGTCATCACCTGGGGGGGGCGGACCTGGTATAACACCACCCTGTTTGCCATGGCAGTCGCAGGGTCCTATTTCCTGATTGCGTTGATGTCCCCTTTCCTTTCCGGTATAGCCGATTACAGCGGGCGGAAGAAAGTGTTCCTACGGTTTTTCACCTGGGTGGGGGCGACAGGCTGCATGGCTTTGTACTTTTTCCCGGCGGCTGGAGGACTTTTTTTCGGACTGGGAGTGTTCATGTTGGCGACGATAGGATTTGCGGGATCCCTGGTGTTCTACAATGCCTACCTGCCGGAAATCGCCACGCCGGATCATTACAACCAGGTCAGTGCCAGAGGATTTGCCTATGGCTATACGGGCAGTGTCCTCTTGTTGATGTTGAATCTGGCTGTCATTCTGCAGCCGGGGTGGTTCAGCTTGCCGGCGACGGATTCGACCTTGCCGGCCCGGTTGTCATTCCTGTCCGTCGGAGTTTGGTGGATATTCTTCGCCCAGTTGTCGCTTCGTCGCCTTCCACCGGACAGGCCGGTGCGGGTTGGTCCGGGGCTGATGTCGAAGGGGTGGGTGGAATTGCGGTCCGTTTGGGGGAAAGCCCGGCGGGATTCGAACTTGCTGTACTTTCTGGCTGCGTTCTTCTGTTACAGTGCCGGCGTGCAGACGGTATTGAGTCTGGCTTCGCTGTTCGCCAAGGTGGAGGTGGGAATGGATACGGCGGAATTGATCATGGTAATCTTGTTATTGCAGTTTCTTGGGCTGGCCGGCGCATATCTTTTCGCCAGGATATGCGACCGGATCGGGAACAAACAGGGGATGACCTGGATGCTGGGGTTTTGGGCGGCCTTGTGTGTGGCAGGCTTTTTCGTGCAGGAAAAGTGGCAATTCTATCTGTTGGCGGCGGGGGTGGGACTGGTGATGGGGGGTGTCCAATCCCAATCCAGGGCGACCTATGCGAAACTGTTGCCCTCCCATACCAAGGACACGACGTCCTTCTTCAGTTTTTATGATGTGCTGGAGAAATCCGCGACTGCCCTGGGGTCATTCAGTTTTGCCTTCACCGGCGAGCTGATGGGAGGCATGCGGCCGAGCGTGTTGGCGTTGGCCTTGTTCTTCCTGCTTGGAATGTGGTTTTTACGAAAGGTCAGCGTCCGGACGCTTCCGGCATGACGGCGAAACAAAGCGCTCAGTGATTGCGCAGGTCCACCCCCCAGGTGAGTTTGTTCCGGATGGTCTCCAGGAATCCGACGTCCCCTGGCAAGGCCATCCGGATAAAGAAATCCCCTTTTCGGATGGCGATGCGAGTGCTGCTGTCGATGATTTCGTGACGGGAGTCCAGGGTGCACAGGAAGTTGTCCGACCGGCCCTCCGCCTCGAATGAGATGGTGTCTGAATCCGACAGCACCAAGGGACGCACGTTCAGGTTGTGAGGGGCCACCGGTGTCATGATGAAATTGTTGGAATCCGGAAATACGATCGGTCCGCCGCAACTCAGCGAGTATCCGGTGGAGCCGGTCGGGGTGGCCAGGATGATACCATCAGCCCAATAAGTGTTCAGGTAGGCGCCATTGACAAAGGCGTGGATGGTGATCATGGAGGAGGTGTCCCGCTTAAGGATGGTGAATTCGTTGAGGGCGAAAGGCATGTCCCCGAAAAGGGGCGGAATGGATTCCAGCCGGAGGGTGCTACGGTTGGCGAGGGTGTACTGTCCTTTGACCAGCATCCGGATGGCATCGGCGATATGCTGTTTGTTGACGGTGGCAAGGAAACCCATTCGGCCGAGATTGATTCCCAAAATGGGCACTTCCTGTTCGCGTATGAAGGTGGCGGCCGCCAGGATGGTCCCGTCTCCGCCAAGGGTGATGACGAAATCGAAACGTCGTACCTTGAAATCCAGGTATCCCTCGAACGAACCCACGTTCATGTTGAAACGAACCTTGCCATGCAGGGATTCCAGATACGGCGCATAGACGTAAGCGGCGATCCCATGGCGGGCCATGGCATCGAAAAGGTCCTGAACGAAGGGCAGGTCACCCTCCTTCAGGTATTGGCTGTAGACGACTACTTGCATGGTCAGAATCTGGTAGCCCAATGTAGGAAAAAACCGTATTCATTCAAATGATTCCGGCTGAATTCGAAGTGAAAAACCCTGTCGTAGTGGAGAATGAGGTCACAACCGAGGGTGATGCCGGTAAGCAGGGAGTTGGCCAGTCCGTTTGTCTCACCATAATGAGGGTTGTTCACGTAGGCGGTTTCATGATGAAGGGACAGGAAGAGTTTCATGGGTATGTTGCGGATACGGTCCGACCGGAACCACCGAGGGGGCTGGACCAGGCTTTCGGCCAATCGGATACGTAGGTTGGTCTTGGCGAAGGCGTAGTCCAGACCATCGATGACATACAACTCGTATCCCCGGATGAAATCGAGGAAATAGCCCAGTGCGGTGCTGTTGTAATAAGGCTGTTGCTGTCGGGCCAAGGCCACTCTTGCCTTCAGGTCCAGGCCGATGCTCGTGCGGTCGCTCAGTCGTCTGTAACGCTGGTGTTCGGCGCTGAGGTAGCGGGAACGAAGGTCATGTGTCTGCCCGAATCCCATGACATGCAGGCTGGTGGCGAAGCGGTAGCCACGCATAGGGTACGGCCTGACATCCCGTTTGTCTATCGTGAAGTGATACTGGAAGGCAAGGTAACGCTGTCGCAAACCGGCCAGGAAGAAATTCGGATTCCAGGTGTCCTGTATGGATCGGTCGATGAGGTTGTCATGCCAGGTAAGGTCCCATCGGTGGAAATAGTGCAGTTGTGGCCGGAATAAAAGGCCTGCTCCCACACGAAGCCGCTTCAGCAGGACCTTGTCATTGTCGCGTCGGAACAGCAGTTCATTGTTGCGGGTGTTGTATCCGATTTCCTTTTCCTGGGTGTGGAGGAAATTGATGTTCATCCCCAATGTCCGGTGGCGGTTGAAGAAGGGCAGGGTGTAGATGACTTCCCTCTTTCTGGTGAACCCGTATTGGACGAGCAGCTTGAGCTGGTCCCGGCGGCCGCTAAGGTTCTGGTGGTAGAAACGGACGCCCATGTTGAGTCTTCTGAGGGACCTTGCGTAGGTTTCCCACCAGACGTTGAAATTCCGGTCAGCCAGCTCGAGGATGGGGTAGGGGTAGATGTACCAACTTTCCACTACACTGATTTCGAGGGCGATCCTGCCGGTGGCGCCCTGCCATTCCCGAAAGGAGATGTCGGCACTAAGAAACAAGCCGGTGTTGAGCAGATTGTTGCGATTTTGGCTCAGGCGGTCGGCTAGTTGTTCCAGCGGGATGGTATCTCCGATCGAAAAATCTATTTCCCTCAGGATGACAGCGTTCTTAGTCCGTTTGTTACCTCGGATATGCACGTCCCGGATGGTCACGCTGGTGTAGGGAGTCGGGTTGAGGATGTCGGCAAGGGTGTCCGGGCTGGGGCCGTTCTTTGGTGGCTGCATCGCTGCCAAGGTCGCGGCGATGAATACCGGCAGGACGGCCAGCATGCCTGGGCGTAGCGAAACTTGTCCCGGAACCGGCAGGCCGTGCCGTCCGACAATCCGGACACGGCGGAAAGCCGCCCTGCAAAGGCTGGGGAGGATGGACCGGCGGCTACGAAGTTGCTGACTGGGTGCCTTCTGCATCAGGCGTGAGTGATTGATTCGGAATGGCAGGCCGGTTAGGCAGGATATTACCCGTTTGGCGCGGCCCGGCAAATGTAGGAAGTCCTGACGGTCCGGTGACCCAAGTTTGCCGGTTTTGATTGCTAGAGTTTGTTTCCAGGTACTACGACCTTGTCAGCGCCGGTCAGGCAACGACGGAATTCATTCGGGACAGCACAAAAAAAAACAGGGTGACAACAGTAAGCTGTACCCTGCATAACCCCAAAAAACCAAATGAAAACAATCTACATATTTCTTTTCCGGAAAGTTCCGGAATTTAGCATCATGTTTTGCTGTATAGCCAGCTTGACGACCAGCGCGCTGGTGCGAAGCTTTTGCAAATATAGTTATCCTTGTTAACAATTGTATGTTCGGATTAAAAATCGGAAATAAAAATTTCTGCCGGCCACGGAGTGCCAATCCGGGAAAAGGGACTTATTTTGGCTGGTAGTAGCCCGGCGGGCACGTATTTTCCTCAGCCAGGCGGCGGTCACAAAACACAGACGGTATATGCCAAGCGGTGCAAATCCAGCATTCCGAAACGGCGTGCGTCAAAATTGCGAGGTTCCACGGACCAAGCAACAATCCAGTAAAAAGTTGGCGAAGAACAAAGTTATTTTCAGTTGTACGGCTTGTGGGGTGACATTTCCCAAATGGATGGGGCGATGCACCGCCTGTGGTGAATGGAACACCATTACGGAGGAGATGATGGTGCTGGACAGCGTCCCGGAGCAACGGACGCGCAGCTGGCAGTCGGAAGGGATGCGCAAAGAGAAGGAGGCCCAACCGGTGTTGGTCTCAGAAGTGCGGACCGGACAGACACACCGGATCGTCACCTTGGATAACGAGCTCAACCGGGTATTGGGTGGTGGCATTGTTTCCGGTTCCCTGGTCCTGATCGGTGGGCAGCCGGGCATCGGAAAATCCACACTGCTTTTGCAAATGGCCTTGGCCATCCGGAGCAAGGTGCTGTACGTCAGTGGAGAGGAAAGCGAGGAACAGATCAAGTTACGGGCGGACCGTCTGTCTGCGGGTTCGGCGGATTGTTATCTACTGACCGAAACCAATACGGCCAGGATTTTGAACCAGGCCGCACAGCTGCGCCCCGAGGTCCTGATAGTGGATTCGATTCAGACCTTGTCATCCCCATATGTGGAAAGTGCAGCAGGAAGCATCAGCCAGGTTCGGGAAAGCGCCTCCGAGCTGCAGCGATTCGCCAAGGAAACCAACATACCTGTCTTCATTATCGGCCATATCACCAAAGACGGGAGCTTGGCAGGTCCCAAGCTTTTGGAGCATATCGTGGATGTGGTACTGCAGTTCGAGGGAGACCGCAACTACAGTTACCGTATCCTGCGTACCCTCAAGAACCGTTTCGGCTCTACGGACGAACTCGGCATCTACGAAATGACGGCCGGAGGGATGCGGGAGGTGAGCAATCCTTCCGAGCTGTTGATATCCCAGACGGAGGAGGAGTTGAGCGGAAGTGCGGTGGCGGCGACCATGGAGGGTCTGCGGCCGATGCTGATCGAAACCCAGGCGCTTGTCAGCAAGGCTGTGTTCGGGAATCCTCAGCGTACCGCCACCGGATTCGACCTTCGCAGGTTGAACATGCTGTTGGCTGTGCTGGAAAAGAGAGGGGGCATGCCATTCGCACAGCAGGATGTTTTCCTTAACATGGCCGGTGGTATCCGGGTGGATGACCCAGCCACAGACCTGGCAGTCGTGGCCGCCTTGCTGTCCTCCCTCCAGGATGTCGCTGTCCCACGCCGCATCTGTTTCGCCGGCGAGGTCGGCTTGAGCGGCGAGATCCGATCCGTCAACCGGATTGAACAACGGATCCAGGAGGCAGACAGATTGGGATTCGACAGAATCTTCATTTCCAAGTACAACACCAAAGGATTGGAAAGAGAACGGTTCCGCATCCAGGTCGATACCATCGCCAGGTTGGAGGAACTGATTCGGCTATTGTTCGTGTGATTCTCCTCCGCAGGTCATTCTTGATGCCGGCCGACTCGGACACCGCCTGTCAGTTTTTTTTCATCCGAGATTCCTTCCCTTTCCCAGGCTTCCTTCGAACGCTTCTTGGAAATGCGAACTTGACTTTGTATGTTTGTGAATCCCTCCCTGTAACATCTTGCTAACATACTACTGAGAATCACATGAACAAACAGACTTCCCTGTTCAGGGTGTCGTCGTGTTGGCATACACCCATCCTGTCGCTTTTTTGTTGGTTATGTGCCGTCACCACCCTCCCGGGCCAACCGCCTTCCGCCGTGCAGACCTTTCCGACGACCGATACCCACCCTGTTGACGGGTCGGAAGCAACGACCTTTGCAAGCGGCCATGTGATACCTGGATTTTCCAAGCATGGTATTTTATCCGATGCGGTTCGTCCCATCGGTTCACACATCAATACGACAGCTGCGGAAACGGGGCCTTTCCGCTATGCAGAACGAATTTATTTTTGCTCCGACCGCGATGTCAAAGGGTGTGCCTCCGGACAGGGAGGACTGTTCAGCGCCTTGCAATGGGAAACCGCCAAACTGTTCCCGGTGATTCCGACAGAAAAGAGCCTTTTCATCAGCCATTTTTCATTTACACCGGATGCAAGCGAATTGTATTTCAGCGTCTCCGGCTGCAAGGACATGAAACAAAGGAGGCTTGGCTCCGAAATCTATAAAGCTCGTAACGGTTTCGAATCGGGTTGGTCGGTTCCCGAACTACTGCCGGAACCTGTCAACTCGCCGCAAGGCAACAGCAAGGAGCCTGCCTTAGGCTCCCTTTGGGCATCGAACCAGGAGGTGTTGTTCTTTGTGGCGGCATGGTCGGAAGGAAAAGGGAAGGACGACCTCTGGTATTGTCCCAGGGAACCAGATGGCAACTACGGACAGCCAGTGCCCTTGCCATTCAACACGGTGTACAACGAGCAAACACCCTGGTTCGACAACCGCATCCAAACCCTCTATTTCAGTTCCGACCGCCCCGGCGGTCAGGGCGGCTACGACATTTACCGGTCATCCTTGCTGTCGGACGGTACCTGGACAGCGCCGGAACCCGCTTCCGTACCGGTCAATTCCCCGTATGACGACCGCTGGTTTTTCTATCACCACGCCTCCAGCACCGGTTACTTCTCCAGTAACCGGCCGGCGGCCGGCAAGCAGGTTCGGAACGGCTTCGACCCCGGGGATTATGATGTCTACCTGGTCAATGCGGAGACAACGGTGGAACTGCTCTTTTTCAGCGAAGCCGACGGACAGCCTCAATCGAACCTGGTGGTCCGCGTGACGGACCTGACCCAGTCATCCAACATCACCCAACTGTTCCGGCTGTCAAGTCATGGCATCCGCTTGCCGGTTCTGCTCGGACATAGGTATGAGCTGGAGGTCGTCAAGGAGGGATTCCAGGAGTTGGAGACCATGCTGGAATTCCATCACCCGCCCATTTCCGGTCCACAGCGGCTGCATTTCCAGCTTCGCCCACACCAATGGCTCGGCAGCAAATGATCGCTCCCGCTCGGATCGGACGCACGAAACCGATTATTTTCCTCCCCGTCGGCCGCAACCGATAATTTTTGCTACATTTGGCGAATCGGACACGCGGCCGTCGGCGGCCGTCGTCACCTCGCCCCGACCGACAGGTCCCGTTTCCTGCTCATGCTGAAAATCGTTCGGTTATGTCATCCGGGAATCATGTTACTTATTGGAAAAGGCATCTTGCCTACCTGGCACTGCTGCTGCTGCTTTGGTTCCTGGTCTCCTATGGCTGCGGCATCTTGTTGCGTACCTGGCTGGACCGCTTCCGTCTGGGCGGATTCCCCTTGGGATTCTGGTTCGCCCAGAACGGCGCCATCTATGGTTTCATCCTGATCATTTTTGCCTACGTCCGGCTGATGAACCGCCTGGATCGCAAACATGGGGTGGACGAGCGGTAGTGCCGCTCTTTCCGAGTCAACAACCATTCTTTTCGTTCACCAATCCGCGGATCTCATGTCGGTACAAGCTTGGACCTTTTTGCTGGTGGGTGTTTCCTTTGCGCTCTACATCGGTATCGCGATCTGGGCCAGGGCTTCTTCCACCAAGGAGTTTTATGTGGCAGGCGGCGGAGTCTCCCCCTTGCTCAACGGCATGGCCACGGCGGCTGACTGGATGTCGGCGGCATCCTTCATCTCCATGGCCGGAATCATCTCTTTTTCAGGGTACGACGGCTCGGTGTATCTCATGGGCTGGACAGGCGGGTATGTCCTGCTGGCCCTGCTGTTGGCTCCTTATCTCCGAAAGTTCGGGAAGTTTACCGTGCCGGATTTCATCGGTACCCGGTATTATTCAGGGACAGCCCGACTGGTGGCGGTGGTGTGCGCCTTGTTCGTCTCCTTCACCTACATTTCCGGTCAGATGCGGGGAGTCGGGATCGTCTTCGCCCGATTCCTGGAGGTCCCGATAAACATCGGGGTCGTCATCGGGATGGCCATCGTTTTCGTTTATGCGGTGTTGGGTGGGATGAAAGGTATCACCTACACGCAGGTGGCGCAGTATTGCGTCCTGATTTTCGCTTTCATGGTACCGGCCATTTTCTTATCCATCCAGTTGACGGGACAGGCGGTCCCTCAAGCTGGTTTCGGCTCTTTGCTGGACAAATTGGACGGACTGAGTACGGAATTGGGTTTCGCAGCCTATACCTCGGGGTCTAAATCCGTCATCGACATTCTTTGCATCACGGCCGCGTTGATGATCGGCACGGCAGGGCTGCCGCATGTCATCGTCCGCTTCTTCACGGTGCCCCGTGTTCGGGACGCCCGTATTTCCGCAGGTTGGGCTCTTCTTTTCATTGCCATCCTGTATACCACGGCCCCGGCCATTGGGGTGTTCGTCCGAACCAACCTGCTGGAGACGGTGCCCGGCACGGCCTATGCGGAAGCGCCGGCCTGGTTCAAGAAATGGGAGACGGCCGGCCTGATCGCCTTTGATGACAAGAACGGCGACGGATTGATCCAATATTACAACGACCGCAACGAACAGCCCGACTTCCTGGCGGCGGCAGCGGAGCGTGGATGGGCGGGGAACGAACTGACCATCGACAAGGACATCATGGTGCTGGCGAATCCTGAGATGGCAGGGCTTCCGGATTGGGTGGTCGCACTCGTGGCGGCGGGCGGTCTTGCGGCGGCCTTGTCCACGGCCGCCGGCCTGTTGCTTGTGATTTCCGCCTCGATTTCCCATGACCTGCTGCGCAACACGCTGATGCCAGGGATATCCGAAAAGCAGGAGCTGCTGGCTGCCCGTATCTCCGCCGCCGTTGCGGTCGGTCTGGCCGGCCTGATCGGAATCTATCCGCCGGACTTCGTCGCCGCCATCGTCGCATTCGCTTTCGGCCTGGCTGCCTCCTCGTTCTTTCCGGCCATCCTACTGGGTATCTTCGACAAACGTACCAACCGGCAGGGTGCCGTCTCCGGCATGGTGACGGGTATCTCCTTCACGGCGGTTTACATCCTGGGTTTCAAGTTCCTGGACTGGCCTTCCGAGGCTTACCTGCTGGGTATCTCCCCGGAGGGTATCGGGACGGTCGGCATGTTCATCAACCTGCTGGTCACCGTGGTCATTTCCAGGTTGACACCGCCGCCGCCCGATCGAATCATGGCGCTGGTGGATGATATCCGGATTCCGAAAGGCGCCGAAGGACCTGCGTCCCCGCATTGAGACTGTCCAGCCGGATGCGTCGCACCGTTGTCCGGCAGCTGCCGGCCTCTTCGGGGAATGTGAGGTGCGGGAGGCTGCGGCATCCGCAGCCTCCCGCATGTTGTGCTGGAAAGAAAGAAGGTCGGCCGGGCCGCTTGTCCGGACATTCGCCTTCCTACTTCCGCCACACCCCTACTACTTGAGCAGCCGCAGGGAATGCAAGTTCTGGCCATCGTCCACCGCAAGAAGATAAACGCCGCTGCTTAGACGTCGTATATCCAGCAGGCTGTGATTGTCGCCCGCCGAAGCGTCGGCGCTTGCTTCCAGCACGATCCTGCCGGTGATGTCGTACAGGGTGAACCGGACCTTACCGTCCTGGGCACGGTGGTAGTGCACGGTAACCTCCTCGGCAGCAGGATTGGGGGAAATTCCGTACAGGTGAAAAGGCATACCTTCCGCCGGCAAGTCGACGACCGCCAGTTCGGAATAAGTGTGGGTCCCGTCGTTGTCCACGACCATCAACCGGTAATAATGCCTGCCTGTCCGGACCCGGTCGTCCGTGAGGCGGTACGCGGTCGGATCGGCCGGTCCGCCGGTGGCCAGGACGTCCCGGATGTCGTCGAAGTGTTGGCCGTCGCGACTGTGCTGCACAGTGAAGTGCGATACGTTCTGCTCGCTGGCTGTCTCCCAGTACAATTCCGCCCCGCCGCTTGTCGCCGGCAAAGCCCGGAAGGACAGCAATTCCGCCGGCAAGGCGGCGCCGAGCTGCACGGTGTAATCCTCTGTTTCCCCCAAGTTGTCGCTGGCGAGGATGTCATAGGCATTCGGCGGGGCGCCCTGTGCGTAATAACTCGAACGGATTCGCATCCGGTACTGTCCGTTTGCAATGCCGGCGGGCACGGTGAAGTTCACACTCTGTGCAGAAGCTCCCGTGTAAGGGATGGGGATGGATTCACCGGCATCGTTGAAAGAGCCGTTCCCGTTGTAGTCGATATAGGCGGTGACATACTGCGGGAAATTACCGACGGTGACGGTCAGGGTGTAGGATTGTTCCGGCAGGAGGGTGGGTACGGTCTGTCCGGTCGTGTAATCCTCGAACCCGGCGTTGTTTCCTCCGCAGGAACTGTTGTTGTTGTCCAGGGTGCCGAGCTGGACCCGGTTGATTCGCATGATATTGGGGTTTTCACAATTGGAAGCCGTCGGCAGGGCATAGCAGGTGCCACTGCATTCGACGAGATTGATGGTGTAGTCTTCCGTCTCTCCCCAATGGTTTCCGGTACAGGGGCCGGGCGGATATGCCGAGTCGCCCCAATAGCGCCCCCGGATACGCATGCGGGTGGTACCGCTGGTGGTGCCCGCCGGCGGATTGATTGCCTGGGACACGGTCAGGCCGCCGGAACCGGCGACATAGGGTATCTCGATCGCTTCGTTCGCATCCTCCAGGTCGCCGTCCCGGTTGTAATCGATATAAACTTTGATCCGAAGTTCGTAGTCTTCGCAGCTGACAGTCAACACGCTCCCGCCGCCGATGGTGACGTCCGGAACCGTCTGCCCGCTGCTGTAGTCACCGTAGCCATTGGTTGAACAACTGTTGTTGGCGTTGGACAGTGACCCCAACGTGACGGAATTGATCCGCATGTAGGGACTTGGGCTGAACCCGCTGCATATGGTCGATTCCGGTATGCAATAACAATTCGTAGGGCTATCCAACAAGACCTGCAGGGCGGTGGACTGGATGCTCTGGCTGGCGCCACAGGTAACGGTGCAGCGGTACCAGGTGGCTGCGGATTGGCTCGTGACCAGCGTCGAGGCAGTGGCGGAGGGCATGTCCGTGTAGGTCAGCCCGTCGGCGGAGGATTGCCATTGGAAAGTATAACCGATTCCGTAGGCGGTGCCCAGGGAAAGTGTGAAACTGACGCCGCTGCAGACCGGGTTCGCACTGGATTGCGCAATGGTGGCCGGCGGCGGACATTCCAAGAGCGTCGTGAAGACGATCCCG
This sequence comes from Bacteroidota bacterium, assembly GCA_041163745.1. GTDB lineage: Bacteria > Bacteroidota > Bacteroidia > Chitinophagales > Saprospiraceae > UBA6168. The sequence continues at coordinate 50,124 of JBEAQU010000103.1, forward strand.
TTGACAAAGCCGGAACTGCTTCCGCTGCAATTGGTCTGTACTTCCACGTTGTAGCTGGCCGAAGTGGTCAGTCCCGTCATGGTGTAGGAGGTGGAGGCGGTGGTGACGGAAGTGTAGCTGGTCTCCGCGTCCAGCTTGTAGCGGACGGTGTAGTCCACCGCACCGGCGGCGGCCGTCCAGGACACCGTAGCCTCGTCGGAGCCGATCGAACCGACGGCCAATTGGGTGACCGAATCGCAGCTGGCGCCCGTACAGCTCGTCAGACAGGCGGCTGCGTTGTATTTTGCCCGGATGAGGTCGCCCGGCTGGGTACCGAAGCCAAGGTTGAAATCGATGCCCACCCCCCCGATCAGATGGCAATAACTCATGATGGTGCCGCTGCTCGGATTGGGTACCGTACAGCTGTATCCTGATCCGCAAGTGGATTCCTCCGTGTATCCCGCATTGTAGCCGCAGCAATCGATGGGCGTGTTGTTGCCATTCCAGACACAGGCATGGGTATGGCGAGACCCGAAATTGTGACCGAGCTCATGGGTGAGCACCTCCACTGTCCAGGAATAGGTCGGAACGGTGGAATAAGAGGTCTCAATGTCGGAATAACTGTATTTGTAAGAGTTGTTGCAAAGGACATCGAGGTAAGCCAGTCCGCCGGTATTGTTGCCGCCGATGACCGTCAGGGCTGCCAAGTCCCCGTTGAAGGTGGTCCGGGTCGTTCGGAAAAGGTTCAACGCATCGGAAGAGCTCGCGGTGGAGTAGGGGTCTTGGGAAATCCAGACATACGACTGGGAGAAGGAAACGGGAATTGATTCGTTGGCATACAAGGTGGCGACCTGGTTGAACATGCCGGACAGGTAATCGACTGTCTGCTGGACGCCACCTTTGTTCACATACAGGTCGTAGTCGGCTTCCAAGAAAATCCGTACGCAGTCGGTCATCTTTGCCTGGCCCGGATTGGGCGGGGAAAGTTGTTCCGGAGCCGGCCCTTCCGTCGGCAGGTCTCCCGTGTGGCATTCGAAGTTGCTGCCTACGAGGAGGTCCGAGGTCTTGTACAGGATGTAATCGGTGCTGTTACCGGGGATCTCGAGTTTGCCCAGCACAAGGGTACCCTCCTCCGGCATGGTTATCATCCCCATGATTCCTTCCGGGAAGATGCTGAGGGAGACGGTGCTTTGGTCGTTGTTCCGTACGATACCCCGGTAATGTCTTCCGGGTGTGTATGGCACCGGAGTGCCGTCGGACAAGTTGGTGAGCACGGTGAAGTCTTCCGTATGAAGCGACACTTCCACCAGTTCCAGGATCATTCCGGCTTGCTTGTAGGGTAGGGAAAGGGCAAGGCCGGCCTGGGATTTCGTGAGCAGTTTTCCGAGGTCGCCGATGTCCAGCGTCAGGAAGGTTGCATCCGAAAGCACGGCGTCATATTCCTCCGAAGCCACGGTGGCTGCATTCTTTACCAAAGGGGCGGCCTGAAGGAAAGGCTTGCCGGCTTCCTTGTATGCGGCGACCCGCTGTGCCACTGGTTTCGAATCCTGTGCATGACCTGCGAATGGGACCAGCAAGCACAGACAACAAAGTAATTTGTTCATCATGTTCTTGAATTGTTTTTGATTGGGTCACAACACATCGAATGTCCGGGGAGACAGCGCGATGTGTCATGGTGAAAGGAAGCAGGCATGGTATGTACCTTCCTCCGTCGGTTCTGCAAGCTTGGTAGTCCGGCGGCGCTGGATTTCATGGGTATCGAAACACTGACACCGAATGGCCGAGGACAATTTGTGGTTAGTTCTTTGCGGGGAAGGGGCGTATCGCCTTGTGGCCTCAATGCATGGACGGCAAGGACCCAAGGTAGCACAAGTGGAATAAACTTCTGACAGTTAGGAGACATTTTTTATTAAATTTCCGGCCTATATGACGGGAAGGCCGGTTTCTGACCTAATTGCAATTGGTGAGGAAATTGGTTATTTTTGCCATACCGGCGGTTATTTTTTCGCCTTCATTCCCCTGTCGGTTTCCCAGTCCAGATAAACATTATGAGGGAGGAGCGGCCGGCCGGCCAGGTCCTTGCCGTCATGCCTACCGGTTCCGGATGGTCCGGAACCAACGGCCAGGAAGGTGATAAACATTGACCATGGTGACCAGAAGGTCCTTGTTGAAGATGATGGGCGGATGGGCGGGAAGCCAGTGCATCGAATCCCTGCCGTTTCCGTCGGGCAAGATGTCCGTCGGGGCACCATTTCGGAAATCGGACTTCGGTCCGGGTTTCAGGTGGGGGGTGGCCACCGCGGCCCACCAGATTGAGGGTGCCTGGCAAGCCGATGGCAAGGGTATTTCCATTTGGGACAAATTCGGCCACACACCGAATCGGATCAAGACCGGGGAGGACGCCGATGTCAGCTGTGATTTCTATCACCGCTACCGGCAGGACCTTGCTTTGTTGGCATCCCTTCATTTCGATGTCTTCCGCTTTTCGCTGTCCTGGTCCCGGGTGCTCCCGCAAGGAATCGGAAAAGCCAACTCCGCCGGGCTGGATTTCTACGACCGGGTCGTGGATACCTGCCTGTCCCTGGGGTTGGAGCCTTGGGTCACACTGTATCATTGGGACCTCCCGCAGGCCTTGGAGGACAAGGGAGGATGGACGGTCCGACCGGTCGTGGAGTGGTTCGAACAGTATGCGGACCTGGTCAGCCGCCGGTACGGCGACCGTGTGAAGCATTGGATGGTGCTGAACGAACCGATGGCGTTCGCCGGGTTGGGGCACATGACAGGGGAACATGCTCCCGGCCGGAAAGGGCTGGACAATTTTCTCCCGGCCGTTCATCACATCACCCTGGCGCAGGCCGCCGGTGGCCGGGTCACGCGGGGCAATATCCCGGATGCCGACATCGGGACCACCTTTTCCGTATCCCCGGTCATTCCGGTATCCGATGCACCCCGGCATGTCCGTGCAGCCCGACGGATGGACGCCTTGCTCAATCGTTTGTTCCTGGAACCGGCCCTGGGTCTGGGATACCCCACCGATGCGTTGCCTGTGCTCGCCCGTATGGAAAACAGGTACGCTCTTGCCGGGGACGAGGCCCTGTTGCCTTTCGATTTCGACTTCATCGGCATACAGCATTACTTCCGAACCTTCACCCGACGCAGCTGGACCTTGCCCGTGCTGTGGGCCCGTCCCGTCCCGCCGCAACCCGAAGCAGGTTTCCCGACGACGGACATGGGTTGGGAAATCGCACCGGAAGGCATATATGCCAGTTTGCGGCAGCTTGCGGCTTATCCCGGTGTACGTCGGTTGCTCGTCACCGAGAATGGCGCCGCTTTCCCGGACATCCCGCAGAACGGGCGGGTGCATGATGCAGACCGGACTGCCTACTACCAGGAATACCTCGCCCAGGTGCTCCGCGCCCGTCGGGAAGGTGTGCCCGTGGAAGGATACTTCTGCTGGACCTTCACGGACAATTTTGAATGGGCCGAAGGCTATCGCCCGCGGTTCGGGCTGGTATATGTGGATTTCGAGACCCAGCAGCGCATAGTCAAGGATTCCGGACGGTGGTTCGGACAATTCCTGGCGGACGGAGCCCCTTCGGACCCGTGATGGCATGCAACCCCTTTGCAGACTGCCGGAGATCACTCATCGGGAGGACTCCGTCAGTCGCAATAATCGACTTCTTCCATTGAAATGAAAGATCAGATGACAAACGTTCCCAATCCGCGGATGGACCTCGCCTATGAATTCGTCTGTCACACCAACCGGAGTGTTTTCCTCACCGGAAAGGCCGGGACTGGCAAGACCACCTTTCTGCACCGTATCCGACGGCAAGGATTCAAACGCATGGTGATCCTTGCACCGACCGGTGTGGCCGCCATCAATGCCGGTGGCATGACCGTCCATTCCTTTTTCCAGCTGCCGTTCGGTCCGCAGCTCCCCGGCGGTGTCCGGGAGGACGCCAAACGCCGCTTCAACAGCTCGAAAATAAACCTGATCCGCAGTCTCGACCTGCTGGTCATCGATGAAATCAGCATGGTCCGGGCGGACCTGCTGGACGGAATCGATGAAGTGATGCGCCGATACCGGGACCGTCACCAACCGTTCGGCGGTGTTCAACTGCTGCTGATCGGCGACCTGCACCAATTGTCGCCGGTCGTGAAACCCGATGAATGGGAGCTGCTGCGGTCAGTCTACGAATCCCCTTACTTTTTCAGCAGCAAAGCTTTGCAGCTGGCCCAACCGCTTTTTATCGAACTGACGCATATCTACCGGCAGTCGGACGAGGAATTCATCCGCCTGCTCAACCGCGTTCGTGACAACCAGGTCGATGACCGGGTCCTGGCAAGTCTGAACAGCCGGTACAGACCGGATTTCGAACCGTCGGCGGAGGATGGCTTCGTCACGCTTACCGCATTGAACGCGACAGCACAGCGGACCAATCAGCAACAGCTGGACAGACTGTCTTCGGCCAGCCATATCTTCCTGGCGCAGATCGAGAAGGAATTCCCCCCCCATGCGCATCCGACCGACATCCAACTGGAACTCAAGGAAGGCGCTCAAGTCATGTTCATCAAAAATGACGGTTCTGCCGACAAACGCTATTACAACGGCAAAATCGGTCGTGTCACCAAAATCCAGCAAAAGAAGGTGTTCGTCCTTTGCCAAGGTGAAACCGAGCCCATCGAGGTGCAACCGGATGTCTGGCGCAATATCCGTTACAAGCTGAACGAAACCACCCGGGAGGTCACGGAGGAGGAACTGGGCACCTTCACCCAGTACCCCTTGAAGTTGGCCTGGGCCATCACCATCCATAAAAGCCAAGGCCTGACGTTCGACAAGGTCATTATCGATGCACAGGCTTCTTTCGCACACGGCCAGGTTTACGTGGCGCTGAGCCGTTGCAAAAGCTTCGATGGTATCGTCCTGCGCTCCAAGATCCAACTCGGCAGCATCCGCATGGACGGAACCGTCAGTTCTTTCACGACCGCCGCCGCACAATCCGGACCGGACCGGGACACACTGGATTCGGCCCGTAAAGACCACCAGCAGACCTTGATCCGCGAATTGTTCGACATGCGGGATTTGCGTCGGTATTTCGAACAATCCTTCCGAATCCTGCAGGAGCACCACCGGTCGCTCGACGGTGATCCGCTTCATGCCCTCCGCGAAGCGATGGATCTGTCCAGGAACCGTATTTTCACCGTTGTGGATAAGTTCCACGCACAACTTTCCTTCTATTTCAGCTTGCCGGAAATGCCGGCGGAACAGCAAGACCTCCAGGATCGCATCCGGAAAGCCAGCGCCTATTTCCTGGACAAACTGGACGGGGAAATCCTGCCGGCCTTCCGTAAAGTAGTGGTGCTGTCCGACAACAAAGCCGTTCTGAAGACCGTCCTCTCCGTCATCGAACGGCTCGACCGGGAGCTGAAAATGAAACATGCCTTGTTCCAGGCTTGCCAGGAAGGCTTCCAATCGGAAACCTACCAACGCACCCGCACGGATACGGCAGTCGAAATCTCCGAATCAGGGAAAAGAAAGCCGGCCGCCTCATCCTTTGAGGCCGCCGGACTTGCGCAAGTCGCCCATCCTGACCTGTACACCCGGCTGTTGCAGTGGCGACAGGAACGCGCAACCGACATGGGGATCAAGCCCTATGAGGTCCTGCCTGTCAAAGCGGTGGGGGAGATTGTTCAGTATCTCCCCGGCAATATCCTGGCCTTGAAGAAAATACGAGGATTCGGAGATGTCAAGATACAGCGTTATGGCCCGGATGTCATCGAGTTGGTCGCCGCTTATTGCCAGGAAAAGGGTATTCCGACCGACAAGGTCGCCGTCCGCGCCACCCCGCCCGTTCGTCCTGATACGCGGAAGTTGACCTTGAAAATGTTCCGGGAAGGGAATTCAGCGGAATCCATTGCACAATCGCGCGGTTTGTCCCCAGCCACCATCCTCGGTCACCTGGCGCATTTTGTTTCCTCCGGAGAACTGGATGTCCGCCTGTTGCTGGCCGAGGATGCGGTGGAGGAAATCGGGACGGCCATCAGACAGGTGGAATCCGATTCGGAAGGGCCCTTGAAGGCCAGTCCTGTCAGGGAGCTGCTCGGCCAAAAATACGCTTATGGTGACATAAGGCTGGTGATGGCCCACTTCGAATCCTTGCGTGCCGGATAACCTGGCCGCGCTGCTTCGGTCATACCGGCCGAAGGTCCTGCGGGCGGGGCCACCTGCCGATCCAAGGCCTTCGGCCGGATCTTTCCTTTTCCGCCGGCCACTTATTCGCCGGTCTGATCCGCTGGCGTAGCGAGCACACCCCATTTGCCTTGGTAGCGGACCATCAGCGTGCCATGGAAGCTGGCTTTCGCCGTCTCGAAATACGGCGGTACGACCCAGGCACCGTTTTCGTCCACATAGCCGAACAATCCGTCCTTGCCGGCGACCCGGACTCCCTCGGACGCCTTTTCCAATGCGGTGAACCACCTTTCTTGTCCCGGCTCCTGCCTGCCCAAACGGCAGTATCGCTTTTCA
>JBEAQU010000104.1:0-79771 GCA_041163745.1 Bacteroidota bacterium
TATCGAATTCGAAAAAGGGCGCTACTACACCCCCTCGGAATATCACTATGGCATGAACAAAATCCTCATCGGCCATCAGGTCGCTTCGGAACTCTTCGGTTCGCTCGACCCCATCGGCAAGGTTATCAACCTGGGAGGCCGCGACCTGGAAGTCATCGGCGTCTTTGAAAAATCCGGTAAAGACCTGCTCAAAGTCATGGACTACGACCAGGCTATCATCATGTCATACGAACTGGCCAAAAAAATCGCCAACGTCCGGACCACCAACTTTTGGGGGACGACCGTCAACGTAAAGGCCAAACCAGGCGTCAGCCTCGAGGAACTCCGCGACGACCTCACATGGGTGCTCCGCTCCGAAAGGAGAATCAAACCGAAGGAGGACAACAACTTTTCCCTGAACAGCCTTTCCATCCTGGCCAAATTGATGGACAATGTCTTCGGCGTGCTCAACATGGTCGGCTTCGCCATCGGCATCTTCGCCATCCTGGTCGGTATGTTCAGCGTTGCCAACATCATGTTCGTCTCCGTCAAGGAACGGACCAACATCATCGGCATCAAGAAGGCCCTGGGCGCCCGTCAATCCATCATTCTGCTGGAATTTCTGATCGAATCCGTATTCCTTTGTGTGATGGGGGGGCTCATCGGACTGGCACTGGTCTATTTCGTCCTGCTCGGATTGAACGACATCCTGCCGTTCCAAATCTATCTGGACCTGTCGAACATGGTCTCGGGCCTGCTTATTTCCATTGTCGTGGGTGTCCTGTCGGGCGTCATCCCGGCTTTGCAGGCCTCCCGCATGGATCCGGTCGTCGCCATCCGCCATACTGCCTGACACAGGCATCTTGTTCCTACTGACCTGCACCCAAACAATTGCCATACCGGATGAACGACCTGTCCATCGACCTGCTGCGGTTTCAATCAGAACTGCGCTTCCGCTACCTGGAGGGGCAACGGCAGCTGTTCGACGCCGTGCGCCGGAAATACCTCGCCCAGACGCCGGAGGAATTGGTCAGGCAGCTACTTGTCCTATATCTCGTGCGAGACAAAGGGTATCCGCTCGGACACCTGTCCGTGGAGAAGTCCATCCGCGTCCACGGCCAGACAAAACGATTCGACCTCCTCGCTTACAGCCCCGACAGCCGACCGTTCCTACTGGCGGAATGCAAGGCACCCTCCGTTCGTCTCACCAACAACACTTTCTTTCAGGCAGCCACCTACAACATCGCCTTGCAAGTACCTTACCTCCTCATCACCAACGGCCCGGTATCCTATTGCTGCCATATAGACCACCAGGGTAAAAATTATTCCTTTCTACCGGAAGTCCCGCCACCCCCTGTTTCTCCATTCCGGGGAGTTTGACTAATTTTACCGACGACAAAACCAAATCGACTTCGTTTTCGCGGACCGCCCCGCACCCGTTGCCAGGGACGGACCACGGATCACCGGCACATCACAACTATGAGCAAAGACACCATCCTGGTAACTGGTGCGAACGGACAAATCGGCTCCGTCCTGACCAAATCGCTGCAGGAACATTACGGCATCCGACAGGTCCTCGCCACAGACATCCGCCCGCCGGCCGAAGCAACAGAAGGACTGTTCCTCATCCTGGACGTCACGGACAGACAAGCATTGAACGACCTGGTCTCCCGCCACCGGGTCACACAGATCTACCACCTGGCCGCCATCCTGTCGGCAAAAGGGGAATCAGCTCCGCTCCATACCTGGGACATCAACATGCAGGGGCTGTTCCATATTCTGGAAGCCGCTCGGGAACACAGGGTGGCCAAAGTCTTCCACCCCAGCTCCATCGCCGTCTTCGGAAGCGAAGCACCCAGGATGCAGACTCCTCAGAACGCCTCCCTCCAACCGTCGACAGTCTACGGGATCTCCAAAGTCGCCGGGGAAATGTGGGCGCAATATTATTTCCGACGCTACGCGCTCGACATCCGGTCACTCCGCTATCCAGGCGTCATCGGACACCAAAGCGCACCTGGTGGCGGCACCACAGATTATGCCGTCGAAATGTACCACTACGCCCTGCAAGGCAGGCCCTATCCCTGTTTCCTACGTCCGGATACAGCGCTTCCCATGATCTACATGGACGATGCCATCCGGGCCACACGCCTCCTCATGGAGGCCCCTGCGGACCTTATACGGATCCGTACCAGCTACAACCTTTCCGCACTGACCTTCACCCCGGCGGAGCTGGCGGACAGCATCCGCCGCCATATCCCTTCTTTCCAGGTGGATTATCAACCAGACTTCCGACAGCAAATCGCGGACAGCTGGCCAGCCAGCATCGATGACCGTGCCGCCCGGTCGGATTGGGACTGGCATCCTGCCTTCGACCTGTCCGGCATGACCGCCGACATGCTGCTGCATCTGCAGGAAAGATATCTGGCCCCCGCCTGATCCGTGGCTTTCTTCCGTCTCCCCAGGGACCATGTCAGACAATCAAATCCAGCATCCTATGTTCCAACAAGTCCGAACCGCCCTCCGCCAGGAAATCGAGGAGATAAAATCAGCCGGATTGTACAAATCCGAAAGGATTCTCACCAGCCCGCAAGGTGCTTGCGTCACGACTGACAAAGGCCAGGAAGTCCTGAATTTCTGCGCCAACAATTACCTCGGACTCTCCGCACATCCCGCTGTGGTCGAGGCCGCCCACCAGGCGATAGACTCCCACGGCTTCGGCCTGTCCTCCGTTCGCTTCATATGCGGCACCCAGGACATCCACAAGCAACTGGAACGAAAAATAGCCGGATTCCTCGGACAGGAAGACGCCATCCTTTATGCCGCTGCCTTCGATGCCAACGGCGGGCTGTTCGAACCGTTGCTTTCCGCCGAGGACGCGGTCATATCAGATGAACTGAACCACGCCAGCATCATCGACGGCATTCGACTTTGCAAGGCGCAACGTTTCCGCTACCGGCACAACAATATGGACGACCTCGAGGAACAACTGAAAGCAGCAGGCACAGCCCGCCGCAGGCTGGTCTTTACAGACGGTGTGTTCAGTATGGACGGTACCATCGCTCAACTCGACAGGATATGCGAACTCGCCGAACGCTACGGTGCCATGGTCGGAATTGACGAATGTCATGCCACCGGCTTTCTTGGCAAAACTGGACGAGGCACCCATGAATTCCGTAACGTCATAGACCGCATCGATATCATCACCGGCACCTTCGGGAAAGCCCTCGGCGGCGCTTCCGGCGGATTCACCGCTGCCCGCACGGAAATTGTCGACCTGCTGCGCCAAAGAAGCAGACCCTACCTCTTCTCCAATACGCTCGCACCAGCCATCGCCGGCGCTTCCATCGCCGTCCTGGATATGCTCGACACCTCCACGGACCTTCGAGACAAGCTGGAAAAAAACACCCTGTATTTCCGGAAACACATGACCGACGCCGGCTTCGACATCCTGCCCGGGGAACATCCGATCGTCCCCATCATGCTCTACGACGCCGTCATCGCACAACAATTCGCCGCGGACCTGCTGGCGGAAGGCATCTACGCGGTCGGGTTTTTCTACCCGGTCGTGCCAAAAGGAAAAGCCAGGATACGGGTACAGATCTCCGCCGCCCATGAGCCGGACCAGCTTGACCGTGCCATCAGCGCCTTTGTCTCCGTCGGAAGGAGGTTGGGGGTCATCTGACCTCAGCCTGGCTCCGCTCAAGGCAGAACCGGCAACCTGTATTGCCAACGCCGACCCCGCTCGCTGACCAATATCAAGTGGTAGATTCCCGGTGGAACCGCTTCCAACCCGATGCCTGCCCCACCGGGTTCCACCTTGGACCGTAACACCACTTGTCCTCCCGGACGAACCAACCAGGCCTCCAGTGGATCCGCCTCCTCACCATTCCCCCCGGTAAGGAAGAAAACGCGGTCGCCGGCAGGGATGGGGTAGGGGACGGGTGGCCGTTCCGCATCCCGACAACAATTGGGAAACCAATTAGTCATACCTACCGACTCCCCCTGTGTATCCATCAGACGAATGCGAAACAACGCTTGGCATGCCAAAACGCCCGGCGAAGAGAACACATATGCTTCCTTTCCTTGCTGAAACGGTATGCTTCCCATCCGGTCGACATGCCGTCCTTCCACAACTCCTTCCAACAGGAAATGCTCCGCTCCCGCCGGCTCCCCGTCCACCTTCCATCCAATGACCCCGTCGACACAACCGACGGATGAAAAGAGCAACGGAAGGGGCGCTTGCGGGCTTCCCTCCACCATGACGTTGTCGAAACGGATGGTGCCCAAACCACTCGGAAAATGCAACTTGATATCGTTCAATGGCACGGCGGACAAAGCCGCCATATCTTCGAAGACCAGCTGCGGACCAACCCAGACATCCGCCCGGAATGGCGCCAGACTCCGTTCCGTTCCGTCAGGCCCCCAATATGTCCAGGCAGCCTGCTCCGGGTTCATCACCCATAGGATGGGCTGTATACCCTCGAACACCGCACTGTTGACGCCGGCACCGATATCCCTGAGCTGGAATCCTTCCACTGGTTGTGACACCAGGTTGATGCCGAGCCTGGTGAAGGTATTTTCATTCGAAGGTGCGAAATATCCCGCGTCATAGCCGGTTCCAACCCGAAGTATGGCTGCGGACGTGGTGTTGCCGCCCGTCGCCCAGGCGACAAGATCGAATGACAACATCATGCCACCGGATGTCCCCTGGTCGTCCATCAGAAATATCCCCGCATTACCCGAAATCCGCTCCAGTTGCAAAGCTCCGTCGGCGATCGACAGCGCCATGCCGCCGCCGGATGCCGCGATGGCTGCGAACTGATTCGGTTCCGAGCCTATGTAATCAGATACGACGGGGGAGGATTCGAAATCCTGGAAAAAGGACTGCGCCGGCGCACCCAGCGCCAGCAGCAGGCATAGGAAAGGGCAAACAGTCCCTGCCCTTGTAAAGGAAGGTGTTCTCAGCATGGTTTCCGGGGTTGAAAGTAGCGGGATATTTGTCAGGGGCAGGGTTACCACCGATGAATCTCAACCAGCACCGGCTGCTGTCGGAATGCCGGACGGAATGGTTGTCGCCGGGGCAAAATGGTTTGTTCAAATTAAAATTAAGGGAAAATTTTCACCGGAACAAAATTTATCCGAACTTTGTGATTGAAGCCAAACATTCCCATCCTTACAACTAAGCCCAAAGTACAGTACAATGCCGGTATCCGCTTAGTCTCCGGCGCTTCCCTAAGACTGCTCTGAGGTTTCTCCCTGCCAGGTACACGCATCCACAGCCATTGACGTGATCCTTCGGTCGACCGCACCGGCGCATGTGCTCCGACAGTATGACTTTCCCGTCACCCGGCCAGGTAGAAAACCAAAATTCGTCCGGTGCCCCCTCCAGAAAGGTGCGAGCGTTCAATTCCGAAAGGACGAAACGGAATACGGTAGTGCAATTGCAAAGGAAAAATACATCGAACCATGAAAATCCGCATAGCAACAGGACTGTTGTCCGTCCTTTTACCTTTGACCCTGCTCGGCCAGGTTCCCATTGAAGCCGGAGCATTCATCGGCACCACCACCTACCAAGGCGACCTGGCAGAGAATCATGTGGAATTCAACGAACTCAACCTTGCCTACGGCGGTTTCGTCCGCTACGCAATCAACCCCAAAGTGAAGCTGCGGGGAAATGTGATATACGGCAACATAAGCGGGACGGATCGGAATGCCAAGGACCTTGGATTGTACAACCGGGGATGGACCTATGATTCCTATATCGTGGAAATGTCCTTGCTTATGGAATACCATCCCATCGGAAGGTCGCGGACCGACAAGATTGGTTTCTTCGCTCCCCAGGTCACCCCTTACATCGCATCCGGAGTGGGATTCATCAATTTCGACCCTTCCATCACGGTATCCAGGTTCCAGGACGTCAACTTGTTTCCCGAGAACGCAGCCAAGTCATCCTCCGTCAGCATGCCGGTCATCGGAGGGGTCACCTTCGACATCAGTGAAAAGTTCCTGCTGGGGGTGGAGGTAGGGTCGAGGCTGACCTTCAACGATTACCTGGACGGTGTGAGCAAGAACGGCAATCCGAAGAAAGGAGACCTGTTCATATTCGGCGGGGTGTGCCTGACGTATTATGTGGGGTACGAATCAGAATACAGCTTCTGAGGGGGGGCGCAGCGAAGCGGACCGTCCGGCACCAGTCCATCCGGATTGTCCCGACGACCTGCATCGTATCATTCCTGCAGGATTTCCCTTGAGATGACGAGCCGTTGTATTTCGCTGGTTCCTTCACCGATAGTGCAAAGCTTGGCATCCCGGTAGTACTTTTCCACAGGAAAATCCTTGATATAGCCATATCCGCCGAAAATCTGTACAGCTTCCGCAGCAACGAAACAGGCTGTTTCGGAGGCGAGGTACTTTGCCATGGCAGACATACGGGTGGTCTTTTCCCCTTTGTCCTTGGCATGACCCGCCTGATGGGTCAGCAAGGCAGCCGCTTCGATGCGGGTGGCCATGTCAGCCAGTTTGAAGGCAATCGCCTGGAAAGCGGAGATGGGTTTGCCGAATTGATGCCGCTCGCCTGCATATTTCAAAGCTGCTTCATAAGCTGCCTTCGCAATGCCGACCGACAAGGCTGCGATGGAAATCCGACCGCCATCGAGCACCTTGAGACTTTGGATGAAACCTTCGCCCTCCTTACCGAGAACCTGGGAGTCCGGAATCCTGCAATCTTCGAAAATCATCTCCGCCGTCTCCGAAGCGCGCATTCCGAGTTTGTTCTCCTTTTTTCCGCTGCGGAAGCCGGGGGTTCCACGCTCCACGATGAAAGCTGTCATCCCGTGACTGTCCAGCTGTTCGCCTGTCCGGGCCACTACGACGGCGACATGGCCGGTTTTCCCATGGGTAATGAAATTCTTGGTTCCGTTCAATACGTAACCGGCACCGTCCCTGACCGCCACGCATTGCATGCGCCCCGCATCGCTACCGGTATTGGGCTCTGTCAGACCCCATGCCCCGATCCATTCGCCGGAGGCCAACCGGGGCAGATAAGCCTGCTTTTGGCTTTCATCTCCAAATAGCAATATGTGATTGGTGCAAAGGGAATTGTGTGCCGCCACCGACAAGCCGATGCCTCCGCATGCCTTCCCGATTTCCTCCAGGACGGTGATGTAGGCAGCGTAGTCCAACCCAGCCCCACCATATAATTCCGGTACCAGCACCCCCATGAATCCGTGGTCGCCCATGGCGCCAAAAAGTTCCTTCGGAAAATGTTGTTCCTCGTCCCATACAGCGGCGAACGGCCTGACGTGTCGGTCTGCAAATGCCCGGGCACTTTCCCTGATCAGCGAAAGATTTTCAAAGTCTGACTTCATGTCGGTAGGTTTTAATGGAAGGCACGAACTAGGGCAGTGCCTGCGTATGGCGGCGCCCTTTATTGGTTAACCCGAACGGTGGAATTTTGTTGCATGGCTGCAACAATCCGAATGATGAGAACATGCCGCAGCCGGCGGCTCTCATGCTGGCAGGTGATGTGCAGCCAGGACATTACAAGCCGAGGACCTGCCGCATCATGGCATACAGGAAGGTGTTGTCGAATACTCCCCTGAATCGGTCGGCACCGGGTCCGTAGGCAAACACCGGCACCATGCTGGCCGTATGGCCGTTGGTGGTGAAGGCAAGGGAAGGTCTTTTCAGCCTCGACCCGGGCATGACGGCCAAGCCGCCCGTTTCATGGTCGGCGGTGACGATCACAAGGGTGTTTCCGTCCTTTTCGGCAAATGCCAGGACTTCCCGCATCGTACGCTCGAAGTCCTTGAGCTCCTGCAACAAGGGTTCCGCCTGGTTGGCATGGCAGGACCAGTCTATCTGCGACCCTTCGATCAGCAGGAAAAACCCCTTGTCACTCCTTTGCGACAAGAATTCCGTTGCGATCCGAGCAGACACGGGAAGATAATCCCGGCCCTGAAACGCAGGAAGCGGCTGGTTGTCCGCCGTAAAGAAGACAAAAGGCTTGCGGGGGTCCGGCTTGACTCGAAACAAGTCGTGTCGGAAAAAATCGAATACGGCGGTCCCGCGTTCCTCCATCTCATCGATCAGGTGGCGGGCATCGCATTTACGACGGTCAAAATATTGCTTGCCGCCCCCGATCATCAGGTCGGTCGGCTGCTGGGCCATGTCCACCGCAATTTGTTCGTACAGGTTACGCGCCCGCTGGTGGGCGGCAAAGGAGGCCGGCGTGGCATGGACTATCGAGGAAGTGACCACCAGGCCGGTTGCAAAGCCTTGTCCCTTGGCCAATTCCAGGATGGATTGCGCGGCATGCTCCGTGGTGTCAACGCCGATGGCGTTGTTTTTTGTTTTCAGACCGGTGGCCATGGCCGTGGCGGCGGCGGCGGAATCCGTGACCAGGTTGTCGGCGGAATGCGTCTTTTGAAACCCGATGACAGGAAATGCTTCCAACACCGTTTGGGTCTGATCATACAACAGGGCCGAAATTTGGCTGAGCCCCATTCCGTCACCAATCATCAGGATAAGGTTACGCGGAAGAGACTCCTCCGACGGTTGGCCGAACAATTGCTGCGTACGACCGGCAATGGCCAGGGGCAGGGCGGACAAGCCCAGGAATAAAATCGTCAGCAGGGCGGAACACCCCCGCATGTTCCTCGTAGTCGGCATGAACAGATTATTTGTGGCTCCAAAGTTAACGCTAAATTAATTTGTACAGCCTTTTTCGGACGGCCGTACGCAGATCTTGCAGGCGATTTGCTAATTTTATGAATCGGATGCGACCGTGGCATATCGGCACCGGCTGACCGGAACGCCTGCCGCCTTGCCTTCGACAGGCAGGCCTGTTAATCGCCGGCGAACCTGCCCGACCGTATCCTGGCGTTTTCCGCCGGACCGATTTGACTGACAAAGCATGGATTGCTTCAAAAGATTCGAACAACTCCATATTCTGGTGGTGGGAGACCTGATGCTGGATGCCTACACCCATGGCGCTGTGAACCGGATATCCCCGGAGGCGCCGGTTCCGGTCGTGGATTTCCTGCGGGAGGAAATCCGTCCCGGCGGGGCGGCAAACGTCGCCATCAATATCCTGGCAATGGGCGCCACCTGCACTTTGTGCGGGATAACCGGAACGGACACCGCAGCGAAAACATTCCTTGACTGCCTCGCGGCTGCCGGATTGTCGGATCGAGGCATCCTCACCAGCCCGCGGCGGATGACGACGGTCAAGACCAGGATAATAGCCGGGCACCAACAGCTGCTGCGGCTGGACAAGGAACGGAAGGAAGCCTTGTCTGCGTCTGAAAACGAAAGCTTGTTGGAACGGATCCGACAGATCATGTCCGACAGGAGACCCGATGCCATCATCCTGCAGGACTACGACAAGGGCTTGTTCTCCGCGCCTTCCATACAAGGCATCCTTGCCATTGCATCGGGATGGTCCGTTCCGGTCACCGTCGATCCTAAATACGACCATTTCTGGCAGTTTCAGGGAAGCACCCTGTTCAAACCCAACCTGAAGGAAGTCTCGGACGCTCTCCGCAGGAAAATATCTGCGGACGATCCCGCCGGTCTTCAATCCGCTGCGGACAAATTGCACAAGAAACTCGGACACCAGTACACACTCATCACCTTGGCGGAGAAAGGATTGTTCCTGGCGGACCACCGAGCGGAGGCAATTGAATCCGGCAATTTGTTCCCAACCCGGAAAAGGGCGGTAAGAGACGTTTGCGGAGCCGGAGACACTGTCATCAGTGTGGCCACCCTCGCCCTTGCAGCAGGTCTTCCCCTATCTGAAATAGCCCGACTCGCCAACCTGTCAGGCGGACAGGTCGTCGAGCATATCGGCGCTGTCCCCGTGAACAAAACCGTGCTGGCACAGGAATATTACCAAGAAATAAGCATGGCCTCAGCCGAAAACAACCTTTGCTGAGTCAAAAGGAATGCCGTGCCCATAAGGCTGACAGGCCGACGGAATCGTCGTTCACCCACCCGCGGAAAGGATGCTGCTCAGCGGCGGCGCAGCCCTGGTCTCATGCCCTTCGCCGGTCCCACCACCTGGTTCATACCTGGCATCTTGGTCAGTTTGAACATCATCTTGCGCATCTCGTCAAACTGTTTAAGGAAGGTATTAACCTGGTTCATGTCCTGGCCACATCCGAGGGCGATACGCTTCTTACGGGAAAGATTCAACAACTCCGGATTGGCACGCTCGGCCGGGGTCATGGAAAGAATGATGGCCTCCACTTTGTCAATTGCCCGTTCGTCGAGTTCCTCTCCTTTGATGGCCTTCGACATGCCCGGTATCATCGACACGATGGACTTCAGGTCACCCATCCTGCGAATCTGTCGGATTTGCGCTTGGAAATCGTTGAAATCAAACTTGTTGCGCTTGATTTTTTTCTCCAGCCGCTTGGCTTCCTCCTCATCGAACTGTTCCTGGGCCTTCTCCACCAGCGATACGATGTCGCCCATACCCAGTATGCGCTGGGCCATCCGTTCCGGATAGAAGACGTCCAGCGTGTCCATCTTTTCGCCCATACTGACGAACTTGATGGGCTTGCCAACGGTGAACTTGATGGACAAGGCCGCTCCACCCCTTGTATCACCGTCCAGCTTGGTCAGCACCACCCCGTCGAAATTCAAGCGGTCGTGGAACACCTTCGCTGTATTGACGGCATCCTGACCCGTCATGGAATCCACAACGAACAAGGTCTCCTGCGGCTGGACCGCCTCCTTTACCCGGGTTATTTCGTCCATCATCTCCTCATCCACGGCCAGGCGACCAGCCGTGTCTATGATGACCACGTCGAAACCGTGGCTCTTGGCAAAGGAAATAGCCTTTAGAGAAATATCCACCGGGTTCTTGTTCTCCGGTTCCTTGAAAACCGGCACACCGATCTGTTCACCCAACACGGTCAGCTGGTCGATGGCAGCCGGCCGGTACACGTCACAGGCTACCAACAATGGCATTTTGGTCCGCTTTTCCTTCAGATGATGGGCCAACTTTCCGGAAAAGGTGGTCTTTCCGGAACCTTGCAATCCAGAAATCAGCACGACCGCAGGACTTCCCTTGAGATTGATGCCGGCGGACTGCCCACCCATCAGACTGGTCAGCTCGTCCTGCACGATCTTGACCATCAGCTGACCGGGACGGACGGATTTGAGCACGTTCTCCGTACCGAGGGCTTTCGTCTTTATATTGTCCGTGAATTGCTTGGCAATCGTGTAATTCACGTCCGCATCCACCAAGGCCCGCCGAATCTGTTTGATGGACTCCGCCACATTCAGCTCCGTCAGTTTCCGGTCACCTGAGATGGACTTGAATGCCAATTCCAACTTATCCGATAATGAATCAAACATTTTTTCCCGTTTTTTTTTCTTCCGCTCTTTCTGCCTTTAATTTTGCGCCTTCCGGTAGGCTGCCTGATTCAGGCAGCAAGCAAGGCCCTGACCGGAACGACGGCAAAGATAATCAAACAACTCCAATACCGGCCGGCCTTTTCCTCTGGTCTACCGCTGCCGGCCTGTTCGGAGCAGCCCGGCACGAAACACGCCGCGAGTGCATCCGTTCGAAGGACGCCGGCTCGTTTGCCGCCTGTATCCGGCAAACGAAACGTCATCACAACAAACAAGGTCATGGAATACAATCCTAGAGCAATCGAAGTCAAATGGCGCACCTGGTGGAACGACCAAGCGGTCTATCGGGTGACGAACGGCGGTTCCCGTCCCAAATTCTACGTACTGGACATGTTTCCTTACCCCTCCGGATCGGGCCTTCATGTCGGACACCCGCTCGGATATATCGCATCCGATATCTTCGCCCGCTTCAAACGGATGGAAGGCTTCAATGTGCTGCACCCCATGGGATACGATGCCTTTGGTCTCCCGGCGGAACAATATGCCATCCAAACGGGTATCCACCCCGCCGTATCCACCGCCCATAACATCGAACGCTACCGTGCGCAACTCGACAATCTCGGCTTCAGCTACGATTGGGACAGGGAGGTACGGACTTGCGAACCAAGCTATTACCGATGGACCCAGTGGATATTCCTCCGACTCTTCGACCACTATTACGACCGGTCTGCCGACACCGCCCGTCCGGTATCCGAACTGGCGGCGCACCTGGAGCGGTTCGGTACCGACGGCCTGCAGGCATCCTGCAGCGAAACCCTTTCCCTTTCCGCCGATGCCTGGCAGGCCCTTTCCAGCCGGGAAAAGGACGAGGTGCTGATGAACTACCGCCTGGCTTACCGCAAAAGCACCTTCGTCTGGTGGTGTGAGGAACTGGGTACCGTCCTCGCCAACGACGAGGTCAAGGACGGCCTGAGCGAAAGAGGCGGCTTCCCCGTGGAACGCAAACCCATGCTGCAATGGTCGCTACGCATCACCGCCTATGCGGAAAGATTGCTTCGGGATCTCGAACAGGTCGATTTCAGCGACGCCATGAAAAAAACACAGGCCAACTGGATCGGAAAATCCGTGGGCGCCCAGCTGTTCTTTCCTCTCGAAGGACATGATTACTCCCTAGAGATCTTCACAACCCGACCGGACACCATCTTCGGCGCGACCTTCATGGTCCTTGCTCCGGAACACGACCTTGTTCCGCTCATCACCACCCCGGATCAACGGGAAGCGGTCGGCCAGTATCTACGGTATGTGAAATCCCGGAGCGAACGCGACCGTATGTCAGAGACCAAAGAGGTTTCGGGGGCCTTCACAGGGTGCTACGCACTCAATCCTTTCAATCAGGAACGCATACCGGTCTGGATTGCAGAATACGTACTCAAGGATTATGGTACCGGTGCCATCATGGCGGTGCCCGCCGATGACGAACGGGACCTGCGCTTCGCTCGCCATTTCAGCCTCCCGGTCGTTCAGATAATCGACAAAAGCGGTCATCCAGGCGCCACCATCGAGGACAAGGTCGGCACCATGATCGGATCGGACTTCCTTGACGGGATGGAAGTGCCGGATGCAATCGAAGCAGTCATCCGGGCCGTCGAACAAAAAGGAATCGGCAGCAGGAAGGTTAACTACAAACTACGCGACGCCATCTACAGCCGACAACGGTACTGGGGAGAGCCTTTCCCCATCTTGTACGACCAGGACGGCGTGGCCCATCCCCTCCCGGACGAGGAACTGCCATTGGAATTGCCGGAGCTGGATGACTTCAAACCCGCCGCCGGTGCGAAATCACCCCTGGCAAGGGCTACGGAATGGGTCGAACTTCCCGACGGATACCGCCGCGAAACTGACACCATGCCCGGATTCGCGGGCTCTTCCTGGTATTTTCTCCGCTACATGGATGCGCACAACGACCAGGCACTCGCTGGACAAGAGGCGCTGACCTACTGGCGTGACGTCGACCTGTACGTTGGCGGTACGGAGCATGCGGTCGGCCATCTCATGTACAGCCGGTTCTGGCACAAATTCCTGTACGACATCGGTGTCGTCCCCACCGTCGAACCATATCGGAAACTCATCAACCAGGGAATGATACAAGGTGTCATCGAATCGCTCTACCTACGAAAGGAGAAAGCGGCCGGCAAGACCCGGTTCCTCTGCGCCAACATAGCCAAAGGAATGCCGGAAAGCGATTTCATCCGGATTCCCGTCCTCATCGATTATGTCGTCAACTACGGCAGCCCGGATTCCCACCTGGATGCCGAAGCGATCCTGCAGTTTGTCACCTGGCGCCCGGATTATGCAGACGCCGAATTCGAGGACGCCCAGGGTAGGGTATGGTCGCCGACCATGCCGGAGACCGACAGACCGGAGGACTTCCGACTTGTCACCCACACGGAAGTCGGCAAGATGTCCAAGAGCAAGTTCAACGTTATCAACCCGGATGACGTTGTGGAAAGGTACGGAGCGGATTGTTTCCGCATGTACGAAATGTTCCTGGGCCCCATCGAACAGGCCAAACCATGGGATACGAAAGGCATCGACGGCGTTTCCAAATTCCTGCGGAAATTCTGGAACCTCTTTTTCGATGAAAACGGCCGGTTCCTGGTCAATGAGCTGGAGCCGGACAAGGAGGAATGGCGGATACTCCATACGGCCATCCGCAAAGTCCGGGAGGATATCGAACGGTTCTCCTTCAATACCTGTGTCTCCGCTTTCATGATCGCCGTCAACGAGCTGCGCAGCAGGAATTGTTCCAAACGGGCCATTCTGGATCCCCTGACGCGGCTTTGCGCCCCCTTCGCCCCGCACCTGGCGGAGGAACTTTGGCACCAGCTCGGCCATACGGATTCCGTATGTCTCGCCGAATACCCGGTGCACGAGGCAGCGTATCTCGTCCAGGACACGATTCCTTACCCGGTCAGCATCAACGGCAAGAAACGGGACCTGGTCGAGTTGCCCGCCGGTCTTCCGAAGGAACAATTGGAAAAAATCGCCCTGGAACTGGATTCCATCCAGAAATGGATACAGGGAAAACAAATCCTGAAGGTCGTCGTCGTTCCCGATCGTCTCGTCAACATCGTGGTGAAGGATTGAATGCTCTTGGTTCTTTCGCATCCCTGCACGGGAATGGCGGAACGCAACCATAAAAGTCCAAAATCTTCGGATATGAAAATCACATTGGTTCCAGCATTTGTCTCGCTTCTGTCTCTGGCCATGCCTGCCGCCGCACAGCAACCGACCGGTTCCCTGTCTCCCTGCGGCAACGGCGGGGGCAAGGTGGCTTGGCTGAAGCAATACCAGTCCGAAACCGCTGCCTTCCCCCGGACGGAAGACACCCTGTCCGTACCGGTCACCGTACATGTGGTGGGCACCAACGACGGTACAGGATTCTTCAGCGAAGTCGGTGTGTTCGAAGCGTTCTGCACCCTCAACCAGGATTTCGAACCTGCCGGTATCCGCTTCTTCATAGAAGGGGACATCCAATATCACACAAATTCGATTTGGTACGACCACACTTTCCCGCAAGGAGCTGCCATGATGGCTCAGCAAAATGTACCCAACACGATCAATTGCTACATTGTCGACAGCCCAGCAGGCAACTGTGGCTACAGCAATTACAGCCTGGGCATCGCCCTGGCGAAGAGCTGCATCAGCCCGAACGACCATACTTGGGCCCACGAGGTGGGCCATTACCTTTCCCTGCCTCATCCTTTTTCCGGTTGGGAAGGGTATGATCACGATTATTCCCAACCGGCTCCGGCTTTCGTCAACGGGGAGCCTGTGGAGAAGGTCGACGGCTCGAATTGCCATTTCGCGGCGGACGGATTCTGTGACACCCCTCCCGATTATCTGAACTATCGCTGGCCCTGCAACGGTCAATCCCAAAGCAATACCACCCAATACGACCCGGACGAAGCGGCCTTCCAATCAGATGGCACATTGTTCATGTCATATGCCCTGGACCAATGTGCCAACAGGTTTTCGGCGGAACAAATTGAAGCCATGCGGGCCAATCTGTTGACAGACAGAAGCAATCTCCTGTACAATACTTCAGCACTCCCGCCCCCCGTAGCCGCGGACATCGCCGTTCTTACCCCGCTTCCCGGTGACACCATCCCCACTTTTTTGGATGTTCCTTTCGCCTGGGAACCGCTGCCTTGGGCGGAAGGATATTATTTGGAAATCACTGTCCTGAGCAATTTCCAGGCTGTCCTTCACCGGTTCGCAACCCAGGGTGCGACCACCTACACTGTTGAGAACCTGCTCAAGAAAAACAAGACCTATTATTGGAGAGTCCGACCGTTCAACCGCTGGCATACCTGCAAATCATATTCCCCGGTCTTTTCTTTCCAGACCGGTGATGTGGAGACGGTCAACACAACCACGACTGTACAGCATCTGCCGCAATTGAACATACTCCGAAATCCGATTCCGCATGGCAGCCCGGAAGCGCTGTTCACAGTTTCCGCCCCCTTGCCGAATCCGCTGTCCGTCGCTCTTGTAGCACCGACGGGCGGCATCCTGCGGAAACAGTCTCTTCCCGCTGTTCCGGCCGACGGAATTGTCCGGCTGGCGGTGGACAACCTGCCGCCGGGCTTGTATTTCATCCTCGTGGAAACCGCTGCCCAGGTCCTGTCCGGGAAACTGATGATTCGTTGACCTGTATCGGAGTTGGCTCCGATTCCTCTATCACAACGGAAGGATGCGACATGGCGTCCCTGCGTCCATGAACCGCCGGATGATACGCCTGACCTCCGGATTGTCCTCGTACGGCCGAACCGCAGCCTGCAAGGTGTGCAGATTGTTTCCGACCAGATCCTCCTCGGCATAACCGAACCCACGGTAGGTTCCGTCCCTTACCAAGACCACCAACATCTCTCCCGCTGTGCGGCCACGGTCCAACAGCAGGAAATCAGGCTGCGGGAAACGTCCGTCCATAGACTCCACCACCTCCTGCGCCCGATTGTTGTATGCTTCGGGAGACTCCGCTCCGACACAAGCTCCTAGACACTGCCGGAGCCCATACCCGAAACAAGCCCCCGCGCGTTCCTCCAGGTGACACAGCCTGGCACAGAGCTGATGCTGTTCCAGCAGGTGACGCAACCAGCCTTGTGCCTGCGACAACTTGGCGAATCGGTTCAGCAATTGACCGGCCGGCGTAAGTTTGCCGGCATCCTTCCCGATGTGCATCCGGATGTATCCCGCCGTATCGGTGTAGGTCGTCACCTGAAAAGGAAACTGACGCGCTTTCTGGGCCGCGTTCACCGCCGGACGGAGGCGTTTGATTTCATGGGATTCCAGCAGGAGGGCTGCCAACTCACTACCGGTCAGCTCCCAGGTGATGTCAGCCACGGTCTGCTGCAAACGGGCCGCCTTGGTGGTCTTGTCGCTGAAATGGGAGGCTACCCGCTTCTGGATATTGATGCTCTTGCCCACATAAATGACATCTCCCTTTTCATCGTGGAAGTAGTAAACGCCACATGTCTCCGGCAGTTGATGCAAGCCCGCCATGGTCAGGCATTTGGGCAACATGGACTCTTTGATGCCGAGGTTGACGAGCGTTTCGGTCTCCTGGCTTCCGCGTTCCTCCGAAAGCATCCGGTGAAAGAGGTCCGTCGTCGCTTGTGCGTCTCCCATAGCCCGGTGACGTGCGCCAGCGTCCAGTCCCATGTGTTGTATGAGGTTGCCCAGGCTGTAGGAGGAATATCCCGGAAAAACCTTGCGTGCCAACCGGACGGTGCAAAGCTGCCTGCGAAGGTACGTGTAACCCAACCGTCGGAATTCTTCCTGTAGGAAGCCGTAATCGAAACGAACGTTATGCGCAACAAAAACCGCCCCTTCGGTCATTTCCACCACCTTCCGGGCAATCTCGAAAAACTTCGGCGCATCAGCCACCATCGCATTGGTGATTCCGGTGAGTTCTGTGATTCCGGCTGGAATGGACGTCTCCGGATTTACCAGGGATTCGTAACGGTCCAGGACCAGCCGGCCGTCGGAGATTATTATGGCAATTTCCGTAATTTTATCCCGGGAGGCTCTTCCTCCGGTCGTCTCTATGTCCACGATGGCATATTTCCTACTCATTCAGGTGCTTCTATGGGCCGGCAATCCCAAGAAAAGCCATATCAAGCAGCTAATTATGACAACTGTCCACTCCGATTGCGGCAGGATTCACCGGCCGGCAAATCTAACGAATTTTCTGGTGCCGCTCCTGATTTCCCTCCAGGCGGCTTGCTCCGGCCTGACGCTGGAACCGGGTGCCCTTCATCCGGATCAGCATGCCTGTACTACGGAAATCGTGGAGCCGCAGCCAGCTGCCCATAACCTGCAGGCCCTGCTGCCCCTCCTGGATGGCAAACGGGTCGCTGCGGTCGTCAACCACACTTCCACCGTCGGAACTCGCCACCTCGTCGACACACTGCTGGAACGAGGGGTCCGTATAAGCAGGATCTTTGCTCCGGAACATGGCTTCCGCGGAACAGCGGATGCAGGCGAACCGATCCTGGACGCAACGGACCCCTCCTCCGCAATCCCGGTACTGTCCTTGTATGGTAGCCGGAAGAAACCCCGCCCGGAAGACTTGGCGGACATCGATATTGTTATTTTTGACATCCAGGATGTGGGGGTCAGGTTCTACACCTATCTTTCCACCCTGACATATGTGTTGGAAGCCTGCGCTGATGCCGGCATTCCTGTGCTGGTCCTGGACCGACCCAATCCGAACGGACATTATGTGGACGGCCCGGTGCTGGACACCGCTTTCGCATCCTTCGTAGGCCTTCATCCGGTCCCGGTGGTATATGGCATGACCATCGGGGAATATGCCCGAATGGTGGTCGGTGAGCAATGGCTGCACACCGACCGCCCCTGTCTGCTGACCGTCCTGCCCTGCCTGGACTATGACCACACGGTCCATTACGAACTGCCCATCAAACCATCTCCCAACCTGCCCAACATGCGCGCCGTCTACCTCTATCCTTCCCTTTGCTTCTTCGAAGGAACGCCCGTCAGTGTGGGTAGGGGAACGGACAGACAGTTCCAGGTGCTCGGTGCTCCCGAATGGAAGACCGGAGATTTTCGGTTCGTACCGGTCCCGACGCCGGGCGCCATGTCCCCGCCCCAACAGGGAAAGGAATGCAGGGGGTTCGACCTTTCCGACATTCCCCTGGAAACATTGCGGCAAAGCCGTGCGATTAATCTGTCCTACCTGGTCGACGCAATTGCACAGTACCCGCATCGGTCGGACTTTTTCCTGAAAGGATTGTTTTTCGACAGGTTGGCCGGCCAGGATACCCTCCGCAGGCAGTTGACGGAAGGTCGCTCCGCAGCGGAAATCCGCAGCAGCTGGCTGCACGGGATTCGCCGCTTCAAGGATATCCGGAAAAAGTACCTGCTGTACATGGATTTCGAATAAGGACGTGCCGACTGACCTCCTCAGGCTTCACCAATTTTCAGAACGTGAACTTAAGCTGTCCTCTTAGTTCATGATTGGCAACAGCTTGGCCAACAAGGAAGCCGGACTGAACAGCGCC
This sequence comes from Bacteroidota bacterium, assembly GCA_041163745.1. Lineage (GTDB taxonomy): Bacteria > Bacteroidota > Bacteroidia > Chitinophagales > Saprospiraceae > UBA6168. The sequence goes on from JBEAQU010000104.1 coordinate 18,927, forward strand.
CGGAGCTGCAGCATGGCGGAGCTGCCTGGCAAGCCAGGCCTCCATTTGCCAGCTGCTTCCCCTCGGACGGTATGCTGCATGGATGCTCCAGCGCATTCCTTGGCCGTGCAGTGCCGGGAAGGAAAATTCGCCCTGCAATCCCCGTTCGTAGGCGTAAATCCTCACGTCATGGGAGGCCGTATGGAATATGGCATGCCGAATACCAAACGAATAAGGTTTGGCGAGGGAACGATACAGCAGATCGGTACTGATATGAAATCCCCATTGGACGGGAAGCGCCGTTTCCGGGACGGATTGCCGCCGAACATCCATTCTTCCCCGAAGGATCAAGCCCTCACCAACCGGTGTTTCCAGCGCGTAACGCAACTGCAGGTCGCTCAGCTGCCGGGGAAAAACACTTCGGCCGTCCTCCTCCGATGCCAGGTCCCGTGGTGCCCGGCTGTGGCGAAGCTGCCATGCGCAACCAAATCCCTTCCTTTTCGTGTAGGAAAGCCGAAGTACCGCCTCCTGACCGTATTCCGGTCTGCTGACCCTGTAGCGCAACCAGGGAAACCGATACAGGTCGACAGTCGCCTGTAGTTGCCAATGACGTCGCAACGCCAGGTCAATTCCGGCGTAAAACCCCGTCTCGTTGGAAGTTTCCCCGCTTTCTGACAAACCGTTGGCATGAAAGCCGGCATAGTCTCGGTCATAACGACGGAACAACAGGCTTATGTCCAGCCTGCGGTCTGCCGCAATGACAAGCCCGTGCACCTGGGCGGTACCACCCGGCCGGCTGGCAGCGATTTCGCCGAAAAACATCAGGTTCCGATAAGTCCAGCCATAATCAAAACCCAGATTTCGGAGCAGATTCCCGCTGAAACCGAACCTGCGGTAAACCTGGTTAGCCGCAGCCTTTCCGACCGGTAGGAAATCCAGGAGTCCATGAATACCGACTTTGCCCCGCCCCCGGGAGAATTCCGCCGACATACCCGTCGTATGGTGAGGTATGGTTCCGGCGGCTTCCCTTTCAGAAGCCGTTCGGTGCAATCCGGACAAGGAAAAATTCGAAAAATAAGCTTCGCCGTCATCGCGCCGGCCAATCCGGCCATCCTGTTTGCGATAGGAATGGAACAAACGCAACACCATTCGTTCCGTTGGTGACAACTGTACCGCGCATCCCCGCATATATCCTGATTCCGCCAGGGAGGCATAGGGAAGGATACCGGGGGCCACCCGGCGCACCTGGCTGACGCCCAGCCGCTTCCCCGGGGCAAATCCCTGATGGGCGACAAGACCTTGCCCGAAGGCCACCAGATAATTGCCCAGTATCAGTTTCCGTAGTATGCCGTGCTCCCGGCGCTGCGACACATATCCCGCCACATGATCGAAACCCGGCGGCTGTCTGCTCGGTAACAGGGTTTCTCCGGGATCCTTTTCCACAGACAACTGCACTTTCCGGCCATGTGCACCCTGCCACCTGTATCGAACCGCCAGTCTGTCCGGACAACCGGCGAAACTCGTGTCGGCGGCACCTGACCCCCGAGCCCAACGCAGCAGCAGTTGGTGCCGTTTGCCCGAATCCAGGAACGGACCGCTCCCGGAACGAAAGAATCCTCCCGGCGGACGGACCGTCGTGCCGGCTATCAACCTTCGGACGGTCAGGCTGTCGAAACCCGGTACGGCTTGCAATTCGTACACGGATTCAAGGGCTCCATGCAAACGGATGTGCTCGATCAGCGCCGTTTGCTGTTGCGGAGACAGCCATGCCGCATACTGGTGCGCGTTTGCCAACGTCAGCTCGTTGAGATCCGGCATAGGCCGTAAGGCTTCCCGGTAGGCTTCCGCCAGTTCCCAGGTTTCGACCGGATCCGTCGCCAAGACGTCGCCGTCGGTCAGAACCGGCCATACCTCCGGAATTGGTGCGGACAGGACCGGATTGTCCGGGACGGTTTGTGTATGCACAACAAAAGGCAGGAAAACCTGCAGGAGAAGGAACAGGCGGGTTGAGGACATGACGAGGCTTTTGGGGTGTGAGGTTATCACCAAGTTAAGAAATAAAAATATTAGCTTCAATATTTCCGTAAGAAATTCGGAAGCGACCGTCAACTGAAAAATAATTGTCCTTAAATACTGGCTGGATAACCGATTGTTCGGGGGTGAGTGAATGCATTGCCGCTGCAGGCGCAATATGCCTCAAACGAAGTTTTCCGCACAGGCGGATTCCGTATTTTTGCAGGGTCGGCAGTGGAAAGGCGGTCGCCTGTTCCGGCCCGGCAGCAGCAACTCTTCAAACAAAATCACCGCACATGACAAAGATTAAGCTCGAATACATCTGGTTGGACGGGTACAAACCCACCCAATCCTTGCGCAGCAAGACCAAAATCGTGGACAGTGCCAAGTTTTCCGGAAAACTGGATGAGTGTCCGATGTGGTCTTTCGACGGTTCCTCCACCGAGCAAGCGCCGGGAGGCTCTTCCGACTGCTTGCTGAAGCCGGTATTCCTATGTCCGGATCCGGGACGAAAATCCGCCTACCTGGTGCTCGCCGAGGTACTGAATGCCGACGGAACGCCGCATGCGACCAATGGTCGGGCCACCATTGCGGATGAGGACGAGGATTTCTGGTTTGGTTTCGAGCAGGAATACTTTCTGTGGGATACGGAAACCAACAAGCCGCTCGGCTTTCCTGCCAACGGTTACCCGCGCCCACAGGGTCCTTATTACTGCAGCGTAGGCGGATACAATGCCTACGGAAGAGAAATCGTGGAGGAGCATCTCGACCTTTGCCTCGAAGCCGGGCTGAATGTGGAGGGTATCAATGCGGAAGTGGCGGCCGGACAATGGGAATTCCAAATTTTCGCCAAAGGTGCCCGTGCCGCCGGCGACCAGATCTGGGTGGCGCGCTACCTGCTGGAACGCACGGCCGAAAAATACGGCGTCGCCGTCAATTGGCATTGTAAGCCGCTGGGCGCACTCGACTGGAACGGCAGCGGTATGCACTGCAATTTCTCCAACACCACGCTTCGGACGGCCGCCAGCAAGGAGGTGTTCGAATCCATCTGCAACAAGTTCGCATCCAAGGAGGCCATCTCCGATTGTATCGCTGTCTATGGAGCGGACAATCATATGCGGCTGACCGGTCTGCATGAGACACAATCCATCGACAGGTTCTCCTATGGTGTCTCTGACCGGGGTGCCTCCATTCGGATTCCCGTGGCAGTCGTCGAGAACGGCTGGAGCGGTTACCTGGAAGATCGCCGGCCTAATTCCGCGGCAGACCCATATAAAGTCGCCGCCGCCATTATTCGGCGCCTAACTTCCTGACGGGAAAAGGGCACTGCACAGACCAAACAGCAAAGGAAGGGGGAAGGATGTTCCCCTTCCTTTTTCAATAACTTTTATGCGGGGCCATGCCCCTGTCGCGCGGACAACACTGTCAACACGACAGCATGTGGGCGGCTGCGAATCCGCGTTCCGTACAGCCACGCCGGCAACCGAACAACAGGCTGCCGAAGCCTAGTCGCCGAAAAGGAACTTGACGCCCCCGTAAACATGCACGGGCGGCGCGGGTTCGTAGTACCGGCCCCCGAAACCGTTGGTTCTGATGTTCGAAAAATAAGGTTCCCCCCAAACATTGTTGATGCCGAACGATGGTTCGAGGATGATGCTGTCCAGCGACAGTCGGCACGCTATGTTCGCATGCAGCAAACGGTAACCGGAGACTTCCGTCGAATTGGCGTTGTCGGCGTACATCCGGCCAGCCTGCTGCGCTCGAAGGGTCAGGAACAATCCGCCGCGATGGTGGTACCGCAGGGCCAGATAGGCGGTCTGCAGGGGTACGCCCGGCTGCCGGTTGCCCTGGTAATCCCGGCCACGCTCCCGGTAGTCCTGAAACTCGAATCTGGAAACCGTCAGGTTGGCAAAAAGATAAATCCCGCTCCCTGCAAAAAAGGAACAGCCGGCCTCCAGACCCCGACGTAGCGACCGGGCAGCATTTTCGTAAAAAGTCCTGGCATCGATCTCCACCGGCACCAGTTCATCCCGGAGTCGGATCCTGAATATGGCCACATCATATTTCAGCCGGTTTCCGACCCCAGCCCCCTTCCATCCTAATTCCACACTGCGGGACCGTTGCGGCTGCAAGCCTGGATTGAACCCTCCTATACCGGACGGATTGGCATATTCCGTAAAGGTAGGCGTCTCGAAACCGGAGCCCGCGTTCGCATACAAAGTACTGTGCCGGGAAAGCCTGAAACGCAACCCGATGAACGGATTGGCAACCAGATAGTCCCGCTCCCCACTGTCATCCCCGTCGGAAAGAAAACGGTCATTCACCTGTAGCCGAAGATAATCCGTCCGGATTCCGGGATACACCCCCCAACGGTCTCCCATCTCATATTCCTGACTCAGGTAGATGGCAGCCACCGCACACACTTCATCCTGGTCGAATTTCAACCCTCCCCGGATCCCTCCGTTGTTTACATATCGGCGACGATGATCCGTCTGAGCCTCCGCTTCCATCCCGAGCAGTGTCCTGACCCTGACACGGCCTGCTTCATCCGCACGCTGATAGGTCATGGCACTTCCCCTGAACGACCGGTCGAACCGTACCACTTCCGCCGGATTGCCGGCCAGCCGGCTGTCAAACACCCGAAAGGTCTTGAAGATCCGGACGTCTAGTTGACTGCTGTCGCGGAACTGATGCAACCAGGATATGCCCAACCGACCTTGCCGCACACTTTCCCCCGCATCAAAGGCCACGTTCCGTTCCCTTGCCTGCCGCCGGTCCTGCCGGTATTCCCCGATCGTCAGCGCACCGGGATCGTCCGCTTGCGGACTGAATGAAATGTTCGCCAAAAAACGAACCGTATTGTTCCGGTCGGGCTTCCACTGCATGCCAGCGTTACCCAGGTAGTTCCGAAATGCGGCGTGGTTCCTGTATCCGTTCGTTCCTGCATACATCCCGTTGAATGCGTATACCCGATTGGCACCCAAGCGTCCCTGCGACCGAACCAATGCCTTCCTGAATCCGTAAGCCCCTGCCGCCACACCGGCTTCCGTCCGCGGCGGCCCCTCGAAATCCAAGGATGTAAACCGGATCATCCCGCCGCTCGCATTGCCGTAGTATCCGCCAGTATTGCCTCTCACCACCTCCACATCGCTCAACAACGCCGGGTCGATGTTGTCAACCTGACCTTGACCGTCCGGCGATGTTTCCGGAAAACCGTCCAACAGCATACGGATTCCCCGGATGCCAAATGCCGACCGCGCACCGAATCCACGAATGGATATCCGAACATCCTGGGCGAAGTTGTTGCCGTTTTGTACAAACAGGCCTGGAACGGTGGTCAGCGTTTCCTCCAAAGACAAACCCTGCTGACCGTGTCGAAGCCGATAAGACCCTAATCTGCTAATTGCCAGCGGTGTGGACAAATCCTGCGAAGGAAGTCGACTAGCCTGTACGGTAACGGCAACCAATTCTTCGGCCAACAGGGTGTCGGGCGAACCGACTTGCCCCGACACTCCGGCATGCAATGAAAGAATCCAAACGGCCATGATGGCAGCCTTCTCCCAAGTTGTACGCTTTGCTTTCATGATTTTGGGAAATATTAACATCCTGCAAGTTGCCCAAATTTCACCAAGCGACGATGCACTGCGTCCGAAAAAGTGGACCTGTACCATCCATTTTCCGTAACACTGCCGCATGCTTCCGGCCGCTTGTCATGGACATCATATCGGAAACCTGCCGGAACACCGCTCAAAATCCTGCCTGATATATCCACCGGTAGGCCCGGCCTTGGGATGAAATCACTTCCAAGCGCAGCATCCTCCCCGCCAATACAGGTGGCAAAGCCAATGGCAGGTCGTTCCAGCCGGTTGTTGTGTTCAGCCGTTCCTCCAGCAGCAACCTGCCTGACAAATCATGCAAGCGAACTTGTACCGGTTCTCCCAAGGTCGTATGGACTTGCAAGCGGAAGCGCTCCCGGAAGGGATTGGGCCAGGGTTCGCCGATGTCGGGCGTTCGACGTCGGTTCTGATCTCCTGCATCATCGCCGGACACCTTCAATACGACGGGGCCGGCATCGAAGTCCCCACCGTTGTAACAGACCGCCTCCATTCGCTGCCGGTCGATGGCAATCCATTCCGACAACCTGCCGGAGCGCCGTGCCCGGAAGTTGAAAGTCACGACAACTTGCCCTTCCGTCAGCCTAAGGGGGTGCCGGGCCGTCCAACTGACAGGCAAACTCCCCGGCAACAAGCTGGCCAGCCCGACGGAAGAACTTCCGAGCAGACAGCTGCTCTTCTCATCCAGCCCCAGACACTCCAGCGACGAGGTGTCATATTTAAGCAGAAACTGCATGCCACGAAGACCATCGAAGCCTTCCGCCGACAAGGACATGCTGTGAACGGATCCGGCAGAAACCGGGTGGTCCACCATCACCAGCCGCAAGGGGCTTCCGCCCGAGCGACAATCCGGAACCGGGCCATGCACCAGGTTGGTGGCGGCGCTGCCGTTGACGTCTCCGACTTTCACCGCTATGAAATCGGCACTGGCCCAACCAGGTACGAAATCGTTTATGTTGTAAACTTCCGGAAAACCACCGGTCCAGGGATGGCCAGGATTGGAAAATATATGGTCCTTCCGGATGAACCGCCAGGAAACATTACCAGGGAAATAGTCAATCTCAAATAGTAAAAGCTTACTGATCAGTACAATATCCAGGGTGGTCACCGTCTTGCTCTTGTTGACGTCGGCCGCTATCAGCTGATACGGCGAATCCAAGAGGTCATTTCCAAGCACATGCTCCTGGATGAGCAGGATATCCAGGGTCGTGACACCGTTTCGGTGGTCGTCATTCTTGTAGGGAGAAATGGTGTAATCCTGCCCGGCCTGCAGGTTGGCGAAATAGAATGTCCCGGCTGCATCCGTAGTGACGGTATTGTTATTGCCACCACCTCCACTCAGCGAAACCGTCACCCCCTGCAAGGGCTGTTCCTCTTCATTGGTAATGATTCCCAACAAAGGTGCAGCCAATTGACAAACGCCGGCATTGTCCTCTACGTCGAGTTCGGTGATGCAGTAGGATTGGTTGCCCGCAGGATCGGTGACCCATATAGCCACTTGGTATGGCGCCCCCGTGTCCTCACAGGTCAACCACAAGCACGTGTCCGTCGGAGCGGTCGAAAAGGAAAAAGACAAGGGACCACCGCAATAATCATAACTGCCCCCGTCCAGCCAGGCTGCACAAACCAAGACCTCTCCGCTGTCGGACAGGGAAGCGGACAGCCCGGAAGTACATACCGCGACCGGCGCTTTGCCATCCTGGACACAAAAGGAAACGGACAATTCGGATGCGTTGTTGCAACCATCCCGTACCAGATATCGAAGCTGGTGGCAACCCGTCGGAACATCCCCGGTGAACTGCCCGGCTCCCGCTGCGTCGGTCGTTCCGTCCGCCGACAAGTCCAGGTAGTGTTCGATATCGAGGCTGGCAGTGCATTCCCCCGTTATGATTACCGGCAGGTTGATACCGGCCAGCAGGCAGGTATCAGCCGGGATGGTCAGCAGCGAATCGAAACCGGGTGACAACTGGGGCGCCTGGTCATCCTGTATGTTGATATATTGTTCGTAGGTGATGGTCGCCGCACCGGATACATCTGCTTCTGTCAGAAAAACACCCCCCGATTGGTGGGGAAGGTCGACGGTCGGTGCGCCGGTACCTTCCAGACACCAGTTGCTCACCATCCAGGTTCGTACAATGGTCGTGCAGGCACTGTCGGAAGGATTGGCCGCAGGTTGGTCAAAATGGCTCACCGCGAGCAGCGTGCAACCGAAGTTGCTCAATACCAAGGTATCAGGTGACAAGGGATCAAAACATGTCCCTGTCCAATCCGCCGGAAAAACTACCATCCAATCCTCCTCGGAAATGACCTGGAGAAGCTGCGAGCAGGGTGCCGAAACATTGCCAGCGGGATCCGAAACCGTGAAGTGACGAGTAATCTCACCGGCTCCGCAATCGTCGAACAGGACCGACCAGGCCAGCTCCTCGACAATACTCCCGCAGTTGTCCGTACCCAGGGCGGTCCCGAACCCGGACAGCCAATCAAAGGACAGCGAGGTCGGGACATCGCCACAGGCAATCTGTTTGCCAGGCGGGGCCAGACAGCTCGGACCAATCTGGTCCTTCACCAGGATATGGACGGTACATTCGTTGACATGGCCCTCGCAATCCTTCACTTGCATGGTCACCAACACCGTATCGTCCGTACACTCAACCCAGACCGCATCCGAGAAGGACGTCCCGGAATCATCTTCCCTGCGGATTGACATGCCAGCCAGGCAACAGTTGTCATAACTTCCGGCATCGACAGTCTGGGGGGTTATCCAGGCGTAACCGTCATTGTCCAGACTTACGGTGGTAAAATCATCACAGACCGCCACCGGCTGCCATTCATCCGCAATCGTCACCGCCACATCCAGCAATGTTTGGTTCCCACAGGCATCGGTCACTTGGTATTGGACCATATGGATTCCGAGTGGCAAGCCTGGCGGCGGGACATGCCCGCCGGCCTGTCCGTCGACTCCGTTCAGATACACGATTTCCCCGACCGGTGAAAAAATCCTGACCAGCTGTATGTCGTTGCATTCGTCCGCCATTACCGGCGCCGGCACGAAGCCGGTGGAAAGACAGCCCTGTGGTGAACCGGCACCGTTGTTGTTCGCGGGCATGGTGAAAGGTGGCACCGAGACTTGCGGCCCCAGGTTGTCTTTGACATGCACATACTGGACGTTGTCATTACCTTGGTTGTCAAGCAGCACAACCTCCCCGGTGCACCAGTTGAAGACGAACCAAGTCCGTAGAATGGTGATGTTGTTCCCGCAAGCCGCCAAGGTATCGTCATGGTGCGTGTAACCGGCCGGGCAGTAATTGCCGGTCACTCCCGTCGGAATGCCGGAGCCGCCGGTAGCCGGATCTCCGGTGTAAGGCGTCGCATCCAGACCGGAAGGGAAGGACAGGGCCGCCAGGCAGGTCCATTCCCGGTCAGGCGGGAAAAGAGGCGCAACAAGCGGCGAAATGAACAGGTACTGCTGACAGGTCGCCGACAGGTTGCCTGCGTCATCCGTTGCGATCCAGCTCTTCCGGAAGGTGGTTCCGCCACAGGTGCTGTCACCGAGCAACTCAAAATTGGTCAGGGCCATCATCGGCGGCACGTCACAATTGTCTGTCGCCGGCGGCGGTGGAAAGAGTTCCGGATATGCCTGACAGGTCAGCACAATGGTATCTGATGGGCATTGGATGACCGGGGGCATCAAATCAAGGATGTGAAGGGTCGTCTGGCAGCTGTTACCAGCGCATGTATCTGTTACCTCGGCCGTCACGCTTTGTCCGGCCAAGCTGCAGTCCAGGATATTGGACGGCCAAATTCCGGCGGAAGTGTATATGGTGACGACATATCCCGCGTAAGTGTTGTAGTTTCCCTCCAGCAGGATATCCGGTGTGACGAGGATTTGCCCCCCGGTGTCCAGGGAGGATTGGATGGCATTGTTACAAGTGAGTTGTTCCCGCATGATGCCGACAGTCAGGGTGAACTCGTCGACCGTACCGGCCGTATCAGTCACAACCACCGTCATCAGATGGTTGCTCTGCGGGTTCCCTGTCCATGTAACCGTTACGGTTTGTCCTGTGTTCTGCGACAATTGACCACCGGTGGGAAGATACCAAAAGCAAGTTCCGCCATTCGCCATAACCACGGAATAATCATAGGTTCCATATTGGCAGACGGCACTAGGACCCAGCAGCTGGGCATACGAAGGCAGCCCGGCTACAGTCGCCAGCAAGGTTACCAACACGACGGTGAAAGAAGGGAACGGGTACATGTCGCAGTTTTAGTGTTCGGATGCAGGCCTGGCTGAAAACGGCTCGGACAGGGGCGGCCCGTCCGGATCAAGATCATGGACGTGGGGCGGATGGCGTCGGACCGGTGCCCCGAAGATGGGGTGTCGGATGTCGCTGGGCGGTCAGGATTCGCTGGAGATTGTAAGCTAGCGGTGGACCAGGTTTGTCCCTAACGCTGGGGAAGGAAAACAAAAAGGCCAGGATGGAGGGGCGAAGGCCGTACCCTGGTGAGACAGGAATCGTTCCTTTCATCGGTAGTAATCGGTTTAGTGTTCGTTCCTGGTGGCTGCGGGGATACGGAATCCCCGTAATTCTGAGCAGTTTCCCCAACTTTTCGTTGCGGGAGCACCAAGCAATCCTTCCGGACAGCTTGCCGTGCCTTTACAACAATTACAATGCAGCAAATATATTGCCTGTTTTACATATAAAATCCCTTTATCCGCAAAAGGGTAGCGGGGTCGGTAGAAAAAGCATCCATGCCAAAAGGGATGAACGGTCACGCGATGGAAACCGGAAAGGCTGCGGGCAGGATAGCGCGGACAAGCGAGGAAGGAACGGCATCAGCTGTCGAAAACGAGAATGGACGTCCGACCATGAAAGGAGGACGTCCATTGACGACGGCGAAGACCGGCAGGCCGTTACGCCGACGTAGGGAAGGGTAGTGTGGGTTTCAACCGTTCAACACCCGGAACATGGTTTCCCCGATGGTGGCAGGAGAACTGACGACATGAATCCCGCAGGCCGCCATGATGGCCATCTTGGCGGCAGCGGTATCATCTGCCCCGCCGATAATGGCGCCGGCATGCCCCATCTTCCGCCCTTTCGGAGCAGTTTGTCCCGCGATGAAGCCGACAACCGGCTTGGTGCCGTGGTCCCGAATGAAGTGCGCCGCCTCCGCTTCCATACCGCCGCCGATCTCCCCGATCATGATGATACCATCCGTATCAGGGTCATCCATAAGCAAGGCGACGGCTTCCTTGGTGGTGGTTCCGACAATCGGATCCCCTCCGATACCAATGCAGGTGGACTGTCCCATTCCGGCCTTGGTGACTTGGTCGACCGCCTCATAAGTCAAGGTCCCCGACCGGCTGACGATTCCGATGCGCCCGGGACGATGGATGAACCCGGGCATGATGCCGCACTTCGCTTCTCCGGGCGTGATGACACCCGGGCAGTTCGGACCGATGAGCCGGGTACCGGGGTAATCCGACAGAAAAGCCTTCACCTTGACCATATCCTGGACCGGAATGCCTTCCGTTATGCAGATGACGACCCCGATGCCGGCAGCGGCGGCTTCCATGATGGCGTCCGGTGCGAAGGCGGGCGGGACAAAAATGACGGATACATTCGCACCTGCCTCCCGAACCGCCTGATCCACCGTATCGAACACCGGCAAGTCGAGGTGAGTGGAACCACCTTTTCCAGGAGTCACGCCACCGACGACTTTGGTGCCATATTCGATCATCTGGGCAGCATGGAATGTTCCTTCCTTGCCGGTGAAACCTTGCACGATGATATGGGAATCTCGATTGACTAAAACTGACATGTTGCTGATGGTTGTTTATTTGCGCTGGACGATGAAGACATCCTCGTTCTTCTTGTGCATATGGTAGCGTTCCCGCGCAAATTGTTCCTTGTTTTCGTTCATATTCTGTGCATCCAGCCTTGCTTCGCTGATTTTCCGCCGGTAGTAATCCTTGTCTGACTCCAATCTGCGGATGGAATCCCGCAGCGAGAGTTGCGTCCAGAGGTTCTGCCTGTCAAAAAAAGTCAGCAGCACGAAAAACACCGTCAGCGCGAACAGGTACTTGTTCCGCAGCGGTGTCGGAAGTCTCCTTAGGAGCGCCCGAAGGACCGGAGGAGTGGATGCATTCATCGATCGATCTTATTTTTATCGGGTTGTCTGTCGATCAGGACTGACTTTAGCGACGGTCCAACAGTGTTTTTCCAGGATAAACCGCCGTATCACCCAGTTCGTCCTCGATTCTCAACAGTTGGTTGTACTTCGCAATCCTGTCGGAACGCGAGGCGGATCCGGTCTTGATCTGTCCGGTATTGAGCGCCACTGCCAAGTCTGCGATGGTGGTGTCTTCCGTTTCGCCGGAGCGATGGGACATCACGCTGGTGTAGGCATTGCGGGTGGCGAGTTGAACGGCATTGATGGTCTCGGTGAGAGAACCGATCTGATTGACCTTGATCAGGATGGAATTCGCAATATGCTGGTCGATTCCTTTTTGCAGCCGTACGGTATTGGTGACGAAAAGATCGTCCCCTACCAGCTGGATCCGTTTCCCGACAGACTTCGTCAGGGCGGACCATCCGTCCCAGTCATCCTCATCCATGCCGTCTTCGATGGAGAAAATCGGATATTTGCGGCTCCAATCAGTCCAGAAATCCACCATCTGGGCAGGGGTGAGTTTCTCTCCGGTGGAGCTCTTGAAGTGGTAGACTTGGTTGTCCCGGTCGAAGAATTCGGAAGCGGCGGCGTCGATGGCGATCATGACCTCCTCTCCGGGCGTGTAACCGGCTTTTTCGATGGCCTGCAGAACTGTCTCGATTGCCTCGACGTTGGAGGTCATGTTCGGTGCGAAACCACCCTCGTCACCGACGTTGGTGGAGTATCCTTTGCCTTTCAACACGCTTTTGAGGTGATGGAAGATCTCCACCCCCATCCGAAGGCCTTCCCGAAAAGAAGAGGCTCCCACCGGCATGATCATGAATTCCTGAAAATCAATGCCGTTGTCCGCATGTGCACCCCCGTTCAGGATGTTCATCATCGGAACGGGCAGGACATGGGCGTTGGCACCGCCGACATAGCGGTACAGCGGCATCCCAGCCTCCTCGGCGGCGGCCCGGGCAATGGCCAGCGACACTCCGAGAATCGCATTGGCCCCGAGCTTGCTCTTGTTGTTGGTACCGTCCAGGTCAATCATCATCTGGTCCAGGTACCGCTGTTCGAAGACATCTTCCCCGATAAGTTGTTCCGCGATCGCTTCCTCGATGTTTTCGCAGGCTTTCTGCACGCCCTTGCCGAGATAGCGCTCCGGTTCCCCATCCCTGAGCTCCACCGCTTCGTACATGCCGGTGGAGGCGCCGGACGGAACTGCCGCCCTGCCGAAAGCACCTTCTTCGGTGTAAACTTCGACTTCCACAGTAGGATTGCCACGGGAATCCAGTATCTCCCTGGCGATAATGTCTGTAATTGCACTCATCGGGTATAGTATTTTGTTAATAATGCTTGTTTTTCGCACAACCTTTCCATCCCGCCATTCGGGACCGTGTCAGACCCTGACCACGGACCGTCTCGACTGTTGCATCATGTTGATGAAATCATCGAAGAGGTAACGGGCGTCATGTGGCCCCGGAGACGCCTCCGGATGATATTGTACGGAGAACGCCTGGTGCTTTCTGGCACGGATTCCTTCGATGGTATCGTCGTTCAGATTGACATGGGTGACCTCGACGATATCCTGCCGACGGGCGATTTCATCCGCATTCACGGCGAACCCATGGTTCTGGGAGGTTATTTCACAGCGGCCTGTCTTCAGGTTCTTGACCGGGTGGTTGATGCCACGGTGGCCGTGATGCATCTTATAGGTAGGGATGCCGAGCGCCTGCGCCAATATCTGATGCCCGAGACAAATGCCGAACAACGGAGCGTTTTCCCGCAGGATTTGCGCCGCCGTTTCCGTAGCATAATCCATAGGGGCCGGGTCGCCGGGGCCATTGGACAGGAAATAACCGTCCGGTTCCCATTTCTTCAGCTCGGCGAAAGGGGTCCTGGCAGGAAAAACCTTCAGGTAGCAGCCACGGTCCACCATACAGTTGAGTATGTTACGTTTGACGCCCAAATCGAGGACGGCGACCCTGAATTTCGCGTCAGAGTTGCCGAGCATGTAAGGCTGCCGGGTGGTGACGGCGGAAGCCAATTCCAAGCCTCCCATGTCCGGCACCTCGGCCAATTTTTCCCGAAGCACGTCCAAGTCCAGAATTTCAGAGGAGATAATGGCGTTCATCGCCCCTTTGCTTCGAATGTGGCGGACGATGGCCCTGGTATCCACATCGGAAATACCCACCAATCTTTCCTCTTCGAATAAATCCTGCAGGGAGGAGGTAGCCATGATACGACTGAAATGGCTTGCCGTGAAGTTCTTGCAGACAAGGCCGGCGATTTTGACGCCTTCAGATTCCGTTTCCGTGAGACGGGCGCCGTAATTGCCGATGTGGGCGGTGGTCATGACCATGATCTGCCTGTAGTAGGAGGGGTCTGTGAATATCTCTTGGTAACCCGTCATACCGGTGTTGAAACAAATTTCGCCGGTGGTGGTGCCGGTCATGCCGACGGCTTTGCCGTGGAAGGCCGTTCCGTCTGCTAACAATAATACTGCTGGAGCCTGCTTCATCGAATCTTGTTTTTCAGATTGGAAAAAATGGGGGCGGAGTCTGTCGGCATAGCAGGCATCGAAAATAGAGCCATTTTGTTCTGCCGGACGATTTTTTCGGCGTAAAGATAGGAAAGCGAATTGACTTCCACCGGACGCAATGAGCACAAAAGCCGGCAAATCCTCAGCGGATGAAATCGACCGACCGGACGAGGGAGACATTCCTTTCGAAATCGAACAGCGTCAGGGTACGCAGCTCATAATGTGCCAACCAGTAAGCCTGTACCGATGCGATGTAATTCTTCCGGGCATTCTCTTTTTCCGACACCGCGATATTGAGGTCCAGCACGCCGATCTTGCCGATGTAATAGCGGTTGCGGGTGAGTTCCGCACGCTTCAAGGAAACTTGATATGCTCGCCGGGCTATGGCGACCTGTTGGGTTAGCAAGGCGAACTGATTGACTTTCAGTCGGATTTCCTGTTCGAAATTGATACGCTGCTGTCCGATGTTCATTTGTTCCAGCGCCTGGTTGGAGAGCGCTGTCTCCAGGCGGGCGGTAGCCTTACCCCAATCGAAAATCGGCAGCTGCACCCCGATGGAAAACAGTTCGTTGTCCAGGGGGCTCCGGTAGGCTGCATCCAGGCGAGGAGCTGTCTGGGAAAGGCTGAACTGACCGAAGACATTGACTTGGAAGCCTGCGTTCGCCTTGGCCTCGGCCACGGAAGCGGCCGCTTCCTCCAACCGCCTGTCGAAACCGACGACTTCGCTTCTGTTCGCCGTAGCGAGGGCCAGGGCGCTGTCGGCATCGACATCCATGACCGGGACATCCTCCGGCGGATACAGCCGGAAGTAAACGGGGTTGCGGATTCCCAGGAAGTTCCGCAGCCGCTCCGTACCGGTCTGCAGGTCCAGCAATGCCTGTTGCACCGCCACATCCGCATTCATGGCACTCAGTTCGATCTGCAGGAGCTCCGTCTCGGCAATCCTTCCCACACCGAAACGCCCCTGGGAAATGTTGTACAAGGTGTCGGCGTTGCGTTTGTCCGCGACGGCCGCCTCCAGGTTGAGCTGCGCAATATGGACGGCGAAGAACAAGCCTGCCGATTCAAGGGCGACATTCTCCATTTCGGCAGCATACTGCCGGGTGGCTTCCTCATACCGCAGGGGTTCGATGCGCCGGTTCCACTTCAGCGCGTTGTAACTGAACAAAGGTTGCGAAAACCCGACGGAAAGCGGGGTTGAGAAGTACGATACCAGGTTGTCACCCGCCGTCTGAAAGATGTCCAGCCGTTGCAAACCCGTACTGGCGAAAATCGTGGCGCCGGTCGGTGCGATGCGCTGCTGCAGGGAAAGGCCAAGCCGGTTTCGCATCTGGGCCCGCTGGACAAACAGATCCTTGCCATCCGGCTGGGTAATGATACCGATGGAACGGTTGAGATCCGGCAGGTCTCCCTCCAGCACTATCTGCGGCTTGTAATCAGCCTGGAAGGACCGGTAGAACCAATAGCGGTTCCGCATCCGTGTCTGCGCCAACCTGGCAGCGGGCGACTGGTCCTGTGCCATCACGATCACTTCCGATAGGCTCAGGAAAAGGGTATCCGTCGGTTGCGCACGGAGATGGGTGACGCAAAGCAGCACGGATAGTGCTGCGCAAATCTTGTGCATGCTAAGAAATTATTTGTGGGTTCCTTAATCCGCCCGTAATGCCCGCACGGGATCCTCCCTGGCGGCCTTCCGTGCCGGAAACAGCCCGAACGCCAGGCCGACGGCCGCCGCAACCCCGAACGACAACAGGACGGACCAAGCAGAAATGATAGTCGGTATGCCGGCCAATCTGGAAATCAGGCCCGCGGTTCCGACCCCGAACACAATACCCAACAATCCGCCGATGAGGCTGATGATCACAGCCTCGAAAAGAAATTGGTAGATGATGTCGGACCGCTTCGCCCCCATGGACCGGCGGATACCGATTTCCTTGATCCGCTCCAACACGGAGGCCAGCATGATGTTCATGATGCCGATACCACCGACCAGCAGGGAAATGCCGGCTATGACAGCCAGTACCAGGTTGAAGATATCCTGTGTCTTTCGCTGCTGTTGCAACAGCAGCTCCGGTATCTCTATCTCGAAATCCATGACCTCCTTGTGCCGACGTCTGAGGATGTTCGCCAACACCCCTGCGGTTGACTGCAGGGAACGGGCATCCTCCACCTTGATGACAACCCGGTCGAGCTGATGGTAGTTGTCATCCACTTCCTGGCTGCGTCCCCGGCGCTGAAGGTCCAGGGCTCCGATGGCCGCCCGGTTGCCCATCCGCAGCAACACCGTGCTAACCGGCACATAAATGTCCTTGTTGTAGTCCCGGACACCCAGCGTCTGCAACTGCTCGCCACTGGCTTCCCGCTTGTTCAGCACCCCGATGATCTTCAGCCATACCTTGCCGGCCTTTATGTACTGTCCCAGTGGATTCGTATCCGGGAAATATCTGGTGCGGACGGACTGACCGATGATGCAGACGGCATGCCCGCCGTCCAGGTGTTCCTGGTGAAAGGATTGGCCGCTGACGACCGCCAGGTTGTTGATATCGAAGTAGCTGTTCCAAATCCCTACAACCCGGGCTTTCGAGGATATTCCGTCCCGCAGGATGTCCATCTCCATGACCACTTCCGGACTCAACAGCTCGATGTTCGGGAGAATTTGCCGGAATGCACCGACATCCTGCAAGGTCAGTCCCGGCGACCAGGGCTTTTTTTCCCTGCCCCGGTCCTGGCCCCCTTGCTCGGCACCGGATGACGCCGCATCGCCCTCGGATGCTCCTTCCTTCAGCATCTTGGACCGGATGATGATGTTGTTGGTCCCGATCAGTTCCATCTGATCCAGGATGGACTGCCGGGCACCACTGCCGATGGCCAGCATGGCAATGACCGCACCCACCCCGAAGACAATGCCCAAGGCCGTCAGTACGGCCCGCAAAGTGTTAGCCGTCACACCTTCCGAAGCCAACAGAAAGTTAAGATACAATCTTTTCATGATTAGCTCTGCTGAAGGGAAGATTCAATCGAAGATGATGAATACCCCCTGGTCCTGCTCCCGGGGCGGCTGATAATCCTCCCGGACCGCTTTCATCTTTTCCCTTGCCGCCTGTACACGCTGTTCCTTCTCCGCTGACAGTCGGCGGCGAATGGATTCCCGGACCGCCGGATCGACATAATGGAAAGGCAGGTTCACCGCCTTCGGCGGAGGCGTCAGGTACACGGTCTCACCCGCCTCAACTCCATGGGCGATAATCACCTCGTTCTCATTGACCTCTCCGGTGATCACCTCCTGCCGAACCGTCCTTCCTTCCTTCTTCTTGTAGACGAATGCGACGGAATCGCTGTGCAAAGCCTCCAGCGGGATGGAAACGACGTCCTGGAACGTGTAGGTAAGAATCTCATTGCTGGTGGTCATCGCTGGACGAAGGATGGAATCCATCTCGTTCACCTGTACGACCACCTCGAACACCTTGGCATCGTAACCCTGCAGCTGCTCCCCCACATTGGCCACCTGGATAACCGTACCCTCGTACTCCTTCCCTGGGAATGCATCCACCTTCACCACCACATCCTGCCCCTTGCTAACCCGGCTGATATCCACTTCGTTCACATAAGTCTTGGATACCATGATGTCCAGGTCAGGCAGTTCCGCCACCGTCGGGTCCCAGGTGCTTATCTGGGAACCAGGACCGATCTTCCCTTCCCAGGACCGCGCATATATCACCATCCCGTCCTTCGGGGCCTTCACGACGAACTGGTCGGACAAATCCAACAGCCGCTGACGACGGAGTTCCTGCTGCCTTAGGGATGCCAGTATCTCACCGACTACCGCCTCGGACTTGGCCTGGGTCAGTTCGTACTTCTTCTTCAACTGCTGGAAATCCCGCTCCGATTTCTGCATGTCGATTTTAGCCTGTTGAATGACCATCTGCGGCTCATACTGGCTTTGCTCCACCTGTAAGGCTTTCTCCTCCAGGGAGAACCTCAGGTTGACCAATTCGTCGCGTATGGACCGTAACTCGATGGCCGTGTCGATCTTCGCCTGCTCCAACTGGGTCTCGATCTTGTCAATCTCCGTCTGCGCTTCCTTCAACTTCGTTTCCAATTCGGTACGGTCCAGCCTGGCAACGTAATCGCCTGCCCGAACCAGCGTGCCTTCCGCCACCATGTCGGTGATGTTCACTTGCCATATCTGGGCGGACCGCATACCCGAGGGTCCTTTTATCTTTTCGGCGTTTTTCGCCTGCAGTTCCCCGGTGGCCATGACGTATAGTCGAAACTCACCCAACCTCGCCTGGGTGGTCAACGCCTGGGAATCTGAGGAATCCGCCTGGCCGAGCTGGCATCCGGCCGACAACAGTACCGCGGCAGTCGACAGGATGACTACGGAACGAAAAGTAAATCGGATGGTTATCATATTGACATAGGATTGAAGTCGCCTCGCAACCGTGTCCAAGCAGGTGGAGACCCTACATTTTGTTAAGTGCCGGCATCAGCAGCCC
The DNA here is from genome assembly GCA_041163745.1 of Bacteroidota bacterium. Classification (GTDB taxonomy): domain Bacteria; phylum Bacteroidota; class Bacteroidia; order Chitinophagales; family Saprospiraceae; genus UBA6168. The sequence continues at coordinate 37,727 of JBEAQU010000104.1, forward strand.
CCAAAACGGATACACGCCGCTCCGGCCTGGATGCTCAACCGGTGCGACGACGCGACCGCCGTCAGCCGGGCGGGAGAACGTAAGTGCCACGACGGGCAGGAAGAGCACCCAACCTGCCTGCACAATGATCCGTTTCCGAAATCAGGCTTGCGCCGTCGGCGTATTGAAATTCATATTGGGAAAAGGGCCGTTGTCAGAATCGAATATGGAGCCGAACTGCCCCTCGTACCGCTTGATATTCTCGGCCATGGCAGCCAGCAGCCGCTTGGCATGCTGGGGCGTGAGAATGATACGGGACTTCACCTTCGCTTTGGCGTTCGGTGCCATCATGATGAAATCCAACACGAATTCGGTTTGATTATGGGTGATGACGGCCATGTTGGAATACTGGCCATCCGCGATGTCTTCCGGCAGTTCGATACTGATGGGGGTCGCCTGGTTGGGTTTGTCAGCCATGGAAAAGTTATTGAGGTGAAGGGTGATGCAGCAGCTGCCTTACAGGACTTTTCAACACCATCCGTTGGTGCCGGCTATCCCATGCAAAACATCCGTGCGAACCGGGCAAATCTAAGCGATAATCGGTCAACCCGGAAGCAACTGCCCGTCAAATCCGGATCGTGTTGCAAAGAAGACGGAAAACCCTCTCCTGACGTCGTCCTTGTCACCGCCATAACGACAAACCGCTTCAAAGACAGCATACCAGTCCCTGTTTTTTTTTATCGCCGATCCATATTTTTCGTCGGAAGCACCGGCTGTCCTCAGAATCGCTACCTTTGGCAGAAAAAATGTGGGCCGAATATTTCGAAGAGAACAAAAAACATTGGGACGCCCGGGTGGCACCGCACATGGCGAGCCGTTTCTACGACCTGCCTGCATTCCTGGCGGGGAAAAGCTCCCTAACGGAAATTGAAAGCCTGTTGTTGGGAAGGGTCGAGGATCAGGATCTGCTCCACCTCCAATGCCATTTCGGTATGGACTCCCTGTCGCTCGCCAGGGCGGGGGCTCGGGTGACCGGGATTGATTTCTCGGGCGAAGCCATCACCGCCGCCCGCATGCTGTCTGAACGCATACAGGTGCCTGCCAGGTTCGTCCAAGCCGACATATACGGGTTGGAAGGGATGCTCCAGGAGCGGTTCGACATAGTGTACGCCACTTACGGGACCATTGTCTGGCTGCCGGACCTGACGCTGTGGGCACGGGTTGTGGACCTTCATCTCCTGCCGGGAGGCAGGCTGTACTTTTCGGAGTTCCACCCGGCACTGTACATGTTCGATTTCGAGGACTTCGAACGTAAATACCATTACTTCGGAAAGCCAGACCCATATAGCGAGGTCGTGAAGGGCAGCTATGCGGACCCTGGCAGCGGAATAGTGGCGAAGGAACACTTCTGGAACCACAGCGTCGGCGAGATACTGCAACCCTTCCTGGAAATGGGTTACGTGCTGGAAATATTCCGGGAATTTCCTTTCTCACCATACCCTTGTTTCCCGAACATGACGGAAACAGAACCGGGCCGCTTCGTATGGCGTCGCGAATCCTCACCCGACATCCCGCACATCCTTACCATGGTCCTACGAAAACCGAACCGTCGGCATGCTGTCATTTCTTGAAGGCGCCCGGTACGGCTTCGCGGATGATATCCTTCACGTCTTCCAGCGACAGTGACGCCGCTTCCTCGGCACTCGGTTTCGCGCCGTTCACCTTCGGCAAGGTGATGCTGTTCTTCTTGTAGCGGATGAAAGGACCCCAACGGCCGTTCTCGATGGATATTTCCTCCTTCTCCCAACGCTTGATGTAGCGGTTGGCTTCCTTCTCCACCTTGGCACCGATCAACCCGATGGCTTCGTCCACCGTGATCTTGTCCAAACTGAATTTCTTGGGTATGTTCACATACATACCGTTCCATTTCAGAAAAGGACCGAAACGTCCGCTGCCTTTCGTGATCGGCAATCCCTGATAGGTACCGATCGGTGCGTCCGCCTGTAGTTTTTCCCGAATCAATTCGATGGCTTCCGGCAACTCAAGGGACAAGGGATCCACACCCTTCGGAAGGGTAACGGAAAGTTCCCCGAACTTCAGGTAAGGGCCGAATCGACCGACGGTCGCCACCACCTCCTTCCCCAGGTGCTCCCCCAGGCTTCTTGGCAGTTCAAACAAGCGCAAAGCCTGCTCCAAGGTGATGGATTCGAGCGATTGGCCCGGGGATAGATTGGCGAAGCGGGGCTTTTCATCCCCTGCCAGCTCATCCTGGCTACCGATTTGAACGGCCGGTTTACCGAACCGGGTCATCCGTACCAATACCGTTCTGCCTGTTGCGGGGTCTTTGCCAAGGATTCTTTCACCGGTAGCACGGACCCCGGTTTCCCGGACAAGGTCCACCTGCCGATGGAATGGAAAGTAGAAGTGCCCGACCATGTCGTCCCAAAGCATGCTTCCCTCCGCAATCTGGTCGAACTGCGCCTCGATGCCCGCCGTGAAACCGAAATCCATGATGCCTTGGAAATGTTCCGTCAGGAAATCCGTCACCACCATCCCCATATCGGTCGGAAACAACCTGTTCTTGACTGCGCCGCTCATTTCGGTTTCGGTCCGTTGCGTCAACTTGTCCTGCGAAAGCGTCAGCACCCGAAACGAACGGGGCACCCCTTCCCGACTGTCTTTTACAACATATCCCCGGTTTTCCTCCATTATCTTGGTGATGGTGGGCGCATACGTGGAGGGTCTGCCGATGCCGAGCTCCTCCAGGGCGGATACCAGCCCCGCTTCCGTATACCTTGCCGGCGGACGGGAGGTACGCTCCGTGGCGGTCAGGGAGCCGAGCTGTAAAGACTGACCCTCCTTCAAGGGGGGCAGCATACCCTTCGCTTCGTCTTCCTCCTCATCTCTGGACTCCAGGTACACTTTGAGGAAACCGTCGAAGATGAGTACCTCTCCTTCCGCCTGCAAGGGCACAGTAGGCTGGGTTGATATCGATATCTTCACCAGTGTCCGCTCCAATCGGGCGTCGGACATTTGGCTGGCGATGGTTCTTTTCCAGATCAACTCGTACAAACGCTGCTGGTCCCTGTCCCCGCTGACATGCACTTGGGTGATGTAGGTTGGCCGAATGGCCTCGTGCGCTTCCTGCGCACCCGCTTTTTTCGTCTTGTAACGGCGGGTATGGAGATATTGCGGACCAAACTGCTGCTCGATTTCCTGCGCAATGGCGGAAAGTGCCAGTTCGCTGAGATTGGTCGAATCCGTCCGCATATAGGTGATGTGGCCCGACTCATACAATCGCTGGGCGACACTCATGGTCCGGGAAACGGAAAATCCCAGCTTTCGACTGGCTTCCTGTTGCAGGGTCGAAGTGGTGAAGGGGGCCGCCGGACGCCGGACGGATGGCTTGACCTCTATTTCCCCGATGCGATAAGTGGCGCCTTTGCAACCCTCCAGAAAAGCGGAAGCCGCGTCCGCCGTCTCGAACTGAACGGGAGAATCCGACTTGAGAAGCACCGTCCTTCCATCAGCTGCCGCCACCTCGAACAAGGCGGAAACCTTGAAATATGCCTTGGGTTCGAAGGCTAGGATTTCTCGTTCCCGTTCCACTATCAACCGAACCGCCACGGACTGTACCCGTCCGGCAGAGAGCTTTCCCTTCACCTTCTTCCATAACAGTTCGGACAATTCGTAACCGACCAGGCGATCCAGCACCCGCCTTGCCTGTTGGGCGTTCACCAGGTTGAGATCCAGCTTCCGGGGCACCTTGATCGCCTGCTGGATCGCCGGTTGCGTGATCTCATGGAAAACGATCCGCTTTGTCGTGTGTTCGTCCAAACCGAGCACCCTGCACAGGTGCCAGGAAATCGCCTCACCCTCCCGGTCCTCGTCCGTCGCCAACCAGACTTCGTCCACTTTCTTCACCGTTTCCTTCAATTCCTTGACCACTTTCTGTTTGTTCGGGGAGATGACATATTTCGGTTGGAAATGATGGGCTATGTCCACCGCAAGTTCTCCTTTTGGGAGGTCGCTGACGTGTCCGTAGCTGGATTTGACCGTGAAATCCTTCCCCAGGAATTTTTCTATCGTCTTGGCCTTTGCAGGCGACTCCACTATCAACAGGTTCTTCGGCATGCTTAATTTTTTGTTCTCCAACGTTTTGCTCCGTGTAACGTCACCCTGCCAAATGCGGCTCCGCCCGCCCTGTGGAATGTCCGGCGGAATGCGTTCGCTTTCCCGGATAACGGTGCCGGCTCGAAACCGCCGCGGATACGTATGTTCGTGCCCGCATGACTGGCCGGCTATTTGAAAAAAGACCGTGTTCCTCCCAGGGAACGCACAAAAGTAAATATTTTGGCAAATGCGCCAACGTCTCTGCGAAAGTCGACCGGCGGATACATGTCACTCCGAAGCAACAGACGGGCAGATACCTCAAGTGCCGTTGCAACCGATTGGAATCAAAGGGTACTGGCTGCACCGGCATGTCGGCAGCCAATCCGCTCATCCGCCTTCCGGGCGGGCGCCAGGGGAAGCCAATGGATTCCGAAGACGGCTCCGCTCTTGGTGCTCCTCTATCAATGCCTTGATTTCCAATGGCTTTCTATTCAGACTTCGATGATAAGCTACAATAATGAGGGATACCATCTCATCCGGATGGTAAACGCCCAGCTCCTGGAAATACCTGGACAAGCGGGAACCTTCATACAGACTCCAATTGTGCGTCATCCAACGACCGAGGCTGAAAAACAGCTTTTCCACTGCAGCATCCTCTGGCATGGACCGAAAAAGTTGACGGGAGCGCTCGTCTGTTTTCCGGTTCAGCTCGAGGAAGACCTCCTGAAGATCCTTGGGGATATAGGAGCCGAAAAGCATCTCTTGCCTGATACGCCATGCATATTTCGTTTCATAGGTATCATTCTCCGCTTTGGCAGGTTGGGCGTAAAGGCATACCGGAAGGAACGAAACCATCAGCAAACACTTCCAGTTTTTCGAAGGCTTGCCAACATGCGACGGTAAAAATTTGTTCAAGGTCTGAAGATTTTCTTCGGTTTGAGTTTCCAGGTTGCTGCCGCACCCTGGTTGTGGAATCTTTCCGGATATCATAAACAGGATACGGACAGGAGTTGTTCAGGCATCTGCATGCCGCCGGAATGAGTAGGAGTCATGCCGATTCCGACCACCGGGCGACAGGACAAACGCACCGAATATGGCAGAAAGAAGAATGGTACTCATCATTGATTTGCCGCACCAGGACCTGTTGAATAGAATTCAGGCGATGGGGATGGACTACACCCTGGCGACCGACTGGACACGCGAGGCGGTGATGGCGAACATCGGATCCTATCACGGACTGGTCCTGCGAAGCCGTTTCCGGCTGGATCGAACCATGCTGGAAGCGGCGGACAAACTGGTTTGGATTGCCCGCGAAGGGGTGGGGGTGGAACACATCGACCTGGAAACTGCCGGGGAAAGAGGAATCCATGTCCTGACCTCTCCGGAAGGGAGCGCCGACAAGGTGGCGGAACATACCATCGGACTGCTGCTTTCCCTGCTTCACAGGATTTCCACGTCGCATGGGCAAATCCGAAAACACCAATGGCTCCGGGAGCCGAACCGCGGTGTCGAGCTATGCGGCAAGACGGTGGCATTGCTGGGGTACGGGAACATGGGACAGGCCGTGGCACAGCGACTGAAATGCTTCCGGACGCAAGTACTGGCCTACGACCGCTATCTGACGGGTTTCGGGAATGACTTCGCTAAGGAAGCCAGCCTATCGGAAATATTCGAACGTGCGGATATCCTGTCTCTTCATTTTCCTTACACACAGGAAAACCATTATTTCATAAATGATGATTTCCTTTGCTCGTTTCATAATCCCATCTACCTGGTCAATACGGCCAGGGGATCGGTCCTTGAGACAGCGGCGCTCGTCCGGCAGCTAAAACGGGGCCAGGTATTGGGAGCGGCCCTGGATGTGTTGGAATACGAGGATGTTTCCTTCAATGCATACCGGCTCGATACGGTACCTGCCCCGCTAGCCTATCTGCTTTCCTCGGAACAAGTTGTCATGACTCCGCATCTGGCGGGTTCTTCCGTGGAGACCAAACAGAAACACGCGGAGGTACTGGCAGGAAAGATATCGGCATTGGAAGGGACAGGGTAGAAGCGGCTTGTCAGGAACCCTGCCTTTTCCCTTTGAGATATTGGCTGACGGCCGTGGTGACCACCGGGATGATGGTGACGATGATGAGCGCCAGGACGATGAAGGACAAGTTCTGTTCCACCCATGGTATGGTGCCGAAGAAATACCCTGCCATCGTGAAAATGATGACCCAGGAGATGCCGCCGTACAGCGTGTAGGCGATGAAACGGGCGCGGGTCATGTTGGAAATTCCTGCCACAAAAGGCACGAAAGTTCGGAATATTGGAAGGAATCTGGAAAGTATGACCGCTTTCTGGCCATGTTTTTCGAAAAATTCATGGGTTTGGTCGAGGTATTTGGGATTGACATATTTAAGTTTACGACCTTCCAGCAATTTGGCACTGAGGTATCGCCCGATGTGATAGTTGACAATGTTCCCGCTGATGGCCGCCACCACCATGATGACAATGGCGGTCGTGACATCGAATTTGCCCGCCGTGGTACTGGCGATCACACCGACGGTGAAGAGGAAGCCGTCTCCAGGTAGGAAGGGTGTCACAACGAAACCTGTCTCCGCGAAAATGACGAAGAATAGGAAAACATAAATCCAGGGGCCGTAATTGTCAACGATCACCTTGAGGTACTCGTTGGTGTGCAGGATGAAATCGATGGCTAGGTCGAGCATGCAGGTTACAGGTTTATTATGCGTTCGTCGGGGGCACGATGCCAGGCTGCAAGGGTCGGTATTCCAAGTCTGTAAAATTCGATGTAGGAAAATCCTGCCAACCTGTGGGAATAAGGTTTCGAAATGCTTGTCGCAAAGGTAGCAAATCGGTGGTATTTCCAACCTGTCCGGCGAAACGGAACCTGTAAAACACAAAAGGGCCCGGCTGATTTTATAGCCGGACCCTTCTGGTCATGCATTGTCTCCTGATTATTCGGCAGGTGCTGCAGTCGTGTCAGCAGCGGGCATTTCTTCTGCAGGAGTTTCCTCCACGGTAGTTTCTTCCGTGGCGGGCGCTTCCATCGTCTGTTCCTCCGTGGTCGTTTCTTCTGCCGGAGCTGCACTGTCTCCACAGGCAGTGAACAAAAAGGATACAAAAAACATGGCGATTACTGCGAGGCTGAGTACTTTTTTCATGATTGAAAAAGAATTATAATTAAAATTATGGAATGATTTGAATCGAACGAATTTGAATTATTTGGTCAGCCATTTTTTTTCATCTGCTGCAGCCGGAATCACCAACGCTAATTTCCACTACGCAACGGCTCCGCTGGGCATGTTGCGAACGCATCTCCCTGACTTTGTGTCAAAAAAGCGTGCAACGCTCAACAGCTATTGACTTTAACTGTTTTTTGGATTGGAATGTTCAGTGAATTTAACAAAATTTTAGGAAAATTTCAGAAACCTGTTGGATTGTCGTGCGTCAATGCCGCATTCAGGTTCTCCATGTCGGTGATTTACGCGCGAAAGCCAGGAAATTACTGGCCGGGTAACAAGTGAGGCAATGGTCTGCCGGCAGTCCTCCCTTCCGGGCGGCCAAGACCCCGTAGCGAATGTCCCGGATTCCGGCCCGACTGTGCGCGTCGGGATTGACCGAGACCACGACACCCATCTCCATGGCTTTTTCCAGCCAGCGCCAGTCCAGGTCCAGCCGGTTTGGGTTGGCGTTGAGTTCAATCGCAACCTGGTTGGCGGCGCAGGCGGCCAGAATCCGTTCATGGTCGATCGGATATCCTTCCCTGTTCAACAGCAGGCGCCCGGTGGGATGACCCAAGATGGTGGTGCAAGGGTGTTCGATGGCTTTCACCAGGCGTGCCGTTGCCTTATCCCGGTCCATCCGGAGGTGGGAATGCACAGAGGCAACGATGAATTGAAACTGCTGCAGGATTTCGTCGGGATAATCCAAGGAACCGTCGTAGAGAATGTCGCTTTCAATTCCCTTCAATATTTGAACGGAAGCATCGGATGACATTAGCCGGTCGATTTCCTCCCATTGTTGGAATAGGCGTTCGATTGGCAGACCATTCGCATAGAAGGCTGCCCGGGAATGATCGGTGACCCCCAAATAATGATATCCTGCGGCGGCCGCTGCCGCCGCCATGTCCGCCAAGGTGTCCGCACCGTCCGAATAGGTGGTGTGCGCATGGATGACACCCTGCATATCACCTTCCGCCACCAACACCGGATCCGGCCGTTCGAGCGGGCGGGCGGTTTCCCTTCGTTCCGGCGGAACGGGCGTACATGCGCAACGAAGGAAAATGTCGGCTTCTTCCCGTGCAGGGTAGCCGAACGCATCGGGGTAGCGACGGCGGAAGCTGTCCAGAAACGGTTCGCTACCGGTGCATCGGAATTGGAATCCGCCGAAATCCTCCGATGAACAGACCGTCAGCCTTACTGGGAAATTATTGTCGTAGGTTGCTTCGAAGCTGTGCGGACCAAGCCGCCGAATGGATTCCAGCAAGGAACATTCCGACAGGTCGGGTTCTTTCTCGGACGCAAGGAGAATGTCGATGGATTCGACAATCTCACAGCCACGGCGTATCGCCCCTGTCCATTCCACCCGGGCGGTCGGATAACGAACGGAAAGTTCCTGCACCAGGACCGTTGCGGCGGCCATGGCATCCGGTAACAGCAGCTTGCCGCGGGAACGCTGGTAATACCGGATCTTCTCCTGCCATTCCCGTTGTGTCTTCTCCCCGAATCCTTTCAAGCAAAGCAAACGGTTCTCATGACAGGCATACAACAGGTCCCCTAGTGTTTCTATACCGAGCTCCTCCCAAACGGCCTTTATTTTCCGGGGACCCAGACCGGGAATTTCCAACATTTCGGATACGCCTGCCGGCGTCCGCGACCGTAACCGCTCCAGCAGGTCCATGGTACCCGTCCGCCTGATCTCCATTATCTTCTCGGAAATGGCTTTTCCTATCCCTTTGATGGACGACAATGCTTCGGCGTCCAACTGTGCGATGGGCAACGGACTGTTCCGCAGGGTCAGATAAGCTTGCTGATAGGATTTGATTTTGAAAGGGTTTTCCCCGTGCAGCTCCATGAGGTCAGCCAACAGTCGAAACTGCCTGGCAATGTCTTTGTTCGTCATGTTGTCCTGATTTGAGAAGAGTCCGCAAACCTTGGCGATGCAGACAGTTGTTCCTTTTCATTCGGTTCCTTCCACATAGCCTTCCAGATATGCGAAGGCGGGGGTCAATTGACCGGCTTTTACAATGGTGGCCCCGTTCAGTGCCGGATTGCCGCCCAGCCGCTCCAATTCCGGCAGCACGTGCTCCATCAATTGTCTGCCAAAAGCTTCGGAAGCATCCCTCGGCACCTCGCTGGGAAGGTTGTCTATTGCCATGACGTCCACACCCTCCGGTCGGAACGGCTCACATTCCTTTCCAGTCCGTGGGTCGTACCCGTAGACCGGCGCGTCAATCGTGCTCGGTCGGATGGTACATGGGATGGAGGCGTCCGGTGCAATGTCACATGTTATGTCGCCGACAACCTGGATTCGAAAGTCGTCGGCCATCATGTCTTCCGCTGTGAAAAGAACCGGTGCCCGCTTGTCCCAAAAGATCCCTTGGATGAAAATATCCGCCGCTTTGCAGAACGGTAGGAAATCCGCCCGATGTCCGGAAGGGTCGCGATGATAGGCAGCCCGTTCGAAAGGCCTGCCGTCATTGCGCCGGATATAGTCGGAACTCGACAGCTGGCAAAAAACAGGACCCGATGCCGCTTCGTCGAGGAAAACCGATGCCGGCAACCGGCGGAACCCGAGGTCCGACAGACAAGCCGCCGCTCCGTTCGCAACACGTCCGGTCCCGGTCAGCACTATCTTGACCGGCGGAAAACCGGTCTTTCCGGACACCTCCAGCGCCGCTGCAAAGCTGCGGAACGTCTTTAGCCTGGCCAGCCGGAACAGTCTGGTCCGCTCCCCATAGGCCCAGATTGCGTTGTAGGCCCCGACCAATCCGGCGAAATGACCGAAGGCGATCAGCCGGCTGCCCGTGGCGTCCCTGATGACCTCATAGTCGACGAGGGTGATTCCTTGTTGAATCACAGCCCGCAGCAAGGCACGGTTGTACGGCTGGCGTTTGATGGTATGGGAAAAAAAGAGGTAGGTCTTGCCCTCCAACAAGGCATCAACCGGCACTTCCTTGACCCCCAGCAGGATATCGCAATCCGACAGGTCTTCTTGCAAAGGTATTCCGGCGGCCTTGTATTCCGCGTCCGGGAAGCACCTTACCGGGGACGGCTGCACCACCAGCTCGTGTCCGAGTCGAAGGCACACCTCCCGACATTGTCCGGGCGTGAGGGGAACCCGCGCATCCGGCGGCACCTTTCCCTCCCTGATGAGTCCGATTTTCATTCGACTTTTATTTGGTCGGTCTTTGCAAAATTAGCAAGCCCTTTCATGCGATGACAAGGTGTAGACACAAGGATTGATACTTTATTCGGAAACGACCGGCCCTGTGTCTCAAAAAACACCGCGATGATGGCTGAACCATAGCATTGTACCAATTTCCCATCATTTTGTTACCCGGCCCGGCAACCTCTCGACCTGCCGTGCCGCATCGTCCTTGACCCCACTTCCATTGGCCAGCATCGGCTCCGCCTAACCGAACAGAAATTATGGCCATGCTTATTTTACTGTATTAAAGCAAAAAAAGCATGACAAGAATAAATATACTTCCACTGCAAGGTAAAAAACGCACAAGTGTTTGATTGAAAAGCACAAGTGCGTATTTTTGTGAACAAGGATCCTCCTTACAGCCGACCACATCGGCCGCTTGACAAAGGCTTTCCACCTGGCGAATCCTCCCTAAATTGAACGTCCTGGAAGCCCACTCCCGCCGCGGAACTACCACTTCCGCCGCTGAAAACAAACCACGAACAAATCCTTACTGTACCCTCCTCTCTCGCAGACGTCCCTGCCGCAGGGACCGATCCGTCGGATACCAACGCCGGCGTCAACATCTATTGACTGGAAAATTAGGTAACAATGGTGACTATTTGCATTTTGGTCGTGGTGGGTGCCTTGCTGATGACCGTACAGGCACGTCCTTCCCAGCCGTCCGCCCGTAAAAGCAAACCCTGACACAACCCCCGGCACCATCACCGCACCGTTCAGCTTCGGTGGAGGTTTTCGGGTTGCTTTCCGAGCCTTACAAACGGGCATGTGCAAGAAAGGTAACACTTACCCTCGGGGAACGTCACAATTGTGCAATGAATCAGCGGAACGTTTTCAAATTTCCATCCGAACTCGACCAAATATGAATGCCGTGTGAACTTTTTGACCAGCTGAAGGGTTTTGGTTCTCGTATGGCTAGGCTTTATCTGTCACCATGACGTAGTTACGCCAGATGACAATCCTTGTCTAATCCGGTGTGAAAGTCACGGAAAAAGGAAGGTTTCATCCATACCCAACAGGGGGCGAATTGGAATCGACAGGTTAGAACAGCCGGTAAGTAAGCATGCCGGAGCAAGGATGTTCACTCCGTAAAAAATGGCATTCGACAATAATTGGCAATACTAAGTATGCCATGGCTGCCTAATACAGTGTATTAGAAAGCCTTAGTGCCGCTCGTTTGATGTCCGCTACACAACGTGTCGCATTCAACCACCTTGCGGAATAGCTTTTGGGTCTTCTCCGGCCCCAGGGGCGAACTTCACGGAGATAAGCCGCGGCATGGGATCGGCCTTTGTCCTGAACCGCGGACGAAAAGCCAAACAAAGGCCTAAGCATGTAGAAAGCTTATGGGCGCTTTCGCTGGACCCGGGTTCAAGTCCCGGCGCCTCCACCACAAAAGCCTCCTGTCATTGAGACATGGAGGCTTTTTCCTTTCAATCGACAGTCCTCCGGGAATCAGCCCGTCCCGACCATCCGGACGCAAGGGATTGTTATATTTGCAGCGAGACCCATTCCTGCTTTCATCTTTACAAAACCGGCCCATGCCTCGAAAAAAGGAAGAACAAACCGCTTCTAAGGTCCTCATGGTGAGGCCTGCTCATTTCGGATTCAACGAGGAGACAGCAGACAGCAATGCTTTTCAACGAAAACCGGGAGAAACGGATCTGGAGACGGTACGAACCAATGCCGTCTCCGAGTTCGACAGCATGGTGGAAGTCCTACGGACGCATGGCATCGAGGTATTGGTCATGGAGGACACCCCCTGGCCCGTGAAACCGGATGCGGTGTTCCCGAACAACTGGTTCAGTACCCACCGGGACGGCACCATCGTCACTTACCCCATGTTTTCCCCGTTGCGAAGGCTCGAACGACGGGAGGATATTCTCCAGCACCTGCAACATAAGTACCTGGTGAGCCGGAAAATCCGATTGGAGGAGTACGAATCCTCCGACCAGTTTCTGGAAGGAACTGGAAGCATGGTATTTGACCGGTCTAACCGAAAGGTTTATGCCTGCCGGAGTGTCCGGACCTCGGAATACCTGCTGGATCGTTTCTGCCATTTGATGGGGTACGAACCTATGCTTTTCCATGCGGTCGACAACCAGGGAACCCCCGTCTACCACACCAACGTCATGCTGTCCGTTGCGGACACTTTCTCCATCATCTGTCTGGACATGATTCCCGACCAAAAGGAACGGCACCTCCTTTGCGAGTCCTTGTCACAGACTGGCAAACAAATTCTTGAAATCACCGCCGACCAGGTCCGGTCCTTCGCCGGGAACATGCTGCAGCTCCGCGATGCGCAAGGGAAGACCTTTCTGGTGATGTCCGCCACAGCCCACCGGTCCCTATCCCCCCGGCAATTGTCGGAAATCCGTCGGCACACGGAGATACTGCCCATTTCCATACCCACGATAGAGACTTACGGAGGGGGTAGTGTACGCTGTATGTTGGCGGAGGTCTGCCTGCCGGCCCTCGGTAGGGGAGACTGAGCCTGCCCGGTTCGCTCGATTCGGGAAGCATCCGCCGGCATGACCTAGCCGGATCGGGACAGGCAGGAACAGCCTGCGCGCACACGACCCACGTTTTGGCCGGCATGCCGCCGACGTCTTAGCAAATACCCCTTTTAACGTTACAGTTGACCGAACACCTCTTTGCCGGGCAACGAACACATCCTGGAATTCCAAACACCCTACCGGCGGAAATAATCCGCCGACGAACCACCGTCAATAACATCGCCCATGTTCCGTTTCTTTACCCTGCTCGTTTCATTGCTGTGCTTGTGCGCCCCGGATCTCAACGCCCAGAAACATGGCTTCCGCGGCGTATGGGTGGCCACTGTCGCAAATATTGACTTCCCTTCCCGACCAGGACTGGACACCACCGCTTTCCGGGAGGAATGGCTGTCCATGCTGGCGCTTTACCGGTCCGTCGGTCTGAACGCCGTGTTCGTACAGGTCCGACCCGCCGGGGATGCCTTCTACCGGTCCCGGATCGCGCCTTGGTCCCAATTTCTCAGTGGCACCCAAGGTCAGGCCCTGGCCCCCGGTTTCGATCCGCTGCCCTTCATGATCGAGACGGCCCATGCAAACCAACTGGAGTTCCACGCGTGGCTGAACCCTTACCGGGCGGCCATGGATTCGACCGGCCAGGGTCTGGATGAGAAACATCCATACAGGCAGCACCCGGATTGGTTCGTCAATTACGGCGGAAAGAAATACTTCGACCCGGGCATTCCGGCCGTCCGCAATTACATTGCAGAAGTCGTCCTCGAACTGGTGACCGACTACCAAGTGGACGGCATTCATTTCGACGACTACTTCTACCCCTATCCGGTCGCCGGAGAGGAATTCCCGGACAAAGACTCTTTCGAACGCTACGGTTTCGGCTATTCGAGCAAAGCGGATTGGCGACGGGACAACACCGATCGGATGATTCGGCAGGTGGCACAGATCATCAAACGGGTGGACGCCGGCGTAAAGTTCGGAGTCAGCCCCTTCGGAGTTTGGCGCAACATATCGTTGGATCCGGTCAACGGTTCCGCCACCCGGGCGGGCGTCAACACCTACGACGATCTTTTTGCGGATGTACGCGGCTGGCTGGAAAAAGGCTGGATTGACTATGTAGTCCCGCAGCTGTACTGGCACATGGGCTTTCCGGCCGCAGATTATGACACATTGGTGGACTGGTGGGAAAAGAACACCTTCCAACGGCAGCTTTATATCGGAATGGCTGCTTACAAGGTAGGCAACCATCCTGAGAAAGCCTGGGGAGACCCGGAGGAAATCCCTCGACAACTTGCCCGCAACCGGGCTGGCAGCCAGGTGGCAGGAGAGGTGTTCTTCAACAGCAGCTCCCTGCGGAAGAACCCCCTCGGTCTGACCGATTCCCTGCGACGACATTACGCTTTCCCCGCCCTTTGGCCTCCCATGCCTTATTTGGGCCTTCCGCTGCCCAAGCCGCCTTCATTGGGCAGACCCACCTTTCGTAAGGGAATCGTACGAATTCCTTGCAAAATGAAATACGGGACGGATTTCCCGCCGAACTACCTGCTCGTGTACCGTTTTGCAGACCGGGCACCGGGCGATGTCGAAGATCCAGGCAATCTCCTCATGATCGTTCCGGTAAACGGCAGAAGAAAATATCTCATTGAGGATCCGGAGCCTGTTCCTGGTGACATATTCACTTATGCGGCCACCCTGACAAACAAGGCCTACCTGGAATCGCCTGTCGGCCGACCCAGGCCTCTCAGGATTGGCAAATTTCTGCTCCGCAAGACACGGTGACGAAAGGGTTACCGGAAACACCCTCCAAGACCGAACTATTCCGCACCCACACACCGTGTCCGACGGGGTCTAAAATTTTTTCCGTTCTGTATGACATTTTTGGCTGCCAGTCGGCATAAGTTTGCATCCGGTCCGCATATGCTGACCGGATGGCGATGACAATCACCTGCTGCCGGAACCAGGCAGACAGGACGTAATACCGAGAATGCCCACACCGATCGGGTTTCCATCCGAGAAAATGAACGGAAAAGCGCCTGTTTGCGGCAAGCAAGGAAACCTGGCAGGCAGGCATCCCGTGCTGCGTCTGTGCTCAGAGTCCAGCGTACCCCCGTTCGAATCTAATTCCGCGTTTATTCATGAGAATACTTGAGCGATGCCCGATCCTCGTGCTGTTGGTCACGCTGACCTGCTGCGCAGCCTGTTCGGATCCGGCGGAACAACGCGACGGAGCGTCGGCTTCCCCAACCGAAGAAATCCAGTTCGAAACGGTTTCCGTCCACCGCACAGCCGGTCGATGCCGTTCCAATGGCAACCACTGTGCGGAAGTCACCTTGATTTTTCCCTTGGCGGCCGGAGGAAGGGATACGGTGCGGTCGAGGATAAATCGGGTCATCCTGGAAAGTCTGCTGAAGGCCTTTCCAGCCGGCGAAACCACGGACCTTACGGACTGGTCCGTACCCCGGCTGGAAACTGCCGCCGAGACTTTTGTCCGGCAGTGGTCGGATGCATTTGAAGCCGATGCCAACGGGATCGGCAACAGGCAGTTGCTGGTGACCGGGGAATCCGCCGGCTGTCGGCATGACGTCGCTTCCGTTTCCCTGGGCGTTTATGTCTTGCATGAAGACGACCACCCGGTTTCCTATACCATTATACATAATTTCGACTTACGCAACGGTGCGCTTATTGGCTGGCCCGATTTGGTCGACAGCCTCCCGTCCTTCCGTGACTTTGTCAGCCGCCAACTTCTGCAATCTCTGGAAGGCACGGATTTACTTCCAAGGAACAGTCCTGGACACCTCCCAGAAAAACCGGATCTCCCGCAGCACTTCGAACTGACGGAGGACGGGCTGTACCTTTGGTACAACCCATTCGAACTGGGGATGTTTTCGAGCGGTCCGACCGATCTGCTGATACCTTATGATTCCTTGCAGGGTTTTCTGCGGACGGACCGTATCGGCTGTCTCAGGTTCCAAGCCGCAACAATCCGTCCAGGTGTTCAATGACGGCGGCGGAATCGGAAGGATGGAAAGGGGTCCAACCACCTTGGTTGCGAAACCAGGTATCCTGGCGTTTCGCGTACTGACGCGTATGTTGTCTGATGAGTCCTACCGCCGTGGCAAGTGAGATTTCCCCTTCGACATGACGGAACATTTCCTGGTAGCCGACCGTCTGCAAGGCCTGCAGGTGCCGGTACGGAAACAGGCTGCGCACCTCCTGTTCCAATCCGGCCGCCAGCATCTGATCCACCCGGGCATCGATTCGGCCAAACCGTTCCTGCCGGTCCATACCAAGCAGCAGGTGAACAGGCGTGAACGGCCTCGTTTTTCGTCCACTGCCCAGAAACCGCGAGTAGGGAAGACCTGTCACGTAACAAATGCTGAGTGCTCTCACAAGCCGACGGGGATTCATGATATCCACCGTCCGGTAATAGGAAGGGTCCAACCGTTTGAGCTCCTGCTGCAGACAGCGCAATCCGTCCGGTTCCTCCGCCGTCAGGTTAAGATCCGCCACAACAGCGTCGGGCACGGATGGAAAAACATCCAACCCTTCGCATACAGCCTTCAGATATAGTCCGGAACCGCCTGCCATCACGACCACCCTATGCTTCCGGTAAAGCTGTTCCAGACTCGCCATCACATCCGCCTCGTACCGCCCGACGGAATAAGGTTCGTGTATGCTGACAGATCCGATGAAATGATGAGGCACAGCAGCCAGCTCCGATTCGGACGGCTTCGCTGTGCCGACCGACATCTCCCGATAAATTTGCCGGCTGTCAGCTGAGATGATCTCCGTATCAAAATGGCGAGCCACCCGGATGGCGAGTTCCGTTTTTCCGGTCGCGGTAGCACCTCCGATCACCACCAGGAATTTTTGTTCCTCATCCGACATGTTACCTTTGCATTTTTACAAAAATAGCACTTTGCGCCAACACATCGGGAACCCCTTACGGCAGTCCCCGAACGACAATCCTTCAACTCAACACATCGGCAATGCTTTACAGCCTGATCCGTCCCCTCCTCAAGCTCACGCTCTCCGTTTATTTCCGAAAAATATACATCAGCGGGACGGAAAACGTACCGGCTGACAAGCCGGTCGTTTTCGCCGCCAACCACCCCAGCGCCTTCATAGAACCGGTCATACTGGCTTGCTGGCAGAAAAGACCCTTGAGTTACATGGCCCGGGGAGACCTTTATCTCAACAGTCCCTTCATCCGCTGGCTCTACCAATCCTTCCGGCTGATTCCCATCTACCGCCTGGATGATGCCGGGTACAGCCAGGTGAAAAGCAATTACTCTTCCATCGACCATTGTGCCGCTGCGCTGGAACGCAGGGGAGGGCTCGTCATCCTGGCGGAGGGCCGAACCAAACATGAGAAAAGGTTACGGCCCATCATGAAAGGTACCGCCAGGGTGGTGTTCACCACGATGCAGAATTATGATTCGCTGGATATCCACATCGTTCCGGTCGGTGTCAATTATTCCAACAGCGACCGGTTCCGCGAGGTCGCGATGATCGATATCGGCCCACCCATCCGGGTAGCTGACTTCAAGGATACCTATCAGGAAAGGCCTGCTGCAGCAATCAATACCGTCACCCAGGCCATCCGCGAAGGATTGTCGGAACGGGTCGTCCATATACAGGATCCTGCCGATGACGACCTGGCGGATTTACTACTGGACATGCAGTTGAATCACCGTTCGGAAGACCTCTTGCGGGTATTGTCCTCCGACAAATCCGTACTTGAACATCAACTGGCATTGACCCAACGGATCAATGCCCTGCCAACTGCGGAAAAAGCCCGTTTGAAAGATTTGGTCGCCAGCTATCGGGAAGACCTGGAGACGGCCGGAGTGACGGACCGTGGGCTCTGCCGCTTCCGAAGTGGGAAGTCGCGGTCGCTGGCTGCCATATTGCCTGGTTATCTGTTGTTTCTGGCCAGTCTGCCATTCAATCTCCCGCCTTGGTTGTTCTCCTACCAACTCACACGCAAGCTTGTGAAGGCCATTGAATTCCGAGCATCTGTGCTGTATGCCGCCGTCACGATCAGCTACCTGGCTTATTGGCTGCTTTGCATGGCCGTATTCATCGCGTTGCGCCAGCCAGTGCTGGTGGCTGCGGCCATCATCTTCCCCTTGACCGGGTATTTCAGCATAATTTACCTGGATTACTGGCGGGATTGGAAAGCCGCCTACCGGGTCGGCAGACTCGGCCGGACCACGCAGGACAAACTATGGAAACAACGGGAGGAAATTCTGCGAAAAACAGCATCCATGGCCTGAACCATCCGTAAGGCAGCGCCTGGCGGAGCGGAATCGGACCTTCGTCAGCTGTGCAGCAGCACCATCGGTATCTCCGGATGCCGGAGCAATTCCCGTATGGGGCTCCGTTTAAGCATTCGTAGGAACCATCCGTGGTCCTGGTACAACAACACGATTACTTCGATGCCTTGTTCCCGGGCGTACCTCACCAGTCCGCTCCGCACATCCCGGGCATCCACCACCTGGATTCGGAAGGAAAAAGGCGGTTCGCCCACAGCAAACAGCTGGTCTACCAATTCCGATTTCATTCCTTCGACCGCCAGCTGGTCGTCAGGATCGGTACGGACATGTACGAAATGAATCTCAGCTTCCGGCAGGATACTGAGCCTCAGCAACTTTGCAAGTGGTTCCACCGCCACCATGTGACTGGCAACCGCATACATCAGCTTGCGGGAAGTGGGAAAGGACGACCCTGCCGGCAACAGCATCACCGGGCATACCGCCCGTTCGCTGACGACCATGGAAACCGAACCGAAGTACCCTTCCATCGGCCTTTTCTCCCTTCGGCTGCCCATGATGATCATGTCCACCTGCTGCTCTTCCGCATAACGAAGGATTTCCTCCACCGGAAACCCGATGGTCTGGCGACGGACCAAATCGAATGCTCCGACCGACTCACCTTCCTTAGACAAGGCAGCCGATACAGCCCCCAAAAAGTCGTCCATATCCTTCTCCGCCTTCTCCATTTGGGCTTGTGTAAGGTCCGACGGAACAGACAAGTTGCCGGGAAGGTCCGACAAGACCGGCGCAGGTGGCACCACGTGCAGCACATGTACCGCTGTGTCGGTCTTCGATGCCAGGGACCTGGCATACCGGAGCGCCAGGTGTGAAGTGTCAGAAAAATCCACCGGAACCAGGATCCGCACCCTTCGACGCCCATCGTGCCTGGAATACGTGCCGATGAGCAATTTCAGGTCTTCCACATTCGGTATTTCCTTTTCCATGATGACGGATCCGTTCAAGGCCAGGGCAGGAATGCTGTTTATCTGGTATTGGATGAAGCGGTCGACGTCGGTCACCGGAACCACCCGGGCACACAAATCCAACTCTTCCAACGCCTTGGTCACATTGTACCACAACCGGGTCGTATCATCCGCCCCATGAATACCCAGGATCTCTATTAGCGTCATGTTTATCTGAAGACAGGTGTGTCCGTATGCCTGAGGCTGTGGTGGATCGCAGCGTCAGATCGGGACGGTATCAACGTAAAAACCCGTACGCATCGGGAAAGACATTGTCTCGACCAATGCACACAGGCCGTCATGCATCAAATGGTGTCTGCAACGGATCAGTCTTTCGCCCGCTTGTAATCCTCCAGCGAAACGGGTTCCTGAGCCAGCGCCTTGATGATGTCGAAGGTGGTCACAAGACCGACCAGTTCGTCGTTGTCTACAATCGGAAGGGCATGGAAACGGTTCACCATGAATACTTCCAACAGGTTCCGGATGGGCTCGGAACTGTCAAGCTTGGCGAGCCCTTTGGTCATGATTTCGGATACTTTCCAAGAGCGAAGCCGGGTCTCGTCGATGAACTTGTCCATGTCGGTACCCCGGAATCCGTGAAGGAAATGTAGAAAATCACTCTTGCTGACCATGCCGACGATTTGCTTGTACCGAGTGACGGGAATGTGGTGGATGTTGTGTTTTTCAAAAACCTCTCTTACTTCGATAAGAGTGTCATCCGGGCTTAACGAGATCAGATCCCGCGTCATGATGCTGGAGACGGGTGCCAAAAGGTTCATAAAATGGTTGCTTGTTACCAGGTACAGCCCGCCATTTGAAGTCCGTGCCATTCTCCCTGGTATGGTGAGTAGATGTATTTGCGTGCAATATCCAACTTTCCCAAGCAAGGGTACATGACTTTTGTCACCCCCTCGTCTGATATTCTTCAGATTGGCGTGCCATCGGACGGCTCCGCGCACAAGATGATGTTTGTCACTGTCCGCGGCCAGGTTTTGTCAGGGCGGTGTGGTTCCCGGACGCCTAAATTTGAATTTCAATCGCCGAAGACACCCTGACCTTCCGACAGGTCTCGGAAATCATGGAGGATTCGCAAAAATGTAAAACAACCTGCACAAGCCATGAATCCAAACACACCAATCCAGGAGATAATGACGAAAGAGATCGTCACCGTCCGCATAACGGACGACCTGCAACATGTCCGGTCCGTCTTCAACAAGCACAGTTTCCATCACCTGCCGGTGCTGACGACGGAGGGGCGGTTGGCAGGCATCATTGCCCTTTCGGACTACGATAAGGTCCGGTACCTGCTGTCCACTGGATTCGCAGGCGTCTCACACGGCCTGACCGCCAAAGACATCATGACCTCCTATCCCATGCATTTGGAACCGGATGACACCGTCGGTCTGGCCGCCGACATCTTTCTGGCTAACAGATTCCACGCCTTGCCGGTGCTCGATGACCAGCTGCTGGTAGGCCTGGTGACCACGCACGACCTGCTGGCCTTCGGTTTCCGGTCTCCACTCGAACCGGAGCTGAATGTCATGGAGTACCAAGGGGACTGATGCCGGCAGCAGCGGCACGTTCCCGCTCCATTCACCATCAATAACAGTCAACATGATAGACAGAAGCTTGAAAGTCAGCCAACTGATGACCACTGACGTGTTGTTCGTAAGGCCGGACGACATCATGGAGGAAGTGGATAAGATCTTCCGCAGAAACAACATCCACCATATCCCCGTCGTGGATTCCAACCAGCAAGTGGTCGGTATGATCTCCCGCAGCGACTATTACAAGATTTTGCACGGATTCACACTTTTCCGAACGGAAAAGAGCGAATCCTACAACCAGGCCATCCTGCGTTCGCTGCTCGCCAAGGAGGTCATGGTACGACATGTGGCGAAGCTCAATCCGGAGGATACCGTGACGGTCGCCGCCGGATTCTTCCGGGAGAACCTGTTTCACGCCATCCCGGTGGTGGACAATATCGGTAAGTTGGTCGGGATAATCACTACCTTTGACCTGTTGAACTTTGCCTTCCAGGAACCTGTCCTCCTGGAATGACCCACTCGGACACTAAATGAAACGAACCCGTCGCAGGCTGCACCTTGCAGAATTCGTCTACGGAGGCATCGATGGCAGCGTCACCACTTTCGCTGTGGTGGCGGGTGCCACCGGTGCGGATATGGGGAGTGCTGTCATCATCATCCTCGGAATGGCCAACTTGCTTGCAGACGGTCTATCCATGAGTATAGGCAGCTACCTTTCGCACAAGACGGTAGACCACGAGTATGAGAAGCACCGTCGAAGAGAGTACGACGAGGTGGTATCGCGACCGGAGGAAGGCAGGGAGGAAATCAGAAGCATCTACCACCGGAAAGGTTTCCGGGGCACCCTGCTCGAACAGGTCGTGGAAACCATCACCCGCGACCAACATGTGTGGGTCGACACCATGATGAAAGAAGAGTTGGAAATCACACCGGCCGAAAGTTCCCCGCTTTCCAAAGCAATCACCACCTTCGTTGCCTTCCTGGTGGTGGGCTTCGTTCCCTTGTTGGTCTATGTGGCGGATTTTTCAGGAATCTATTCCGCCGACCGACCTTTTCTCGCCGCCTGCATACTGACCGGATTTGTCTTTGTCTGCATCGGGTGGGGGAAGGCCTATGTAGGCGAACGGAAAGCTTGGAAAGGTGCTTTGGAAACCTTCCTGCTGGGTGCGGTCGCCGCAGCTGCGGCTTATTACATCGGCGCCTTCCTGGAAATGGTCGTCCAAGGCTGAGGGCCGACCGGTCACAGAAACCCCGGCCTTGCACGCACGGTTAGAATGGCGAACAACCCCCACCACCTTCGTCGGATAGCTTTCTCCTGCGACTTGACTTGCCCCGGCGGTGGCGCTGCGGGGGTGACGGAAGAAACGTTGATGATGCGGAAGACAAAGGGCCGGCGTAACAGCGTACATCAAGTATGCGGGACTTCACCATGAGGTTAGGCGCGGAAATCTGTTCCGATCCTGTTTTTCCAGGACATGATTCCGTTTAAGAAACAAGCGGCCGACAAGGTCCGATGCCCTGTGGCCGCTTTGTGGTGGAAAAACCGTTTCAACACATTATTGGTGGAAGACCAGGAGCGGTATCCGTGTATGGAAAGTCATTTTCTTGGAAAAACTGTTATGGAACAGCCGCTCCCATAATCTGCGATGCGGAATGTATAAGCTCAGCACATCGATCTTCCTGTTCCTGATGAACGTATCCAACCCTTTTAGTATATCTACATCATTGATGATGGAAAAATCCGCGTCTCGGAAAGGATAATGCTCCAGCCTGATGACGGATTTGGCCGGTCCGATACTCGGTTTTGTCTCGACATGGACAAAATGGACATCCGCCTGCAATTTAGCGGCGATGGCTTGCAACTGCCGGACGGCGGGTTCGTCACCCGGTTCGAAGTCCGTTGCGAAAGCGAATCTGCGGAGCGGGGTACATTCGAATTCCTCCGGTACGGCCAGAACAGGACAGGAAGCCGCCATCATCGTATGTGTGGTGATGCTGCCGATGGTTTTTTCCAGTGCGCGGTGGTTTTCTCCCCGGGTTCCCATGACAATCAGGTCATATCCTTCCTTTTTGACTTGGTCCTGAATCTCTTCCGGAATGAACAATCCGTAGACAGCCTTCAGCGAACCTAGAACTTCTCGTTCCACCCCTGCCGCCAACTCCTCGAGCCTTTGGTACACCAACCGTTCTTTTTCGCTCAGCATGTCGTCAAGGTAATCGGCCGGCACATTGGAGGCGTCCATAAACGGCAAATGGTATACATGCAGGATATCGATCCTTGCGGACAGGTCCTGCGCCAGCCAGGCGGCTGTTCGCAAGGCGTTTTCTGACGCCGACGAAAAATCGGTGGGAAATAGGATACGGTTCATATAGGTAGTTTTAAAGGTGTTCCCTGGAATATTTTACGGAGAGACCGGCAAGGCAGACCCCGTGCCCGCAGGCTTGTTTCGCAACTGCCTGCGCCAAGCGCCGAATGGCCTCCTCGGGTCAGCGGACCGTCATCAGATGATGCGGGCGCAATCCTGGGATTTGAGACCCATCAGGTTGTGCAGCAGCAGACTCCTGTCATCGTCATCTCCGACAGCATCCCAACCATCGGCTCCTCTTCGGAGTATGCGAACATGCAGGTCGAAAATCTCCAGGAAGGTCCTGACCAGTGCGGCAGGTCGCTGCAAAGGATCCAGCGGGATGTTCCCGTTCACATCCCGATTGCGTATTTGGCACAGACATTTCTGAGGTCCGACCCGTTTCCATCCTTCCCCCTCCGCCTCCGCGGCAGGTATCAGGAAAACAATATGAAGAAAAGGAAACCGTTCCCGGAACTCATTCCGGACAGACCTGACCGATCGTTCGCCATTAATTTTCATGTCATACCATTTATTGTTCAAAGTTAGGTTTCGGGCAGGAAGGGGATGATGACATTGGTCATGCCGGGCGTTGATTCTTCGGTGCCCGGCAGCCGGTCGGGCGTGGACGCCGGCGTCATGACAGGATGTTGGTGAGCCAGCTTCACGAGGCTCAAAGAAACCGGCGGCAAGGAAGGCCGGCGGCAGGAAAGGAAAACTAACCTATGTGACCAAAAACGCTTGGGCGGAATGAATGGTCCCGGCGGTTCATTTCACAACCAGTATGGGGATGCTGGTGGTCAGGGTCATCAATTTTTCTGTGACGCTGCCCATCAGCAGCAAACCTGCACGGGAATGCCCTTTCGCACCCATGACGATCAGGTCGACATCTTGTTGCAGGGCATAATGGTACAGGAACCCGCCCACGCCTGGGTGGTTCTGTTCAACCAATTCCATGCGTACCAGGCGGCTCTCCTCCGCGGAGAAATGCGTATGCAGGAAATCCCGGAAGGCAAGGCGGCGGTCTGCATGGATTGTCTTGCGGAACTCCTCTCGACTTTTCCGGATGAGGTACGCCGGGAAGGCCGGAAGTTCGTAAACATTGAGCGCGATGATCTCCGGTTGCCCCTTCATGGCCAGCCGGATGCGCAGCGCTTCCCGAAGGGCTTTGACGGAAAAGGGTGAGAAATCGAAAGGAACGAGGATGCGCTCCATTTTGGAGGCGGATTGCTCAGGCACCATCAAGGTATGGGCAGGCATCTTACGGGTCAGGTTCCGTCCCAGGATATGATGGCTTTCCTTGGAAGTGCCTTTTCCGATGACAAAAAGGTCGCTGCCGGATTGTTCCGTCAGCGCCAGCAGTTCCGACAAAGGATCCCCTTCCCGAACGGTGACGGATACCCGAAGGCCATTCCCGGCAGGGAAGCGGTCTGCCAGCGAATCGGCAAACTGCTGAACGGCCACGCTTTCCGCTTCGTATTTGTCAAAATCATACGAATCGTACCCATTGTGTCGGTCGAAAAGATAGATACCGGGAACCACATGAACCAATTCCAGCCGTGCCAGCATACCGTGAGCGGACCAAAGACCCAGAAAGTCGAACATGGCCTTATCACTGTCTTCCAAGCTGACGCCGACCGTTGCGGAATCAATGTGAAAAGGAGTCGCGCCTTCCTTGGCGCGATTTGCCGGAGTGATTGTCGTCTTCATTTTTTTTTTCAAAGAAAAGGAAGACGATGCGGACCGTGAATGACGAAGATTCCGGCCTAGAATTGACAATAGTCAGCGCCGCAGAAGGGGCTGCAGCAGGAAACATGGAAAGGACAGGACCTTAAGCGGCGTGATGTCACCGGATGATTAGAACCGGCACTTCAGATGTAGCGGCCAGGATTTTTTCCGTCACACTGCCAAGCAGCAGCCGGGACACCTTGGAATGACCTTTCGCGCCCATGACAATGAGGTCGTATGCATGGCGGTGTGCGAAGACGGACAATTGCTCCCCGACGCTGTAATGGGTGTGTTTCAGCAACACCTTGCCGATGTGCTGCCTCCAATCGGCCGGGACGTTCTCGTCGATGAATTGGTCGAGGGCGGCCACACGGTCATCCTCCAGCAGTTGGATGACACGTTCCTGGTTGAAACGGAAGGTCCCGAAGCTGCCCGGCACCTCATAAGCGTGGATGATGTCGATCTGCGGACGTTCCGCGAGTTGCCCGGCCAGTGACAGTGCGGCATGGAAGGCGGCGATTCCGTTGGGCGAGAAATCCACCGGTACGAGTATTTTCCGGAGCGAGGGTTTTGCCTGGTGAGGAACGACCAACGCCAGCATGGAGGATTGCCGCACCAGGTTCCTGGCCAGAATGCCATGATGGGCATCCGTTGATTTTTTCCCGATGACCAGCAGGTTGGCGGCCATGTCGGCCGCAGCCCCGAGGAGCATTTCGAGCGGGTTGCCATGCAGGACGGCCACCTCGGTGGCGGTGGCAGGGAAATGGGGCATGAGCGTGTCCGACAGGTCTCTGATCTTCCGCTCCGTCTCCTGGTCGGCCTCCGTCCGGACATCCGGCAGCAGGTCCGCCATGCCGAAAACCGGCAATTCCCGGTGGACATGGGCGAGTTGCAGCCTATGGCAATGGACCTTGGAGAGGAAATATTCCAGGTAACGGAGAAGGGGCTCCAGGGCTTCGTCGAAATCCACCCCGACGAGACAGCGTTGGAAAGCAACCGTCGGTGCGGACATCCTTTCGGGGGAATCGGTCGTTTGATGGTGCATCATGAAGTATAGCATGGTTTGGTGAGCGGAGCTGCCGTCTGCAGACACAGGGACAGGAGGCAGGTTCCGTTTCATTTCGGGTAAAGTTAAGGTAAGTTTTTCGCAGCGTCATTCATAATCGGCCGGATAATGCCGGTGACTTTCATCATTTGCAACCTGTGGCTCCCGCCGGGGAAAAGCTCTCCTGTCAATTGATTTTTATCAGTTGCGGGGGTATCATCCGTCATGAACCATAGCGGATCTGCCGCGCTACCTTGCGGCCAGTTTCAAAATCAGTCGAAGCAAGGCATGTATATCATCTTCTTCCTCATCATCATCAGCCTCACCATTGCGGCGGGATTCCTGGGCGCCTTTCTCTGGGCGGTCCACTCCGGACAGTTCGAGGACGACTTCACGCCCGCTGTCAGGATGCTATTCGATGATGTAGCGGCAGCATCGCCGGAAAGCCCCGAGGAGAATCTAGTTGAGACGGATAAACATCAAAAATCACAAGCATGACCGCATTGGAAAAATTCCACTATGACAATGCCATCGTGAGAAAATTCGCTTTCGCCACCCTTTTCTGGGGCTTGATCGGCATGCTGGTGGGCCTGCTGTTAGCCCTCCAGTTGTACATCCCGGCCCTTAACTTCGAGATTCCATGGCTGACATTCGGCCGGCTGCGTCCGCTTCATACGAACGCGGTCATCTTCGCATTCGTCGGCAACGGTATCTTCATGGGGGTCTATTATTCCTTGCAACGACTGTTGAAAGCGCGTATGTTCAGCGACCTGCTCAGCCAAGTCCATTTTTGGGGCTGGCAAACCATCATCGTCGCGGCGGCGTTGACGCTACCCCTCGGACTGACCACCAGCGGGGAATACGCGGAACTGATCTGGCCGATTGACATTGCCATTGCGTTGGTATGGGTGGTGTTCGGTGTCAATATGTTCGGTACGATTCTCCAGCGACGGGAGGAACACTTGTACGTCGCCATTTGGTTCTACATCGCCACCTGGGTCACGGTCGCCATGCTGCACATCGTACGAAGCCTGGCGCTGCCCACCAGCCTGACTCATTCCTACGGGCTGTTCGCCGGTGTTCAGGAGGCGCTGGTACAGTGGTGGTACGGGCACAATGCCGTGGCCTTCTTCCTGACGACCCCGTACCTCGGTTTGATGTATTATTTCCTTCCGAAAGCGGCCAACCGGCCTGTCTACTCCTACCGGCTGTCCATCATCCATTTCTGGGCGCTGATCTTCATCTACATATGGGCAGGCCCGCACCATCTTCTTTATACCTCGCTGCCGGATTGGGCCCAGTCGCTGGGGATGGTGTTCTCTCTCATGCTCATCGCCCCCTCCTGGGGCGGGATGCTCAACGGGCTGCTGACACTTCGGGGTGCATGGGACCGTGTGCGGGAAGACCCGATTCTGAAGTTCATGGTGGTCGCCGTCACCGCCTACGGGATGTCCACCTTCGAAGGGCCGATGATGTCCATCAAGAGTTGGAACGCCGTGACGCACTATTCCGACTGGACCATCGGCCACGTGCATGTAGGTGCCCTCGGTTGGAACGGGATGCTGACCTTCGGTGTCGCGTATTGGCTGCTCCCCCGGATTTTTCAGACAAAACTGTATTCGTTCCGGCTGGCAAACATCCACTTCTGGCTAGGCACACTGGGCATCATCTTCTACGCCGTTCCGATGTACTGGTCGGCCATCGTACAGAACATCATGTGGCGCTCCTTCACACCGGACGGGTTCCTGGTCTATCCGAACTTCCTCGAAACGGTGACGCAGATCCTTCCGATGTACGGCATCCGGTCCTTCGGTGGCCTGCTCTACATCAGCGGGGTGGTGGCGGGCCTTGTGAACGTCTGGAAAACGGTCGGCCAGGGCAAACTGCTGGCCAACGAGGAAGCCTCCGCCGCACCGAGAATGGCCCATGTGACCGCTTCCACCTATTGGCACCGGTGGATCGAACGCAGGCCGATGCAGATGCTGGGTGCCAGCTTCGTACTGGTTGCAGTCGGCGGACTCATAGAATACGCCCCGCTGGCATTGATTGACAGCAACATACCGGTCATTGAATCCGTCCGGCCATACACAGCCCTGGAACTGCAGGGCCGCGACATCTATGTCCGCGAAGGATGCCTCGGATGCCATTCCCAAATGGTGCGGCCCATGCGTTTCGAAACGGAACGATACGGAGAATACTCCAAATCCGGCGAATTCATCTACG
Source organism: Bacteroidota bacterium (assembly GCA_041163745.1). Taxonomy (GTDB): domain Bacteria; phylum Bacteroidota; class Bacteroidia; order Chitinophagales; family Saprospiraceae; genus UBA6168. The sequence continues at coordinate 65,932 of JBEAQU010000104.1, forward strand.
ACCGTCCCTTCCTTTGGGGATCCAAGCGGACCGGACAGGACCTGGCCCGGGAAGGAGTCGGTAAATTGCGCAAATCCGACAGCTGGCACCTGAACCACCTCTACAATCCCCGCAACGTTTACGAACAATCCATTATGCCGGCATATCCCTGGTTGGTTGAGGACGACCTGGACACCAGCACCACCCTTCAAAAAATCCGGGCGCTGATGAGACTCGGCACCCCGTACGATGAGGATTATCCGGAACAGGCCAATGATGACCTCGCCAAACAGGCCCGAACGATCGCAGACGGATTACGGTCGGATGGCATCACCCAACCAGACCTGGAAAAGAAGGAAATCGTCGCCGTCATCGCTTACCTGCAGCGGCTTGGAAAGGATATCACCGTCCGGACAGCAGGCAGATAACTTTTTTCACCGTCGGCACCACCTGGTTCAGGTGGTGCCTCCACCTGACCGCCATGTACAAATATATCCTGCAATCCATTCATCATATCAACTGGTTCGCCGTCATCGCCCTGCTCTTGTTCCTGGCCGTGTTCGTCTACGGCAGCTGGTGGGCGATCAGCAGAAGGAGGGATTTCATCGAGGACATGTCAAGGCTTCCGCTGGAAGAGGACAACCACGCCGGCTGACCGAAGGAAAACGGACTGCATGAAAGTCCTTCTCGTTTATTTATAATCAATTTTCATGAAAACGAAGCGCCATACCTTTTTCCATACCGGCATTCTGACAACACTGGTCCTGCTTGCTGTCCAACTGCCGCTATTTTCCCAATCGACTGCCGGCGGACTGGTGAACCCTTACTTCTGGCAGGATACCCTCGGCTTGCTGACCATACTGGGCGGTGTCATCGTGGTCATCTTTTCCCTGCTGACCATCCTGAACCTGCTGCGAAACCTCGTCAAGGCCGAGGAGCGGAGCGCTCGGGGTGAAAAATGGGCGGAACCTACCGAAACCGAGGAACAGGCATCCCCTTCCTGGTGGTCCTCTTTTATTCAGGCCGCCACCAAGGCCGTCCCCGTAGCACAGGAAAAAGACATCGACCTGGGCCATGCCTACGACGGCATCCGGGAACTTGACAACAAACTGCCGCCTTGGTGGCTCTGGATGTTCTACGTCTCCATCATCTTTTCCTTCTTCTATTGGATCGCCTTCCATGCCAGCAACATCGGTGACAGCTCGATGGTGGCCTACGAAAAGGAAATGGCGGTGGCCAAGGCCGCGGTACAAGCATATGTCTCCAGACAAGCGGAACAGGTCGACGAGACGACGGTCACCTTATTAGAGGACGAGGACAACCTTATGCTTGGCAAATCGGTATTTTCCGCCAACTGCACTCCCTGTCATGGTACTCTCGGCGAAGGGAACAGCATCGGTCCAAACCTGACGGATGCTTATTGGCTGCACGGCGGGGACATCGCATCCGTCTTCACCACCATCAAATACGGTGTGGTGGAGAAAGGCATGCAATCCTGGAAGGAAAATCTCCGACCGGTCGATATGCAACGCGTCGCGAGCTACATCCTCTCCTTCCAGGGAAGCAATCCGCCCGGTGCCAAAGCCCCGCAGGGAACCCTGCTGGAAGATGTTCAACAGGAACAGTGACGCGCGGACAGCAGCATCGGTTCCCAACCTCCATCCGCGTTAAATACATGATGCGTGGAATCGCTCCGGAACACACCACACTTCGCAAATCATTGTAAGGAATGACACCCGATAATTTCTACGACGAACCGGCCGCCTATCGGGACCACCTAGCCACGGTGGACCGGAAAGGCAAAAGGATCTGGATATACCCCAGGAAGCCAATCGGTCGGTTTTATGACCGGCGCACATGGGTCAGCTGGCTGCTCCTTGCCCTCCTTTTCGGAATGCCGTTCATCAAAGTGAACGGAGAACCCTTCCTTTTGCTCAATTTTTCCCAAGGAAAATTCATCATCTTCGGCATTGTGTTCACCCCCTACGACCTGCATCTGTTTGCCCTCGCCATGGTGACACTGATGGTTTCCGTAGTGCTTTTCACCGTGGTTTTCGGCAGATTGTTCTGTGGGTGGGTTTGCCCGCAGACGATATTCATGGAGATGGTCTTCCGGAAAATCGAATACCTGATAGAAGGAGACGCCCAACAACAGGTCAAACTCAACCAAGCACCCTGGACCACAGACAAGCTGCTGCGAAAAATCGCCAAACACCTGCTTTTCTTCCTGATCGCCGTCATCATCGCCAACCTCTTCCTCTCTTACGTCATCGGGGTGGATGCCGTGTTCGACATCATGCGCGAACCGGTGTCCCAACACCAGGCGGGCTTCGCCGCCATGCTTGTGTTCTCCGGCTTGTTCTACGGAGTCTTCTCCTTCATGCGGGAGCAGGTCTGCACCACGATTTGCCCCTATGGAAGGATGCAAGGCGTACTCCTTGTCCCGGAATCCGTCGTCATCATATACGACTACATACGGGGGGAACCCCGCGGGAAACGCAGAAAATCAAACCACCAGGAAATGACACATGCTCTGCCGGTGGTGGCCACCGAAACCCCTGTCGCAAAAACAGGAGATTGCATCGATTGCAACCGCTGTGTCAACGTCTGTCCGACCGGTATCGACATCCGGAACGGGACCCAGCTCGAATGCGTGAACTGCACCGCCTGCATCGATGCATGCGATTTTGTCATGGACAAGATCGGGAAACCACGCGGACTGATCCGCTATGATTCGGCCGAACGGGTCCGTACCGGCAGCCGGAAGCTGTTCCACCCGCGTGCCATCGCCTATGCTTCCTTGCTGATGCTCCTGCTCGTGCTCCAGGCCTTTCTGCTCAGCCAGCGCGGCAAGGTGGAGGCACTGGTGCTCAAGGTTCCCGGCCAATTGTACCAACAGTTGGACGACGGACGTTACCGCAACGTCTACAACTGGGAGATCGTCAACAAATCCGGGAGTGACATCCGCCAAATCCGTTTCCGGGTCACGGAACCAGCCGGTGCCCAGGTGACCCTCGTGGGAAAGGATGCCGACGAAACGATCGACCTGGAACGGGCCGGCATGGCGAAAGGCGTGATGCTGATCGATCTGCCGGCCGGTGCCCTGCGGCAAACCAAGGTGACCCTGCGACTCGAGGTCCTGCGCAACGACCAGACACTCGATCGCATCACGACCAATTTCCTGGGCCCCATGCAGCCTGCCCGCCGGTGACGGCGGGACACGACAACCCGCGCCAGCTTCGCACCGGTGCCGGCCTGCCGGTCCAGAAACCGTGGGCAGCCGGTATCGAACAATCATCTTCCGATGGTAACCACCTTAATGAAATCGATATGACTATGAAATTATCATGGGGCCAGGGCATCGCTGCGTTCTACTCATTCTTCGCCGTCCTAATGGTAGGCATGGTCTTCTATTCCAAGGGATTGGACCACAGCCTGGTCGAAGAGGACTACTACCGGAAGGACCTGCAATACCAGCAGGTCATCACCGCCATGGAAAACACCGCCTCCCTCTCCCGGGATGTGGAGATCTCAAGGGACAGACAGCGGGAGGTACTCGGCTTTCTGTTCCCCGCCGAAGCAACGTCACCGCATGGCACCATCCATTTCTACCGTCCGTCCGACAAGCAGATGGATTTCACCATACCGGTTAGAACAGATGGCAACGGATACCTGGAATACCCATACCAACAGCTGCCGAAAGGACGATGGACGGTGAAGGTCAACTGGACCGCAGCCGGAAAGGACTACTACTCGGAGCAAATCGTCGTACTGTAAGTACCTGCGGTCCGGTCGGTTAACAAAAGATTAAATTGCAACGGACCGGCTACTTTCCGCCTACCTTTGCAGCAGTAGGGGAGAGGCGGATGTCGGCCAACGTGTATGTCACAGGCGGGATGTTGTACGCCCCTTGCGATGGCGGACAGGTCCCGAAGTGGGATAGTCGCCTGTCAGACGCATCCGACAGCTGCCCCCCGGCCAATCACCTAAACGTATGTACGATGAACAGAATCGCACTTCCGCTCATGACCCTGGTATTGACCGCCTCCTGTGCGCAGGCACAATTCCGGGACGCCCTGAACAAAGCAAAGGAAAAAGTCGCCGCTGTTACCCAGGAACAGGCCCTGTCGCAGGAAGAAATCGGCCAGGGTCTGAAAGAAGCCCTGGACAACGGGGTGGCGGACGCCGTTGCCTCCCTATCCAAACCGGACGGGTTCCTACTTAGTCCCTACAAGATCCTGCTTCCGCCGGAAGCACGGAAGGTGGCCGCCAAGCTCCGGGTCGTCCCCGGCTTCGAGAATGTGGAACAGGACCTTGTCGAGAAAATGAACCGAGCGGCGGAATCCGCCGCGGAAAAGGCAAAACCGATATTCCTGGATGCCATTCGCAACATGTCCTTCCGCGATGCGATGGACATTCTCCTGGGGGAACAGGATGCCGCGACCAACTACCTGCGACAGAACACCTACAAGGGTTTGTATTCCGAATTCCTTCCGGTCATCCAGGCCAGCCTGGATGAAGTCAACGCACGCGAATACTGGCGTAAGGCCGTCACCGCTTACAACAAGATACCATTTGTGGAGAAGTCAAATCCTGCCCTTGACGACCACGTGAACACGATGGCGCTCGAAGGACTGTTCTCCCTGATCACCGAAAAAGAAAAAGGCATCCGCTCCAATGTGAACCTGCGTAATACGGACCTGCTGCGTAGGGTCTTCGCAAAACAGGACAATTAAGCCACCTGCTGTCTCTCGAAAAAGCCTCCGAATGTCACGGTTGTGCAGTGCATGGCACTGCACAACCGTTTCTTTTCCCCTCTTCCTTTCCGCTTTGACTCCCGATATTTCCATTGCCATTGGGTATTCCATGCGCGCTTTGCCTACTTTTGCGAAAGTCGAACGGTGGATGTGCAAGACCATGCCCTCCTTTGGAACCGAAACATTGGGCTCCACCCTGCGCACCGCCACCAACCAAGCGCATACCGCCATGTCTAGATTCCACACCCTGACCGTCCGGGATATCCGACAGGAAACCGGGGATTGCGTATCCGTCGCCTTCCAGGTCCCGCAAAGCTTGGAACAGACCTTCCTCCGGTTCCAACCTGGCCAACACCTGGCCTTGCGCGCCACAATCAACGGAGAACGTATCATCCGGAATTACTCCATCTGCAGCTTACCCGAAGACCGGGAGCTCCGCATCGCCGTCAAAAAAGTTCCCCTGGGTAAGTTCTCCACCTTTGCCAACGAACGGCTTGAGTCCGGTATGACCCTGGAGGCGATGCCGCCCGGCGGGCATTTCCACCTACTGCCGGAGGACCTTCCCGCCCGAAATTATCTTGGTTTCGCAGCCGGCAGTGGCATCACGCCTGTCTATTCCATCCTACGGTCCGTTCTCGAACGACAGCCGAACAGTACCTTTACCTTGCTTTACCTGAACCGGACGCCCAACTCATCCATTTTCCTGCACAGCCTGTCCGAACTCAAGAACCGGTTCATGGATCGGTTCCACTTGCTGACCCTTTTCAGTCAGGAGGAGACGGACGTCCCCCTGCTCAGCGGAAAATTCACCGCGGAAAAATGTCGGGCAGTGTTCAGTCGGCTGGTTCGGACGGATTCCATACAGCGGTTTTTCCTGTGCGGCCCCCTCCCCCTGTTGGAGCAGGTCACGGAAACCCTGCTCGGAATTGGCGTCGAACCGAATCGTATCCGACGGGAATTGTTCGGCTTGCCGAAGACGGCCGTCCCGACAGCCCGCCACCGACCGGCAGACCCGGCAGCCGGAGACCCGGAACGAACCGGTCGGCTGGACATCCTGCTGGATGGAAAGACGCATCATCTCAGCTTCGACCGGACGGAGGCGGCCACCGTCCTCGAACTGGCCCATCGACACGGAATGGACCTCCCCTTCGCCTGCAAGGCGGGGGTTTGTGCAACCTGCAAAGCCCGGGTCAAACAAGGAGCGGTCCTCATGTCAGCCAATTACGGCCTGGCACCTGAAGAAACGGCGGAAGGCTACGTCCTGACCTGTCAGTCCGTTCCGCAGAGTTCCATGCTGCTGGTGAGTTTCGACGAATAGCATGCACGACACACCAATCAAACAACGCATCTTGGAGGAAGCGGCGAAGCTGTTTCAGGAAAAAGGCTACCTGGCGGCATCCATGCGGGATATCGCCGATCGGGTCGGGCTGCGTGTTTCCAGCCTGTACTCTCATTTCAGCGGCAAGGAGGAACTACTTCGGTTGATATGCTTCGACTGCGCCGAAAAGTATCTGGCCGGGATGCGGACATTCCAACGGCTGGAAATCCCGGCATCGGAAAAAGTGCGCCGCCTGATTCGGATGCACATACAAATCGCCACCCATGACATCACTTCCGTCACGATCTTCAACGATGAATGGCAGCACCTGAGTGAACCCCATTTTGGACAATTCCTCGCCCTCCGCAGGGAATACGAGTCTCAATTCGGAGACATCATCCGGCAAGGAATTGCGGAACGCACCTTCGAGGATGTTCATGTCCGTGTCACGCTTTCCACGATCCTGACCTCCCTGCGATGGTTGCACCGCCAACAACCCGACCGGCAGGGCCTCCCTGCGGCTGAACTGGAAAAAGCCATCCTCCAGCTGATATTGAAAGGATTGGAGAAAAGATAAAGGTGGATGCCCGGCGGAGGATTTACTATTTGTCCATCAATGCGGCGATCTTCTCCCGCCGTTCCTTCCGGTAGGTCTCCTTCAGCTCGAAATTGAAGCCCTCCGCTTCCAGCAAGCGGTATTGCTCCTTGTCGAACCCGTACAATTTCGCCGGCCGGTGAGGCACCCCCTCCTGCACCTGGTCGTGATCAATGAGCAAATTCATGGAAAGGATTTTCTTTCTGAAATTCCGCTTGTCCAGCTTGGTGTCCAGGATGGCCTCGTACAGATGTTGCAAGGCGGACAATGTGAAACGGGGTGGCAACAGTTCGAATCCGACGGGCCGGAACCGCACCCGCTGCTTCAAAGCGCTGAGACAGGTGAACAGGATGTGCTGGTGGTCGAAGGCCAGTTTGGTTTCCAATGCCTGGGATACGCTGTGCCATTTAAGCGTCAGGGCGAAGGAAGCCGGCTGTGGCTCCAGGTCCGCAATCTTGATAAGGGAAAAATAGGCCACGGTAATGACCCTGCCCCGGGGGTGACGGTTTACCGTACCGAATGTCCTGACCTGTTCCAGGTACACCTCCTCCAAGCCGGTCAGCTCCGCCAATACCCGGTGAGCTGCCGCATCCAGGTCCTCATGGGGATACACCAGATCCCCCGGCAATGCCCAGGCCCCCTGGAAAGGGGAAGAACCACGTTGGATCAGCAGCACCTTGAGGTCGACATCATCGAAACCGAAAATCACATTGTCAACGGAGAAAGCCGACTTGAAGAAGGTGTCTGCTACATTCATAAAACGAACCGGTTCTACCGGCGAAAATATTTGCTTTTGCCCACAAATCAAAACCAACGAACGGTATTTGGAACAATCGGAGCCGATGATTGGCAGCCACCCTTAGCAGGCTGTTCAATCGTACCCGGCACGAACCTAGTGTCGCTCCAGGCAGCGTCAGTCCGTACCTTCGGATCTTTCCTATGACGAACTGGTCTGCGCCCATGGGCCCCGACAGCCAAGCCGCGACATTTATTTTCCGGGCGACAGAACCGGCGACAAGGGCTTGTTGTTGAAATGACAGTACTAACCGCTCCGGCTCTCATCCGTTATGAAAAAAAACGTCGTTAGAAAAATCCTGCTTGCCGTCACGGCAACCGTCGGAATCGTTTTCCTGGGGCTGTTGCTGGCGCCCTTCCTTTTCCGGGATAAAATCGTCGCTTACGTCGAAAAGGCCGTGAGCGACCAAGTAAACGCCACCGTGACCTTTGAATCCGTGGACCTGTCCTTGCTGCGCTCCTTTCCCTCCGTCAGCATCGGGCTGCGAGGACTTTCCGTCGTCGGCCAGGACCGCTTCGAAGGTTTGCCATTGCTGGAGGCGGAATACATGGGCGTCGCAGTCGATTTCTGGTCGGCCTTGAAATTCGGGGAAGTGCCATTGAAAATCCTTTCGATGGAGGCGGTCTCACCGGTCGTCCACGTCCTGATCCTTCCGGACGGCACGGCCAACTATGACATCGTCGATTCAGCCCCGGATACAAGCGCGACGGAAGCATCCGACCCTTACCATATCGAACTCCGACGCTATCGCATCACGGATGCGCAAATCACCTATGACGACCGCGCGGGTGGTCAATACATGCTACTGTCCGACCTGCAACACAGCGGTACAGGCGATTTCACCCAAGACGAATTCCAATTGCAGACGGAAACAACCATCGGTCTGCTCACACTCGTTTCCGGCGGACAAACCTACCTCGACCGCGCAACGCTGCGGTACGTCGCCGGTTTTCAGATCAATCTGCCGGCAAGCCGGTACACCTTCCTGGAGAACAACCTTGTACTCAACGGACTGTCACTTCGGGTGGATGGTTGGGTCCAAGTCCCGGACGCAACGGAACCCATCTCAATGGACCTGGCCGTTTCCTCTCCGACATCAGATTTCAAAGCTCTCCTTTCTTTGGTTCCGAACGCGTACACCCCTGATTTTGAAATGGTCAGGGCCGAAGGGACGTATGCTTTCCAGGCGTATGCCAAGGGGCGTTACGATGATGCCTCGGAACATTACCCGGCCCTGGCCCTTCAGCTGCATGTCAAGGATGCCGCATTTCAATATCCCGACCTGCCGATGGGGATGAAGGATATTCAAATTGATGTGGATCTGAATGTCCAGGAGGACGCGTTGAATTCCATGATACTGGATATCAGCAGATTCCGTTTCCAATTGGACGGCAATCCCATTTCCGGCGACTTCCGGCTGGCGACTCCCCTGACCGATCCCGACATTCGCAGCAGCCTCAGCGGAAAACTGAACCTGGGAGACCTGGCCAAGGCATTCCCGATGGATGGCGTGGAGCGGCTGGCAGGATTCCTGGAAATGGATCTCCGGGTCGCCGCCCGACAATCCGCCATCGACCAAGGCCGGCTGGACCAAGTGGACATGGAGGGAAGCTTCCGCCTGCGCGACCTGGACTACCTTGCGGCGGACCTGCCCGCCATCCGGATTCCCGCCGCTTCCGCCAGCCTCCGGCCGGGCCAGCTGAAGGTCGACGCATTCGAATGCCGGTTGGGCGGCAGCGATGTACGGGGCAGCGGAACCATTGACAATCCGCTGGCCTACTTCTCGCCGGACGCTACCCTGGAAGGAAATTTCAATCTGCAGTCCAAGCTGTTGGACCTCGACGAATTATCCGCCCAACCCCAAAAGGACGAACGGCCGGAGTCCGAAACGACCGATGTCACCGAGGCGCACGCTCCGTCGACGGCCGTCGGATCGGAGGATTTCGACCGGTACCGGTTCAACCTCACTTACGATGCGGAGGCCATCGCGTACCATCCGTACAGGCTGGAAGACTTCCGGTTCCAGGGCACCATCACGCCCCGGACATTCCGGATGCAAACCCTGCAGGCAAGAATCGGTGATAGCGATTTCCGCTGTTCCGGCACGTTCCATGAATTCATGGCATACGCCGAAGGCAGCGGCACCCTTACCGGCGACATCGAGCTCAATTCCAGGCTGATGGACCTCAACATGTTCCTTAGCGAGGATTCCAGCGCTTCTGAAACCACCGGCCCCATCCTCTTGCCAAAGGATATAGACCTTGTCATCAGCGGCCATATGGACCGTATCCTGTATGACAACATGGAACTTAGAAAGGCCAAGGGTACCCTCCATCTGGCGGACGAAAAGCTGTCCTTCCGGGAGGTGGCGGCACAAACCCTTGGGGGAAGCATCGGTTTCACCGGCAGCTACGACACCAGGACACCGGAAACGCCCTTTTTCGACATGGGGCTCACGCTGAAGGAAATGGATTTCCAGCAAGCTTTCCATACCTTCAACACCTTCCAGGCCATAGCTCCCATCGGTGAATACATTCACGGTATGTTCAACACCACCCTCACCATGCGCAGCGGCTTGGACCAGAACCTCATGCCCGTGTTGACCAGCCTGGATGCCAGCGGGATGTTACAGACCCTGGATGCCACCATCCGCAATTTCGCCCCCCTCGTCAAGGTCGCGGACATACTCGACATCCCTGCCTTTCGCGACCTGAACCTGAAGAATTCGAAAAACTGGTTCAAAGTGGAAAAAGGAATGGTCTCCTTATCGCCATTCCGCTACACGTTTGAGGATATCGAGATGAACATCGGCGGTCAACATGCCCTGACAGGAGGAATGGACTACCAGATCGATGCGAAGATACCACGGGACAAACTGAAGGCCATACCAGGCGGACAGGCCTTGGGCGCCGGTTGGGAAATGCTTCGGAAGGAGGCGACGAAACTGGGAATCAATCTCCAACAAGGTAATTTCGTCAACGTACGGATAAAACTGACCGGTGACATGAAGAACCCGGAGGTCGGCTTGAAATTCCTCGGACTGGACGGACAAGGGGAACCGGGGGCAGGCGTATCGACGTCCGTCGCAGGTGCCATCCAGGAGGCGGTCCAAAAAAAGATGGACGAATTGAAATCGGAAGCGGAAGCGAATGTGCGCCAGGAATGGCAGGACGTGAAGCAGGCAGCCAGGGAGACCGCCGATTCCGTTGCGCAGGAACTGAAGAGCAAAGCCGTTTCGGAAGGTACCAAAGCGCTGGACAAAGCGGCGGAAGATGCCAAAGCGAAAGCGGCGGAAGAAGCGCGCAAAAAGTTGGAAAAGATAAATCCCTTCAAGAAAAAGAAGGAGGGCGGTGGCGGTGGCGGGGGCTGACTGTCAACACACTGAATGCCTACGGAACCATATGTTCTGCCCGCCACGGCGTATGGTCAGGTATGGGTACCGCCATCCTTGCATGCGAGGGTGGGGGACAAAGTCTACGAATCTGGTCGTCGTATGTTTGCCTGTAATTTTTTTGGCAATCCCTTCACCACCAGATCATAGGAATGTCCAATCATGTCCTGCAGCTGCCGGGAGGTAAGGTTCCCCTCCAAACGGACCGTGTTCCAATGCCTTTTGTTCATATGCCACCCGGGCAGGACGTCTTCCGGGTAACGTTCCCGCCATTCCAATGCGGCAAAGGGGTCACATTTGAGGTTGATGGTCGGATCGGGACTGTCAAGGCCAATCAACGCGAACATTTTTCCCGCCACTTTGAAGACGAGGGTCGTCTCGTCGAACGGAAACCCTTCCGTAGTCATGGGGAAGGATAGGCAGTAAAGGCGGACGGCTTCGATGTCCATCATGACGGTTTCATAAGTTATCCAACAGATCCGGTCTTCGTTCCAAGGTCCGACGGAGAGACTCCTCCTGACGCCATTGGGCGATATGGGCCGTATGCCCGGACAACAGCACAGCGGGAACCTCCCAGCCTCGGAAAACGGCCGGCCGTGTATATACCGGCGGAGCCAGGAGATTGTCCTGGAAAGAATCCAGCAAGGCGGAGGTTTCATCACCCAGCACACCGGGAATGAGCCGGCCGATGGCATCTGCCAGTACGGCGGCAGGCAGCTCCCCGCCGGACAGGACAAAATCACCGATGGAAATTTCCATGGTTACGAAGTGCTGCCTGACCCTTTCGTCGATTCCCTTGTAATGGCCACAGATGAAAAGCAGGTTTTCATACAGGGAAAGTCGGTTGACCAAGGGTTGCCGAAGGGTTTGTCCATCCGGTGTGAGGTAGACAATCTGATCGTAAGAACGCTCGCGCCGGAGCTCCTCGATGCAATTCACAAGGGGTTCCGGCATCATCACCATACCGGCTCCGCCGCCGAACTGATAATCGTCCACCTGCTTGTGTTTTCCAAGTCCGAATGCCCGCAAGTCATGGACGACGATGGAGAGAAGCCCTTTGTCGGAGGCTCGCTTGAGGATACTGTGACGGAAGGGACTCTCCAGCAGGTCCGGCTGGACGGAGATGATGTCGATTCTCATAAGTCGTTGACTGATAAGTTTCCGTCAAATTACGTCATTCGGTCAAGGTTCGATGGAAATCAGTTCCACCTCGAAGACCAGGGTGGCGTTTGGGCCGATTTGGGCACCGGCACCACGGTCGCCGTAAGCCAGGTCATGCGGAATGAACAAGCGCCATTTGGAACCGACGGGCATCAGCTGCAGCCCCTCCGTCCAGCCGCTGATGACCTGGTCCAGCCCCAGTACGATCGGCTCGCCCCGTTGTACCGAGCTGTCGAAGATGGTTCCGTCCAGCAATTTACCCTCGTAATGGACCTTGACCCTGTCGGTGGCGGTGGGACGGGGGCCGTCTCCTTGCATAATGATTTCATATTGAAGGCCGCTGGCCAGGACCACCACACCTTCCCGGGTGGCGTTCGCCGCCAGGAAAGCCATCCCTTCCGCGCGGTTTTTTTCCATTTTGGCGGCTTTCATCGACTCCATATGTGCGCGTAGGACATTGTTGGCGCTGTTGAGATCCAACTGAGTGGGACGTTCTGCCAGCAGGTCGTCGATCGCCTTTGCCAGCAGTTCCGGATTGATGTCCGTGATTCCCTGTTGCTTGATGTTCTGTCCCATCAGCAAGCCGACGGCATAACTGAGGGAGTCTTTGCCTTCGGTCAACACCTGTGCGTCAAGCCGGAGGGAAACAGGCAGCATCAGGAGGGCCAGAAGCGCCGGGAAGAGTAGGTTGTGCATAATTCGTTTATTCATGATGATTGAAGGAAATCGCTTGTTCTTCGTGTATTGTCCGTTCGGGACTGCCGGAAACGCCCTATCCAGACAAAAGTAATGCAAGCTGATACATTTTGAACATAATAAAGAAAAAGGATCCGGGTCTTTTCCCGGCACGATTCCACAAAGGCCTGCCATTCGCAGCGCCGTGGGGCAGTTTAGTCATTCGGTAAGTGGTTCGGACAGGTAGAATGAATCGAAAAAACGACGCAGCGACGATTGTTCCGGAAAATGCGCGGCGAATATGGTCTGCAGCAGAAAGAATTGATGACCTGCGAGAAAAGCCTGTGCGCGGATCACCAGGCCCTTGTCCTGCAGGTCGATCCGCCACAATTTCCCCGGATAACGGTCTGCAAACCGTATATCGGAAGAATAAAGCAGGTCTCCGCCGGTATTTTCCGAAGACGCCCTGACCGTCTCCTCCAACAGCTCGGCCACCCATGCAAGGGAATCCGGCGGGAAGGTGCCGGCGGGGTATTCCCAATGGTGGATGGCGAAGTAAGGCGCCGTACCCTCCTCCGTCGGTAACTCGGCATACCAAATCCGGTAAGGCAAGATTCCGATGTCTGTAAATTGGCTATCCTGCAGGAACAAAGGTTCAGAGGGCAGGGATGCCTTGAAACCGACATCCGGTATGTCCAACGATATCCAAGTATCGGATTGTGCGGGTAAGGGTATCGTTTGACCCCACACGATAGCAAAGCATGTAAGGAAAAGGATGGATGGGTGCATATCGAATGAGCGATGTAGCTTGACAGAATAACGCCGGGAGAAAGGCACTTGTTCTTTCCGGGCGGGTTTTATGGAGTGGTGCACAAAAAAAGCGCTGTGCCCGGATTGGCACAGCGCATTCGAACGCATTCATTTGGTAAGACAATCGAAGTCTTAAGGAAAGTGAATCAAGTCGGAGGACAAGCCTCATGGGGTTATCGCTATGACGAATTTTTGATTCCGCAATGTAACAAGCAATGTCAGTTTTTCAAATACGGACCGTAAATCCAGTGGAAAGCAAGGAAATACCGAATCCTGCCTCCAGGAAGACACCGACATTATGCCGGAAGAAGTATCTACCACCCAGGTAGGCATTGTAGAAGAAAGTTCCGTTGGGTGC
>JBEAQU010000105.1:0-12028 GCA_041163745.1 Bacteroidota bacterium
CGGTCTCCTTCCAGGATGACCGGATTGTCGGCGGTGCCGAGCACCTGCAGCTTTCCGCTCCCGAGGAACAGCAGGCGGCCGCTGTTGTATATCACGGTTTCGCCGGCTGCATCGCGGGTACGGGACAAGCCGCCGTGGACGTGCACCCGAGTGCCGGCGGGCAGCGTCAGGGTACAGTCGTCGAAAGCGACGATGCCGTAGACGACATACGGCCGGGGGTCGTCCCAGACGACCTCCCCGCCGTTGCAGGTGTACAGTACGACGCTGTCCTTGGACCAACGGTTCGGAATGTAATTGGCATTCTGGCCCCAGGCCTCCAACACCACTGACTGCCGGTTTCCGTTGGTTTCTAACAGGATGGAATCATAGACGAAGAACGGGCTTTCCGACAGCGGGTCGTCGGGATCGATCGTGACCTCGGCGAAGATATAGATGGAGTCGTTGGGGTAGATGACCACATCCTCATGCGTATCGCCGGGCACGCCGTCCACGTTGAGATTGAATTTAGACTGCTGGTTGCCAGCCAGCCGGATGCTGGAGATGCGGATGCTCTCCGGGTGCCGGTTGTAAATACGGAGAAAGCGGGTGGCGGACCCCAGCGCCGTGAAGACCGTATCGAAGCGGAGCGTATCGGTCGAGAAGGCCAGCCGGTCCTCCCGCGATACCGTGAAGGTGTCCTCTCGCAGGCAGGACGTCAGGAGGAAGGGAAGCAGGAGCGGTAACAGGTGGATGGCTTTCATATGGCTTTCATGCTGTCGGACCCCACCGGCCACGGAACCAGGCGGCGGCCGGTCGGCGGTACCGATGAACGGATGGGAGGACAAAGATAGCGCTTGCAGAAAAAGTCCCTATGCCAAGGTCGTTGTTTCCGGCCTCTTTGGGTAAACAATCCGCGGGCAGGCCGGTTATTGTTGTCCTTTTTACCGGCGGAAGCGGAAAAGCGCTTTTATTTGACATGTGATACCCGTTTTCAGCAAAAGCCGGTACATTGAATCAAAAAACAGGATCATGATGAAAGCTTCGCAAGAGACGCGCGGGAGAAAGACCAACCGAGGCAGCCAGGTCACTGCCATGCGGCGGCGGCGTTGGGTCGTCGGTTTGATGGGGCTGGCCTTGCTGGCCATGGTGCTTCCAAACCTGTTGTCATGGTGGCGGCCCGCCGGACCGGACATTCCTCCCGGCGGGTTCCCGGAGGCGACCCTGGCGGAGCCGCCGTTCCGCCAGGAAGGGTCGCTGCGTTTTCTCAGCGGCGAAGACGGCACGGTGAAGGCCACCATCGACATCGAGGTGGCCGACAACGACATGGAGCGGCAGTTCGGGCTGATGTACCGGAAATCCATGGGGGCTGACCAGGGCATGCTCTTTCTGTTCGAGCAGAGCGAGCCACAGGGGTTTTGGATGAAGAACACCTTCATTCCCCTGGATATTCTGTTCGTCGACGAGAACAGGACCATTCTCAACATCCATGAGCATACGGTACCCCATTCGGAGTCCACCCTCGCATCCGAAGGTCCTGCCCGGTATGTGGTCGAGGTCAACGGGGGTTTTTCCGCAGCCAGGGGCATCCGGCCGGGGGACCGGATTGCCTGGTAGCCGACATGGTTGTCAACGGGTCACGACCAACCTGTCGGTGGCGACGCCGCCAGGGTGGGTCACCTGCAGGAAATAGCAGCCGGCCGGCAGGTCGGTCAGGTCCAGGCCCCAGGGTATGCGGCTGTCGGTGCGCCCCGGCAGCGTACCGGTGCACACCGTGCGGCCCCGGGGGTCGAAGACCCGGTATGCGCTTGCCGCCGCCGGACAATGGTCGATGAGGAAGTTGCCATCCCCTGGATTGGGCCGGGCCGTCATGGCCGGGCCGGTGCCGGGGGACGGGTCGGCGGTGGCGGTCGGTTGGAGGAACACCGTGACAGGAACCCTTTCGCTGGTACATTCCAGGGAGGGCAGCTCCACTTGCCAGTCGTAGAAATAGTAGTAGTAGCCGCTGCCGAAGTTCGAACCCTTGATGCTGACCACCTCGTCCACCAGATAAGGGTACGTCACACCCTGGTCGCTTCTACGAAGACGGGGCGTCACGGTGCCGAGGGTTGCCTGGTTGACGGCGGCATTGGTCGTGAGGACATAGTCGTTGCCCGCCGGGACCGGCATGTCCATGGTCAGGACGGAAACCCCCGTGGGGAGGTCCACCTCCACGGTCTGGAGGACATTGCCAACGTTGTCCGTCAGTTCGATCCAGCGGGTGCCGGCCTGGTCTGTCTGCACGGTGACTTCGCGGAGGATGAAATCGTCGAGCGCATCGAATAGGAGCTGTCCGTTGAAGGTGCTGCTGCTGTAAGGGGTTCCTTGGTGGGCGGCCATGCCGGTGGTGGCGGTTCCGCCGCCGAAGGCGAGCCGGTCCTCCACATAAAAGGTGCGGTCCGCCTCGATAAGCGGCGTCAGGAAGGTATCGCCCGCAAACAGGGGGGTCACCGAAAGCAGGGAGTCGTACCAAACCGGCGCATTCCCGGCGGCCGTAAGGGCGACGAGGGCCGGCGCCTGCAGGACAGTGTCCTGGACAGCCGGCGGGGTGGCTTCCTCGACGATGACTTCCACGGTGGCGGAGCTGAAATCGCCGCAGGCACCCGGGACGGTCACCAGGTAGGAACCGCTTTCGGTGATGTCGACGCTTTGGGTCGTCTCCCCGTTCGACCAGGCATAGGCGGCGGCGGCGGAAGCGGTCAGCGTGACGGTGCCACCCCGGCAGAATACGGTCTCCCCTTCCACGGAGACCGTCGGGGTCTCATCCGGGTTGAGGGCCACGGAAACGGGCTCGGAGTGGTTCGCACAGCCGTTGGAGTCGATGGTGATGACACGGTAGGTGCCGGCGCCGGTGACTGTCAGGGTTTGCTCGGTCGTGCCGTTCTGCCAGAGGTAAGCCATCGCCGGCGGTGCAGCGAGGACGAGGCTGTCATCCGGACACAAGACGGCCATGTTGTCGGGCAGCAGGGAAAAACCGGGACCGGTGCAGGAGTTTCCTTCCACAAGGGTCAGGAATTGGTCGGCTGCGGGATTCGGAAAGACATCCACCGTGCCGGAGGGCCAGCGGACGACCAGGAAGTCGGCCAGGGTATCCGCTCCCAGACCGAAATGCTGGCTGCTTGCGTTCATGATGCCGTAGCTCTCTCCGGAGCGGACCTCCCGGACCTGTATACCCCAGCTGCCGTGCAGTTCGATGCGGGCACCGATTCCGGCGCGGTTGCTCTGGACGCCCTGGAGCCGGACGGAGAGGAAGTGGTTGCCATTGCCATCGTTGAGCCAGAGCTTGTCCGGAATATTGCAGGGGGAGGTGATGCCGCAGGCGTAGCCGGCGTATACGTCCTGGAATCCGTCGTGGTTGAGGTCTCCGCAGGCGATGGTGCCGGGATTGCTGTTGACCAAGGGGCCGACCTGCGGACTGAAGGTCTTGTCGCCGTTGTTGCGGAAGAGGTAGGTGGGGTCCGCTGTCAGGATGTCCATGAAGCCGTCGTTGTCGAAATCCCGCATGATTCCCTGCAGGAAACCACCGTTGACGGCGATGCCGGCTGATTCCGAGATATCGGTGAAGTGGCCGCTGCCGTCGTTCTCCAGCAGCTGGAGCGGGAAGTCGTGGTTGGTGATGAGGGCGTCCATGTCCCCGTCATTGTCGATGTCCTGGAAGTCCGCTGTCCAGGATTGCCATTTTATCTGGAGGCCGTATTCGGCGGCGGCTTCGATGAAGTTGCCCTGGCCGTCGTTGACGAAGAGGGCGTTTATACGGCGGGGGTCCTCCGGGTCGCTGACCCCCTGGCGGCATTTGGCGATGTAGAGGTCGATATCGCCGTCGTTGTCGAAATCGGTCCAGACGGAACCGTAGTTGCCGGAATTGTCGGAAGCCGGCACGGTGGCCATGTCGATCCAGCCGTCCGCCTGGAAGAATCCGCCGGCACCGTCGTTGCCCCAGATGCGGCTTTCCCCGTCGTCATGGCAGGCGAAGACATCGAGCCAGCCGTCGTTGTTGATGTCCGCCAGGTTGCTGCCTTGTGCGAAGATGCTGTTGCCGGGCAGGATCTGTTGGGTGTAGCTGTCGGGGCTGCCGCCGGAGGAGAGCACCTTCATGCCGTCGTAGAATCCTCCGGCCAGGATATCCGCGAAGCCGTCGTTGTCCACATCCCCGACGGCAATGGCCCAGGCGTCTCCCGGCAGGTTGCCGTGGTCGGTATGCAGGAATGGTTCGCCCCCGTCCACTTGATAGGCGATCCGGAGGGTGGTCCCCTGGTGGAGCCGGATGGCATCGTCCAGGCCGTCGCCGTTCATGTCGGCCACGGCCACCGCAATGCCGGAATAGGTGGGTGTATTACCCAGGAAGGCAGCGGTGTGGTCGCCGAAGGCTAGTTGCGCATGTCCGCTGGCCGTCAGCCAGAAGGAGCAAAGGAGGAAGAGGGTTGTCCGCAGGAAATTTTTCATACCGTTTCATGTTTGAAGGAACCGCCGCCGCCGGCCGGACTGTCTTGCCGGAAAACCGGAAACGGAAACGTTGTAAAGATGCGAAGCCGGCACCGGGCTTTCAACATCAGCGAGGAAAAAGTCAGGACAAATCCGTGCATGGCCGGCCATCGGACAAAACGGCGGGCATCCGGCAGGTCGCATGATACCTGCGGATGACGCCGTTTCGTATCTTTGTTTGAGATCTTGACCCTTAGACAACCGATACCTTTGCAGACAACCGATCCTTCGGCGGCTGAGAAAGCCCGCCTCCTCTACCTTGAAATCAGCGAGACCTATGGTCACGGCAGCTGGGGCTCCTCCGGGAAGGCCGATGCCCTGTTGAGGCTTGCCGAGCGTATCTTCCTGGATGTCACCGGCGGTGACAAACGGCATTTCACCACCATGTATGCGCGTTTCGCCTTTGCTTTCGAACAGTTCGGAACGGACCGCAAGACCCAGTACTGGCTGTATTTCTTCCGTCGACAGGTACGGTCGGCCGTTTGGGAGCTGCAGCGGGCCGACGACCTGGTCCTGCTCGGCGTGGAAGTCGTCGTCAAGCTGGTGGAGGCTTTCTACGGCGCGCCGCCGCCGTCCGGGTTGGAACAGCTGTTGAGCTGGCAGTCCCCCTGGGATTACCGCGAGCCGGATGTCAGTGCCTACCACCCGTACCTGCGGGTGGTCGCGTTGGCGGACGAACCGGAGGAGGAACGGCTCCGTGTTCGTGACGAGACCAGGCCGACCATGACGGCATACCTGAAATACCAGGTGGTGGGTCGGAACGAAGGAGATACGATGACCATCCCGGCCCTGCGGCACTCCGTCGGGTTTCCGGTCACCCTGAGCCTCCTCGAGGTGGAGGTGGTGGCTACGGAGGAGGAGGCCGGGCAAGTGCTGTTCCTGATACCGGGTACCATCGTGGTGGATCCCGACCACCTGATGGATGTGACGACCATCGCGGACTGTTTCGGTGCATCCCGCCCGGCCGCTGTCAAATATCTGCTCCGGAAATTCATGCCCCGCGAGTCGACGCCCGCCCTGCTCCTCGGCCATGTCGCCAACTTCATGCTGGACGAACTGATGCACCGACCGGACGCGTCGTTCCAGGAAGTTTTTCCGGCAGTCTACCAGGCTTATCCCCTGGCATTCGCCCGTCTGACGGATATGGAGGTTGCAACATTGCGGCAAAACGCCCAACGGCATTGGATGAATATCAAGGCCGTTGTGATGAACGGTTTCGAACAGGAAGGTATCAGCCCCGCGGATTGTTCTCTGGAGCCCGCCTTCATCGATGAGACACATGGCCTGCAGGGACGCCTGGACGTCCTCCACCGCGGACCGGACCGAACGTCGATTGTGGAGCTGAAGAGTGGGAGAGCGTTCCAGGCGAACCAGTACCAGGTCGGGGCCAGCCATTACATCCAGACGCTCTTGTACGACCTGATGGTCCGCTCGGTGCTCGCCGACGGTAAGGACACGCAGGTGTTCATCCTGTACAGCCGCGATGCGGACCGGCCACTGCGCTTCGCCCCGCAGGTGCGTGCGGAACAGCAGGTCGCCCTCCAGATCCGGAACAAATTGGTGGCGATAGACCGCCGCCTGGCAGGTCCTTCAGCCGGTCGCGACCATATGCTGGACAAATTGCGGACGACCGAAATCCCGCTGGCGGACCAATTCGCCGCCCGGGACCTGCGGCGCTTCGAAACCGTCTACCAGGCCCTGCGCCCCTTGGAAAGGAAATACTTCAACGCTTTCACCGGACTGATAGCCCGGGAACACCTCCTGACCAAAACCGGTATGGGGGAGAACGACCGGCCGGGCGGACAGGCATCCCTCTGGTTGAATACCCTGGCGGAAAAGGAAGCCTCGTACGAAATTCTCCGCGACCTGCGCATCCGGACGAATCAGGCCAACGACCGGGACCCGGTGATCGTCTTCGGGCGGGGGCCGGATACGAACCCGCTGGCCAATTTCCGGCCCGGCGATATCGCGGTGCTGTATCCCGATGCGTCCGGGCGGCCGACCGTCAGCTTGTCCGGCGAAGTCCGCCGCGCTCCCCTGAGCACCCAAATTTTCAAGGTCACCCTGGTGGATGTCGGCCCGGATACCGTCACCGTCCGCCTGCGCGCCCGACAGTTCAACCTGGACATATTTTCCTCCTTCCAGCGATGGGTCGTCGAGCATGACTACATGGACCTGGGCTTCACCGCCATGTACCAGGGCCTGTTCCATTGGGCTTCCCAGGCGCCCGAGGTGCGGGACCTGCTGCTGACGGTCCGGGCACCGTCGGAACCGACGCCCGCCGACACCGGCCCGGACACCTGGCAACCCGCCGGGAAGCTGACCGCGGAACAAAGCCGGATCCTGGACAGGATGATAGCCGCCAAGGAGTACTTCCTGTTGTGGGGGCCGCCCGGGACCGGAAAGACCAGCCAGATGCTCCGGCACTTCGCACAATGGACCTTCGAACGGACGACGGAAAACCTCCTGCTGCTCGCCTACACCAATCGGGCCGTGGATGAGATCTGCGACGCCCTGGACAGCCTGGGCGAACCGATTCGGGAAAATTACCTGCGAATCGGCTCCCGCTCTTCCACCACCGGCCCTTATCAGGACCGCTTCTTGTCGGTCCGGGCCGCCCAAACGCCCGATCCGGCCGCTTTCCGGAACCTGGTCACCCGACACCGGCTGTTCGTCGGCACCTTGGCATCTCTCAACAACCACCTGGAATTGCTGGATTTGAAAAGTTTCGATACGGTGGTCATCGACGAAGCCTCCCAGATTCTGGAGCCCGCCCTGCTGGGTTGGTTGCCGCGATTCCGTAAGTTCGTGCTCATCGGTGACCATAAGCAGCTGCCCGCCGTAGTCGCCCAACCCGCGCACCAGTCGGCTGTGGATGATGCGGACCTGCAGGCCCTGGGACTGGTCAACCTTCGGAATTCCTTTTTCGAACGGCTCTACAAACGCTGCCGCACGGAAGCATGGTCCTGGGCTTACGACCAGCTCACCATGCAGGGACGGATGCATAGGGATATCATGTCTTTCCCCCGCAGGTTCTTTTACGAACAACGCCTGGAGGTCCTGCCACCCGATATCCCGGGTGGTATCCGCCAACGGTCCCCCTTGCCGCCACCGGACTTTCCGGCGACGGATTCCTGGCAGCTGCGGGTGCTGTCCGCCCGGATGTCCTTTGTGGATACGCCCGTCGACAAGGAAAGTCGCTCCCGAAAGACCAACCGGCATGAGGCGGAGCGGATTGCGGAACTCATCCGCTTGTTCCGGCACAACGGAATTCCCGCTTCCCGCCCGGATGTGCATGCCGGTCCGGATATCGGCATCATCACGCCTTACCGCGCCCAGATCGCCCTGCTGTCCCAGGTGCTTCAGTCCGCCGGCATCGATACCACCGGTGTGACCATCGACACGGTGGAACGTTTTCAGGGTGGTGCCCGGGACATCATCCTGATTTCCTTGTGTACGAACCATCCTGCGCAACTTTCGTCTCTGGTCTCCTTGTCAGCGGAAGGGGTCGACCGCAAATTATGCGTCGCCCTGACCCGCGCCCGCGAACAAGTGGTGGTGTTGGGGAACACCGCCGTCTTGTCCGCCGACCCTACCTACCGGGCCCTGATGGCGCATTGCCGGGATCCGCTGGGGAATCCGACCGGCGAGGATTCCGGCTGATGACGGATTTCACGCCGGGGGCTCGATGCGAGGCAAAGCCGTGGGGGCAAACCAAATTGTAGCCCGACTCCGGCGGTGGTTGGGGGCGGGCCTCGGAAGGCCCCTACGCATGGCGTCAACCATTCCCATGGCCCCTATTCGCGAAGCGCGGAGCAAAAATACTCGTCAAATTATCGAAAAAAATCGCAATAATATATGAATCAGATAGATAGAAAAATATTGTCGTTTGCTTAATCCTGTAAGAATTAGCGTCACAGCCCTTTCCGCGAAGCGGTGAGGCAGTCAAATAGCCGCCTTGGCGGTTATTTTGTGCGGCCCCTTGTCTCCGTTGAACCGACAATTGGGTTTGCGCCCATTCGTGGTCAGGTGGGATGCGCCGCCTGCCGTAGTCCCTTCGGGATGTACCGTTTCTCCTTCTGCCGGAAATAAGCAAAGGCCAGCAAGCTGAACACCACCGTCAGCAGGCCGATGACGATGCCCGCACGACGGGTGTAGGCTAGCCAGTTGCCGGCCGGTTGTCCGAAATGCTTGATGAACAGGATGCCCACACTTCCCAGATATCCGAAGGCGTCCGCGGTATACATCAGGAAGCCGATGTTGCCTCTCGCCCGGAAATAAGCCATCCACCGTTCGAACAACAAGGTATGGAAACTGACGTAAGCCAGGTAAAGTCCGAAACCGGCCAATATCATCCAGGCGGCAGGCGGCAGCAGGCTCCGCTGGAACAGCCAGGTGGATGACAACAATACTAACCCGCCCGCCAGGACGACACCCAGGTTGAGGTAAAAAGCGGTGCGGTTGTCCTGCACAAATATCATCGCCCCGATCAGCAGGAAGACCGCCAGCGCAATCGGGATTTCCGCCGTGACCAACAGGGACGGGACGTCGCCATACCCGAGCTGTTCCCACAGCTCGACCGCGAAATTGTCGCGCAAATCCCGGAATATGGTGATGGCGACATACACGGAGACCAGCAGCAGGACGCCAGGCATGAAGGTGCGCAGGAAGGCCCGGCGTTGCCTTCCGTCCATAGGGACCCGCTCCGACCGCAACGCCTTGTCCTGCACGCTGGGGGGCGGAATCCTTGACAAGATCCACGTGCCGCCGAGCAGCATGGGCATGAACAGCAGCCCGGTCCAGAACGGCATCCAATACTCGGGGACGCCCAGGTTGCCCATCAGGAACAAACCGGCCGCCTTGACCATGCCGGAGGATACGATGAAACTGACACAAAGGCCGGCGCCCAACAGCTCGGTGTGCCGACGGCCTTCCAGGAAGGCGAAAACCAATCCCCAGATCATCCCCAAGGGCAGCCCGTTAAGGAACAGGGCGGCGATGTTCCAAGGTCTCGGCATCCACGCGAACAGGAACAGGGCGGACCAGGACAGGCCGATGAGTCCCAGGATGTAGCGTATGCGAAGATTTGCCGGCATTTCGGATATGACCTTGATGCCGACGAACTTGGACAGCATGTATCCGACGACCTGGGCAGACACCAACAGGATCTTATAGTCGATCCCCCACAGGTCTTGTTCCGCATACGCACCGGCGGTGAACGGCTTGCGGAAGGCATACATGCTGCAATAGGTCAGGAAGGCGCCTGTCAGAGCGAACAGGGATACCTGCCAATCGTCGGTCCGTCGTGCGGCCGTGCGTTCGTCCGAATGGTCGCTTCGTGGCATCTTTCGCTGGGTATGGATGGCGGGCGTCGGGTCGTGGCACTGGGCAACGACCCGATGCTCCGAAGGCAGCGAATCTAAGGCGAGGATATTACCGGAATTTTAAAACAAGGTTACCATTGCCAATGCGGAGGATGTCGGCTCATCAGGTGGTTTCCACCCCGACCCGAAAGGGTTTGGCATGGAGGGCATGTTCGAATGCCGCTTGGGCCTGTTCTAAGGGGAAGCTGGCCTCCACCAGCCCGCTGAACGGGAATTGCCGGTGGTGCTGTTCGACGAAGGCCACCGCTTGCGCGAAGTCTTCCCGATTGTAGTTGTGCAGCCCCCGGATGGTCAGGAGGCGTCGGACCAGTCGTTCAGGGTCGATCCGGACGGGGTCGGTAGGGAAGGTCGCGCCGACCCAGACGGCAGCACCTCCGATGGAGAGCCTTTCCAGCGAGGCCGCCATGGCATCAGGTGCCCCGCTGAATTCCAGCACGAGGTCGAAATTTTTTGAATCATCGTCCGGACGGAGCCGGCCGGCTGTCTCCGTGGCGGTGGCACCGAAAGTGGCGGCGCGGGCCAGCCTTTCGGGGGAGGTGTCCACTGCCGTGATGCTGGCGGCACCGGATGTCCGGCACATGGCACAGGCGACCATCCCCAGCATGCCGGCACCGGAGACCAACACATGCCGCCCCAGCACGGAGCCGGCCAACCGCAGGGCACCCGCCACGGTGGCGACCGAACAGTTGACCAGGGCGGCGACCGGCAGGGGAACCTCGCTGCCTATCCGCGCGACCGGTGTGTGGGCCCGCAGCAGGATGTACTGGCGCAGTCCGCCATGGAGGCTTTGGTCCGCCCGGAGCTGTTCGTGTCCGTACTTGAAAAGCCCCTTTCCTTTCTGGGGTATTCCCCGCCGGGACATGACATCCGTTGGGTCACTGGCGAATATCGCCCAGCTGATCCGGTCACCTACCTGGATAGCCTGGCCCCGGATATCCAGTTCCGGCGCATCGGGCCCGAGCGCGGCGATCCGGCCGACGATCTCATGCCCCAGGATGGTCGGGGTTTTCTCCTGCCGGCGCCCGCAGTAGGTGTTGATATCGCTCTTGCAAAGGGTGGTGAATTCGTTGCGGACCAGGATTTCTCCCGGACCGGGGGGCGGGACGGGTAACTCGGCCGGCTCCAGCGCCTCACCGGCTCCTCGGAAAATCATTGCGCTGGAAGAGATGGGATTCATTTGTAAGGGTGACAATTCGGGGTTCCCGGGTAAGTCCCGGTTGCCGGTGAGCATGCGGAAGGGATTGCCTGCAGGCGGTTCCGGTGACATCAGCCGGCCACACTACCGGATGGCGGATGCAATTTTCCGTTGCGCTTGGCGACCAGCATGGCCACGGTGGCGTCACTGGTGATGTTGGCGACCGTCCGGAGCATGTCCAGGGGGCGGTCGATGGCGAAGATGAGCGCCAGCCCCGTTTCCGGGATGCCGGCCTGGCCCAGCACGATCACCAGCATGACCATGCCGGCGCCGGGGACGGCCGCCGACCCGATGGAGGCGAGCGTGGCCGTGAGCAGGATTCCCAACTGGGCACCCAGGTCCAGGTCCATGCCGAAGGCTTGGGCGATGAAAACGGCTGCGACACCTTGGTACAAGGCAGTCCCGTCCATGTTGATGGTCGCCCCGATGGGCAGTACGAAGCTGGCGACCTCTTCGTCGACGCCGAGTTCGTGTTGTGTGCGATCCATGGTGACCGGCAGCGTCGCCGCACTCGAACTAGTGCTGAAGGCCAACAGTTGGGCAGGGGCGAGGCCCTTGAAAAAGGTGCGGTATCCCGTGCCGGTGAAGAAGCGGGTCACAAGCGGGTAGAACCCGCCGACCATCAGGGCCAGCCCCGCCACGACACAGGCCGCGTATCCGACCAAGGCGACGAACAGGTCGGGGCTGGGCAACTCCACGATCAGTCCCGCCAACAGGGCAAGGACACCATAGGGGGCGGCCAGCATGATCAGGTCGATCATTTTCAGGATGACATCGTTGAGCCCGTCGAAAAATGACTTGACAGGCTGCCCTTTTTCCGCAGGGACCAGGATGAGGCCGATGCCGAAGAACAGGACGAAGAAGATGATCTGCAGCATGTTGCCGTTGCTGGTGGCCGCTGCGAAGATATTGTCCGGTACGATGTCCAGCAGTGCCTGCAAGGGGGCTTGGT
>JBEAQU010000106.1:0-20740 GCA_041163745.1 Bacteroidota bacterium
CTCCCCGCTTCGCGGGGAGGGATTGCGGCGCCGGGGAGATTCTTTCTGGCCAGGCCTCCCGCTTCCCGGCTGGTTTGCTATGGATGGGTGACCTGACCGTATGGTTCAGCCATTGGGACGCAAAGCGGCCGCCTAAGCGACATGTTGAATTGCACCCATGCAGGTCGCCAGGCAGAAAGGCCGGATAAGACGGACCGCCGGCCTTGGTCCGGTGCTCCGGAATGGAACCGGCTGCGGATGCCGCCACCTGTTCGGCGGAACCGCAGGCGGTTCCGTTTTCGTCAACGAAGCAACGACCGAGCCTTCTTTTTTCGACGGGAAGGCCTTGCCGTCTCACATGGCACAATATCCGCAAGTAATTCGGCACCAAACTGCACTTCGAAGCCATCCGACAAGGTGATTTCCTCACCGGCAAGAAAAGCGACATTGCTACCAGCCCGTAAGATTCCGGTTCCGTTCACCGTCCGGGAGGCGGAATATTTCCCGGAAGGAACCGGGTTGCTGTCCACCACCAAGTCCTGTTCCGCACAGTCGTTCGAAAGGCTGAAGTTACCCATGCATGTGCAATAGTCATTGTAAGCGTCGTTTTCCGTGCTCGGGTCGCCGTCATCGCATGGAGTTCCGGCAGGAGGGCAGGTAAATGCCTGGAGGCTGAGTTCGCTCAGACCGGCGCAACCGGTGCCGCTGTTGAAAACGGACAAGGCGGTGAAAAGGATATAGCGGGCGCTCAAGCCGGACAGTCCGGAAAAATCGAATCCGCCGTAGGTGGCGTCACCAGTTGCAGCCTCCCATTGAAACACACCGGCGACGGACCAATGGAGGCCGTCCAAGGAGTAATCCACCGCGACCGTCTCGAAGCCTTGCCCTGCACCGTTGAACCCGTTGTAGTTCCAGACCTTCGCATCGGACAGGGCGTGGATGGTTCCCAGGTCATACAGAATCCAATGGCCGGGCTCCCGTTCCGGATTAGGGCTGGGAGCCGGTTCGCAGGACAACCAGGCGTTGTCCGGATTGGTTGAGTGACGTTCCGTCTGTGCTTCGCAAGGTTCGTAAGGTGTATAATCCAGTGCGTTGGAACAGGCTGGGTCAATGCAGGGGATACCTACACAGGTGCAGGTGCTGTCATAAGCATCGTCGAAAGTATCGGAGAATCCGTCGTCACAAGGCGTACCGGCGGGCAGGCAGGCGGTTTCGCAACCCAACTCGTACTGGTACAGGAAGGCCCCGTCGACCAGATGCCACAAGGTGTCGTAGGCCAGGGGTGTCTTCCAGAAGACATAGAAAAAGCTATTGTAGGTATTCTGTTTGTGTAACAGTTCGACGGCATAAAAGCGGTCTGCCTGCAGGAAAAGACTGTCGGAAGTCTGTCCGGGGGTATCATCGTGTTCGTAGATATAGGCATATCCGCCGTTGGTAGCTATTTCGTCTGCGGCAGTCGGGTCCGGTCCATCCTTCAGTCGCAATTCCACGTCATTGTCACCCGTGACATTGAAACGGTAGTAGCCGGATACCGGGGGGCGGAGCCATCCGCGGACCCGGGTGCCGTACAATTCGACATCCGGGGTCACGGGACCGGAGAAATCCGGCAGAAAATCCGAGCGGTCCGGATGATCCGGAAAATCGGGATCGGACAGCAGGTTGTTCACCGACCAGCCGGCGATGCTGTCGAAATACAAGGCGGTCAGACCGCCCCGCGGACCGATGCAGGGGTAGGGCAGGGAATCCGGAATGCCGACACATTGGCACATGCCGTCCGTTCGGTCGTCGGAAGTCAGCGGATCGCCGTCGTCGCAGGGCCGGCCGGCCGGCTCGCACAGCGGGAAGCAGTCGTCGCCGAACACCATCGAATCCGGGACGATCTCCCAGGCTGACGGATTTCCGTTGACAGGTCTTTCCCAGAACACCTGGATGAAATCCCCGCCGCCGCCTTCCTTGTGAATCAGTTTGAAATAATAGTATTTACCGCCTTTGAGCGGAATCGAAAGGGAAGTCTGCTCCGGATATTTTTCGTGTTCCGTATGGCCTGTCCAGCCGGGCACCTCCGCCACGAGGACGGCATGTTCGCGCAGGCTGTCCGAACTGAGGAAGAAGGAGGTTTTGTCGTCCGCGGTGACATTGAAGCGGTAATCGCCGTCTTCCGGTGCCCGCAGGAATCCGCTGACCAAGGAGCCGTACTCGTTGCTGTAACCGGAAGGAAATCGGGTGCGCGTCGTCAGGTTGGTCAGCTGTTCCGTCCAGGTAGGGCCTTGCGGGAAATTGGGCCGGATATTCAGGGGTCGGTGATCCCAACCGGGGACTTGCTCATACAGTCGCCAGCGGATATCTCCTTGTTCACCGATACAGGATTGGGAAAGAGCATGTTCCGGACAACACCATGCCATGCTGGCGAGCAACAGCCACCAGGCCATGTCCTGGACGGGGTGGGGGAGGGCAGCGGTTATTTTTCTCATGAATGACGGATAATTACGGATGATGGATTGTCGGCCCGGTCAACCCAGGAAGCCCAGGGGGGAGGTACCGGACGACACGTCGTAGAAATACCCGATATTGGGAAGGATGGTGCTCAGGTCGCTGGGAGCGACACCGAACCAAAGGGCCATCTCTGCAAAATACTGGTCGGCGGATGTCGTCGGAATCAGATTGCCGCGGTTACTTACGACCAACGGGTTGCCGCTCAGGTGCAGGTCAGGGTACGTGCCGTAGATCTCCCGGCCCTGGACGGCGCCACCCGCCACAAAGGTGTGGCCGCCCCAGGCATGGTCCGAACCGTTCCCGTTCGAGGTGAGTGTGCGGGCGAAATCGGAAATCGTAAACAAGGTCACGTCGTTCTCCACGCCCAGCTCTGTCAGTGCGGTCATGAATTCGGACACGGCCGCACTGACCACTCCGAGCATATACTCTTGGTTTTCAATTACCTCATCATGATGATCCCAACCACCGTAGGTGACGAAGAAAGTCTGTCGGCGCATGCCCAGCGCGTTGCGGGCCCCGATGACCCGGGCGATCATCTTCAGGTTCTGGGACAAGTGATGGGTGGAAAAGGGCGAATTGACCTGTACGGCTGAAATGGCGGATTCCAATGCCTCGAACGCTTCCACCGACTGGCTGGTGAGCTCGCCGAAGGTATCTTTGAAAATGTTGGCATACTGGAAGGTGGACAGGTCCTGGATCGCCGCCGATTGGAGACGAGACAGGAACCCGGCATTGCTGTACCAGCTGGGAACGATCGGGGAGATGCCCTGTACTCCGTTCCCTTGGTTGCTGATGGAATACTCCAGGACCGTATTGCCGGACTGCCAGACATTCCGACCCGACAAAGAGATGTTCATGGAGAAATTCTGGTTGGTGTTCAGGGTCTTGAGCAGGTCCGCCGCCCGGCCGGCCCAGCCCACCGCCTCCCGTGTGTGGGGAATCGCCGTCTGCCATTGTTGGATTTGGTCGGCATGGGAATAAAGTCCCAGCGGTATTTTCTTCAACCCGGAGAAATAGGCGGTTGCATCGGGTACCGGCTCGATGAGCGTCCCGACGTTTGCCACGAAGGCCAGCTTTTCATTCTCGAAGAGATTGCGCACCCCGCTCATGCTGGGGTGGATTCCGTATGATTTTCCGTCCGAGGTCAAGGGATTGACGGCCAGCAGTTCGTTCTGGGGAAGGGCGAGGTCTGACCTGGTGCCGGCATATTCTGCATATTCGGAGGGGCCGCGAGGCACCAGCATGTTGTACGAATCATTGCCCCCAGCCAAGAGGAGGCAGACCAGGGCCTTGTAATCGCCGGGCGGCGCGGACTGGAACCCGACGAGTTTGTTCAACATCGAAAGGTTGTTCAGCGAGGACAGCAGGGTCGCGGCCCCCATGCCGGTGCAGCCTGCCTGTCGGAGGAATTGCCTGCGGGAAAGCTTATGCATACGATGAGGATTGAATCAACGGAAAATGAGATAGTCGGGAGATATCATGGAGAAATAGACGGCCATCCGGACGCGGTCCTCCCAATGGCTTTGCGGGACTTGTCCCAGGACGTCGCGCAAGGTCTGCCGGGTATGCGGGGACATCTGGCCGTGGAACAGAATGAGGTTCAGGCGTTCCAGCAATTGGCCGACCTCCTCCGGTTCGTCGAAAGTCATCTCGTCCGTGAAGTCCAGGTTGACCGCCTTGTCACCCCACCATTCGTTGGAGAAGGTGCTCCAGTTCTCCATGACGCTGTTCTCTCGCATAATCCAGTAATACAGCCGGTTGGCATATCCGGCGATAGAAACCGCATTGGTGATCTGGAACTCGGGCGCCACCATGCCGGCGGTATCGATGGGACCGATCGGCTGATAATCCGGTGAGAAGAAATTGAATACGCTGGGAGAGGCCAAGGGCCGTTGGAACAAATCCTCGTAGAAATCCTGCATGGCATTGCGGTAGAATCCCACTTCGCTGAAGGCATTGAAAGCCCGGCAGACGTGGGTGTAGCGGACCATCGGTTCCCGGAGCATTCCCCGGTAGGGACTGTCCGCCAAGGCGCAGTCGCGGGCTTCCTCATCCAGGAGAATGGCACGGATCACCGATTTCATGTCCCCGCGCACCCCTTGTCCGTTGTCATCGAACGCCGCGGCCACCCGGGCGATGTAACCGGGGCTCGGATTCGAGGTGACCAGGCGTTGTATCAGCAGCCGGCCGAAGAAGGGACCGACATTGGGGTGAAGGAAGAGATTGTCCAAGGCGTCGTCAATATCCGCCATGCCGTCCACCGGTTGGCGGTCCGGAACCACGGTACCGTTCAGCAGGTATTTCGCTCCCGGCTCATGCCAGGACTCGAACATTTTCATCGGGTAAGTGTAGCTCTGCTGGCTTTGTCCGGATTGGCCGAAAAGGTAGGTGTCGCCGAAGGAAAGTCCGGTGAAGACCTTAGCGAACTCGGCGATGTCGTCGTTGTCATAGGTGGGGATGTACTGGCCGGCTGAATCCAGTTGGCGGGTTCCGTCGGGGTTCAGCTCGTACAGTCCGATGGTGAACAGCTGCATGACCTCCCGGGCATAGTTCTCGTCCGGAAACCGGTTGAGGGTGCTGTCTGATCTGGGATTGTTGAGATGGGTCAGGTAAACGCCCATGCAAGGGTGCAGGGTGACGGCCTCCAGCAGGTCCCGGAAATTTCCAAAGGCATGGTCCAGCAGCATGTCGTAGTAACTCGCCAGCCCCAAGGGGGTCTCCTGTAGCTGAGGCACTTCCGACACAACGAAAATCTCGCTCAGGGCCAGCGCCACCCTGTTGCGGAGCAAGTCGGGCGAGAGCATGGTGTAATCCCACCAGGCGGAGTGCCAGAACCAACGCTGTGGTTGGATGAAGCTGGGGTTTCCCCCCATGGCGAAGGTGGAATCCAGGGCGCGGATCGTGATGTCCTTGGTCCGCTGTTCGACTGTGAAGGGACGGGAAAGATGGAACTGTTCCGAAAGCCATTCGGAATGGGAGGTGGCCGACATATCCAGGATGGTCTCGAAATCCGCACCCAGGGTGGCCTGTGCAAGAAACCTCGACGCACTGAATTCGTTGGGCAGGAAACCTTGCCCGTCCAGGGTCTGCTCCCCGGTTCCGTTCCCGGCGTTATGGCTGCTGGTCACGGTGACACCTTGCATATGGCCGTTCCCGAAAGTCACCGGCGTCTGACCGGTCATCGGGTGGAGAACGGAGAGAAGGAATCCCAGGATGGGAAGCGGGTGGAAAAAAGATCGACGGCTCATGATAGGAATCGGTTGCGTACGCACCGGGGCATACCGGGGCATCGGCACGTCAATCTTCAAAGGCGGTCAGCATGTCTATTGTTTGGCAAACACTTACAAAGATGAGAATCCGTCGTCAAAATACAACGGATAATTCCCAAAATCTTCGATATTACGCCGACAATTTCCACCATGCGCTGCAAGCGAAAAGAAATGATACAGTACCTGCGGACAGTCATCCTATGCCTGACGGGATTATGGACGGCCGACCTGTCGGCGCAACACGGATTTTCCGGCATTGTCACGGAAGCGGCTTCCGGTACCCCCTTGCCGGGCGTATCCATCATCGTCGAATCGGATCCTGGTGTAGGGACCGTCACCGAGGCGGACGGTTCCTTCGTCCTTTCTTGCAAGGAACCAGCTGCCACCCTCATCTTCACTTTCCTGGGATATGCATCGCAGACACGGTCGGCGCGTGCAGGGGTTCCGTTGAAGGTCGAATTGAGTGAAGACACCCGCGAACTGGGGGAGGTGGTGGTGACCGCACTCGGCATCAAACGACAGAAACGGGAGCTGGGCTATTCAACCGAGCGTTTCCAGGGATCGGAACTGCTTCTTTCCAATGGCCCGAACATCGTCCAGTCGCTGAGCGGCCGTTCCGCCGGGGTCCAGGTGATCGGCGGCAACGGCGTGGACGGCGGCACCACCCGCTTTGTCATCCGGGGTAACAACAACATAACAGCCAACAACCAGCCGCTCATCGTGGTCGACGGCGTACCCATGGAGAACGACCCCGGCCTGACCGATGTCGGCCGCGGTGTGGATTGGGGGTCCGCCATCAACAACATCAACCCTGCGGACATCGAGGATGTCAATATCCTGAAAGGGCCCACTGCCGCCGCGCTCTACGGTTCACGCGGTGCCAATGGGGTCGTGCTCATCACCACCCGCCGCGGGCGCCAACAGGCGGGCATCGGCATCCAGTATGTCATGACCCACAAGGTCATCCAACCCTGTCGCTACCGGTCCGTCCAGAACACCTTCGGAGCCGGCGGGCCTGTCAACCTGCTCGAACCCACCTTTGTCACAGCGCCTGACGGCACACCCTTGTATCCGAGGGAAGTGCACGCCCTGGCCGGTCCTTACGGCAAAGCCACCACCGAATTGTTCGGCTATTATTCGACCGGGATGTCCTGGGGGCCCCGTATGGAAGGTCAGCTTATAAAATGGTGGGACGGCGAGCTGCGCCCTTTCGATCCGCAACCCGACAATCTCCGCCAATTCTTTGACGACGGCCACACCACTTCCCACAACCTCTCCTTTTCCGGTGGTGGAAAGCACGGCACCATGCGGGTCTCCCTGACCCGAACCGGCCATACGGCCATCGTCCCGAACAGCCGCTTCGACCAGACCACCGTCAACATCGGCTCCCGGCTGGACATATCCGCTCGGGTGAAGGCCGACATATCCTTCAATTACATTCATTACCACCGACTGAACAGCCCCACCCTCGGCGACAATAACGACAGCTCCTTCGGGAAGGGTATTCTGTACAGCTGGCCCCGAAGCTACAAAGGCCTCGAACGCGAACTCAACTTGCTGCCGGACGGCACCCGCAATGAATATGACGGCCAGTATCCCTTCACCTTCGCTCCGCCTCACCTTTGGTGGAACACGTTCAACAACAACACCGAACTCAACCGCAACAAGTTGTTGGGCGCCTTGGCACTGACGTATGACATCACACCCTGGCTGAACCTCACCAGCAGGGTGGGGACAGACTTCAATCTGGACCAGTTCGAGACCCGCAACCGGCCCACCGACGCGCTGGGCCTCCTCAACGGGCTTTATTCCAACGAACTGGGCAAGGACATCGTGCAGAACAACGACGTGCTGCTGACAGCCTACAAGGAAAACATCGCCGGCTCGGCATTCCAGGTTAAGCTATCCCTCGGGGCGACCCAATGGCGCCGGGAACGCTATGGTCTGCAAGGTACCAGCGGCCGCTGGGTCAACCCCCGCCTGTATGCCTTCAACAATTTCGACAACCTGCAGACCGGCCCCCGGCTCCAGGAATTCCGCTTCGAAAAACGAATCCATTCCGCTTTCGCCTTTCTCAACCTGGGATACCGCAACTTCGCCTTCCTCGAGCTGACCGGCCGCAACGACTGGACCTCCTCTCTACCGTCCGATGCCAACAGCTACTTCTATCCGTCCGCCTCACTCAGCTTGCTACTGTCGGAAGTACTGAACATCAGTCGATTCCCTGCAGTAAGCTTCCTCAAGGTACGGGCTGCATACGCCCAGACAGCCACGGATACCGACCCGTATCAGGTGGATTTCGTCTACACAACCGGTCAATTCGGCGGTGCCCAGACAGCCTCGCTCCCCACCACCATCCCGCCCATCGCACTCCGTCCGCAACAGGCCGACTCCTACGAAATTGGCACCACCCTGGGTCTGTGGCGGGACAAAATCAACCTGGACCTTACCTGGTACCATATCCGCTCCTTCGACCAAATCCTCAACGCCCCCATTCCGGCTTCGGCGGGAGCCTCGCAAGTCCGCATCAACACCGGCGAACTGCGCAACCACGGCTGGGAAGCCATCCTTTCCGCCAACCTCTTGCAGCGACCCGGCTTTTTCTGGCAAACCAGTCTGAACATCAGCCGAAACCGGAACGAGGTGGTTCGCCTCGGTGATGGCGCCGACCTGCTGGAGCTGGCCAATATCTGGGGCCTGAACGGCCCGGCCATCGCCGTGCGTGCCGGCGAATCCTATGGCACCATCATCGGCTACGACCATGTCTATCACCCTGCCAACGGCCAACCCATCCTCAATGACGACGGGACCACCTACCGCATTTCAGACACCAGGGTGCCCCTCGGCAACGCCGCCCCGGACTTCCTCGCCGGCTGGTCCATGCGCCTGGGTTTCAAAGGCTGGACCCTCAGCACCCTCGTCGATACGAAATGGGGGGGTGACATCTATGCCGGCTCCTATGTCATCGGTCTCCAAACCGGACAGTCTCCCCAGACCCTGCCGGAAAGATCGGGAGAGGGACTGCCCTTCACAGACCCTTCCGGCGTCACCCGGCCGGTCGGTGTCATCCTCCCGGGCGTGTACGAAAACGGGGTCGCCAACGACAAGGTCGTTCATTATTATTTCAAATACATCGGCAACACCGGCGGCTGGGGCCGCTTCATATCCCGCCCCGGCGTGCTGGACAACTCCTGGGTCAAACTCCGGGAACTGGCCCTCCACTGGACCGTACCGGAAAACCTGCAGCGTCGTGCCAAGGTTTTCCAGGACCTGATGCTTTCTTTCACCGGACGGGATCTGTTCTACCTGTACGCATCCCTGCCCGACCGGATCAATCCGGAAGGAAGCAACGGCGCCGGCAACGCACAAGGACTGGAGTGGGCCTCCTTTCCGGGCACCCGCAGCTTCACCATCGGTCTGCAGGCCTCCTTTTAGCCCGGTAAACTGCGGATCCGTCCGGACTCATGAATTGCGGAAGGCGATCTGGTGATATGCCTTCTGGTGCTGCCCCAGGAACACCCGCGCATATATCCGCAGCGCAGCGATCTCGATGAAGATGAAGCTGAGCAAGGTCAGCAGCAGATGCACCACCTGTCCTTCGTGGATATGTGCCAGCACGACGTCCAATCCGATGAAGGAAGGGGTGATCGGAAAACCGGACAAGGCCAGGCTGCACAACAGAAAGGCCAACCCATACCGCGGATGCTCATAGATATGCCCCTGGAAGGAGCGCAGGTCGCCAATCCCTTCCAACCGGGACATCCTCGCCAGAATCCGATCTCCCGCAAACCATGCGATTCCGATTCCGCCCAGGTACAAGGTCGTCTCCAACAGGTCGAAATGATAATGGAAGACCAGACTGACCAGTATCATGCCATGGCTCGCCAGCAGGAAAAGCCAAGGTGCACGAACCTGATTCCGGGCGGAAAAGGCCACCAGTGCCAGGATCAACCCAAGCAATTCGTACAAGACCCCGAGATCGCTTTTCCAACCGGACGCCCGGCCGGCTATCCCGACCGACAATCCGCCGACCCAGACCAACGCCAGTACCCAGCTGTTCGCCGGCCGACGGACCAGGAACTGGAAATGACGGCCCAACCACTTGAAGGGCATCCACAGGCTGCGGTAATGGAAGCGGTCCATGTTCCATTCCTTGATCGACAAGGTCAGCAAGGTGTGGTGCAACACCCGCCGCCAGGCCGGCAGGGACCGATCCTCCGCAATGTCACCGTGATAGAACTGGTGATGCAAGAAGTAGTGCAGCAGGGATGGGGAGACCAGCAACTGATAGGTGCGCAGCATCGCGTTGCCGGCGAAGTGGACCAGCACCAGGTCGTACCAGCCCATGGCCGCCTCGATCAGCATGATGCCGATCTGACCGACGGACGCATACGCGATCTGGGTCTTGGCGGAAGACTGCACCTTCGCCGTAGCGGAAGCGACCATTGCGGTCAGCAGGCCGATGACCGCCATAGCGACCCGGAAAATCAGGTTGTCCTCCCAGAACGGCGAAATCCGAAGCAACAGAAAAATTCCGATATGCACCGACAAGGAGCCGTAGAATATGGCACTGGAAGTCGTCGGTCCTTCCATCGCCCGCGGCAACCAGGAGGAAAAGGGAAACACCGCCGACTTGACGGCCGCCACCACGAAGAAACAGGCGGGAATCAGGAACGTATACGGCCCGGCGCTCCGGAACACTTCCAGCACATCGGCTTCCTGCATCGCTGTGAACCGGATGTTCTCGTGGAAGACCAGGTGGCTGAGCCACAAGGCCAGCATCAGCATCACATCCGACAGCCGGAACAAGGACACCACCTTGATGGCGTTCTTCACTGGCAGGTACCGTTCCCGATAGAATCCGATGAGCAGAAAGGAACTGATGCCGATGATCTCCCAGCCCATGAACATCGTCTCGAAGTTGCCGGCGCAGATGACCAGGTTCAATCCGGAAAAAAAGAACAACAGGTTGTTGAAAAAACGCTTGTAGCCAGGCTCCCGGTGCATGTAATACCGGCTGAAGGAAATAGTCAGCACCCCCAGCAAGCCCGACACGACCGAATAAACGGCCGTCAGCTTGTCGAAGTACAACTCCAGCCGGAAGGATGCGTCGCCGGTTTGGAAAAAGGTGAACAGATGCTGGAAAACCGCACCGCCACCACCGGCCAACCAGACGACGGTCATCCCGACGGCGCCCGTCAGATAAACCACCAGGGGCCAGCAGGCGAAGTGATAAATCAGCGTCTCCCGCCGGTTGGACGGCAGCAGCGTCAATAACAGCCCCAGGATCGGTACGGCCTGGGACATCCACAATAATTTTTCCATGATATCGGAGGTGATTGGTCCGCCGACCGATGACCCACCCTATGGAAGGAGCGTGCACCGGCCGACCGGACAGGTCATTGTCAATGGGTTCGGCGGAGGGCATGGACTTTCAGGTTCTCTCCCGTCGCATGCAGGATATGGTTCGTCTCCATTTCCGCCGCGGTTTCCAGGAACCGATGCAGGTCCTGTATCT
The DNA here is from genome assembly GCA_041163745.1 of Bacteroidota bacterium. Taxonomy (GTDB): domain Bacteria; phylum Bacteroidota; class Bacteroidia; order Chitinophagales; family Saprospiraceae; genus UBA6168. The sequence goes on from JBEAQU010000106.1 coordinate 11,260, forward strand.
CAGGGATATCCCCGGCCATGGTCTGGTAGGGAACGAACATCCCTTCCACAAACCGGTGAAACGAGCCCAGGACCGGGTCAAAGGCCACCAGGTGCACCCATTCGTTGGCGAACCATTCGTAAAGATCTGCCTGCCGGCGGATGGTGTCCAGGACGACCTCGGGATGGTGTTCCACAATGATGAGCAGGCGCACCGGGTCGTGCACTTCGATCATCTGCAACGGCAGGCCTGGCCGGAGGTCCCCGTCGCTGCTGTTGGCCACGCCCACCAGCCCCATCACGTTATGCGGCAGTTTGGTTCCGGCCCCGAACTTCTGGTTGTCCACCCGGGAGAAATAATATTCGAGATTGATGCCCCCACAGACCGGCGGCAGGGGTTTCATCACCCCCAGTAGCAGCTCCCCGTCCGGGTCGCGGCGGTAATCATAGGAATTCAGAAAGGCCCGGCGGTCCAGGAACAATCCCCGGGTCAGGGAACGTCGACCGACGATACATAGCGCGTTGGTACCGTGGCCCAGTTCGGGTCTGGGCTCGAACATGGAGACGGAACGGTCTTGGATGGCCTTGCGGACTCGACGGATATCGGCCTTGGTGTCGATGGAGGCGAAGCGGCGGGAACGCTCCTTGGCATTGAGGTCCAGGGCTTGTTCGATGACGTTGACATGGGTCCAGTGACGTTGCCGGTTGTCGAGGGAAAGGATTTCCACGTCGTAAAACTCCATCAGGTCGCTGGCCGTGTCGTGCATGGCTCCGATGAACTGGGTGGCGTCCGGAATCCGGATGCCACGGTCGGCCAGGATGTTCCGGACGGCCTGCATATTCGCCATGGCGCAGAAAACCCTGGCATTGGTGGCGCCCGGCCGACCGCTGCAGGCACCGCAATCGTGAGCCCCATGGTGGGGATTGTTGGCACTGCTGGAGCCGTGCGCCACGGCATAGACCAGCGGAGCGAATCCCTCCGTCATACCGATGCTGCGCAGCGTGCGTTCCACGCGTTCCGCCATTTCCTCCGGGGTGTAGCCCAGCTTCAGGCCACCCTCCGTCGGATGGGCGGGGTCGTGCAGGATATGCAGCACCGAGTCTTTGCCCATGTGTCCGAAAGCATTGGATATGGCCGGGCTCATCTTAGGCCTCAGCAGGTCGCGCACCAGGCGGTAACCGGCCAGGAAACCGACGAACAGGGAAGTCAGCCATCCCCGCAGCACCCGGTTGGTATGGCGGTGATACAACAAATCCTCCGCATGCGCCGAGACCGGCGCGCTTTCCTTGATGAGATGGGTGGGGGTGACGGGAGCCGGACAGAGCTTCTCATAAAAACGAGCCCCTTGTGGCTTGAAAAAGAATTCCACCCCGAAAAAGCCCGGGCAACCCAGCGTCTCACAGTCCGGCTCCAAAGTTTCCAGGTGCCTGCGCAAGGAACACTCCCGCTCATCGATGCAGAATATAGCCTGGAAAGGCTTGCCCTTGGGAGCTGCCGAGCCCCGGCCGTGATTGTGGTGCAATCCGGCCAGCACTTCGTCGTAATAACTCCACTCGAAGGCGTCCTGCCAAAGGCGGAGCACTTCGCTGAGGTCGGTATAGGACAAGGGGGCGAACAGCTCGGCCGGTTCCGGATGTGACAAGTCCGCAACGGATTGCCAACTGTCTCCTGCCGCCGCATCCAGTCTGTCGATCTCCAGCAGCAACTCGAAATGGATCAGATCCCGAAGCGATATTTTCCGGGGGCTCAGGAGCGATTCCGGCAGCCGTTCGACCGTCGCCACCATTCCGGACCAACCATGGTGGGCGAATTGTTGCTCAAAAAGGTATTCTTCGTACAGTGCCGGGTTGCCGACAAGCAGCTGCAAGAGGTCCGACAAGGTGACGCTTTCGTCCTGCAGCAGCCGGCGGGCCCGCGGACGCTGGAAGAAACTGCTGAGGTTGTCCCGTTCCAGGCGACGTAGCGCGGGGAGAAAACCCAGGTCTGTGTTGGGGAAACGCCAGTTGGCAATTCCTTGGTCCAGGTAAAAGGCCAGGATTCGGAACAGCGCGGGATGGACCCTGTCATCCATGTTCAGGGAATAGGTCTGCGACCAGGTCTTTCGCAACCTGCCCAGCCGGGGCAGGTTGTGCTCGTCATATGCCTGGTTGAGCAGCCGGTCCTTCCATTCCGCTGCCGCCGCGCCCTTTCTTTCGGCCAGCAATCGGTCCAGCATGGCCTCCCGGATACGGCCCTTTCGGTACAGGCCCCGGTAATCGGAGAGTTCCAGGGTTACCTGGTAACCGAAGATCTTGGAGGCCAGGAAGATGGCATCGTAGAATTTCCGGTCCTGGAAAGCATGCAGGGTATTGTGGTGGATAAAATCCTTGATGGGTGTCTGCGAGGGCAGGTAATGGTGCAGCTCGTGGAGGACATGTTCCTCATCGAATGGTGGTTGATACGGGTTACCCATGATCATTGGTGTTGCTTGGTGAAAGGAATACGGGCGAATACGGCCGCCTGCAAGGTATGGTTCTGCTCGATGCGGATGCCGTCCGGTTTCAGAACCAGCTGGTGCAGATAACCTGTCTCCAGCCGCAGGCCCTTTCGGAGCCGGTAGCCGAAACCGGCGAAGAAGCGGTTCTGGTCGAACACGTTGGCCGCCACATACCGACCGAAGTTCAGGAGCACTTCCTCCGAAACGATGCCGTACAGCCGGGATGGACCTTCCGCGGTCATGCGCAGCGGAAAGGATATTCGCTGCAACATCCAGAACCGGTTGGTATGGACTGCGGACCCTTGCGCAGGCACTCCTTCCGGATCCAGGACAGGCGGTCGTACAAAGCGCTCCTCCAGGCGGATCCTGCTGAGCAGGTCCACCCGTCCGAGCTTCGAGGAAACAGCCAGTTGTTGCCAGCCGGTGTTCTCAGGGGTACGCAGGGCGATGGGATACTCCCCATAGGGATAGGTTTCGATGTGGAAATAGCCGAGGGAGGCGGTGAGCCGGTCTGAAAAATGGTAGGCGATGCCAGGCCGTACCAGGAACTGCTGCGGATGGAGCAGGCCCTCGCTCCGTCGGAACTGCACCTCCGACAGCAGGCTCCATTGCCCGCCCAAGGGGTGCGTTCCGAAAAAGGCCAGCCAGACATTGAGGTTGTCGGCGGTTTGGTGGTAGGATGTGGTCTGCGCCCCACTCGCTGCGGCGGCCAGCAGGCAGCCGGCCAACAGCATCGGGTGGACGACCTGTCTTATGTGTAACATGATGTCGTGCTGGTTTGATGAAAATAGATGGAGGTGATGCGCGGACAGGGAAAGCCCCTGCCTACGCAGGAACCGCCTTGCGGCGGGCGGACAGTTGGTGACCTGAGAAGGGTTGGTGGGCATCCAGCCCTTGGATCCGGAAGGTGCCACCGGCACGGGTGTAATGGTGTTCGAACTGCCGGACATTGTCCATGACGGTGTGGTCCACCAGCCGGGTGCCACCCAGGTCGAGGGTCACGTCCATGCCGGCGGGAATCGCCTCCAGCTTCGCCTTCAACGCCAGGTAATTGGTGAACACCGCGGAACGGCCGACGGACACGAGATATTTTCCGTTGTCGAACGAAACGGCGATATCCGACCGGAAAAGGGAGGCGATCGATGCGCCATGGTAGAGATGGATGACCATCTTGAGCAGGATGCCCGCCGCAATGCCTACCAGCAGGTCTTCATACAGGGTGAAGAAGATGGTCGCCAGAAAAATGGCCAGTTGTTCCTTTCCAATTTGGAAAATATGGACAAACTCCTTCGGATGGGCCAGCTTGATGCCCACCGAGATGAGCATGGCGGCCAGTGCGGTGTTCGGAATCAGTTCGATCACCGGCAAGGCGAGCAGCAGGAAGACCATGAGGAAGAATCCATGGAAGAAGTTGGCCCAACGGGTACGGGCACCATACGAGATATTGGCGGCGCTGCGGGCAACTTCCGAAATCATCGGAAGTCCGCCGACCAGCGCCGACAGCGTGTTGCCGATGCCGACCGCCATGATGTCCTTGTTGGCGTCGGAGGTGCGGCGATAAGGATCCTGCATATCGATGGCCTTGACGGTCAGCAAGGATTCCAGGGAGCCCACCAGGGCGATCATGACGACGTACTTGACAAAGACACCTACTTGGCCGATACCGGAGAAATCGACGTTCCAGCGAAGATTTTCCGTCAGATTACCCACGTGCACCAGCGCATAGGACGGTTCGGTATGCTCGAAATCCATCACCAGTTCGGCCGGTATCGAGATGAGCAGCACCAGCAGGGCCGCCGGTATCTTTCGCAAGGGGCCGACAGGTGCCTGGTGCCAGCCCATCATGATGGCCAGGCTGACCACACCAATCAGCGTAGCCCGGGGATCCAGGTGCGCCATGAAGCCAGGTATGCCGGCCAACAAGGCGAAGGGACCCTGGCCTTTGTACAGTTGCGGGTCTATGTCCAGCAGCACCGGAACCTGTTTTAGCACAATGATGATGCCGATGGCGGCCAACATGCCGTGGACAGCCGACAAGGGGAAGAAATCCACCAGCCGGCCCCATTTGAACACACCGAACAGAATCTGGATGATTCCCGCCACGACAATGGCGCCCAAAGTCAGGCGCCAGCCTTGCTCGCCGCCGCCGAATGCGGTGACGGCGCCGGAAATGATCACGATGAGACCGGCCGCAGGCCCTTTGATGGTCAAGCGCGAACCGGCGAAGAAACTGACCACCAACCCGCCGATGATCGCCGTGAACAATCCCATGACGGGTGGAAAGTCCGATGCCTTGGCAATACCCAGACTCAAAGGCATGGCCAACAGGAAAACGATGAAACCGGAAATGGCGTCGCTGCGGAAGGATTGCCGGAATCCTGCCCAGCCATCCAAAGGGATGGAATGCTTGCTTTGTTGCATTGGAAAAGAATGAAATGGTTGAAAATCGGACCGGCGGACCGCCAGCCCATGCACTTTCGTCCCGCCGGCGGATCCCGCCGGCGGACGCTAAAAGGAACCATTCCGCTTCAGTTCCGGAAAAGACAATAGTAGGTATGCAAGGAAAGGGATAGCTTCAGCAGGTGCAGCTCGTTACGGTAGGACGGCAGCAGGCCGTATATGTCAGCGCGATGTGGCGAAAAGGCGAAGCGACGCCGCTCCCCGGATCCGTCCTCCTCCTCCGTCTCCTCATCGAAGCCGCAAAGGATGTCACCGCCTGGGAGGGGGGTGAGGCATGGTGCCGTGCCTGGCCGGAACACCTGCCCGTCGGCGTAGAATCCGGGTGTGCCGGCCGCGTAGCCGGTCGTCAGACGGATTGCCAGGAAAAGGACGACCAATAGGAAACGACACATGATGAATTCGTTGTCGGGACAAATATTCGCTCATTCGCCGAATTAGCCAACCCATTAACAAATGAATAACAAGCGACTTGACGACCGGATGTTCCCTCGCACGACTTCACGGATGTTTCCGGATTTTTCCCCATCTTAGCCACCGAAACAGTTTCCAAACTCCGTCATGGCACCAAGACGAAACATGCTAGCTTTATGGCTATCGGCCGGTCTGGCCCTTCATTTCACCGCCTGTACAGCGGAATTCGACGACATCAACCGCAATCCTTTCCATCCGACGGATACGGACATCGGCCCCTTGTTCAATACCGTGGTCGCCTCGCTCCGGCTGGGCTGGAACGAACAGTTCTACCTGCACAACGAAACCCTGTACCCGATCACCCAACAGGCTGCCCGGACCGGCGTGGGCTTTGACAACATCACCATCGGAACAGAAGAGGTCTGGACCGGCTACTACCGGAGCCTTGCCCACCTCCGGGAGATCGAACGCCGCCTGGAGGCCTCGTCGGCGGCGGATCCCGAGGCCTGGAACAATGTCCGCTCGCAGGTCAAGGTACTGAAGGCCTACAAGACTTTCCGGATGACCGACCTCTTCGGTGACATCCCATTTTTCAACGCCGCGATGGGGTTCGAGGATATAGACCGGACCCGGCCGCCTTTCGACTCCCAGGAAGACATTTACAAACACCTGCTGGCGGAGCTCGCTTGGGTGGAGGAGAACATCCGTACGACCGCAAACCCTGTCACAGCCGCCGGCACTCCCTACGTGTCATTGGGCGCCTTCGACACTTTCCTGAACGGTGACCTGTCGCGCTGGCGGAAATTGGCTAACGCACTCCGGCTGCGACACAGCGTCCGCATGGCGGAGAAAGATCCCGCCCATGCTTTCCCGATCATCGCGGATATCCTTGGAAACCAGCGCCCGCTCATCCGCGAGGGAGAGGACGTCTGCCTATGGCCCCGCCGGCAAGGTTGGACCAACGAAGGTTTGAACTGGTCCTTTTCCGAGCACAACAAACTACGGATGGGCACCACCGTCTGGCAAAGCCTGTCCGAATCAGACCTACCGGACGGGAGCGGTATCTTCGACCCCCGGGCATACCTGTTCTTCGAAACGAACAACGCCGGGGAATGGGTGGCCTTCCCGCAGGCCCCGACCGGTCCGCCGCCACCGGAAGGAGGGATACCCTACGGCCGGCATCGCGACAACAACTTCCCCGTAAAAGGCCAGGGCAACCTGTTCTCCCCGTTCAACTACTACCTGGTCCGCGACGACCAGGACGTTCCGGAGGTCATCCTGACCGCCGCGGAAGTTCACTTCCTGGAAGCGGAGGCCCACCTGCGAGGATTGGGTGTGGCTCCCGACCCGGACGAAGCGGAAGGGGCCTACACGCTCGGCCTGGTGTCGTCCTGCTCCTTCTGGCAATCGGTCATGGCCGGATGTGCCGGCTGGATACACAACCGTCCCCCCATCCTTTCCCAGGGCGAGCTGTTCGCCGTGGCCAACCACCCGCGGCTTAGCATCTTCACCCAGGAAGACAAGCTCGCACTGATCTATCGGCAACGCTGGCTGGATGCCTTCCGGCAACCCTGGGAAGCCTTCTCGCTATGGCGCCGGACCGGCGCCACCCCGCGGACCGGTGCACCTCCCGTGTATTACCGCTTCGCCTACCCGCCCTCCGAAGCCGCCAACAATCCGGAACACTACGCCGCGCAGCTGGTCAGGATGACGTCGGACAGCCCCGCCACCAAGGTCTGGTGGATGCCCTGATCCCATGACCGGAAACATCCGGGATGCACAACCCGAACGCTGCCGGGAAGCGAAAGTTTTTTTGCTTCGAAAACGTGAGATTGTGCACACTCCGGTTACCTTTATGTCTTTACCATACGACAATCGTTTCACGCATGAAAAATCTGATACGCTTCCTTTCCGTCCTGGCCGTCTTCGGCATCGCCGCCCACAGCCGGGCACAGTCCAACCAATACCTGCATTTCGACAAGACCGACGACTATGTGGAGGTGCCCAGCGGTTCCGCCTACGTCGCCAATGCCCAACAGATCACCATGGCCGGGTGGTTCTATCATGACGCCCTTGCCTACGGGCAAGGCCTGATGAGCATCCGTGGCGGCGGCTCCGGCACAGGGGAGATGTACCTCATCCAACTCAACAACGGCACCCTGGAATGCCGGCTCATCACAACCGCCGGCTTCCATGAGTTCGTCGCACCCGCCTTCAGCATCGTTCCCCAGGTTTGGCAGCATGTCGCCTGGGTCTACGACGGGTCCATGGTACGCCTGTACATCGACGGGGTGTTGACAGGGTCCAAGGCAGCATCCGGCACCATCCTCTCCACCGACAAACCCTTCACCATCGGCAAATGCCTGCTCGGCGGCTTCAATTTCGTATTCGGCGGCCGGGCGGATGAAGTATCGCTCTGGAACAAGGCCCTGACCCAACAGGAAATCCAGGCCATGATGGATGATGAACTCACCGGAAACGAAACCGGCCTGCAGCTTTACTACAAGTTCAACCAAGGGGTTCCGGACGGAGACAATACGGCCATTGCCAAACTGGAAAGCGAAACCGGCAACGGTGACCGCGACGGAAACCTGCTCAACTTCGCCCTGACCGGCGGAACATCCAATTTCGGTGGCATGCTCGATGTCGGCTTTCAGGCCATCACGTTCCCCCAGATACCGGACAAACTCGTATCCGACCCGGCCTTTACGCTCAATGCCACGGCAAGCTCCGGACTGCCGGTAACATACGAAATCGTGTCCGGTCCCGCCACCTTGGCTGGGGACGTCGTTACGCTGGCCGGCGTTCCGGGTAGCGTCACCATCAAGGCCAGCCAGGGCGGAGACGGCACCTACAACCCGGCCGTCGACCTGTTCAATACCTTCGAAGTGCTGGATCCCAGCCTTGTCCTGCCCGACATAGACGCCCGCAGTCCGCTGCCCGGCAAAGTGTATGTCCCGACTTTGCAGCCCATCCAGCTCGCCGCCATCGCCGGCATCGATTACCCGGAACTTTTTTCGGTCGAAGACCTTTGGTTCGAGGTCGATGGACAGGATATCCCGGCGAAAGACTGGAACAACGGCCATTTCACCGCCTGGTGGACCCCGCCGTCCTACGGAGACCATGTCATCCTGATTAAGGCAACCAACAATTTCGGGGCGGAGACCACCACCGCCGTCGACATCCAGGTGGTCGGCGATGCACCTGAAGTGACTGTCACGGCCTTGGACGCCGTATGGTCGGATGTGAACAACGGCGTGGTGGAAGTGGAGGCCGAACTGCCCAGCTTCCTCGGCGCGTTCCAACAAATCCATGCGAACCTGCTGATCCAATGCCCGCCCGGCGGCTGCGACCCATGGGACCGTATCTCCGGCATCGAGGTCAAAGGCCACAACGGCAAGTGGTACGAGCTGTTCCGTTACATCACCCCCTACGGCGTCCCTTGCGGCCACGGTGCGGAGGTGACCGACTTCATGTCCGCACTGCAAGGCAAGATCCGCTTCCGGGTCTACCTGGGAACGCTCGGCAACGGTTTCCTCTACACCCTTATCCTCGAGTACAACCCGGGTACGGTCGCCCACCCCTACAGCAACATCACGGAAGTCTGGCGAAACACTTACGACTTCGGCAACCCCGGCGACCTTCAGCCGGTACCGCCCCGCCAACTGGACATCCCGTCCACCGCCTCGGCCGCCAAGCTCAAACTAGTCTCCACCGGCCATGGCTGGGGAGACAACAATACGGGCAACGCCGCCGAATTCCATGAGGACACCCATCACATCCTGGTGAACGGCAACGTCACTTTCGAACAACACAACTGGAAAGATTGCAATCCCAATCCGGACGGATGCTCCCCGCAAAACGGCACCTGGTTTCATGACCGTGCCGGCTGGTGTCCCGGCTCCATCGCCCCTTGGTTCGATTTCGATATGACAGGGTTCATAGGCCAGGGTCCGCTGAACCTCCAATACCGTTTTGACGAAGACTACGTCGACCTCTGCCATGCGAACAACCCAAATTGTGTCAGCGGGGTAACCTGCGACAACTGCAACGACGGTTACAACCCGCACCTGATCGTGGCCTCCTATCTCATCACCCGCGGTGACGCACCGCTGGATGGTTCCGTGACCGTCGGGAACACCGCTGCCGAATCAC
>JBEAQU010000107.1:0-4001 GCA_041163745.1 Bacteroidota bacterium
AGCAGGCGCTGCGCAACCAACGGGGCGAAGGCCGCCGCCAGGGCGGTTCCCGCAGCGAAGGTGCTGCCGGAGACGGTTCCTGAAGGATTCCGCCCGACCGTTCCAAGCATTGCGCTTAACCAAGGAAAACAATATGCGAAAAATTTGGATGATCGTGATGCTGGCGGCTTATTGGCTGCCGACGGATGCCCAGCAATGGCAGCTCAAGGGAAGTGTTGTCGATGAAAGTGACATCCCGCTGCCAGGTGCCCACCTGACGCTCCAGTATCCCTGGGGGGAGGACGCCTACCAAGGCGCTACGGAAAACGACGGCAGCTTTGTGTTGAAAGACTTGGAACAGGGCGGATACAAACTGAAGGTATCCTTCCTGGGATATGAGGACTTCTTCCGGGAGGTCACGCTGACCCAGCCGACGACGGACATGGGTGTGCTGCGCATGCAGCCGGGAGCGACCCAACTGGCGGAAGTCCAGGTGAAAGAGCAGGTGTTGACGGCCACCCAACAAGGCGATACCGCTTCCTTCAACGCCGATGCATTCAAAGTTATGAAAGATGCCAGCGCGGAAGACCTGGTGGGCAAGATGCCCACGGTCTCCGTGCAGGGTGGCAAAGTGCAGGCGCAAGGAGAGGAGGTGAAGCAAATCCTGGTGGACGGCAAGCCCTTCTTCGGAAACGATCCGACAGCAGCGCTCCGTAACCTCCCGGCGGAGGTCATCGATAAGATCCAGATCTACGACCAGCAGAGTGACCAGGCTCAGTTCACCGGTTTCAACGACGGCAACACTTCCAAGACCATCAATATCGTCACCCGTCCCAACATGCGGGCGGGCCAATTCGGAAAGGTCTACGCCGGATACGGCTACGATGACAAATGGCAGGGTGGTGGCAATATCAACTATTTCGACGGCAGCCGGAGGGTTTCCCTGATCGGGCTGACCAACAACATCAACATCCAGAATTTTTCCTCGGATGACCTGCTCGGCGTCATGGGTGGCGGGGGCTCCCGTCGGGGTGGCCGGGGTGGCCGGGGCGGTTTTGGCGGTGGCGGCGACTTTCTTGTGAATCCCAGTGGCGGTATCGTCACCACCCATGCCCTCGGGCTGAACTATTCCGACAAGTGGGGTGATAAGGTGGAGGTTAGCGGCAGTTATTTTTTCAATAACAGCAGCAACGAAGCCATCGAACGGCTCAGCCAACAATTCTTCACCACGGAAGGCCCGGCACAGGTCTATGACGAGTCCTCCTTTTCCATTGCCCATAATACCAACCACCGGGCCAACCTCCGGCTGGAGTATCAGATCGACTCGTCCAATTCCCTCCTGCTCCGCCCTCGGTTCAGCCTCCAGGCCAATGATGGAACGGTCGCCACCGACGGACTGACCGCCCTCCGGGAAGCCATTCTCAACCGAAGCGAAAGTGACTACCAATCCGACCAGACCGGCATCAACTTCAGCAATGAACTGCTCTGGCGGCATAAATTCGAAAAAAAGGGCCGGACGGTCTCCCTCAACCTGACCACCGGCTATGCACCAAAGCAAGGCGAAAACACGCTGCAGTCTCTCAATTTGTTCGCCGTTCCCGGCGCTTCCGACCGGTCGGACACCCTCGACCAGGTATCCCGGTTGGACGCGCGCACCTGGAATGCCTCCGCCAACCTCAACTACACGGAACCGGTCGGCGGGAACAGCCAGGTGCTCCTGGAATACCAGTACAGCTATCAACAGGAAAGCTCAGACAAGACCACCTTTGATTACCAGGAAGGAACCCAGGCCTACGACCTGCTCAACGACCAATTGAGCAATGTCTTTTCCAATGATTACTACACACACCGTCCTTCCGTCGGCTACAATTACCGCAAGGAGAAACTGACCCTGACGGGTCGCGCCGCTTGGCAGCATGCCACCCTCGCCAACGACCAGACCTATCCCTACACCTTGCGGACCGGCCAGGATTTTCAAAATTTCCTTCCTTCCGCCATGGTGCGCTGGGATATCGACGGACGGGCGAAGAACATGCGGCTGTTTTACCGCACCAACACGAACCTGCCGTCCGTCATGCAGTTGCAGAATGTGCTGGACAACAGCAACCCGGTGCAGTTGAGCATCGGCAATCCGAACCTGCGGCAATCCTATGCGCACAGCCTTTTCTGGCGCTACCAGGCGACTAACACGGCACGCTCCACGGTCTTTTTCGCCATGGTCGGCGGCAGCCTGACGAATGATTACATCGGTAAATCCACTTATCTGCCCAATTCCGGATTCTCAATTTTCGATGAGGTGAATGTCCCGCGCGGCGCTTCCATCAGTCGGCCGGTCAACCTGGATGGCAATAACAGCCTCCGCTCCTTCCTGACTTACGGTTTTCCGGTCCGGAAGATCAAGTCAAACCTCAACCTGGAGCTCAGCTACAACCTGAACAACACGCCGGGGCTGGTCAACGAGGCGCGCAACGTGGCGCGCTCCCATTCCTTCGGAGGCGGGGTTTCCCTTAGCAGCAACATCAGTACGAAAGTCGATTTCACACTGTCCCTCCGCCCGAGCTACAGCCTGGTCAGCAATTCGCTGCAGGTGAATAACAACACGTCCTTTTACAGCCAGCTGTCCAATCTGCGGTTCAATTGGATCATCCTGGACGGGTTCGTCTTCCGGACCGACCTTGCCAACCAACGTTACACCGGTTTGTCCGGTGATGATTTCAACCAGGATTTCTGGCTGTGGAGCCTTGGGCTGGGAAGGAAGCTTTTTGCCAACGAACGCGGGGAGATCACCGTCACCGTCAACGATCTGCTCAACCAAAACCGCAACATCAGCCGGACCGTTACGGAAACCTATATCCAGGATACCCGTACCAATGCGCTCACCCGTTACTTCATGCTCACCTTCACCTACAACCTGCGCCATTTCGGCACGGGACAGGGTGGTGGCAACCAAGCGCCGGGTGGTGCCATGCCTGGCTGGCAAGGCGGTCGTCCGCCCTATGGCGGCCCGCCGCCACACTGACAGGTGTTTTGTCAGTTGCTCCTGATGAGCGATGGGTCGAGTTCCGCCAATTCACCGGCTTCGCCGCGTTTGTGTGCTCAGAATTTGTAGCATCCGTTTCCGAATTTCGGGTCGGGCTTGTACATTTGCAAGACTGCCTAACACTTGTTGACCTGGTAGCTTTTCGCCTTGGAGAGGTGGCAGAGCCTGGTTTATTGCATCGGTCTTGAAAACCGACGTACCGCAAGGTACCGGGGGTTCGAATCCCTCCCTCTCCGCTGAATTCAACTGAATCGAACTGATTTTGCGTGCCGTTTCTTAATGTCAGTTAGGCGCAGCATCTGTTCCACGGGATATGCCGAGAGCAGGCCGAGGTAAGTCTGTACCACCATTTCGATAAATCAGATGGTAGTCGCTTATTATTTAGCCTACAGAATTGTGTCGGTAATTTTATCCTTCCTGCTGCAAATTCCTTCACCACAGTCCTCCAATCTATTTTTCCTTTTGCCGGACGGCCTCGAAATAAGCCCGGATGTCGGATTCGGACAGGCCGAAGGCTGCCCAGCCATCCGCGACGGCCTGCTGTGCGGCGGCGGGGTCGACCGCCAGCCTTGCTTGCCGGACCGCCGTATGGAGCAGTGCCATGCGGTCCGGCCGGTAGCATCAGACGAAGGCCTGTACGAAGGGGAGCGGCAATCCGCTGAGCAAGGACATGGTGGCGGTATCGTAACCGTGGTCCGTGAGCTTGCGCAGGATCTGGGACAAGTCCTCGAGCCGGCCGGCGAGGCGTTCGATCTCAAGTCCTTTTTCGAGTCCTTCTTCACGTCCTTGGTTCAGTAGGATGTCGGCCACGGAGCCTTTGACTGGCACGACATCATGGAAGTAATCCTCGATTGCCTCGATGATTTGGTCTGAATGACGGTGGTACGCCATGAGGATGTATTTGTTGAAGATTTGGAAAGCCTCCTGTTTGCGGATGGGATCGGTTCCCTCCATGGTAAAGATAAAGGATTTTTTCAAGACC
>JBEAQU010000108.1:0-10873 GCA_041163745.1 Bacteroidota bacterium
CGACATGTTGAATTGCACCCCATTTGTCTCCCCGGATCGGGTGCCGTCAAAACAAATCGAGGCCAGCTGTCGTTAAGACTATTGCCGCAGGTGGTATGCCGCCACCAGGCATCTCCACCGCTTTCGACAATAAACCGAACATATGGAAAATATCAGGATACTTTGGGCGGACGATGAAATCGACCTCCTGAAACCCCAACTGCTCTTCCTCGAGAAAAAAGGCTACGATGTCATCACCGTCACAAACGGTCATGACGCCTTGGAGGAGTGCGCCGCAAACAACGACCTGGATGTCGTATTCCTGGACGAAAGCATGCCCGGCCTGACCGGTCTGGAAACGCTGGCCCGCATCAAGGAATCCAACCCCCTGCTGCCTGTCGTCATGATCACCAAGAACGAAGCCGAGGACATCATGGAGGAAGCCATCGGCGCCCAGATAGCGGATTATCTCATCAAACCGGTCAATCCCAACCAAATCCTGCTGACCCTCAAGAAAATCATCGACAACAAAAGGCTCGTCCGCGAAAAAAACACCTCGGATTACCAGCAGGAGTTCCGCATGCTCTCCATGGATATCAACAGCAGCCCCGATTTCGCCGCCTGGGTCGATATCTACCGGAAACTGGTCAACTGGGAACTGAAGTTCGACCAGTCCGACTCCGTTCATATGAGCGAAATCCTCGCCACCCAAAAACAGGAGGCGAACGCGGAGTTCGGACGTTATGTCACCAAACACTACGAAAGTTGGATCAGCGGCCGCAACGAGGGCCCCGTCATGTCCCACAACCTGCTCCGAAACAAGGTCTTCCCTAAGATGCGGGACGATATGCCGACCATCCTCCTGCTCCTCGACAACCTCCGCTTCGACCAATGGAAAATCATCGAACCAATCCTCTCCGAAATTTTCCGCGTGGAGGAGGAGGATTATTTCTACAGCATCCTCCCCACCGCCACCCAATACAGCCGCAATGCCATCTTCGCCGGCATGATGCCCGCTGATATCGAACGGAATTTTCCCTCCCTATGGAAAAATGATGCCGATGAAGGCGGTAAGAACCTTCATGAAGAAACGTTCTTCAACGCACTCGTGTCCAAAACCATCCGAAAACCACTGAAACACGCCTATGTTAAGGTCACCAACGTCGCCAACGCCAAGGAACTGAACGACAACATCCTCAATTACCTGAACAACGACCTGACCGTCATCGTCTACAACTTCATCGACATGCTCTCCCATGCCCGCACGGAAATGGAAGTGCTCAAGGAACTCGCCGGCGATGAAAAAGCATACCGCTCCCTGACCAGGTCCTGGTTCCTGCACTCCCCCCTCTGGTCCGCCTTGCAACGGATAGCCGACCGCGGACAAGCCCAACTCATGGTCACGACCGACCATGGCACCATCCGGGTGAACACCCCCTCCCGGGTGGTCGGCGACCGGGAAACCACCACCAATCTTCGCTATAAGGTCGGCAAGAGCCTCCAGTACGACAAGAAGGATGTCCTGGATATCCGAGACCCTAAACAGGCCGGCCTCCCCCGACCCAATGTCAGCTCCACCTTCATATTCGCCAGAGAAGACGTATTCTTCCTGTACCCGAACAATTACAACTACTACAACAATTATTACCGCAACACCTTCCAACATGGCGGCATATCCCTGGAGGAGATGATCTGCCCTGTCGTCCGGTTGAATACCCGCTAATCCTGCTCCTCCTATGTCCCAACGTATCCCCTCCCTCTATGTCGCGGAAAGCGAACTGGGCGGCCGCGGTGTCTTCACGGGAACGGACCTGGACCCGGGCAGCCTTATCGAGGTATGCCCCGTCATCGTCCTACCGGAAAAAGACCTCCCCATCATTCACCAAACTCAACTGCACGACTATTACTTCCTGTGGGAGGAAAACCAACGGAGATGTGCCATCGCACTCGGCTTCGGATCCTTATACAACCATTCCTATCAGCCCAATGCCCACTATGTAGCTGATTACGAAGGGCAAACCCTCGACTTTTACGCCCTTCGGCCGATCGCCGCCGGTACGGAAATCACCGTGAATTACAACGGCGAACCCGATGTCGACACTCCCGTCTGGTTCGACCTGCCACAGAATCCCTAACCTGCTGTCCATGAAGACCGTACGCCGACATCCCCTGTTGCCTGTCCTTTTGTTCCTTCCCCTGCTGCTCCCCGGCTGCGAAAATGATATCAACGAGGTCAACCGCCTCTTCTCCAGAGACCAAACCCTCGTGGAGACCGCCATGGACGTGGAACTCCTGTACAGCGATTCCGCCGTCCTCAAACTACGTATCGTCGCCCCCACCTTGGTCCGGCACCTCGCCGCCTCGGAACCCTACCAGGAATTTCCGGACGGACTGCTCGTGGAGTTCTTTGACCAGGGGCATCACAACGAACCTTCGAGCCGGCTGACCGCCCGCTATGCCCAACGGTTCGAACATTCCAACCTGTTCGTCGCCCGGGACAGCGTCGTATGGACCAGCCGGCAACAGGAAAGGCTTGAGTCGGAGGAACTGATATGGGATGAGGCGGGCGACAAGGTGCATACCCGCAAATTCGTGGTCATGCAACGACCCGGCGAACTGATTTACGGCCATGGTTTCGAATCCAACCAAGCCTTTACCACCTGGCGCATCCGGGCCATCGAAGGCCGGATCAGGTCGAACGAATTGTCCGACGGTCTCCAGCATTGACACCGGTGGAACCTGGGACAAAGGATGTGCTTACCTCCCATATGCCCCGACCCCGCCTTGGTCAGTACCGTAGACATACATTCCTGGCTTCCGTGAAGAACCGAAGGGCTTCCTCCCCTCCTTCCCGACCCACACCGGACTGCTTCATCCCGCCGAAAGGCGTGCGCAGATCCCGCAGCATCCAGCAGTTCACCCAAACGATGCCCGCCTGCAAGGCGGCGGCAATCCGGTTGGCACGCGACAGGTCACGGGTCCATACCGTGGCGGCCAACCCGTACGCCACCCCGTTCGCCATGGCCAGGGCCTCCGATTCGTCGTCGAAGGGTTGTATCGTCACCACCGGGCCGAATATTTCCTCCTGATTGGTACGGCAGTTCAATGGCAAACCCTCGATGACCGCCGGTGACAGGAAAGCGCCACCCGACAACCGGCCACTCATCTCCGGAACCGTCCCGCCCGTCAGAATGGTCCCTCCCTCCTCCTGTGCCAGCCGCAGATAGTGCAGGACTTTGTCTCGATGCGCCAGTGAAACCAACGATCCCAGGTCGGTGTCCTCGGACGCAGGGTCTCCGGTCCGCAATTCCCGCACCCGCCGTACCAACTCGTCCCGGAAAGATTCATAGATGGTTCGTTCGACGTATATCCGCGACCCGCACAAACATATCTGCCCATTGTTGGAAAAGGACGACCGAACCGTCGTGGCCAGGGCCTCCTCCAGGTCGCAATCCGAAAAAACGAGCACCGGATTTTTTCCGCCCAACTCAAGTGACAATTTCTTGAACAACGGCGCCGCCGTCCGGGCAATGGTGCGTCCGGTGGCGGTCCCTCCGGTGAAACTCACCGCCTTGACCTGCGGATGTTCGACCATGGCTTGTCCCGCACGCGGTCCCAACCCGTGCACAATGTTCAGCACACCGGGCGGAAGTCCGGCCTCCTGGCACAATTCCGAAAAAAGATAGGCTGTCATGGGCGTCAGTTCGGAGGGCTTCGCCACCACACAATTGCCCGCGGCCAGGGCCGGTGCTATCTTCCAGGTGAACAAGTAGAGCGGCAGGTTCCAGGGAGAGATACAGGCCACCACCCCGACCGGCTGTCTGAGCGTATAGTTGACCGCCGTACCCTCCATGATGTGCGCCTGCGTGGAGAAATGGAGGATGGCGGTGGCAAAAAACCGAAGGTTGGCTTCCGCCCGCGGGATGTCCACTTGTCTGGCGGTCGTGATGGACTTGCCACTGTCCGCCGATTCCGCCTGTGCCAGCTGTTCCGCATGCCGGCCGACCAGGTCCGCCAAGCGGTTGAGTACCGAATAGCGGAATTCCACCCCGGCGACCGACCAGGCCGGAAAGGCCTTGGCTGCAGCTTCCACCGCCAAGGCCACATCTTCCGGCCCTGAGTCGGGCAGACTGGAATATACTTCCCCCGTCGCCGGCCGTACATTATCCAACGAACGGCCGCCGACCGCCGGCCGGAAGCCACCGCCGATAAAGTTGTGAAGCTGTGCTGGTAAGATGCTCATCGCTGACTTTGATTGGTCGAATCCGTCCCCCGCGGCTTCAGAACCGCCCCGCCGCTTCGCGGTAAATCAGTTCCAGCAGGGTCTGGCCGACCGCCCGAAGGGTGCGGGTGTCGATGACGGACAGGTCGTCCGTCTGGGTATGCCAATGCGCACCGAACCCTGTCGGTGTTGTGGAAGACTTGCCGATGATGTCGATCATGGGTATCCTGGCGATGGTGTTCACGAAATAATGGTCGTCCGTCACCGCCCCCGATGTCTCGTTTACGAAATAGGCCCCGTATCCCAGACCCTGTGCCAGCTTCCACACCTTGTTCATCACTTGCGGAGCATAGGTCATGGACACCTCCTCCCGCAGGAACCGGGCTCCCTTGGCACCCACCATATCCAACAAAATCCCATACATCGGACGGTAACCGCCGGGGATGATGTTGCGGGACCAGTACTGGGAACCCAGACACCAGGAGGTCGGGTCCGGGCGGACCGAGCTGTCCGACCCTTGGTCCTCCGCATCGAACAGGAGGAAATCCACCCCGATTTCCACCGGGTGCGCCTGCAACTGACGGGCGAGCTCCAATAATACCGCCACGCCGGAACCACCGTCGTCCGCACCCGGAATGGGCGAATCGCTGTTTTCCACATTCAATGGGGAGTCCGCCATGAAACGGCTGTCCCAATGGGCCGCCAACAATATCCGCCGAGGCGCTTCCGGCTGGAATCTCGCCATGATGTTGACCCCGTCCACCGTTTTCCCCGTATAGGTCCGCGCCTGGAATGGCTGCTCCGTCACCTCACATCCCATCGACCGAAATGATTCCGCCAACCAGTCCTTGCAGCGCCTGTGCGCCGACGTATTCGGGACCCTCGGCCCGAAAGACAATTGCCGCTCCACGTAATGGAATGCGGAATCCCGGTCGAAACGGGGCACAAACAAGGGCTGAACGGTCGTCGCCTCCGTTTTATCCGCCGGCACATCCCCCCCGCAGCCGGGGACAATCACTTGCACGACGGCCGCGAAGGCCATCAATCGAATTGGAAAAAGGATTCTTGACATAGGATCCGGATTGCACGGCCGAGCACCGCCGGAAGGGCGGCACCTGACCTCCCACTGAATGACTGGCAACCGGATTTGCGCCGGCACATGGTTGCACATGACCGACCGTTCCCGAAACCAGGCGTATATCCGCAAAAATAGCACGCTGCGGCAGCTTTCGGAAGTTACGGGTGACTTTCCGGAAAATATCCCCGATGCCCGGAGCATACGACGGCAATGTTCACGCCCTCCGGTGGTACATCGTCAAGCACCCGGCATTCCGCTTGTTTTCTTCATCCGCCCGCAGCAAAATCCGGAAACGGCCGTTCATTCCGGGCAGACATCGGTGCGCCTCGGGCTGCCCAGGGGCTTTCACATGCACCCCTGTTCCCCGATTGCTTTTGTTTCATCGATTTTTTATGGATTTTTGCCAGCCTAACCGACCATATCAATCTTCACCGCATGTATAGGGAATTTAAGCAGCTCCACCTCCCCGATATCGACCGGGAAATACTCGCCTTTTGGGAGAAGGAAAAAATCTTCGAACAAAGTGTCGCGCAACGCCCCGCCGAAAACCGCTGGGTGTTCTATGAAGGCCCGCCCAGTGCAAACGGAAAACCAGGGATACATCATGTCATGGCCCGTACCATCAAGGACTTGTTCTGTCGGTACCAAACCTTGCTCGGCAAACGCGTGGAACGCAAAGGCGGATGGGATACCCATGGCCTCCCCATCGAACTGAGCGTGGAAAAAGAACTCGGCATCACGAAAGAGGACATCGGTACCTCGATTTCCATGGAGGATTACAATCGGAAATGCCGGGAAACCGTCATGCGCTTCAAGAACGAATGGGACGACATCACCCGGAAGATGGGATATTGGGTAGACCTCGAACATCCTTACATCACCTACGACAACCAATATATCGAAAGCGTGTGGTGGCTGCTCGGCCAATTGTACGAAAAAGGCCTCCTGTACAAAGGGTATACCATCCAACCGTACTCCCCTTGTGCCGGAACCGGCCTCAGCTCCCATGAACTGAACCTGCCCGGCTGCTACCGCGAAGTGTCCGACACCTCCGCCGTCGCATTGTTCCAGGTCCTCCGGAACGAACAATCCGCCTTCCTGTTCGAATCGCCTGACGAGGATGTCCGTATCGCCGCCTGGACCACCACCCCCTGGACGCTCCCCTCCAACACCGCCCTGACCATCGGCCCCCATATCCGATATTGCAAGGTCCGAACCGTCAACCCCTACACCAACCTCCCCGTCAGCGTCATCCTGGCGGAAAACCTAGTCGGAAAATGGTTCGGTGGCAAGAACCAACCGCCCGTCTCGGATAGGACCGACGGATTCGCGGCCTCCCAACTGGACGGGCTCCGCTATACCCCCCTGCTCGATTTCGGCAATGAAATAGAACCCCTGATAGGACTGGACGGCCTCCCTGCCATGGATGCCTACCGCGTCATCACCGCCGACTTCGTCACTACCGAGGACGGTACCGGCATCGTGCATACGGCGCCCAGCTTCGGCGCGGATGACATGCGGGCCGCGAAAGCCAACGGAATCGGCGCCCTCACCCTCGTGGACCGCCAGGGCAAATTCAAGGACACCGTCGGTCCGTTCAGCGGCCGCTTCGTCAAGAACTACACCGACGACAAAGATTTCTCCAACGTGGATGTCGATATCGCCATCCTGCTCAAACAGGAGAACAAAGCCCTCCATGTCGCCAAATATGCCCACAATTACCCCCATTGCTGGAGAACGGACAAGCCGATTCTCTATTATCCACTCGACAGCTGGTTCATCCGTGCGTCCGCCTGCCGCGACCGTATGTACGAACTCAACAAAACCATAAACTGGAAACCGGCCAGCACCGGCGAGGGACGCTTCAGCAAATGGCTCGAAAACCTCCAGGACTGGAACCTCAGCCGTAGCCGGTTTTGGGGCATCCCCCTCCCGATCTGGCGTACCCGCGACGGCGCACACCAAATCGTCATCGACTCCCTCGCCTCCCTGGATTCCGCCATCCAAAAGGCCAACACGGCGCTCGGCCTCAAACAATCGCTTCCCGAAGACCTGCACCGCCCTTATATCGACCAGGTCGTGCTCGTCTCCGATTCCGGCGAACCCATGTACCGCGAACCCGACCTCATCGACGTGTGGTTCGATTCCGGCTCCATGCCTTATGCCCAGTGGCATTACCCCATGGAAAACCAATCCGTGTTCCGGCACCATTTCCCCGCCGATTTCATCGCCGAAGGCGTCGACCAAACCCGTGGCTGGTTCTATACCCTCCACGCCATCGCCACCATGGTCTTCGACCAGGTGGCCTTCCGCAATGTCGTCTCCAACGGACTCGTCCTCGACAAGGAAGGAAACAAGATGTCCAAACGCCTCGGTAATGCCGTCGACCCCTTCGATACCCTCGAGCGGTACAGCGCCGACGCCACCCGGTGGTATATGATCTCCAATGCATCTCCCTGGGAAAACCTCAAATTTGATGTCAGCGGTATCGCGGAAGTGCAACGCAAGTTCTTCGGCACCCTTTTCAACACCTACGGTTTCTTCGCCCTCTATGCCAATATCGACGGATGGACCACGGATGCCCAGGCGCCCGTCCCGCCTGCCGAACGTACGGAGCTCGACCGGTGGATCCTCTCCAAACTCCATTCCGTCGTGACCGCCTACCGCGATGCGATGGATGATTTCGAACCGACGCGCGCCGCCAGGGTCATCGAAAATTTCGTGGACGAACATCTCTCCAACTGGTATGTCCGCCTCAGCCGCCGCCGCTTCTGGAAAGGTGACATGAACACCGACAAACAGGCTGCCTACCAAACCCTGTTCGAATGCCTCGTCGTCACCGCCCAGCTCAGCGCCAGCCTCGCGCCCTTCTTCTCGGACTGGCTCTTCCGCAACCTGACGGAACCTGTCCGCAACAGGACAACCGACCAGCCGTCGCTCCTCCACCAGGTCTCCGTCCACCTCACCGACCTGATCCAGCCTGACCCCCTGCTCATCGACAAGGCCTTGGAACAACGCATGGACTATGCCCAACGGATCTCCTCCCTGATCCTCTCCCTGCGCAAACGGGAAAACATCCGCGTCCGGCAACCCCTGCGCAAAGTCCTCCTCCCCGTCCTCGACGAACGATTCATCACCCAGGTGGAAGCCGTCAAGGACCTCATCCTCGCCGAAACAAATGTCAAGGACATCGAATACGTCACGGATACCGCCGGTATCATCTCCAAAAAAATAAAACCTAATTTCAAGACCCTCGGCAAACGGCTCGGCAAACACATGAAGGCCGCTTCCGCCGCCATCGCCGCCCTGCGACAGGAGGATATCGCCGCCATCGAACAATCCGGCACCTTCCTCCTGCAGCTCGACGGGGATTCCTTCGACCTCCTCCTCGAAGATTTCGAAATCACGGCGGAAGATGTGCCCGGGTGGCTCGTTGCCACCGACGGACCGTTGACCGTCGCCCTCGACATCACGCTGACGGATACCCTGCTCGCAGAAGGTACCGCCCGCGAACTGGTGAACCGGATCCAACATATCCGGAAAAACAGCCGGTTCAACGTGACCGACCGGATCCGGGTACAGGTGGAGAAACATCCGCGCCTCCTCCCCGCTGTCGAACTGTTCGGCTCCTATATCCAAGGGGAAGTCCTCGCCAACGGACTGGTCCTCTCCGACCAGGTGGATGGGGGCGAACAAGTGGATCTGTTCGACGACCTCACCGTGGCCATCGCCGTGACGAAGGAAGGATGATCCCGACAGCACCGCCTTCCGCCGCCCGGCCCGGACAATCCGGCTCACAGGCCGTCATTCCGGACAACCCACCTGCGTTTTCACGAATTCGCCGCTCTCGTCGATCGTGATCCGCCAACACTGCCCGTTGGCCGCCTGCAGTATGATGCCGTGGCTCCCTTCGTCGCTCCGCACAAACACGTTGTCATTGACCACCTGCAAAAGGCTGCCGGCCGGAGCGGGTGGGGGAGGAGGGGACACAACCTGCTCGAAATAGAACGCCCCCATATCGTTCCGGGTATTGTCCGGATCGTTGTAAACAGGATCGGGATCTCCGCTGTCGATACACGGCGAACTGCCCTGCAGCTGGAAATTACTACCGGCAGGATGCACAAACTGCGGATCCTGGCTGATATTGCCCGTACCGGAGAAGCCGCCTTGGTCATTGGTGTAGCTGACCTGGAACCGCGCAGGGTCGTGTTCGTTGAACGTGCCGTTGTTATTCCAGAATATACAGTTCCGGATCGTGGTATTCAAGGTGGGATGGTTGCGGGCAAACACATAGGTACTGTTTTGGGCGAAGGTGCAGTTGAGGAACAGCGGGTGTCCGTCTTCGTTGTGGATGACGGATGCGCCGGAATTCCCGGCGAACAGGCAGTTCCGGAACGTATTGTTGCGGGTCGAATATACCGCCGCCCCTCTGTTCGCGGAATTCCCCAGGAACACACACCGCTCGAACTCGGATATCATCGTGCCGCTTTCCTCGTAGAAGACGGCCCCCCCGTAGTATCCGCTGTTGCTTTCCAACCGGCAGTCGTACATCCGGATACCGGCCGGTGTGTAGGCACCGTTGTTCGAAATCTGGCCGATGGTGATGGCCGCCCGGGTCCAGATGCCCGGGGCGCTGTTCTGCCGGATGATGCAGTTGCGAACCGTCAGGTAAGAGGAATTGATGAGATGGATGGCCGCACCGACACTGGCCTGCCCGTTGCGAAGCGTGAATCCATTGAGCTCCGTCTGGAAGGTCTCTCCACTGACACAATCCAGGATGCCGCCGGCATTGTTGCCGTCCAGGATGGTCACTTCCGGTCCGTTGATGCTGAGCAGCACGATTTGCTTTCCCTGTAGCGAAAGGTCGTTGACATAGTACACACCGTCGCTGACCAGAATGGTGTCGCCGTTGGCCGCGGCAGCCACCGCCTGGGGTAGGGTACCATACTGCCCCGGTACCGAAATGGTCAGACCCCACAAGGACTTGCCCGGAAAAAGAAACGGAATCAAAAGAAAAACGCAGGGAAGCCAGGACAGTTTGTTCATAACCGATATGGACTTTGGTGAACAGACCGACCGGAGCCAGGACTGGGTTCCTTTCCGCTGCTCGTGCCCGGAAATCCCACCCGCCAACGATGACGGCCTCAAATATGGTTTGTTTCCAACAAGGCTACCCGGGAAATACCGGAAAACCAATTTTAAACCGATTTATATTGAAATGGCCGGATCCGTATCACGGACCAGCCGGGATACGCCGCCGCTGCTCGGACTATGATTCCGACTCCGCCAGTACCTGTCCTCCGCTCCGTGCAATCATTCCCTTGACGGATGACGGACGCGGTGCACCCAAGCGGATGGCGAAATTTCGAGACAATCTTTGGGTGTAAACCAAACTGTCGGGTCACAAATCCTTAGCTGACCAGCCCACGAAGCGGGGAGCAAGTCTATCCCATCAACAAAGAATCTGCCCAATGCCACAACCCCTCCCCGCGAAGCGGGGAGCAAAATCCTCGTCATTAATAAGCGAGCAGATTCCCAACACACGACCAATCAAAAAATTACAAAAGAAAAAAATCCCTGTCATTCGCCTAATC
>JBEAQU010000109.1:0-17212 GCA_041163745.1 Bacteroidota bacterium
TGGAGGAGGGGGTTGACATGCGATGTCGCGGCCGAAGGGATATGATGGCATGGCGGATAGGGCGTGCCAGGGAGGTTCTTGCTCCCCGCTTCGCGGAAAGCGCCGGGCTACGAATTTTAGAAAATTTGGGTAATTACAGGGATTTTTAGTCTGTAATTTTATAATTGGCCGTGTGTTGTAAGTTTTTCGCCTTTTTAATTTCGAGGATTTTGCTCCCCGCTTCGCGGGGTGGGGTTGCGGCGATGGGCAGATTCTTTGTGGCCAAGCATCCCGCTTCGCGGGCTGGTTTGCTACGGATGGGTGACCTGACCGTATGGTTCAGCAATTGGGATGCAAAGAGGCTGCCTAAGCGACATGTTAAATTGCACCCCACTTGAAGACTTTTTCAGGGAACATAGCCCGGCTTTTTGACTGAAAAAAGGCTCCAAGTGGGAAAAAAAGAGCCTTTTGACCTTTTGATGACCCCGGCGCAACAAGTCTATGCGCGTCGCCTGTCAGCGCAACAGTAGGACGGACCCTTGTCTGTCTTCCGTCACGCCGTCTCGAAACCGGACGGCCGCCCGCCATACATAGGCGCCCGGATTGGCCGCCCGACCATACGCCGTGCCGTCCCAACCCTGGTCCACGGCATTGGGACGGATGTCGCTGCGGTCGAATACCAGCCCTCCCCAACGGTCGAACACCTGGAAGAGGAGGACGCGATCCACATCCCCGTTGTCAAAAGGAAGGAAGACATCGTTGATGCCATCTCCGTCCGGCGTGAAGGCATTGGGAAAATAGACCTGCCGGCAATCCTCGAAACGAGCTCGCACAGCGGAAGACCGCTCTCCGCAATCGTTGTAGACCAGGAGTCGGTAGATGCCGTCCGACGTGATGCCACGGACCGGGTCAGAAGAACCGTCCTCCCACTCGATCGCAAAGTCAGCGGCGGCGACAGGCTCGAGCATCAGGGTCTGTCCGAGGCACAATACCGTGTCGCCCGGCGGCAGCAGCGGCACCGGAAGCGGCGTCACCTGCACGAATACGCGGTCATCCGCCACACAGTACCCATCCACCGTGACGGTCACGGCGTAGAGGCCTTGGAAGGAGGTGGAGATGGTGGCGGACGACTGTCCGGATGACCATAGATAGTTGACGGTGTCCGTACCGAAGGAAGTGGCGTCGAGCAGCAGGGTCTCCCCCTGGCAAAGGACCGTATCCGGGCCGAGGTCGAAAAACACGGTGTCTCCGTCTATGGTGACGGTGATGGAATCGAAGAGGGGGTTATTGCAGGCGTCCGTCACCTCCACGACATAGGTGGTGGTTTGGGCCGGGGCGGCGACCGGATTGGGGATGCCGGGGTTGCTCAGGCCGGTGGCTGGAGTCCATTGGTATTGGATGCCGCCGCCTACCTGCAGCTGGTATTGCCCGCCCGGGCAGATGGTCACATCCTCGAATCCGTCCAGAAAGGTGGTGTAGCTGTAACAGACCTGCTGCAGGTTGGAGGCCCCGCCGGTGGAGGCGGTGAATCCCCAGAAGACCTGAGGGTCACCGCCGAAGACATCCTGCACGATGTCACCTTGGTAGGACAGCCGCAGGTCGCAGTCGAACCAGACTTCCAGTACCTGGTCGGCGGCATCCCAGTTCACCCGCAGCTTGTGCCAGTTGCAGTCCTCGATGTTGGGACCGACGGGGCTGGCCTGGACCGGTCCGGCGAGGTTGTTGCTGCCGCCGTGGTTGAGGTCGCCGTTCCTGGATACGGCGATATGGTCGAAGGAAGGGTCGTTGAGGTTGTCGTTCTGCCAGGTGTCGAACTCGATGCCGAGGGAGGGCATGACCCCTTGGAATCCAAGCCCTTCCCCGGTCGTGCCGATGGAGGTGCTGAGGGGTTGGAAGCCGAAGAGGATCCCGTCGGCCCCGTTGGCATCCTTGCAACCGAACTGCAGCTCCATGATGACCTGGAAGGAGTTGGAAAGATCCACCTTGTCGAGGTTCCAGATGGAGCCGGCCTGGGTATTGACTGCTTCGGTCAGTGTCCAGCAGGAATCATTGACCTGTTTGGCGGCGCCGTTGAGATGGAACTGGGCGGACAGGGCCGCCGGTAAGGCGAGCAGGCAAAGCAGGGCGGAAAATGCGGAAGGTCTCATACGCAGGCGGTGGGTGAAGAGGATGGGCAGGCTCCTTGCGCCGTTCCGGCCGTGGGCGGGCCTTTTGTTTCAGAGACGACGGCGGGAACCTGCCGTACAAAGGTAGCCCCGGTGTCCGGAAATCCATAATCGGACCGGGCAGAATCACGGCCGGCCGTCGGAGCGGGTGGTTCCGGAGGATAATCTGCCGGATGGGCGGCAAAATTTGCGGTCGTGCTATTCTGTTTTCAGGACAAACCTTACTTTGCGAATCGAATGTCCGGGCAGGACAATTCCATCGAATCATCCTGTCTGCCTGTTGCCGGACCGCAACTTGTTGCGGGACAGGATACAGGCGGGCAGTCAAATGCAGGCCATCATGAAAACGAGCGCATCATCGCAAGCAGCATCTACCGGCCGCCGCCGGTTTGTACGGAACAGCACCTTGGGTGCCGCCGCATTCCTGATCGTCCCGCGTCATGTCCTGGGCAGGGGATACAAGGCGCCGAGCGACAAACTGAACATCGCGCTGATCGGCTGCGGAGGCAAAGGAGAAGCCCACCGCGACACCCTGCGGGGAAAGGAGAACTTCGTCGCCTTTTGCGATGTCGACGAGGTGCGGGCCGCCGACACTTTCCGGATGATGCCCAAGGTGCCACGGTACAAGGATTTCCGGAAGATGTTGGAGGACGCAGGTGACAGCATTGATGCCGCGATCATCGCCACGCCGGACCACACCCATGCGGTCATCGCCATGGCCTGCATGCAGCTGGGCAAGCATGTGTATGTCGAGAAGCCCCTGACCCACAACATATGGGAGGCGCGTGAGCTGCTGCTCGCCGCGCGCCGGTACAATGTCGTCACGCAGATGGGCAACCAGGGCGCCTCCATGGATTGCAACCGGGAGGTGGTGGAATGGGTCCGTTCCGGCATCCTGGGGGATGTCACGCGGGTGCATGTCTGGACGAACCGGCCGGTGTGGCCGCAGGGCGTTCCGACACCCTCAGGCAAGGTCGAGGTGCCGGCGACGCTCGACTGGGACCTTTGGCAGGGGCCTGCGGCAGCACGGCCCTACCATCCGGCCTACCTCCCGTTCAAGTGGCGGGGCTGGTGGGAATACGGCACGGGTGCCTTCGGCGACATGGGGTGCCACCTCGTGGATCCCGTCTACCGGGCCCTGAGCCTGACCAGCCCTACGGCGGTGGAGGCGAGCGCCACCACCGTCTGGGTCGGTGATTTCGTGGAGGCGAACTATGCCGACAGTTGTCCGCCGTCGAGTCTGGTCAAGATGGACTTTCCGGAACGCGACGGCATGCCGGCCTGCGAGCTTTGGTGGTACGACGGCGGGCTCCGTCCGATGCGGCCTACGGAACTCGGTCCGGACGAACCTTTCGGTTCATGGGACGGCGGTGTTTTGTTCGAAGGCAGCAAAGGCAAGATGATGTGCGGTATCTTCGGGGAGAACCCTACCCTGCTGCCGACCAGCCGGATGAAGGAAGTCCCCAAGCCCAAACCCTGGCTGACCCGGGTCAACAAAGAACACCAGGAGGTCTGGGCGGACGCCTGCAAGGGCATCGGGGAGCCGACCTCTCCCTTCGAATATGCCGTCCCCCTGACGGAAGCCCTGCTGATTGGCAACCTGGCCGTACGCTGCTATGATGTGAAAAAGCTGCAGAAAGGCAAGCAGCCGGATTCCTGGGCACCTTATGATTATCCCGGCCGGATCCGGCTGGAATGGGACAGCGCCCAGGTCCGCGTGTCGAATTACGATGAGGCGAACGCGTATGTGAAGCGGGAATACCGCAAGGGCTGGTGACAGCGGGGGCTTTCGCTTTCCCGGGCTATTGCCGACAGGCATCCACAGCGGCGCGGACGCTGCCGGTTTCCAGGAGCAGCGCCCGGGCCTGGTCGTAATCCAGGCCGGTTTCCTGGCTGACCATGCGGGTGCCGCGGTCCACGAGCTTGTCATTGCTCAGCTGCATGTCCACCATCCGATTGTCGCGGACGCGGCCCAGCCGGATCATGGTGGCGGTGGAAAGCATGTTCAGGGCCAGCTTTTGGGCGGTTCCCGACTTCATGCGGGTGCTGCCGGTGACGAATTCGGGGCCTACCAGGACCTCCACCGGATGGTCCGCGGCAGCGGCGAGGGGGGAGCCGGCATTGCAGGTGATGCAGCCGGTGGGGATGCCGGCGCGACGGCAGGCCAGCAATCCGTGGACGACGTACGGGGTGGTGCCCGAGGCGGCGATGCCGACCACGATGTCCCGGGTGTCGACATGGCAGGCTTGCAGGTCGGTCCAGGCCTGCGTCCGGCTGTCCTCCGCATGTTCCACGGAGCGTCGGATGGCGCCGTCCCCGCCGGCGATAAGGCCGATGACCAGGTCCGGCGGGACGCCGTAGGTGGGCGGGCATTCCGACGCGTCGAGGATACCCAGCCGGCCGCTCGTCCCGGCACCGATGTAGAACAGGCGGCCGCCATCGCGGAGTTGTGTGACGACCCGATCCACCAGGGCCTCCAGGGCCGGCAAGGCTTTTTCAACCGCCAGCGGCACCTTCTTGTCCTCCTCGTTTATGTGATGCAGCAGTTCACCGACCGACATCCGCTCGAGATGCCGGTATCCGGAAGGCTGTTCCGTCAATCGCTCCATGTTTGGTTTGTGTTTTGAACCGGCAGGAACACCAGTTCGTCCGCTTCCGACAAACGGGCCACCGCAGGGGGGACGCCCGACTGACGTTCCAACTGCCGGTACGGTACGACGTGGTCCGCCAGCTCCAGCACCGCGGAACTGATTTCGCCGAAATGCGCCGGCACCGTGGTGCCGGGCATGTGTGCCGGCAGGGCGACCAAGGGTTTTCCCCACCGGCTGAGCAGCCCCCGACAGTAAGGGTCCAGGGCCAGCTGCATCCATACCGCCCCGTCGGGCCCCGCGACTTCCGGTGGCAGCCGGCGGCTTTCGGTGAAACTAAGGGTCAGCGGCCGCCGATGATACAACAGCAAAGTCTCGATGCGCGGATGCAAGTCCGGCTGGTATTCCTTCAGTTGTCCCACGGAACCGACCAACAAGGTCAGCGGCCCTTCCGTCGGAACCAGCCCCTGGGAACGCAATCGCCTGGCCACCGCAGCGTCCGTGGCATCCCCTCCGACACACCAGTGCGCATCACCCGGGAACAGCAGGATGCCGCCCTTGCCCAATACGGACAGGGCAGCGGTGAAATCGAAATGACTATCGGTTGGTCGGACAGTGTCTCTCATCTTGCTTCGGGCCCTTGGGCTCCTTCGGTAAATTGCTCCCGGCGAGCCGCAGTGCATACAGGCGGACGCAGCGCACCACAAATATAAGGGATGCCCGACGCATTGCACACCCTGCCGGCGGACCGGAAGTTTTCTACTGTTTTTTTCCGGAAATGTTGTCAGGATTGCCGTATTTCATCCGTTCGTCGAAAGAAATTCCGGCCGCGGGTTGTTAGTATGGTGATTCAGGGGCCAGAGAGCGCCGGCATGGCGGATGCCCTCGCCGCCGTATCGGCCGGCTTGGCATTTGACAAAAAAAAGCGAACTTTACCTCGGTGGCGGCAAACGTGCCCAACATGCAGGGTACAGCGCCCATCCGCGCTCCGTACGCAGGGGCCCGTGACCGTCAGGTACATCGGTTTGGGACCGGTTGGATTCGGCCGAAGGTCGGCCTGGTCCGCCTCGGCGCGGCATACTGATAGAGATTGCGGACGGATGTTCCTCCTTTAGACGCCGACAGCCGCCACGTCCCGTTCTTTTGCAGACGAAGCAGGTGCATGGAATGATGCATGCTGCCAGACCGGGTAGCCGACCCTTCGCGACGAAACTATCAAAAACGGACTGACATGACCGGTTCTCCATACAAGACCCTATCCGTCGGTTGCCTGTTGGCCGGACTGCTGCTCCTGGCCAAGCCTGTCCGGGCCGCCCACATCATCGGCGGGGAAATAACCTACGTCTGCAACAACCCCGGATCATACACCTTCACCATGAAGATGTACCGCGACTGCAACGGTGGCGGTGCCCCTTTCGACTCCGGCCCCGGCGCCCCGCTTCCCGGTACCATCACCGTGTACCGGGGCAACAGCACGGTCCCGTTCCTGACCCGCAACCTTAGCGCACCGGTCATCACGCCTGTCCTGCCAAACCTCAGCAACCCCTGCCTGATCGCCCCCCCCAACGTCTGTGTGCAGCAGGCCATCTACACCTTCTCCCTGGACCTGCCTGTATCCACCACCCAGAGCTACCATATCGTTTACCAGCGCTGTTGCCGAAACAACACGATCACCAACATCATCGCCCCGGGAGAGACCGGCGCCACCTATTGGGTGGAAATCACGCCGAAGGCGCAGCAGCTCTGCAACAGCAGCCCGGTGTTCGACAACTTCCCGCCCATCGTCATCTGTGCCGGGGAACCTGTCAACTTCGACCATGCCGCCACCGACCCCGACGGAGATCTGTTGACCTACGAACTGTTCACTCCTTTCACCGGCGGCGGCAACGACGAACAGAACCCTACCGCCCCGGACGGCGTAGCGCCGGACCCGGATATGCCGCCGCCCTTCAACACGGTCAATTTCCTCGGTCCGCTCTACGATTTCGACAACCCCCTCGGCGGGCCGCAACCACTCACCATCGACGCGAATACGGGCTTCCTGACCGGTGTTCCCGCCCTGAGCGGGCAATTCGTCGTCGGCGTCCTGGTCCGGGAGTACCGCGACAACGAACTGCTCAGCGTCGTCCGGCGCGACTTCCAGTTCAATGTCGCCACCTGCGACCCCACCGTGGTGGCGGATATCCGGGAGGATGAGATCGTCGTGGAGCAAGGGGACCAGTACTACGTCGTCCAGGCATGCGGCCTAGACCCGGTGCTGTTCGCCAACCAAAGCTTCCAACAGGCTTTCATCAACGAATACCGCTGGGAATTCAACATCAACGGCACCCTCGACACCTTCCCGGAATGGAGCCCCAGCGTTTCTTTTCCCGGTACCGGCACCTACTATGGCGCGCTGTACCTCAACCCGGGCACCAACTGCGGCGACACCGCCCTGATCAAGGTGAACGTCCATCCGGCATTGAACGCCGATTTTTCCTATGCCTACGACACCTGCGTAGCCGGCCCGGTCAGCTTCCAGGACCTCTCCGTCCCGGACGCAGGCCCCGGCTCCATCGTCTCCTGGGCTTGGGAGCTGGGCGACGGCACGCTTGCCAGCGCCCAAAATCCCGTGCATCTGTACGGCATCCCGGGCGAACTGCCCGTCACCCTGCTGGTCACGGACACCAACGGCTGCGAGTCCACCCGGCAACGTACCCTTCGCTATTTCCCCGTCCCCCCATACCTCCTCCTCGGCCCCGGGGTCTTCACGGCCTGCCAACCCGCGGAGGTGTACTTCGACAACCTGTCGAGCCCGGTGGACGAACAGTACGACATCAGCTGGTCCTTCGGCGACGGCAATACGGCCACTGACATCAGCCCCACCCATACCTTCGAAGAGGTCGGTGTGTTCGATGTCAGCCTCCGGATCGTCTCCCCCTTGGGGTGTTCCGTCGATACGGCCTGGCCGCAACTCGTCACCGTCCTGCCCAGCCCGGTCGCCGGCTTCGACCACAGCCCCGAAATCCTGAGCAACCTGAGCCCGACCGCCCGGTTCACCGACCTGTCCCAGGACGCCTACCAGTGGAAATGGACCTTCGGCAACAGCGGGGTGTCCGTCGAGCAAAACCCCGTCCATACCTTTCCCGACACCGGGCTGCAGCTGGTCCGGCAGGTGGTGTTCCACCGCAGCGGATGCACCGATACTGCCCTCGCGCTGCTGGATGTCATCCCGGAAGTCCGCTATTTCCTGCCCAACGCCTTCAGCCCCAATGGTGACGGCGTCAACGACGGATTCCTGGGCAGGGGATCCCTGGAAGGCGCCACCGACTTCCGGCTGACCATCTGGAACCGCTACGGCGAACGACTCTTCGAAACCACCGATCCGTCGGAAGCCTGGAACGGTCGGAAAGACAACATCGGCGAATTGGCGCCGCAGGGTGTTTATGTCGCCGTGGCGACATTCAAAGGCCCTCGGGGGGAACCCTTCGAAATCAGAGGATACGCAACTTTGATCAAGTAAGGGCCGGTCCGGACGGACGGTCCTCGTGATACCCAGTTTATGAAACATTACCTTTCCTTCGCCTTCTCGCTGCTGCTTTTTTCAACGGCGTCCGCCAAGCACATTATCGGCGGCGTCCTCTCCTACGAGTGCCTTGGCGGGGGGCTGTACCGGTTCACCATGAAGATGTACCGGGATTGCTCCGACCCGACCGGTGCCTTCTTCGACAGCAACGCCCCGTTTTCCATCTACAAGGGAGACGACATGCTGGTGACCACCAAATTCGTGAACCCGACGGACATCACCAGCGTCCTTCCGCCGGACAACCCCTGTCTGGAGCTTCCGCCGAACGTCTGTGTGCAGGAAGGGATCTACACCTTCACCCACCAATTCGCCGAATGGCCATCCGCCGACAGCTACACCGTCAGCTACCAGCGTTGCTGCCGGAACAACACGGTCACCAACCTGGTGACACCCGGCGAGATCGGAGCGACATTCACCGTCACGATCAGCCCGGCCTCGCAGGATGTATGCAACAACAGTCCGGTCTACAATTCCTTTCCACCGACCGTGGTCTGTGTGAACGAAGCGATCGACTATGACCACAGTGCCGTGGATGCCGACGGCGACCAGCTCGTCTATGAAATGTGCGCCCCCCTGCGGGGCGGTGGCCAAGGCGGTCTGGGCGGCGGCAATCCCAACGGCTGCAACGGCGTGGCGCCCAACCCTGCCTGCCCACCCCCCTACCAGCCGGTCGCCTTCATCAATCCGCCCTACAGCGCGCTCAACCCCATGGGCGGCAATCCGGCGGTGACCATCGACCCGGTGAGCGGTTTGCTGAGCGGAACCCCCGTCACCATCGGCCAGTTCGTCGTGGGCATCTGCATCAAGGAATACCGGAACGGGGTGCTGCTCAGTGAGGTCCGCCGCGATTTCCAGTTCAATGTCGCCAGCTGCGAAGCATTGGTCGATGCCGACCTCACCTCGCCGGGGCTGACCGTCTCCGGCGACGACTACCTCATCGAGACCTGCAACGACCCCCAGGTCTTCATCCAGAACACCAGCATCAACCCGCAGAACGTGGACGAATACCGGTGGGAGTTCGCCGTCGGCGACTCGACCTGGATCCTCTCCACCTGGGATGCCCTGCTCCAATTTCCGGGTGCAGGATCCTATCCCGGCAAGCTGCTCATCAATCCCGGCTCGCTTTGCAGCGACTCGATCCGGCTGCTCGTGGAAGTGTATCCCGAAGTCACCGCCGCCTTTACCTATGGATATGACACCTGCGTCGCCGGCCCGGTCAGCTTCCAAGACGGCTCTTTCATCGCCGACGGCGCCCCCATAGACCGATGGCTGTGGAAACTGGACGACGCGGTCTTCGATTCCCTGCTCCGCAACCCTGTCCACGTCTATGACGAACCCAAGACCTTCCCCGTCCGGCTGACGGTCTGGGACAGCCACGGCTGCAGCGACGATACGGTCCGCAACGTGGTCTACAAACCCGTCCCGTCCCTCATTGTGGTCAAGCCCAACGATACGGTCAGCTGCCCACCCGCCGCCGTCCGCTTCAACAACCTGTCCGCCCCTATCGATGCCAACTACGACATCCGTTGGGATTTCGGAGACGGCGGCACCTCCACCGACATCAGCCCGGTCCATGTGTATGCGCTGGAGGGCACCTTCGACGTGACGCTCGAGATAACCTCCCCCATCGGATGTTACACGGATACCACCTTCATAGCCCTGGTGGACATCCTGCCGCCGCCGGTGGCGGATTTCTCCTTCTCCCCCGAACAGCCCTCCAACTTCGAGCCGGAGGTTACCTTCACGGACCAATCGCTCCGGGCAGTCCATTGGGACTGGTTCCTCAACGGAAAACTGATTTCCCAGGCGGAATCCTTCCGCCATCCGATGCCGGATACCGGAACCCATGAGATGACCCTGGTCATCACCCACCCGGAACAATGCCAGGATACCATCAGCCGCCTGGTCGACGTGTCCCCGAAGGTCTCCTTCTTCCTGCCCAACGCCTTCACGCCCAACGAGGATACGGTCAACGACTATTTCAAGGGCAAAGGGGAGACCCGGGGCATCACCGACTTCCGTATGGAAATCTGGGACCGCCACGGCAGCCTGGTATTCCGCACGGACAATGTCGAGGAAGCCTGGGACGGCCGCCTGGGTACCAGCGGCCGCCTCGCCGCCCAGGGCGTGTACCTGTGCGTCGTGACCTTCACCGCCCCGCGGGGAGAACCCTTCGAGTACCGAGGCTATGCCACACTGATCCGCTGAATCCCGCGGTCCGGCTCTCCGGCCGTCTTTCCATTGGGCATACTTGGTCGCAACGGTTCCAATCCCTTACCTTTGCATCGTATCAATCGACCAACGCAACCCGATCGGCAAACATGTTTCCGACATACGACGTCATAGTGGTGGGCGCCGGCCATGCCGGCTGCGAAGCGGCGGCCGCGGCCGCCAACCTGGGGTCCCGCGTCCTGCTGGTGACCATGAACATGCAGACCATCGCCCAGATGAGCTGCAATCCCGCCATGGGCGGCGTGGCCAAAGGCCAGATCGTCCGGGAAGTGGATGCCCTCGGCGGCTACTCGGGCATCGTCACCGACCACACGGCCGTACAGTTCCGGATGCTCAACCGCTCCAAAGGCCCCGCCATGTGGTCTCCCCGCGCCCAAAGCGATCGGATGCTGTTCGCCCAACATTGGCGAAGCCTGCTGGAAGCCAATCCCCTGGTCGACTTCTGGCAGGAAATGGTGCGGGGGCTCGTCGTTCGCGACGGCCGGGTAAAGGGGGTGCAAACGGGGATGGGCCTGGAGATCCCGGCGCGCACCGTCGTCCTGACCAATGGTACCTTCCTCAACGGAGTCATCCATATCGGAGAAAAACAATTCGGCGGCGGCCGCTCCGGTGAGAAAGCCGCCACCGGAATCACGGAACAGCTGGTGTCCCTGGGCTTCGAAGCCGGCCGCATGAAAACCGGTACCCCGCCCAGAGTGGACGGCCGGTCGCTGCGCTACGACCACATGGAGGTGCAGGAAGGAGACGACCCGCCCGGTCGCTTCTCCTATGCCGATACGCCGGTCCTCTCCCGTCAGCTGCCCTGCCACATCACCTATACCAATACGAAAACCCACGAAATACTCCAGGAAGGCTTCGGAAAATCCCCGATGTTCCAAGGCAGGATACAGGGCCAGGGGCCCCGGTACTGCCCCAGCATCGAAGACAAGATCAACCGCTTCGCGGATAAAGACCGCCACCAGCTGTTCGTCGAACCCGAAGGATGGCACACCTGTGAGATCTATGTCAACGGCTTCTCCTCCTCCTTGCCGGAGGATGTCCAGTTCAAGGCACTGCGTTCGATTCCCGGTTTCGAGGAGGCTCGGATGTTCCGGCCGGGCTATGCCATCGAATATGATTACTTCCCGCCGCACCAGCTGCAGCTCTCCCTGGAGACCCACCTGGTGAAAAATTTGTTTTTCGCAGGACAGATCAACGGCACCACCGGTTATGAGGAGGCGGCCTGCCAGGGACTCATGGCCGGCATCAACGCCCACCTGGCCGTCCGGGAGGAAGAACCCTTCCTGCTTCGCCGGTCGGAAGCCTACATCGGCGTCCTGATCGACGACCTCGTCAACAAAGGCACCCAGGAACCGTACCGGATGTTCACCTCCCGCGCCGAATACCGCATCTTGTTGCGACAGGACAATGCCGACCTGCGGTTGACCCCCCTGGCTCACGCGCTGGCCGGGCGGAGCCGCGCACCGGGCTCCGAAACGCCGGGATGGTCCGGCCTCGAGCAACGCATGGAAAGGGTCCGCCGCAAGGAAGCCGATTCCGCCGCCATCGAACAATTTTTCCGGGACTACTCCGTATCTCCGGACGCCGTCAACGGTTTCCTGGAAAGCATACCTTCCGCCCCCGTCCGGCAGCAGGTGAAACTGCACAACATCCTGCTCCGGCCCCACGTCAGCCTGGACCAGCTGCGCCAAGTACTCCCCGCCGTCGACGATTTCTGTCGCCAACGAGACCCGGATGCGCTCATGGACGCCGAAATCCGTATGAAATACGACGGCTACATCCGCAAGGAACAGGACATGGTGGAAAAGATGAACCGCCTGGAAGCCGTCGCCATCACCGAGGGTTTCGATTTCCAGCGGCTGACCTCCATCTCGATGGAGGCCCGCGAAAAACTGAGCCGTGTCAAACCACGTACCATCGGACAAGCCAGCCGGATCAGCGGAGTGACGCCCGCCGACGTCTCCGTGCTGCTCGTCCACCTCGGCCGCTGAAACGGCCGTCCGCCCGCTTATGGATCTTGTCTCCCTGGAAAAACGGCTGGATGTCATCCAACGCCTGGCCGAAGGCAGCCACCTGCAACGCTGGTGGCATCATCCCCTCCGCTACGTCGCCGGGGTCGGTTACTGGCGCCTGTGCCACCCCTGGCATCGCAAAGGCATACGGGTGACCGCCACCACCTGCTTCGGTTCGGACATGGTACTGCGACTCCCCGCCGCGACGGAAATCTATATCTTCGGCGCCAAGACGCACCCCTCCGAAATCCGCCTGACCCGCTTCCTGATGCGGTCCTTGCAGCCGGGCCGGACATTTTGCGACGCCGGCGCCCATGTGGGTTATTTTTCTCTGCTCGCGGCCGCCTTGGTCGGCCCGACAGGCCGGGTCCACGCCTTCGAACCCACACCGTCCACCTTCGGGCTCCTGGCGGAAAACACCCGCCGGCATCCCAACATCAGCGCCGTACCCTGTGCGGCCACCGATGCCGACACGGTCCTGCCCTTCCATGAATTCCCGGTCCTTTTTTCGGAGTACAACTCCCTCGGACCGCCTACAGGAAAGTCGGCCGCCTGGCTCGCCGCCCATCCGCCCCGTGTCCGGGAAGTCCGCGGAATCCGGCTCGACGATTACTTCGCCCGCATGAATACGCGGCCCGACATCTGCAAGATCGATGTGGAAGGAGCGGAACCACAGGTACTGAAGGGCATGGGGAACCTGCTCGATACGGACAGCCCGCCACTGTTGGTCATGGAATACCATCGGAGCGGCGGACAGGACAAAGCCCACCGGGAGGCCGTCGACTTCGCCCGGCGAAAGGGATTCCGGACCTACCTGATCCACACCGACGGATGCCTGCGGGAAGTGTCCGACATAGGCGCCTCCATGCAGGAACGACAACTGGATTCCGACAACATCGTGCTGTCCAAAGGCGGTGACAACGACCTCAGCCCCGACCGAAACGGCGCAGGACCTGCACAGTATGGTC
The DNA here is from genome assembly GCA_041163745.1 of Bacteroidota bacterium. GTDB lineage: Bacteria > Bacteroidota > Bacteroidia > Chitinophagales > Saprospiraceae > UBA6168. Next base: position 13,510 of record JBEAQU010000109.1, read on the forward strand.
CAGCATCGCTTCCGTGAAATCGAGATGCGTGACAAAGCGGATGGTCTTCGGACCGAAAGCCGTGGCCAGCACCCCTTGTTCCGACAACCACCCGAGCACCTGCTCCGCACCCAGGTCCGCCGTCAGGTCAAAGATGACGATGTTGGACTGTACCGGCCGGACCGCCTCCACCCAAGGCAGGGACGCCAAGGTCGCCCCCAGCACCCGGGCCCGCTCGTTGTCTAGCCGGAGACGCTCGACATGATGGTCCAATGCGTAGATGCCGGCCGCCGCCAGGTAACCGGCCTGCCGCATCCCACCCCCCATGACCTTCCGGACCCGCCGTGCCTGCCGAAGCTGCTCCCTGCTGCCGAGCAGCAGGGATCCCACCGGAGCCCCCAGCCCCTTCGAGAGACAGATGGAAATGGTGTCAAAGAGTTCGCCCCAGGCTCCCGGCCGTTCCCCGGTCTCCACCAGGGCATTGAACAGGCGGGCACCGTCCAGGTGCAGGCGTAGGCCCCGCTCCCGGCACAGGTCGGCGATCGGCGCCACCTCTGACAGGGTGTAGATGCTCCCGCCGCCTTTGTTGGTCGTGTTCTCCAGGACGACCAGCCGCGTCCGCGGCAGCCAGTCGTAATCCGGCTGAATGGCGGCCGCAACGGCATCCGCCGTGATCTTGCCGTTCGTACCGGCCAACAACTTCATGCTCACCCCGCTGTGGAAGGCATAGCCCCCCGTCTCGTATTGGTACACATGCGAGAAATGGTCGCATACCACCTCGTCCAGGGGCTGGGTATGCAACTTGATGGCCAGCTGGTTTGTCATGGTGCCGGACGGACAGAACAAGGCCACCTCTTTTCCCAACAACCGGGCGGCCTTCTCCTGCAAGGCATTGACGGTGGGATCCTCCCCGAAGACGTCGTCGCCCACTTCCGCCCGGAACATGGCCTCGAGCATACCCGGCGTGGGTCGTGTCACCGTATCGGATATCAGGTTGGCTGTCATTTTTTTTCGGCCAATTTACACAAGATCACCGATTGTCGGGAGCCAAGGGAATTTTGCCGGGCGCAAATCAAATTGTCGGTTCCACTTTGATCTGAAAAGCCGTGGGCTGATAGCATTGTGAACCCCTTCGGATTGCCCGTCCAAACGGTGTCGTCTCGTCACGAAACCCTAACCGGAAACCGTCTTGTGGGGCGCCAACCCACGGCTAAAGCCATGGGCTGATAGCATTGTGAACCCCTTCGGATTGCCCGTCCAAACGGTGTGGTCTCGTCACGAAACCACACGCGGACATCGTCTTACGGTGCGAAAATCCACGACCATGGGTGCATAGATAGAGGTGTTCCATTCCTTCGGATTGCCCGTCCAAACCGAACAATCCCATTCCGAAACCCTAACCGGAAACCGTCTTATGGGGCGCCAACCCACGGCTAAAGCCATGGGCTGATAGCATTGTGAACCCCTTCGGATTGCATGTCCAAACGGTGTGGTCTCGTCACGAAACCACGCGCGGACATCGTCTTACGGTGCGAAAATCCACGACCATGGGTCCATTGATAGAGGTGTTCCATTCCTTCGGATTGCCCGTCCAAACCGAACAATCCCATTCCGAAACCCTATCCGGAAACCCAACCAACTATCAGCCCATGGCTTTAGCCGTGGGTTCATAGATAAAGGTGTTCCATTCCTTAGGATTTCCCGTCCGAACGGTGTGGTCTCGTCACGAAACCGCACGCGGACATCGTCTTGTTGGGGCGAAAATCCACGACCACGGGTCCATAGATGTATCGATTCCATTCCTTCGGATTTCTCGTCCGAATGGTGCGGTCTCGTCACGAAACCACGCGCGGACATCGTCTTGCGGGGCTAAAATCCACGACCACGGTTCCATAGATATATCGATTACATTCCTTCGGATTGCCCGTCCGAATGGTACAATCCCATTCCGAAACCCTAACCGGAAACCCAACCAACTATCAGCCCATGGCTTTAGCCGTGGGTTCATAGATAGAAGGTGTTCCATTCCTTCGGATCGCCCGTCCGAACGGTGTGGTCTCGCCTGATCTGCCAAGGATTGGTTATCCGACGGTTCGGTTTACGCCCAATTTGCCTTGCGTTTTCCCGGTTCGGAAAAAAATGGTATCTTCGAATACCCGGAGTGGCGGCCGGCCGGGTCGGCCCCGCTCCCGCCAACGGAAAACAACCATGAAAAAAATCACCTTTCTACTGCTCCTGTTGCCGGCGCTGGTTTCTGCGCACGAGGGGCACGGCCTTTTCGACGCACACAGCGCCATGCACTACCTGCTGGACGGTTCGCACAACCTCCCCTTGTGGACCGGTGCCGGCGGGCTCGCGCTGTGGGCCGGCACCCGGGTATTCCGCCGGACCGCCGCGGCCGGCACCAAGCAGGAGAGACGCCGGAAAGACCGCTGACCGACGGGCGGCACCCGATATCCCGCATACCATGCACGAACTGTCCATCGTCCTGCACATCGTGGACTGTGCGGAGGAAGCCGCCCGATCCGCCAGCGCCAGCCGCATCGACGGAATCGTCCTGGAGATCGGGGCCTTGTCGGGCGTGGAACTGCCGGCCCTTACCTTCGTATGGGAGGAGGGCGTCCGCGGCAGCCTGTTGGAAGGCGCCGAACGGACCATCGTCGAGGTGCCCGGCAACGGGCAGTGCCGGGCCTGCGGCCATGCCTTTGCGATGGAGACCCTGTACGACCCCTGTCCCGCATGCTTCCTTCGACCGGGATGTGCGCCAGGGCCGGGAGCTGTTGATACGGTCGCTGAGCATCTGTTAGCGGCCTCGCAAGTACAGCTCCAGGAACGAAACTGCGGTGCCGGAATCATCCCGACAGGACAGGCGGGGCGCGGGCATGCCGTTGCGCCCGACGAATCCGGCCGGGCGCAACAACGGTCGGAAAGACCGGCGCGGCGCGGCGGCAACCGGCGGCGGGCCAGGGATACAAGCTGACAGGGGAATCAGCCAACCGGTACAACATCCAACGAGCGGCTTCGGCACCGCTGCAAAGGGCGACAGGGCGGTCGATGCGCTGTCAGCGAACGGAATGACGCCCTTTGTCGGGACCGAAGCGCCGATCAATTCAATACCAGCCTATGTGTGGAATCTGCGGATGCGGACAATCGGATGCACCTGCCCAACTGAAGCGGGTGCTGGCGCCCTCGCCGGCGGTACGACCCGCTGGCCGGCTGAAAGTGCTGGCGGACCGGCCCGAAGCCCCGGCGCCGAGTCCTGTTCCGGTCCGGCTGTCCGGACAGCCGGATCAACGGACATTGGCCTTGGAAGCGGCCATCCTGGGCAAGAACGATACGCAGGCCCGGTCGAACCGGAAGCGGTTCGACCGCGACCGGATATTGGCCCTCAACCTGGTCAGTTCCCCGGGCAGCGGAAAAACCACCCTGTTGGAAGCCACCCTGCACCGGATGCAACCGGAAACAGCCTGCTATGTGGTGGAAGGGGACCAACAGACCACACGGGATGCGGACCGGATCGCCGCCACCGGTGCGGCGGTGGTACAGGTCAACACCGGCAGCGGTTGCCACCTGGAGGCCGGGATGGTCGCCGATGCGGCCGATCTGCTGGATGTCAGCCGGCCCGGCATCCTTTTCATCGAGAACGTCGGCAACCTGGTGTGTCCGGCGCTCTTCGACCTGGGCGAACACCGCCGGGTCGTTGTCATCAGTGTGACCGAAGGCG
>JBEAQU010000110.1:0-42603 GCA_041163745.1 Bacteroidota bacterium
CCCACCGCCATGTTCTTTCTGCCGCCCGTGCAGCGGAAAGTCGTCCGCCTGGCAACGGACTACCTGTCGGAAACCCTGCACACAAAAGTGTCTGTATCCTCCGTCTACGTCGGCTTGTTCAACCGGGTGTACCTGCACGGTGTGTATGTCGAGGACCAGGCCGGAGACACGCTGCTGTCCGCGGGCCGGCTGACGCTCAACCACGGGGGGCTCTACCAACTGCTCGCCCGCCGCTGGACCATCGAACATTTATCCCTTTCGGATGCCCGCCTGCATATCCATACCCCGGAAGACGGCGGCCCGCCCAACTATGCTTTTCTGCAGGATTTTTTCTTTCCGCCGGATTCAAAGGGACCGGATACTTCCGGCGGATTCGACCTGCGGATCAACCTCCGTCACATCCGGCTGGCAGATATAGACATCTCGCTGGAGAACGAGGCTGCCGGCAACCGCTATGACATCCGACTGGCAGGCCTGGAGGGGCAGCTGGATACCTTCGATTTGCAAGGCAGGGTGTTCGCCTTCCAAAGCATCACCCTGCAGGAACCCCTGGTGCGGATCGGACTGGATGCTCCCAAGGTGGTGCGGCCCGCCGATACACACGCTCCCGTAGCGCCTGCCGCAGGGGCGGTGGCCATATCCGATCCCCGTATCCGGATCCGTTCATTCGAGCTGGAAAATGGATGCTTCTCCTTGCGGAACCTTCGCCGGGAACCCGTGCGGACCACGCCGCCGGACGTACTGAACTACCATTACCTCGATTTGGACAGCATCGGGCTGTCTGTCCGGGATTTTTCCTTCGGCCAAGGGGTCTTCCTCGGCGAGGTCCTCGGCATGCACTTGCGCGACAGCAGCGGCTTCGTGCTGGAGGACCTTGCCGTCCGTTCCGCCCGCGTCGATGATGAGGAAATCACCCTGGACGGGCTCCGGCTCATCACGCCCCATACCCGGTTGGGTGACACCCTGCATTTCCAATACCCTTCCTTCGCCGCCTGGTCCGAATTCGTGGACGAGGTCGAGATGACGGCCCGTTTCCATGGCGCCACCGTGGCCATTCAGGATATCCTCACTTTCGCACCTGTCTTGTCCAATAATTCCTTTTTTCGGGAAAATCGTTCGGAAGTACTGGAAATCAGCGGATTGGTAAATGGCACGGTCAATCACCTGGACGGTAGGGACCTCCGCCTCAACTTGGCGAAAGGGGTGCGGATGGAAGGCGGTTTCAGCTCCTTCAACCTGGCCGTTCCGGACGAACAGTTCCTCTCCCTGAAACTCAACCGGCTGCGGACCCACATGCGGACCCTCCGCCAACTGTTGCCCGGATTTACACCCCCGGAAAATTTCCAGCGCCTGGGCCGCCTTGATTTCAGCGGAAAATTCGATGGCTTTTTTGTCGATTTCGTTGCGGACGGCCGGCTGCTCACCGATATCGGACGGGCGGAACTCTTCATGAATCTCAAGACCAGGGAAGGAAAGGAAAAGGCGGAATACTCCGGAACCCTGCGCCTGAAGGATTTCGACCTTGGAAAATGGTCTGGCAACCCGGATGTCGGAACGGTTTCCCTACAGGCCGACGTCCGCTCCGGAAAAGGCCTGACCCTCAATACCGTCTACGCAGAGGTCGAAGGTACGGTCGACAGCTTGCTTTTCCGGGGATACAAATACCAGCATGCCTTCCTCAACGGATTGTTCCGTAAGAACCTCTTCTCCGGCGAACTTTCCATCGAAGATGAAAATGTCAACCTGGCATTCGGTGGCTCCATCAACCTGGCCGATTCCATTCCGGCCTTCGATTTTGATGCGGACATCCGCCACCTGTCGCTTCAGGCTCTGAACATAGCGGATCGGGACCTGACCTTGGCCGGAAAGTTGTCCCTCCGACTGGAAGGCAGGCAACTCGCCGATGCCAACGGAGCCGCCGACATATTGGATCTCTGCCTGGTCCGAAATCAATCCGATACCTTCCGCCTGGATTCCGCTTCCCTGCGGGCGAACCTCCTGCCCGGTACGGGAGAGAAAGAGCTGACCTTCTCCTCCTCTCTCGCCACCATGCACATGAAAGGTCACTTCGACCTGCCCGTCCTGCCTGCTGTTTTCCGGCAGTTCCTGGTCCGGCATCACCCCGATTTTTCCGAACGCTTGGGCATCACCGCCCCGCCGCCGCTGGAGGACACCGTCCGTTTCGAGTGTTTGGCACGCCTCTACGACCTGCGGCATCTGCTCCATTTCGTAGATGAAAGGCTGGATGGTTTCGACGGTTCCCGGCTGACCGGCCGATACAATGGTCCGGAACAGTCGCTGTTTCTGGAGCTGGAGGTGCCCGCCTTCTCCTACCAACAGGTGGCCTTCGGAGACATCTACCTGCGCTCCAAGCTGCAAGGGGAGGAAGGCAGCATCCAGGCAGGCATCGTCCATACCTCCATCGGGGAAGACCAGGAACTTCCGCCGGCCCATGTCATCGGTAGCCTGTTCCGTGACACATTCGAATTCCTCTTGATTTCCTCGAACTTCTACAAGGTCCTGGACAACGTCAACATCAACGGCGTCCTGACCGTCGATACCGACAGGACCTGGCGGGTCAGCTTCAAGGACTCCGACCTCGTGCTGCTCAACCAACAATGGAAAATCAACACAAACAATTACATTCGCTTCGGAAAAGACCTTGTACAAACCCGCAACTTCCTCCTGACCAGCGGTACAGACCAACAGATCAGGGCCTCCAGCATCGCGGACAGGGGACTGGAACTGCAACTCAACAACTATCCGCTCGATTCATTCGATTTCCTCCGGAACATCCCCCAGCATGCTTTCCGGGGAAAACTGGATGTGGAGGCGGAAGTGGACGATCTCTTCTCCTTCCGGGGACTGTCCGCCCTGGTCCGCATCGACAGTTTCCAGGTTAATGGCGACGATTACGGCCGGCTGCGGCTCGATGCTTTCTCCAACAGTACCCGCGAATCCGTCAATGCCTATCTTTCCGTCACCCATGACACCATGTATCTCATCGCCAACGGTTATTTCAATCCGCCGGGGCTGCAGGCCGACAACCGCCGCCGCCGGGATGCCAACGGCCCGCTTTATTTCGACTTCTCGGTGAACATCGATGCCTACCCGACCCGCATTGTCCAATATTTTGTGGCGGACGTCAAGGACGTCCGGGGCAGTGTCTCCTCCGACAACATCCGTATCTACGGCCTGCCCGACCAACCGATGCTGTCCGGCGAAGCCCGGGTGACAGGCGCCGCTTTCCAGGTGAATGCCCTGCGGACCACCTACCGGGTGCCAGACGGGAAAGTCATCCTCACCAACAACCTCTTCGACGGAACCGGCAGCATGGTGTACGACCGGTTCAATAATTCGGCGGTGCTGGAAGGGGGCATCACCCATCAACACCTCCGGGATTTCGGCCTCGACCTGCGAATTTCCACCCCCGAAGGCAAAGGCTTCGTCGGGCTCGAAACCACCGCCCGCGACAATCCCGTCTTCTACGGCACCGCCATCGGCACCGGTTTCGTGAAATTCTCCGGTTCCTTCCGGCAACCCTCCCTTTATGTCAAGGGCCGTACCCTCGCCGGTACGCACATGTACCTGCCTATGACCACCACCGCCAGCTCCACCCCGCAATCCCGCTTTCTTGTATTTCCGGAAAAAAAATCCGATGCCGCGGCATCGGCACCATCCGTCCATCCGCTCGAGCTCCGGGGACTCAACATGGAATACGACCTCGACATCACGCCGGACGCCGCCATGGATGTCATTTTTGACAAGGCCTGGGGCGATGTGATGCAGGGAACCGGCACCAGCCAGCTCAAGGTCATCATGACCCGGGAAGGCCGTTTCGATATGTACGGCCAATTTACCGTCGCCACCGGCGAATACCTCTTCACCCTCATGAACCTGGGCCTGAACAAACCTTTCGTCGTGGAACCGGGCGGAACCATCACCTGGAACGGCAACCCCTACGATGCCACCATCAATGTCAACGCCGTCTATGGCGGCCTGAATACCTCCGTCTACAGCTTCATCCAGGAATACCTGGCCGCCGCCTCCCCGGCCGCCCAGGACCTGTCCCGTAACGGAACCAACGTACAACTCAAGATGAATCTGTCCGGCCAGCTGCTCAAGCCGGACATCGCCTTCGACATCAAATTCCCGAACCTCGACAGCGAACTGCGCAACTTCGCCGAAAACAAGATGCGCGCCATCCGCCAGGACCCCAACGAACTCAACCGCCAGGTCTTCGGCCTGCTGATCCTCGGCCAGTTCCTTCCTTCCGGCTACACCATCCAAGCCAGCGACGTCGGCATCAATACGCTCAGCGAAATGCTTTCCAACCAACTTTCCATCTACCTGACGGAGTTCGTCTCGGAATTTTTCGCCGGCAGCAATCTTATCAAAGGCATCGACCTGAACATCTCCTACAACCGCTATTCTGCCGGAGGGGGAGCTACAGACCCCACCAACCCGACCCTCGCCTACACCAGCAACGAACTGCAGGGCCGGCTCAACGTCATCGTCAACGACCGCTTCTCCATCCGTATGGGTGGCAACTTCGACGTCAGCGGCGGAAACAACCAACTCTATACCTCCAACAGCGGCTTCCTGTCCGGTGATTTTCAATTGGAATATGTCATTACCAAGGACAAACGACTCAAAATCAAGGTATACAACAGTACGGAACCGGATTTTGCCGGCGGCCGGCGAAACAAATACGGCGTCGGTCTCAGTTTTCGGAAGGAATTCGACTCTTTGCAGGAACTGGTCGATTTCCGGCGTGGCCGTTGACCTTCCACCGTCTGCCGGGCGTCACCGTTCCGCACAAACCGGTGTATGTTTTCCTTTTTAATTTTATCTTTGACTCCGGTCAGCATGCCGCTGAGCAACGGTGGGTCCAACGTCCCTTGCAAGGACGCCACCGTACAGGGGGCGGGCCATCTTTCTTCAAGGATGAAATTCAACCGCTTGTCCAAATCCACTTTTACTTACAATTCCTGCATTCCATGAAAAGTAAACGCAGCGTCCTGTGGCTGCTGCCCTTGTTCCTTCTGGGAACGGCACACGCACAGTCCATTCTCAGTGCAGAATTTCTGGGGAACATCAGCAAGGATGCCCTCCAGCTGCAGTTTTTCCAACCTTTCCATTGCGGCGCGGACCGCTATCGCGTAACCTATGAGACGACGGATGTTTCCGGCGCACCTACGGTTGCATCCGGGTTGGTCTGCCTGCCGGACAACCTGCAGTTCAAATACCCCTTGGCCTGCTACATGCACGGAACCTCGAGTACCAACGATGAGGTGCCTTCCAACCTGGGTCTGGATGCGGATATCGCCGTGGCGCTGTGTGGCAAGGGATACGTTTCCTTCGCGCCAGATTACCTCGGCCTCGGCGTATCGCAGGGCGTTCATCCTTATGTGCACGCCGCGTCGGAAGCCTGGGCCGGCACGGATCTGATGAAGGCGACGTCCGCATTTGCCGCTCAGGCAGGCGTCGGCCTGAACGGTCAGCTTTTCCTTACAGGGTATTCCCAGGGCGGACATGCCGCCATGGCCATGCACCGCATGGTGGACCAGGAACTCGGGGGGGCCTTCACAGTGACCGCCGCCGCCCCCATGTCCGGCCCTTACAGCATCGGGGATGTCATGCGGGCGCTGATCCTTTCCGGCGCCGAATACGACCGTCCCGGCTACCTGGTGAACACCATCATCTCCTACCAGTATGTTTACGGAGACTTGTTCGCCGGTTTCGAGGATGCCTTCCGTCCGGAATATCTTCCCGTGGTGGAGGAATATTGGCAGGATGCGATCGGTCTGGGCGAGATGAACGATATGCTGACCGACCTGCTTATAGCCAATGAAGGGTCGGTGATTCCCTTGAAGGTGCTGCGTGACGATTTCATACAGGCGGTGTCCGACCTGCCGGACCACCCCGCGAACCAACGGATGTCGGAGAACGATACGTATACGTGGGCGCCTTCCGCACCGACCCGCTTGTTGTATTGTGCAGCGGACGAACAGGTGCCCTATGAGAACAGCACCCTTGCGGCGTCCGCCATGACGGCAGCCGGTGCGACGGACGTCCAGGCCGTGAATATCAGTTCGTTCTCCAACCACCTGACCTGTGCCTTTCTGGCGGTGCCGACCATGATCAACTTCTTTTCCCAATACCAGCAGCTCGAACCCTTGGTCGGCGTGTTGGAGGCATCCGATACGCCGTTGTCCGTAAGACCCAATCCGGTCCGGGAAGAGGTCAGGGTCAGCGGCATCTCCGGTCCTGGAATCCTGCAGCTGTACGATGCCACGGGCAGGTGTGTGCTGACCCGGTCCGTCACCGACGCCGGTACGGAAACCCTGGCGCTCGGAAACCTGGTGCCGGGTTATTACTGGCTGCGGATCAGCAGCCATCCTGCGACTGTCCTTCCGCTGGTGGTGGCACGATGACCCGCATCGCAGCCCTCCCCAGCGCCCGGAACGTCGGCTTGCGATGCATGACCTGAAAAAAAAAACATGGAATTACTGGACGGAAAGCAACTGGCAGCCACCATCAAACGGGAGCTGGCCACCGCGGTGGAAGATAGTATGCAACGAGGGGGCAAACGCCCGCACCTGGCGGCTGTGCTCGTCGGGGACAACCCCGCCAGCAAGGTCTATGTCCGCAACAAGGTGAGTGCCTGCGAACAGGTCGGCTTCCGGTCCACCTTGGTGGAGCGCCCGGCCACCATCTCGGAGGCGGAATTGCTCGCCATCGTCGACGAACTCAACCACCATCCCGATATCGACGGCTTCATCGTTCAACTTCCTTTGCCCCCTCATATCAACGAGGAACGCATCACCCTGGCCATCAACCCCCGCAAGGATGTCGACGGTTTCCATCCGGTCAATTTCGGGAGGATGGCACTCGGTATGCCTTGTTACCTGCCGGCCACCCCCGCCGGCATACTGACCATCCTATCCCGTTATGGTATCGAAACAGCCGGCAAACATGCCGTCGTCATCGGGCGCAGCAACATCGTGGGTACCCCAATGGCAGTCCTGCTGTCCCGCAAAGGATATCCGGGCGACTGCACCGTCACCGTCACCCACAGCCGGACGAAGAACCTGCCGGACCTTGTCCGGCAGGCGGACATCGTGGTGGCAGCCATCGGTAGGCCCCGATTCGTTACAGCGGAGATGGTGCGCGAGGGTGCCGTCGTGATCGATGTGGGCATCAACCGGGTGGCCGATCCCGCCGCAGCCAAAGGCTACCGATTGGTGGGGGATGTGGATTTCGAGTCCGTAGCCCCCCGATGCAGCCATATCACCCCGGTTCCGGGCGGTGTGGGGCCGATGACCGTGGTATCCCTGCTGCAGCATACCTTCGCTGCCAGCAAAGGAGAAATTTATGGCTGATTTGCTGCGCTTCGTCCGTTTTTTTTTAGGATTTGGCGACCGTTGCATATCATTGCAATTCCAGGTCGCTGACGCCGGTCGGCAGCCGCCATACCATCAAGGCAAAAAATTACGGCAACATGGCTGATATCACACCTCCCAATTACGGAAAGAAATCATTTTGGCAACGACCGGAAGGTATAGCCGGCGCCATCTTTCTGGTCGCCATCCTGGGCGGCGCAGGCTATCTCTTCGTGAAATTCCTCCCGGTCCTGGTGCAACTGGCCCAACAGACCCTTTACCTGGTCTTGATGGTGTCCGTCTTGGCAGCGCTGGTCTATGTCCTGCTGGATCCCAAGATGCGGAACCTGGTCTGGTATATGTACAAATCATTCATGCGCTGGCTGACCGGCCTGTTCGTCCAGCTAGATCCGATTGGTATTCTGAAGAGCTATGTGGAGGAGCTGGAAGACAACCTCGGCAAAATGAGTCGGCAGATCGGTAATCTGAAGGGGCAGATCCGCAAGATGAGCACCCTGATGGAGGAAAACAACAAGGAGGTAGACCGTAACCTCAAACTGGCCAGCGTGGCCCGGCAACAGCAGAACGAAAGCCAGATCGTGCTGGCTACCCGCAAGGCCGCCCGCCTCCAGGAGACCAATGAAAAATATGCGCAACTGCATGCCCGGATGGAAATACTCTACCGGATCCTGGACAAAATGTACAAGAACGCCGAAATCCTGTTGGAAGACACCAAGGACCAGGTGAAGTTGAAGGAACAGGAACGCAAGGCCATCCGCGCGTCGCACTCCGCCATGAAATCCGCGATGAGCGTCATTTCCGGCGACCCTGACAAGCGGGCCATGTTCGACCTGGCCCTGGAGAACATTGCCGATGATGTCGCCAGCAAAGTCGGGGAGATGGAAAGGTTCATGGAAATGTCAGCCAATTTCATGGATTCCATCGACCTTCAACAAGGGGTTTTCCAAGAGGAAGGATTGCAGATGCTGGAGGAATGGGAACGGAAGAGCACCTTGCTGCTGTTAGGACAGAAGACGACAGGATCGGACACACTGGACCTTCTTCCGACCCGCCAGCCGGAAAAGTTGCAACAGGCCAGGGGGAAAGGCGATACGGCCGGTGGAAGATCCTATGACGACCTGTTCCACTGATTGGAGGGTAGGGGACAGCCGCCAGCGGATGCATACCAACAAAGATCACACTTAAGCTATTACATTCATGACGAACGTTTTTCCAGCCATTGCAGGCATCCAACAGGTTGGTCTGGGCAACAACTGTGTGCACACAACCTGGAAATGGTACCGCGATTATCTGGGATTCGACATTCCCATCTTCGACGAGGCGGCGGTTGCCGGCCTCATGCTCCCCTACACGGGTGGCCAACCGCGCAAACGGCACGCCATCCTGGCGATCAATCTCCGCGGCGGCGGCGGTTTGGAAATCTGGCAGTATACCGAAAGGGAACCGAAGGCACCCGATTTCCAACCGGTCCTCGGTGACCTGGGCATCTTCATCATGAAGGTCAAATCCGCCGATGTGGCGGAAACCTACCGCTTTCTCTCAGACAGCGGTCTGGAAATGCTCAGCCCCCTGGACCGGAACCCGGCCGGGCAGCCGCATTTCTTCCTGAAGGACCTGAGCGGTAACATCATCGAAGTGACCGAAGGCCGGTCCTGGTTTACAGAGGGAAGACGCCGGAACGGAGGGGTCTATGGTGCCGTCATCGGGGTCAGCGATATGGACCGGTCCATCGCTTTTTATGAAAAGGTGCTGGGTTGTGATACGGTGGTTTATGACCGAACAGGTCCTTTCTCCGGCCACTCCGGCATACCCGGCGGCGATGCGGTGTGCAGGCGGGTTCTCCTTCGGCACAGCAGACCTCCGCTGGGTGCCTTCTCCCGTCTTCTGGGTGATTTTGAAATCGAACTGGTGCAGGTGAAGGACCGGCCGGTGCGGAGGATATTCGAAGGGCGCTTCTGGGGAGACCTCGGCTACATCCACCTGTGTTTCGATATCAACGGCATGACCGCCATGCGGCGCAAATGCGAGGAATTGGGCTATCCTTTCACGGTCGACAGTTCGGATTCCTTTGACATGGGAGAGGCGGCTGGTCATTTCAGCTATATCGAGGATCCGGACGGAACGCTGATCGAATTCGTGGAGACACACAAGATTCCCGTCCTCAAAAAGCTGGGCTGGTATCTGGACCTGCGTAAGTTCCCCCCCGGCAAAGCCTTGCCGAACTGGATGCTTCGTGCCTTGCGTTTCAACAGGGTCCGCTGACCAGCTGGTCCGTGTCCGTCGGCTTTGTCATTGGTCCGGTTCCGCCGTTGCCGGTGCTGTCGTCCTTTCCTCAACCCGTCCGCCGACCGGCTTGCGGGGTTCCAACACTGATGTCGGACCTGCCGGCCGCCGTTCGTCCTGCCAGGAGAAACCCTCCAATCGCAAGGCGTCATGGTCCGCCTCCTTCATGGGCAGCATGTGCATGGTCGGTTGTGCATAGAAACGGATTCCTTGCATGGAACCTTCCTGAAATTCCATGACCATGTCGCTGCAGACAGATTGTATGACCCCGATGTAGGCATCCGCATCGTCCCGTGCATAATAGGTGGCGGCGGCATTGCCCCGGACCCGTACCCGGTGGACATCCCCTTCCAGAAAGTAGGCCGTACTGTTCCGTCCTTTTATCTGATTGAAGAACAACAGATCGGGCGAATTGACGATGAATGCGTTCTGTCGCAGGAATATCCGGTCTATCTTGTCGTTCGCCAGCTGGATCATTGTGGTGTCGGCGGTGAATTGGGAGGTGTCGGACCAGATGACGGGCGCGACATACAATCGGAACAGGGAGTCGGCCGTGCTGTAGCTGAGGGAATCGCATACCGCCTGCAAGTCCGATTTGAAAATCCGAACGTCATGGTAAGCCAGGATGAGGCGCTCGGGTTCCGGTGTTCGGATGGAATCCGTCGCCAAGCTTCCGTCCGTGACCGGGTGCCCCGTGGAGTCCGCCGGCATGAGCGTATCCGTCTTTACGAGCCGGACTTCCGGCAGGAGCAGGGGATCGGAGGGTTCAGGGAAAGTTTGTTGCCGCATGGTGTCGGGGTCGAACAGGCGGCGGGGTGTGTCAGGCAGCGGGCTCACTGCAGCAGCTATCTCCGGTGGGGTAGTCGGTAGGGCATCGGATGGTCCTGTCGCCGTCGGATCAAGGGATAGCGCCTGGGAATCGGCGGCCGGTCTCGTTCCGGCGGAATCGGAGGGCAGGATGGGGGGGGGTGATGTGCCGGTCGAGTCCGGCAAGGATTCCGGCGGGCGGAAGGAAAGGAGGGTGTCCGCCGCGATGAACAACGAGTCACCATCGATCAACCTTATCAACAGCGGTCTTGGGCGAAGGGAATCCCCAAGCGCCTGCAGGTAGTCCTGTCCGTCGGAGAAACGGGCGACAGCGCAAAGGACCGTGGTTTTTTCCAGCGTATCCTGCCAAACGACCTGGCCGAGGGCAATACCTTTGTCCTCCACGCCGTCATATGCCACGGTGTCTGCGAAAACAATTTGGTCTCCGTCCACAATCCTGGCGTGTCCGCCTACGAAATAGACTTCAGCTTTTTCCTCGTAGAAGATGCTGTCGCCACGAAGGGTTCGTTGCTCCTTCCGGTCGTCGACGTAAGCCTCGCCGCGGAGGATGAAGACACCGGCCTGTTCTTGGTGCCGTATGAATTCGGCTTGGGCGGTGGTGGTGCTGTCTTCGAGATGAGCCTGGCCGGATAGCACGATTTCCTGCTCTGCGTCGTCAAACAGGATGGTCTGAGCCCAGGCTCGTTGATCGGCTTTGCGGTACTGCGGGTTCAGGGTGAAGGCCGCTTTCTTTTGTTTGGTGTCGTAGAATCCGCCTTCCGTGTAGACCAGGGCCGAATCAACGGAGAGAAGGGTGGGAGCGAGGAAACGCGCCACCCCGCTTTGGGTATTGAAGGCGAGGGTATCGGCACGGAGCCGGAAATCCGGGTCCACCACGGTGACGCTGTCACCGAGGAAGATGTCTCCGGATTCCGTCCGGTAGTATCCGCGGCGGCTGGTCAGGCGGGTGGAATCGCGGGAAAGGACGGCCCCGGTTCGCCAGGTGGCGGTTTTGTTGTGTTTGTCATAGGTCAGCTGGTCCGTGAAGAGGCGTTGGTTGCCCTTGAGCAGAATGACATGGCTGAACAGCTCGGCCAACCCGGTCTGGCCGATGTAGCGGGCGGAATCGGAGAAGATGGTGACGGAGTCACCCTGTTGCAGAATGAAGTTGCCCCAGGCGGTGACCTCGTCGCTGTTGCGGAGCAAGGCGCTGTCACAAGACATGAAGACGGTGTCCTGCGCGAGTTCCACATGTCCGATCATCCTTTTCAGGGTGTCGGTGCCGATTGTTTCGAAGAAAAAATCATCTGACCAGCGGATGACGATACGGGAAGCGGCAGGTGGTTCGGCGGGTAGGGTGTCTTGGTTCATGGGCGATGTAGCGGCGGATTGACCTGCCGCCCCGAGGCTGGACAGCAGCAACAGGAAAAGGGACAGGACCCGCCGTTGGAGGCTCCCGATGGGAAGTGAGCGGGAAAGATTCAGACCCATACCGAGTGGTTGGCCTCCTGTGATCCGATGGATTTGAAAGCGGCGATGGCATGCAGGGGGTCTTCCGTGCGGAAGACGCTGCTGCCGGCCACGAGGACGTCCGCCCCGGCTTCCAGGATGGCTGCGGCGTTCTGCAGACCGACCCCGCCGTCCACCTCTATTCGGACCTGCAGGTTTCGGGCGGTGATTTCCGCCCGCAGCGCCCGGATGCGGGGAATGGTTTGGTAAATGAAACGTTGGCCGCCGAAGCCGGGATTGACGGACATGAGACAAACAAGGTCGATGTCTTCGAGGATGTCATAGAGCATGGATACCGGTGTGTGCGGATTGAGAGCGACACCGGCCCTGGCACCCAGGTCGTGAATCTGCTGGATGGTACGGTGCAGGTGCACACAAGCTTCGTAATGCACGGTGAGGATGTCAGCGCCGGCGGTGCGGAATTCGGCGAGGTATTTCTCCGGTTCCAGGATCATCAGGTGCACGTCGAAGGGTTTGCGGACCAAGGGTCGCATGGCTTCGATGATGAATGGACCGAAGCTGATGTTGGGTACGAAGCGGCCGTCCATCACGTCCAGGTGGAACCAGTCCGCCTCGCTTGCTTCCACAAGGGAGAGGACATTGCGGAGGTCGGTGAAATCGGCAGCCAGCAGGGAAGGTGCGAGCAGGTGTCCCATGTTCAATTCGAATTTGTCGGTTCGGCCGCGGTGCCGGGCAGGGGGTCTGCTGTCCGGTACCGGAAGGCTGTCCGGAATGGATGATCGGCAGTGGCTGCCGCCTGTGAAACGAATGACGGTGCGAAAATATTGAATTGGTCTGTTGTGGCGGGGCTTATCAAAGGGATATGGATAAACTTTTCCTTGTCCGGACAGGCTTTTCCATGGATATGGTCTGTTCTGTTCCCGGCAGAAGCAATCCGGAAGCGAAATGGCGGGCGTCGTTCCGTCCATCCGTCAAGCCAAGCCGGTGCCATGCGACCCTCGGTTTCAAAACGGAACGGAGGACAGACATCGGCATCCCGGACCGGGTAGTGCCGAGGCCCTTCCTATTATCCAGCTGATGCATGCGCCGGAGCGGTTCATGCTTCGGCGACGGGGGGAATGGAATTCCGCAGTTCCTGCAGAATTTCGATGGCGGCGGAAGCCAGACGGGTGCCGGGTCCGAAGATGGCGAAAACACCTTGTTCCCGGAGGAAGCGGTGGTCGCTTTCCGGAATGACGCCGCCTGCGACGACCAGTATGTCCGCTCGGTCCAACTCCCGCAGTGCCGCCAGGGTCGCCGGGACGAGGGTGCGGTGGCCGGCGGCCAGGGAGCTTATTCCCAAGACGTGCACATCGTTTTCTGCAGCTTGACGGGCGGCTTCGGCGGGCGTCTGGAAGAGGGGCCCCATGTCCACGTCGAAGCCCAGGTCGGCGAAACCGCTGGCGATGATCTTGGCGCCGCGGTCGTGACCGTCCTGTCCCAGCTTGGCGATCAGGATCCTGGGCCGCCGGCCTTCCAGGCCGGCGAACTCATCGGAGAGTTGGCGGGCGCGTTCGAATTGGGCATCCATGGTGGCTTCATTGGCATATATGCCGGATATGGCCTGGGAATGACCTTGGTAGCGGCCAAAAACCCGTTCTAGTGCATCACTGATCTCGCCGAGGGTGGCCCGGTGCCGGGCGGCTTCGACAGCCAGTTCGAGGAGGTTGGTGGTCGGGTCCGCCGCGCCCTTGGTCAGGGCATCCAGGGATTGCCGCACGGCCGTTTCGTTCCGCTGCCGGCGGATTTCCGCCAGGCGTGCGACCTGGTTTTCGCGGACCGCCCGATTGTCTACCTGCAGGATGTCGAGGGGGTTGTTTTCTGCCGCGGTGAAGATGTTCACACCGACCACCTGGTCCTTACCGGTGTCGATGCGGGCTTGTTTACGGGCGGCGGCGGCCTCTATTCGCTGTTTGGGCAAGCCGTTTTCCAGGGCCTTTACCATGCCACCCAATGCCGCTATTTCCTGCAGGTGCGTCTGTGCCCTTTCCACCAGGGACTGGGTGAGGTACTCGAGGTGGTAGCTTCCGGAGAAGGGATCCACCACCTGGGTGAGACCGGTCCTGCCCTGCAGGTAGCGTTGGGTTTCCCGGGCGATGCGGGCCGAAAAATCGGTCGGCAGGGCGATGGCCTCGTCCAGGGAGTTGGTGTGGAGGGATTGTGTGCCTCCCAGCACGGCGGCCATGGCTTCGACGGCGGTTCGGGCGATATTGTTGTAGGGGTCCTGTGCCGTGAGGCTCCAGCCGCTGGTCTGGCAATGTGCCCGCAAGGCGAGCGACTTGGCCAGGCGGGGCCGGAAACGTCGGACGATGTCCGCCCAAAGCATGCGCCCGGCCCGCAGCTTGGCAATTTCCATGAAAAAATTCATGCCTGTCGCCCAGAAGAAAGAGATGCGCGGGGCGAAATCATCGATGTCCAGCCCAGCTGCGAGGCCTTGTTCGAGGTAAGCCGTTCCATTTGCCAGTGTGTAGGCAAGCTCCAGGTCAGCGGGCGCCCCCGCTTCATGCATATGATAGCCACTGATGCTGATGCTGTTGAATTTCGGCATGTGGGCGGCTGTGTAGCGGAAGATGTCGCCGATGATCCGCATGCTGGGGGCCGGGGGATAAATGAACGTGTTGCGCACCATGAACTCCTTCAGGATGTCGTTCTGGATGGTTCCGGCCAGTTGTGCGGGTGCGACCCCCTGTTCCTCCGCCGCCACGATGTGGAAGGCCATGACCGGCAGGACGGCGCCGTTCATGGTCATGGAAACGGACATGGTGTCGAGTGGTATCCGGTCGAATAGGACTTTCATGTCCTCTACCGTATCGATGGCAACCCCCGCCATGCCCACATCTCCGCTGACCCGTGGGTGGTCGCTGTCATATCCGCGGTGTGTGGCGAGGTCGAAAGCGACCGAGAGGCCTTTCTGCCCGGCCGCCAGGTTGCGTCGGTAAAAGGCGTTGCTCTCCGCGGCGGTGGAAAATCCGGCGTATTGCCGGATGGTCCAGGGCCGGCTGACGTACATGGTCGGATAAGGCCCCCCCAGGAAGGGTGGGATGCCGGCCGTGAAATGTTCGTGCCGCCGACGGATGCGTTCCGGGCAAGCCGGGATGTCTATGCCTTCGGCATTCGGCCGGGAGACCACCCGTTGGCCGCCTCGTACGCCTTCCACGGGCATGGGATCCCATCGGTCGAACGGGATACTGGAGAAATCCGGTCTTTCCATGATTCGGAAAATGATCTGCCGGAAATCCGAACGGCAGGGCTGACCCGCATCCCCAAGCTGTAAAAACGAATGTCGATGTCCGTGTACCGGAAAAAAATGGACCCGGCCGCGGGAAACCACCGGCTTGGTGAAATAATGCGCTTATCTTGCCTTCCTTTCGAACCTCTTGCAGGATATCGTCGACAAACCGTACGGAAACTCAACAAACTGGAACCAAAGTTAGTTTAATACCCACGGAGGAGATAGCCGAAGCGGTATTTCTTCTTTCAAACGCAGAACAGATCGTGATTACATTCTCAAGGTTCGAATTGGACAACGGGCTCCGGCTGATTGTCCATCCGGACGACAGCACCCCGATGGTGGCCATCAATGTCTTGTATCAGGTGGGCAGCCGCGACGAATCGCCGGACAGGACGGGATTCGCTCATTTGTTCGAGCACCTGATGTTCGGTGGCAGTGTTAACATCCCGGATTTCGACGGACCCATCCAGCTGGCCGGTGGGGAAAACAACGCCTTCACCAATACCGACATCACCAATTTCTACGATATCCTGCCGGCGGAGAACCTGGAGGTTGGCCTTTGGCTGGAGAGCGACCGGATGTTGAGCCTCTTGTTTTCAAAAAAATCCTTGTCCGTCCAGCGGAAAGTGGTGGTGGAGGAGTTCAAGGAGACCTGCATCAACGAGCCGTACGGGGATGTGTGGCATCACATTTCCGACCTGGCTTATCGGGTGCATCCTTATCGATGGCCTACGATCGGGTTGGTTCCGGAGCATGTGGAGAAGGCCCGGCTCAAGGATGTGGAGGATTTCTTCTACAGATACTATCGTCCTAACAATGCGGTGCTGGTCATCGCCGGCAAGGTCGATCCGGAGGAGGTGCACCATCTGGTACGCAAATGGTTCGGCGATATCCCGGCAGGTGTCGTACCGGAGAAACAGCTGCCGGTGGAACCGGCGCAGGCGGGCTTCGTATCCCGGGAGGTGCAGGCGAAGGTGCCACTGGATTCCCTGTACTTGGTTTTTCATACCTGCGGCAGGATGCATCCTGATTTTTATGCCCTCGACCTGCTGTCCGACGTCCTGGGCAACGGCCAATCCTCCCGGCTCTATCGCCGCCTGCTCAAGGAAAGAAAGCTGTTCTCCCACATTGATTGCTATATCACCGGCACAGTCGACCCCGGGTTGCTGATCCTGGAGGGCAGGCCTTCCAAAGGCGTTGCGATGGATGCCGCCGAAGCCGCCTTATGGGAGGAATTGACGGAACTGACCCGAACCCCGGTATCAGAGACGGAATTGGAAAAATTGGTCAACAAGTCGGAAAGCACCCTGGAATTCTCCGAGGCCAGTGTGCTGAACAAGGCCATGAACCTGGCTTTCTTCGAGATGCTGGGTGATGCCGGACTGATTAACGCGGAGGGAGAGAAGTACCGTGCGGTGACGTCCGAGGATATCCTGCGGGTGGCGCAGGAGATTTTCAGGCGGGAAAACTGCTCCCGGCTGCTGTACTTGTCAGCGGAACCTTCGGACATCGGTTTTCCGGAAGACGAGGAGGAGGATGAATAAAAAAAAGCCCCTCTTCATGGAATGAAGAGGAGGCCAATCCCAAAAACCGAGTTACTAATTCTTTGGTTGACGGGTTTATCCAGGTATTGCAAAGTGTACGCCATAATTTTCCTGCCGGCTACCTGACAGCAGGTAAATTTGGTATGCCTTAATTTGTTCAGATAAGGCGGAGCGGGGCAAGAGGCAGCCTGTCAGTCCGGTTCTGCTGATGTTGCAGCGTCTTTCCCGTCCCGGAAGGCTTGCAATGCGAGTGCCTGGTGATGCTGCAGGAAGTCGTTTTTCCCTTGGTTGTAGGCCATGCCGTGTTCCCATTCCTTTTTGGCGAGCGATTCCTTGAGTAGGGCGTACTGCCGGGCCACCACCGGATGCCGCCGGAGGTAATCCCGGAAAATCAGGTGCCTCATCCATTCCGGACTGCCATGGACCCATACATGCACATGGGCTAGCCGGTACCGGTTGACGAGGTCATGGGGCATGTCCGTTGCGGATCGGAAGATGCGTCCGCGGAGGTCGGACGGTGCATTGGCATCCAGTATGACGAACAGGCGGCGCTCCGGCATCGTTTCGTTGAAGGCCTCGTAATATAGGTAACCGGCGCGCACAAGGGGTTCGACAGCCTGGTCGAGCAGCGACAGGTCCCGGAGCCCAACCGCGATGTCTATGACGGGTTTCGCCGACAATCCGGGCACGGCAGTGCTGCCGATATGGTCGATTACCGGGTGGAACTTGTTCAGCAGGTCGGCTATTTCCTTCCGATGTGTCTCAAAATGTGCCGGCCACCGGCTGTCGTAGGGCACTACCTGTATTTTCATAAGCGAAAGAATGAAAAGGCGGCGGCAACGTGGGTTCAGACAAGTGGAACTGCTCCGTCTGCCGAGGGCCTTGGCATATAAACCGGAAGGGATAAGCAAAGTTTCACTGGAACCCTTGCGGGAGATGACCTTCGCCGGATTGGCAAGGATTGTCCGTCCCTCCAAACCGGGTTTTCTCTTGTAGACAATGACCATCCCGAATGTCACCCTGGCGCACGGCAGGTCGGACCGGGCGGTCGAGATGCCGCCGGTTGCTACACAGACCGCTTCTCGCCGGTCTGTTCGGGGCAGACCTGCGAACGGACACTGCCGGATGAGGTCCGGCCTGACAGCGCTTGGATTGATATTGCATACAGCCCTTTCAGGAGGTAGCATGGGCCGCCGGCACCAGTGCCAGGGCGACCACCGAGATGTCGAGCAGGATGATGTATACCTTCGCTATTCCTCCGCATCCTTGCAGGACCGATTTCGCAAATGTCCTGCATGGATCGTTCCGGCTGTCATAGACGATGGGAACGCAGCGGTCCGACCATGGAATGGATGAGCGGGTGGAAGGCACCAGCAAAGGGGGGGCTCGGGAACCGTTTCATCAGCGGATGGTTGATGTCCATAGAAGCCGGAATACAATCGGCAAAGCGGCCGCGATACGCTGGAGCCCGGGGCCGGGATCCGCCCGGAAAAGAAAAACCCCCGCAACCAATTGATTGCAAGGGTTCAGGAAGGTGGTGCGAGACGGAATCGAACCGCCGACACATGGATTTTCAGTCCATTGCTCTACCGACTGAGCTACCGCACCAGCGCGTTTAAGCGGACGCAAAGCTATCCGTTTTTTTTAATTTTTCCCAATGGGAGGGAAAAAAGTTGACTTGATTTTTTTCAGTCATGGAGTGTGCCGTGATAGGGCGGGTATCCGGAGACAAGAGATGATAATATGGTCGACGCTGGCTAATTTTACCAATCGTTTCGGCCGGCCTACGACGCTGTTTGGCAGGTAGTCCGGGGGCGGATAGATAAAAAACATATATCTGGTATGAAAAGAGTGCTGTTGTTTGGTCTGGTCGTGGTTGGTGTCGCGGTATTGTTTTACTTCGGATGGTTCCTGCGAAATCCGGAGCGGCAGGTTCCGCAGGATCCCGGTATGTTTGTCAGCCCGGCGAACGGCCGGGTCGCAGCCGTGGTGCATTGGAACGCGGATTCCTTGTCCTGGCGAAAGGACCTTGGGGTGGTCCAGGTCATGACAGGGGAGGTGGATACCGCCGGCTGGTTGGTGGCGATTGAAATGAACGTCATGAACGTACATTATCAGCGGGCGCCGATGGCGGCCCGTCTTATCGGTTCGCTGTATACGGAAGGACGCTTCAACAATGCGTTGGTTCGGACCAATCGTTTCGGGTTGCGGCTGGAGAATGAGCGCAACGACATGCTGTTCGAAACAGATGCCGGCCTGCGCTTCAAGGTTGTCCAGGTGGCCGGCTTGCTGGCCCGTCGGATCGTCGGGTTCCTGTCTCCCGGTCAATCGGTGGCGGTGGGTGAAACCATCGGCGTCATCCGGATGGGCAGCCAGGTGGCGCTGGTGCTGCCTTCCGGTACGGAACCGTTGGTGAAGGAAGGCGATTATGTGATCGATGGTGAATCATGGCTGGCCAGGGTATTGCCTTGAATGTACCATTGAGCCGTCCTATACAGGTACGGCGTTAGTCGGGACAGCCTGACGCCTTGTTCTTCAGCGAGCGCCGATCACTTGACTGCGCACCCGGCGGATTCCGAACCATCTTTCGCCGGCTGACACCGTGAGGTTGTCAAGTTCATTTTTTTAGCGGATCATGGCGTTGCCCTCTTTTCGAAGGTGCGCTGGTTGATGAAGCGATGTTCCGGTGGATTGTGTTGCAGCCCGATCTGTCATGTACGGACAGTGGCCAAGTCTTCCGGCTGCTGACCTCGCCAGTGGTCCGGACGGATGCCGTCGGAAGCGAAGGTGCGTTGGAGCCGGGTCCCGTCGGCTTTGCGTGACAGCGGCAGGATGCGGTAGCTGTGTCGCTGCCGAAAGGCGTCCCTGCGCAACCGGCTGTGAAGGAGGAATGTAGCATCCTCTCCTTTCTGATTGCGAAGCGCCGGAAAGATGTGTTCGGCCCGTTCCCTGTGTTGGGTGAAAGCCCTTGTTTTCTTACCCGGCGAGAAAGGTTCAGGCTTTAGGCACCAACCGCGCCCGAACTGGCCAGGACTTCCGCCAATCGGCATGCCACAGCCGCAGCAGGGTGCGTAACGCCGGATCGAAGATGGCAAACAGGGCCAGCTGCAATGCCGCCAGCAATCAGTCGAGTTCCGCCACCCTGTGGAAATCGAACGTACGCTCCTTCCATTAAGCAGAAGAGGAAAGCCCGCAGGAACCCGTGCTGCCCGCTACTCCCGCGTCTGCAGCTATGTTCTTCGTCGTTTGCACTGCCTTGCGCCAGGTATTGGACAGGTCCGTGGCGCCACCGCCCGTTGGTGCCAGTCCCTAAGGCGTTTTGACTGTGTACGGCGGCGAGCTTATTTTTGGAATCTTCCGAATGGTATACGGCCTGCCATGACAGCAAACATAGCAGGCTCTCGTTACAGTCTGATATCCCCCGGAAGTCCGGTGTTTCCCTGCCGGATGCAATCGGGGCGGAAAAGGTTTGTTTCCGCAACCAAGACCCCTGCGGTATTGTCGACCATATGACGCACCTATGGATTCGGCGGCCGCCTTTCCTCCAGGGGCGCACCAGGCGCTGGGACATACGCAGGTCGAATGCGCCGAAGAGGCTCGTTTTTATCATTCCTCCTTGTTACATCGCGGCAGCCATATGTCTGCAAGGCGCGGCTAAATCTTTACAGACAGATCGTTCCGGAGACGTGGAATGGTGACTGACGCCTGCCTGAAATGCTTCGTTCCTATCGGGTGGCAGTTTCCGATAAGAAGCCTGGAAAGAAAACCAGACTGTTGTTCTATAGTTGCGCCGGCCGTTTCCGGATACCACGTCAAAGGCCGGTCCGACCAATCCCGAAAGGCCGTGGTTTTAACTTGTCATTTCCCATGGTGGAAAGGTCTTGGCCGGCCATCCTAAGGGCATGGACCAATCCTTTGTTGGCATTTGTTTCTCCCTGCGCGAGCCTTTCGGTTCGCTCATGGTGGGTCAAAGCCTGCAACCAATGCCTGTCCTACCAGGTGGAACCGTGCATTCCGCAGACGGCCCCGGGCACGGCACGGGGAATTTTGCTTATCATGTCTCGACCGCGCATTGTTGATGCACTGAAAGGCAAAACCTGCGATATTCCGAATTAACCCAAATCATATCCCTCCCTTTATCAACAGATTGAGAACAGCCTCTAAACTGGCAATCGTCTAGGAGTATGGCAGCACAAAGGGAAGGGGTGGGCTCATTCCAGTTGACAAGTGGGGCGATAATACCCGATGGCAGCCAAACCAATGCTCAACAAGTAAGAAGGGTCAAAGGTCGCTCCAGCTGCCATCCTGTCATGCAATTTTTAAAAACACCTCCATTATTTTATCACCAGGAATTTCAATCAAAACATGGAAGGCATTTCGCGACCTGACCGGGCGGTAAGCATTGCATCTTAAGCTGTTGGCAGCAATTCCCATACCTTATCAGATGAATGGCCCCTTTGTCGAAGGTGGGCGGATATCCTACCCATCGATACTGTATGAAATAAACATACGTGCACCCGTCACCCGCCATTTTCTGCCGACTGCCTTCCCAACATTTTGAAGGATTGCGACCCAGGGAATGTTGGTTAACCCATCGGTCATACATTTGGACTCATGTTCCTTCACCACCGGATCTTCCCCGAAATAGGCCGAATACAACCGTTTATCCCGTGCCGTCCGGACTGAAGACATTGGGCAGGTAATGGCTCGGTGCGAAACCAACGGAAATGGAATCGGTTATGGTGCATCTACCATCATGGGAGACTGCTACCGCCCAATAGGTGCCTGCTTCCGTGACCTCGTAGCTGTCCGCCTGCCACCGCCAGAATAACCGACTTGCTCCCGGGATGGTACTGTTCAGTGTTGCTCGTCCGCTTCCACAGTACATTGGGTCGGTCCCGAGGAATTGTGCCGGTAATTCGTCTGTGATCAATTCCAAGATGTGGTCGCATCCGTTGCCATCAAATGAATTTACGGTATATATGCCTGTTTATCTGTAACATGTGCCTGCCTAGGGGTCGGCTCGTCCTTGACAAACGCGTCGAAGAACGATTTCGCTTTGGCTCGGCAGGAAGGTCAGTCTGAGGGTGACGAACCTGTCGCAGCTTGGGTAATTCGACAGCGTATATTGGTAAATTCCAGGTTGGGAAGGCGGCTCACCATGCAGCAGTAACGATTCGCCAGCAAAAATGACTGCGCTTTCGCATGTAGAAATTGCAGGAAGATAGTCCAACTCCGGAACGAGCGTACGGTCGCAGCCTTCCGCCGACGGAATCACCTGGACATAGGTTCCGCTTTCCTGGCAAACATTACCCAGGAAGGGAAACGGGTTTCTTTGGCAAGCCACCGATTGAAACTGAACGATATCAACCGGCTGGACAGTCAATGCAAGGAGCCTGCAGCTGTCCCAGCCTGCTGCGGTGGACAGGACATCCGTGTAGGTTCCGGTGGCGGAATAGCAGAGGAAGACTTCTCCTTCGCAGATGCTTGAATCCAGCCAGACAGCTGCGTATGAATATACGGTGACCTTGCTGGAGGTCAGTATCGTACAGCCCATGGCATCTGTCACTGTCAGTGCTTACGTTCCACTGGAAATAGACGAATTGGACGCACTCTTCGGCTGCGTACCACCGTTCCACTGGTAGGAAACACCACCCGAGGCGCTTAGGGAGACACTGTCACAACCGATGGAGGAACCATTGATGGTCACCGGAAAAATAGGCGGACGCAAGCCCCAGGTGATATTGGTGTAGTTTTCCGGGGTCGATGAATATATGGTGACGCAATCGAAATTCCCGGGAAATTTGGATGACGGCATAACCCTCTGTACCGACTATCTGAGTCGGGGTAGGGAAATTCATTCCTCCGCCGTTGTACACGACAGCATAAGGCAGCGAGAAATCAAGGGTGACCGCAATGGAAGCCAGCCCAAAGAAGACAGGACAAGCACCGGGTTGTTGACCGATTGGGAAAAGCACAAGGTCGTCACACCTCCCTGGCCGGCGCTCCAGGTGGTTCGGAGTAGGGTTGAATTCGGGAGATTTTCGTTGAATCCGATGAAAGCGGGATATTTGTCAATGGAAGGGGATGCATTTAAGTTGTAGTTTGCCTTCCTGCTGACGGATACGGGTTGGCCCTTGAAGAGGATGGTGCCTTCCGCATTGAAACCGGAGAAAGTGTTCCAAGTGGTCTCCAGGCGAAATCCCGCGCGCACTGTGCGATTGATACGGTTGGAAAAGTGACCGTGACAGAGTAGACCACCAAAGTGGACCAACGTTGTATGGCAAGACGGATATGCCCCATTACGCGGATGGTGATAAAGGAATAAGATTGCGGAATTCCTCGATTCCTTGGCAGCAACATGTACTGCAACAGGATGTTAAATTCCTGTGAACCCTGGGAGGTGACTCGATAATGCACGGTAATGCGCGGACTTCCCTGTAACTTTGGGCGCAGTGGGAATATGGTGGCTTGGGTTGGGACCGGGAAGAGGAAATGCCTCGGCTGCCATACGCCGTCGAGCGAACAAATTGAACACATGGAACAGATCCCCTCGGAAGAAACGGTGCGGCTACTCCATAATCTGTTGGAAACAAACAGGGTGAAGATGGAGCTGGGCCAGCGGGACCGGAAGCGGCTGAAGATGGACCGGCCGGTCCTGTTCATTGCCAACCATACATGGGGGGAGGTGGAGGAGTGGGCGTTGTTGTCGCAACTGCTGGAGGTGGGGCACCCGGTCCGTATTTTGTCCGAACGGATACCGGCGGAGCCAGTCCTGCGACCATATTATCACCGTCCAGTCGGAAATTCATTACTGGGGACGGAGGCGTATGCCGACAATATCTGCCAGGCGCTGCAGCAGTTGACACGGGAGGGATTTTCGGTATTGTTATGTCTGCACTTTACAGACCGGTCATTGGATACGCTGGTTCGCAACCGTTTGCTGAACAAGCTGATGAAGCGGATACGCCAGGTACAGGTGCCGATGGTTCCGATCCGGCTGAAGTCACCGATTCCGACGTTCCTACGACCAGGTTTGGGCAGCAAGGTTGCGATGCGGTTGCATCGGGGGGAACCGTTGCGGCTGGTGATAAGGGTCGGCAGTCCGATAACGGTGCCTGAACAGCAGAAGTTTGAAAAGGCGGGTGAGTTGCGTCGGTTCCTGCAATCCCGCATATTTTCGCTGGGGACCGAGCTCGACGTGCCGGTATTTTATGCAATCCGGCAGTTGTTCCGTCGCGAGGGCCAGCCGCTGGCCTTGGCGGATCCGGTTCCGGCCGAGGTGGTTCGCGAGGAGATCGGCCGGCTGTCACCAGACCAACGAATCGCTGCCCAAGGTCCCTACGACATCCTCATAGCGGAAGCCAGGCAGATTCCCCATACCCTGCGGGAAATAGGCCGACTGCGCGAGCAGACATTCCGGGAGGTGGGTGAGGGAACCGGCAAGTCTTTCGATCTCGATGAATACGACCTTTACTACCACCAGCTCATCCTGTGGCATCGGGAGACCGGCGAAATCGCCGGTGGCTACCGCATGGGGTTGGGGGATGTGATATTCGAGCGGTACGGTGCGAATGGCTTCTACATCAGTTCCCTGTTCCGCATTGGAAAAGGCTTCTTTCCGATTCTGCCGGCAGCGGTGGAGCTGGGCCGCTCCTTTGTCGTGCCGGCTCACCAGCGGCAGCGGCTGCCATTGTTCCTGTTGTGGAAGGGCATCCTGTATTTCCTGTTCAAAAATCCGCAATACCGCTACCTTTACGGTCCGGTCAGCATCAGCAAGTATTACTCCAACATATCCCGGGGGCTGATTGTGGCTTTCATCCGCAAGTATTATTTCGACCATGACCTGGCGGCCCATCTTCGGCCGCGCAAGCCTTTCCGGTTCAAGGTGGACAAGGTGGACGTGGAGATGTTGGCCAGCCATCTGGGCGAGGAGCTGCAGTCGCTGGACAGCCTGATCGAGGACATAGAGCCGGCGCACATCCGGATGCCGGTGTTGGTACGGCAATACCTGAAACTGAAGGCGCGTTTCATCAGTTTCAATGTGGATCCCAACTTTTCGGATGTACTGGACGGATTCATCCTGTTGAATTGGAAGGATATCCCGGCGGATGTCCTGGAGGCGTTGCGCAAGGAGGTGTGAGCATTTCGGAGGTTGTCGGACCATGGTTGTTCCGGCGGAGGAGGGAGGTAGCGAATGCATCCATATAAACACATTAGCGAACAAATATGCGAATAAGCTGGGCTCTCACAAGAGGTGTCGGGGTGGCATTGTCCGTCGGAATCGTCTTGATATTGGCGACGTTGTCAACGGCCGCCGGTTGGCCTGGACTGAACGGAGCCCTTCACGTCCGACGTTGGTGGGCGGTCTTCACCATGTGGTGGTTGGGATTGGAAATCGAAACGGAAGGGTCGGTTCCGGTCGGTTCCGGTCCTGTGCTGTTGGTCGGAAACCACCGGTCGTACCTGGATCCTATCATTGTCCTGACAGTGCTGCGGGTGTTGCCGATTGCCAAGGCGGAGGTCAGCCGTTGGCCGTTGGTCGGTGCGGCGGCGAGAGCCACGGGCATCATCTTTGTCTGGCGGGAACGCCGGGACAGCCGGGCGGCGGCCTTGCAAGCCATGGAAAGCAAGCTGCGTCAGGGATATTCCGTGTTGGTATACCCGGAAGGAACGACCCATGTCAATCCGTACACCAGCCCTTTCAAGGCGGGGGCATTCCGTGTGGCGGCGGCAATGGATGTTCCGGTCGTGCCGGTCGCCATAGAGTACCAGGACGAAGGGGATGCCTGGGTGGGGGACGATACCTTCGTCGCCCACTTCCTGCGTACTTTCGGCCGGCGCCGGAGTCGGGTGCGCATAGCTTACGGACCGGCGCTGACCGGAGCAGATCCGGCGGAGCTGTCCCGGGAGGCACGACAATGGATAGATGAGCGGCTGACAGGTTGGCACCGGCAGCTGGTCGGCGAAGGATACCGTCGGGCGACAGCATACGGCGAGGATGTGTCGATCGGATTTCCGTCGAGCCCGGCAGACCAAGTCCAAGGCCGCCCCACTCGTTAAGCAAAGACCTGCCAGGCGAGGGGAAGGCATCACTTTCATTTTGGCCGATAACGCGTCATAGGGCCGACCAATATCGTCTCTTTCCAAATAGGCCCTGGCTGTAGATATGCTGTTATTTTCTACCGCTTCGCCGACCTGTCGCTACAAGTTTTAAAATGTATAAACAACAGATCATGCCGAATAGATTCATCCACCTCACGACATTTCTCCTGCTGTTGGCAGCATCCCGGAGTCCCATGCTAGCCCAGGCACAGCGATTCAAGGCCGGCTTCGCTTTCGGGCTCAACGGTTCCCAAATTCAGGGCGATGATGTGGGGGGGTACAACCGATTGGGCTTGCAAGGCGGCCTGCGTGCGGTGACGGTGCTGAAGGAAAAATCGGAGCTGGTATTGGAGATGCTATACTCCCAACGGGGAAGCTACAGCAAGTACGGTTCGCCGAAATGCCCGAACGGGGATATCAGCATCGGCCTGCAATATGTGGAGGTACCGGTCACCTATTGTTACAAGGATTGGTATCAGGAGGAGGAGGGCTATTACCGGCTGCAGGCATGCGGAGGGCTGTCCTACAGCCGATTGATAGCTGCGAAGGCGCTCGGTTCCTGCCACGACGACCTCGTGGAGAAATTCAACCAGAACGACATCGGCATTGTACTCGGCGTGGAATATTTCACCAGTCCCCGATTCCTGTTCGGGGCACGTTGGTCGAGGTCGCTGACATTGCTGTACGACAAGGACAAGCACGACCCCGGACGGAATTCCCTGTGGGGATATTTCCTTTCCTTCCGGGGGGTGTATATGTTCTGAGTGGGGACTGGTGTGCCGCTTTCTCGATACGGGGGGTCAGGATTTGTTGAAGCGGCGTTGCACCAGTTTGATGAAATTGCGGGCCTTGTTCTTGCGGGTAGGAGCGCTCCAGTCGAATTTCGCGGCCACATGCAAGAGAAGGTAGCGGGAGGCTTCCTCGAAATCGCGGCAGCGGTCCAGGGCTTGCAGGGTGCTGTCGAATAGCGCCGTATCGCCGTCGAACAGTTCGTTGGTCGTGAAGATGCGTTCGTTAAGTCCCATGGCCTTTCGGATGTCTTGAATGGGCAGCGCGCCCAATTTTTCCGATAATTCCTTGGCGGTGTTCACCGTGAACAAAGCGAGCAGGTCCGCATCGATGTCGGTTTCGGAGGGTGGTTCCGTTTGTGGCGGAGGGAGCGTCGTTTTCGCAGGAGGCATTACGTCGACCGGCAGCGGTTCGGAAGAACGGTTGCCGGCAGCCACCGGAGTGGCTGCCGGACGGTCTTCCGGTTTCGGGGGGGATCCGGCATGCTCGACGGCTGTCGCGGGATCCTGGGTTTTTGTCAAAAGAGCAGTTTTCGGGTGGCCTGTGGGTGTGGTCGGTTCCGTCCGGAGTATTTCAATTCCGGTGGGACCGACGGGTGCGCTTTTGGATGAAGGGGTTGGATTTCGGACGGTTTCCGGTGCTTCGAGGAAAGCCTCGTAGAGCGATTGGATGTAAGCGCGCATCAGGTCTCTTTCCACGGCGGCGGCATCACCGGGTGCGGAGACGATGTGCCGATAAAGGGAATTGATTTTGTCTAGCAGGGTCTGGATGCGCTGATGGTCCATGTCGGGCGCTTATAATTTGTCAGGTTTTGTGGAAAGCAATATAACGGCTACCTTCGCATCCGATGCTTAAGACCGTAAAGATAACAATTTTTTTTAATACCAACGGCAATGTGCCGCCAGGAGAGATGTTCCGGACATATTTCGGCCTTTTATGATGCCGGCTCCTGTGCTTGCGACAGCTGTCTGCGGGCCGGCGCTGGCAGCGTTGGACGCAAATGGATACGTATCATCGGTAAACCTATGACAAGACATGTTTTTGGAGCCAAACTATAAAGGTCAGCGAAGCGGATGGATCGAGGTGATTTGTGGTTCCATGTTTTCCGGAAAGACAGAGGAGCTGATCCGTCGGTTGAAACGCGCCCGCATAGCCAACCAGACGGTGGAGATTTTCAAGCCTCGGGTCGATACGCGGTATGATGCGCGGAAGGTGGTGTCGCACGATGACAACTCCATCCAGGCGCATCCGATAGACCGGGCCGAGCAGTTGTTGGCCCTGACGACCGGGGTATCCGTGGTTGGCATTGACGAGGCGCAGTTCTTCGATGTCTGGCTCACGGACGTATGCCAGGAGCTGGCGTTGGCAGGCAAGCGGGTCATTGTGGCTGGTCTCGACATGGATTTCAAGGGCCGGCCTTTCGGATCGATGCCGGCCTTGCTGGCAGTGGCCGAATACATCACCAAGGTCCACGCGATCTGCCAGCATTGCGGCAATTTGGCGACCCACTCCTTCCGCCTGGCAGCAGACGAGCAGACCGTAGTGCTCGGGGAGAAGGATGCCTACGAGCCTCGGTGCAGAGCCTGCTACCATTTGGGGTCGTCGCTGCAGAACATTCATCCAGCATGAGGCTGAGGCGGTGCAGGACAATTGGCGGATTCCTTCGTTCAAAGAATCTTTCATATGGAAAAAGCCCTCGAATCCTTCATTGAAAGCGCCCTGCGGGAGGATGCACCGGAGGGTGACATCACATCCCAGGCCTGCATTCCGTCTGATGCTGCCTGTGCCGCTCATCTCCTGGTGAAGGAACCCTGCGTGGTGGCAGGGATGGAAGTCGCCCGACGCATCCTGCAGTCGGTGGATCCGCAGGCCGATTTTTCGGCAAAGGTCAAAGATGGCGACGAATGCCGGGCAGGGGACATCGCATTTCAGGTCCGATGCGGAACCCGGTCCCTGTTACGGGCGGAACGCGTGTTGCTCAATACCATGCAACGGATGAGTGGCATCGCCACGCTTTCCCGGCAATTTGCGTCGGCGGTGGAAGGGCTGCCTGTCCGGCTGCTGGATACCAGGAAAACCACTCCGCTCATCCGGTTCCTGGAAAAATGGGCCGTCCGCATAGGAGGATGTGAAAATTACCGGGACAGTCTGTCCGATTGGTTCATGATCAAAGACAACCACGTCAAGGCTTGCGGGGGGGTGGATCTGGCCATCCGCCAGGTCGTGGCCTACCGACGGGCGAATGGATGCAACAAGGGTATAACCGTGGAAGTGAAGAATCTTGCGGAGCTTAGGTTGGTGCTGTCGGTCGGACAAGTGGACCGGATCATGCTGGATAATTTTCCCGTACCGCTGCTGACGGAAGCGGTGGCTGTGGTCAACGGCCGCTTCCAAACGGAAGCCTCCGGCGGTGTAACTTTGGAGAAGGTTCGTACCATTGCCCGAACCGGGGTTGATTTCATCTCCGTCGGAGCCTTGACCCATTCCGCGCAAAGTGTCGATCTCAGCTTGAAAATCTTCTGAACGGCCTTATACGGTCCAATTCCAATTCAAAGCAAGCCTGGTGTGTCCTGTGGCAGATCCGAGCTTTGGCTGTGGTTAGCAGTCCATTTCATCGCCCCGTTCCCTGGGCTTCATTCGATCGGATAACTCTTCAATGTCATGTAAATCATAAGGAATATCGAGATGATGACCAACCAGAAGCGGATATCCTTGTAAATCGTGTTTGTTCGATCCATGGTAATGCGGTTGAATGGTTTTTTGCACCTTGTTTCGATTTTCGGACAGCATCAATGCCGCTGTCTGGGGCATATCTGACATCAGCCCGCATTCCGGGTAAAGGAACGGGCACATGGAAGATCCCATTTGGGAAAGTGGATATGTACGGGAATAGGGAGTGGAATCGCGTGAAGCGCTTGCATCCGCATGGAGAGCGCTGCGGAAAGCCAGCTTATCCGGAACATATTGGACAGGCTGTCAATTTGTTATCGGTGAAGCAGTAGCGCTTTCATCCTTCCCAAAAAGAATGCCAAGTGTTTTGCCATTCAGCAAAAGGGAGCAGTTTCGGTGGATTCCCGTAAGAGCAGGCGGACCGGTTTCCAAATCGAGTGTGTGGCGGCCTCAACGGAACGCTAGTCCGTTTCTTATCTCAGGACGGGCGGCCAAGGAAAACGGTCGCAGGATTCGAACCAAAGATGAACTTTTTTTTTACAAAATACAGCGGTTGACGATCAGTTTCATTCGCTTTGTCCGGTATTTTAACAAAAGGTAGCCGCAACTATCGAAGCGGTCTGCCGACCGGACCGATTCCGTCGGCGCGGTCAAGCGGGTGTGTCACCAACGGATGAGCGCCGCCCCCCAGGTGAATCCGCTGCCGAAGGCAGCCAGGCAGACAAGGTCGTCCGTCCGGATTGCGCCCGTCTCCCAGGCTTCCGCCAGCGCGATGGGGATGGTGGCGGCTGTGGTGTTTCCATAGCGTTGGATGTTGTTCCATACCTGGTCGTCGCGCAGCGCCAGTTTCTTCTGTACGAATTGGCTGATGCGGAGGTTGGCTTGGTGCGGAATGAGCATTCGCAGGTCGGATGGTTGGTGTCCTTGTTCCTGCAGGACTTCCGTGATGACTTCCGGGAATTTGGTGATGGCGGTCTTGAACACGAGCTGGCCGTCCATGTTGGGGTATACCATCCCGTCATCCAGCATTTTCTGCGTCAGGAACAAGCCCCCGAATTCCTGTTCCCTGTCATACCCGAAATCCGTATCCTGCCCTTGTTGTCGGGCATGGTATCCGCCATGGCATCCAGGATTGATGAAGGCCAGTTGTTCCGCATGGGTGCCGTCCGCATGCAGTTTGCAGGACAAGATGCCCTGTCCGGTCCGGCTGGCCGGCTGCAGGACCACCGCTCCCGCACCATCTCCGAACAATACGGTCACGTTCCGGCCCCGGGTGGAGAAATCCAGTCCCATGGAGTGAACCTCCGCCCCGACCACCAGTACGTTCCGATAGGTACCCGATCGAATGAACTGGTCCCCGACGGTCAGTCCATAGATGAAACCGGAACATTGGTTGCGGATATCCAGGGCGCCGGCTTCCTTCCCGGTGATTCCGAGTTCACGCTGCAACAGAACGCCGCATCCCGGGAAGAAATAATCAGGGCTCAGGGTGGCGAAGATGATGAAATCGATGTCTTCCGGCTGGATACCTGCCCGCTCTATGGCGATGCGGGCCGCTTTCGCACCCAGGACGGACGTTGGCTCCTCCATTCTTTTGGCGTACCGCCTTTCCTCGATACCGCTCCGCTCACGGATCCATTCGTCGGAAGTGTCCATATGGCGGGTAAGGTCTTCGTTGGTGACGACCTGGTCGGGTAGATAGTAGCCGATGCCGGCAATGCGGGAACGTATCATCGCGATTTGTCTGGTTGGGTACGAACCGTGCGGGGCCGTCCTTTTCGGTGCCGATTCCTGCCGGTGTCGCGGTCAACCGTAAAAGTAATAAAAAATGAGAATGGGAAATGGCTGTTTCCATGGGGCGGACAGCCTCGGAAGAAAGGTCCGGTCACCGTGCAATGGCCGGCCGTCGCGCGTCCTCCATCGAACGCAAAGCCGGTGGGCAGGCTTCGACGGCCTGCAGGGCCAGCAAGGCCGCCAAGGTCGATGCCGCTCCGGCATCCCGGTTCACTTGGCGGGGCGCTTCGATGGCCTCATATCCGCGCCCGGTAGTCCGGTCGTACATGACCTCCCCGGCCGGATTGTTTCCCAGGAACCAGGTAGCCAGACGCCCCCCCAACACGGCATAACTGGTGTCGCCGGTCGCTTCGAATGCCGACAGGGCGGCTTCGACCATCGGACCAATGCCTGCACTTTTCTGCGGGAAGGTGTCAATGGTGACGGTCGGTGTCCCCCACGGAGCCTGTTTATCCTGAAAACCACCCGTTCCTTCCATATCCGTCAGCATTGGGTAGAATTGATCAACCTCCCGGCGGCCGGCTTCGATCCAACCGGATCGCTGTAACGCCAGCCCAGCGCGTATCAGTGCGTCCGCCTGCACAGTGCCTTCCGCCACCCAGCGCTCCGCGTGCTCCCGTAAGGCATTTTGCCGAGGCTCGACCGCATCGGGTTCGGCCGTGCGGACCAGCCGTTCCGCCCATTGTTCCATCAGCCGGCGTACGGAACGCGCCGGGTAAGTCCGATAGTAATTCGTCAGTCCCGACAAGAGAAGCCCCGCCTGCCGGACATCGGTCTCAGACAGGCAGTCCGTGGCCGAACCCTCTTCCGCCGCCGGGCAATACCGGCGCAAGGCCCATATCAGCTTGTCAGCCGAGGCCTTGATTGTCTGCTGCAGGTCCGACAGGGCGGGGTCTTGCAGGGCGAGTACTTCGCTCAGCGCCCAGAGTGTCCGCCAGGACCAGCTTGCCGGCTCCGCCCGGCTGTCAGGATGGCTTCGGTTGATGACCGTCCCGGACCAGACGTAGTTGTGAAAATAGCCGTTGTCTGCCTGTTGATGCCAGAGGAAACGAGACAAGGAACCGATTCGTTTCCGGCTGTCGGCCGAAGGAGCCCTTTCATGCTGCCGGCAGTAGAAAACCAGGGCCAGCGCCGCATCTTCCGCACAGGTGAATCCGCGTTCCGGGTCCCCGCTGCGGTTGTAGTCCGGCGCCCGGCTGTTCCGCCATACGGAGGCTATCTCCAAGCCCTCGACTTCGTCCAATTCTACAAACAGGGAGTCCAAATGCTCGGTGCTGACCAGCCTTTCCCTCGCAACAGGGCCTTCACCGCAGCTGGCCAGGAGACAAGCCGCCATCGCCAGCGGGAACCATCCGGCCGGCGGAATCAGGGTCTGCAAACGCTGTTTCATCCTCGGTTCGGTAGAGAAATGGATTTCCACACGGGCCTTCAACGCCGCGGTTCCACCCATTTTTCCAATTTATCCAATACGTGGTCGATTTCCGACCGGGTGTTGCTGTGCGAAAAGGAAAACCGAATGCTTTTCCGGTCGCTGTCCGCCCGGATGGCCCGCAGTACATGCGAACCGGCTTCCGCACCGGAACTGCAGGCGCTTCCGCCGGAGGCACTGATTCCTTCTATGTCGAGTTGCAGCAACAGGAGCGAGGCGGTCGGAGAAGGTGGAAACGACACACTCAGCACCGTATACAGGGAATTCCCGTCGATATCCCCATTGAATCGGATGTCCTCGAACCGTTCCTGCAGGCGGCTTACGAAATACTGCCTTAGGTCCAGGATGTGTGTACGGATATCCTCCATGGCGAGGCAAGCCAGGTCAAATGCTTTGGCCATGCCGATGATCCCGGTGACGTTCTCGGTGCCCCCCCGCATGTTTCGCTCCTGGGCGCCGCCGTCGATCCAGGGCTTTAGCCGGGTGCCGCTGTTGATGTAGATGAATCCGACCCCTTTCGGTCCATGAAACTTGTGGGCGCCGCCGGATAGGAAGTGAATCGGGGTCCGGCTGACATCCAAAGGGAAGTGGCCCACAGTCTGGACCGTATCGGAATGAAAGTAGGCCCCGTATAGCCGGCAGTATTCCGCGATCCGATCCAGGTCGTGGAGGGTGCCGATCTCATTGTTGCCATGCATGAGCGACACCATTACGGTCGCTTCCTGCCGGCGGAGGTCCTGCAGCACCGCTTCCAGCGCCTGGTAGGAGAGGTGCCCTTTGTGGTCGACCTCCAGCAGGGTGATGCCGACCCCGGCCGCCTGTACAGCCTCCAGGGAGTGCAGGACACAGTGGTGTTCGGTGGTGGCGCTGACGATGTGGTTTACACCGAGGTCGCGCACGGCACATTTGATGGCCATGTTGTTGCTCTCGGTTCCTCCGGATGTGAAAAAGATCTCACCGATGGATGCGTTCAAATGCCGGGCAATCGTCTTTCGTGCCGACTCGAGTGCCGCCCGTACAAGCCTCCCGTCCGCGTGGATGGACGAAGGGTTGCCGAAGTGGAGCCGCATGCTTTCCGACATGGCTTCGGCCACTTCGGGTCTGAGCGCTGTCGTGGCGGCATTGTCCAGATAGATTCTCATAGGTTTGTTTTTTTTATAGCTCAGAGTCCTTGCAAGGCCTCCTCCAACATTCGGATCTTTTCCTTTCCGTCCGCCAGTTTCTTCCGCTCGTTATCGACCACGGCGGCCGGAGCGCCTTGTACGAAGCGTTCGTTGGAGAGCTTCTTTTCCACACTGGCGACGAAGCCCCGGTAATATTCCAGTTCCTTTGACAGGCGTTCCGTTTCCGCTGCCGTATCGATGGCCGTGGCAAGGGGGAGGAAATATTTGTCGGTACCGGAGAGAAAGGTCAGTACCCCTTGCGGTTCCTCCTGTACCCGTTCGAAGGCATCGAGATTGGCCATTTTGGAGATCATGGCCTGCAGGCCGGGTTGGTCGAACAATTGGCTGGCGGTCGCGGATTCCCGGACTTGCAGGGTCAGGGCCTCCCTCGGGGAAATTCCTTTGTTGCTGCGGATGTTCCGCACTTCAGAGATGGCTTGTCGGGCCACTTCCACCAAACGAACCAGGGTGAGGTCCACCGGGCCGGCCGTGGGGTAGGGGGCGACCATGCAATCCTGTCCGGCCGGCCGTTCCCGCAGCTGGTGCCAGATCTCTTCCGTCACGAAAGGCAGGAAGGGATGCAGCGCAGCCATCAGCCGCTCGAACAGGGAAACCGTCGCTTCGTAGGTCTGACGGTCGAGTGCATCGGCTGTGCCGTCGGGCCGGTAGGCGGGTTTGATCATTTCCAGGTACCAGGAGCAGAAATCGTCCCAGACAAGCTGGTACAGACTGAGCAGGGCATCCGACAGACGGTATTGGTCGAACAGCGGCTGCAAGCCGGCGACGGCCTGTTCGGTCCGGGCGGACATCCACGCCACGGCAAGGGCTTCAACGGTTCCCTGCGGGGAGTCCGCGACCTGCCAGCCCTTGATCAGCCGCAGGGCGTTCCACATCTTGTTGCAGAAGTTGCGGCCTTGTTCGCAGAGCTTGCTTTCGTTCAGGACGGTATTGGTGGCGGAATCAATGGGGGCGTCGAAGATGATGTCGTTGCCGGCGGAACCCGACAGCAGCATGCCGAAGCGGACACCATCCCCACCGTAAGTATCGATCAGGGCCAGCGCATCCGGACTGTTGCCCAGGGACTTGGACATTTTCCGGCGCTTGTTGTCGCGCACCATCCCGGTGAAATAGACATCCCGGAAAGGCATGGTGCCCTTGGAGGCGTTCCCGAGGAGAGCCGGCGACCATTCGTAGCCTGCCATGATCATCCGGGCCACCCAGAAGAACATGATGTCCCACCCGGTGACGAGTACATTGGTCGGGTAGTAATAGGCAAGTTCATCCTGTCGTTCAAAGCCGTCGAAGACACTGATGGGCCACAGCCAGGAGGAAAACCAAGTGTCGACCACGTCCTCGTCCTGTTCTAGGTCCGCTTCCGTCAGCTCGGGTCTGCCGGTGGCGACCCGCGCCTGTTCCAGCGCCGCCGCCGCATGCTCCGCGACGAAAGGCACCTCCTCCCCGTCGCGGGTCCAGCGGCCTTCCGTTGTCCGGAGGTACCATGCCGGAATCCGTTGGCCCCACCACAACTGCCGGCTGATGCACCAGTCGCGGACATTGTCTTCGTTCAGCCACTGGTAGTACATGTTCCACATGTTTTCCGGAAAGAAGCGGACCTCGCCGGAGCGCACGGCCTCGAGGGCGGTGCGGGCGAATTCGTCCATCCGGAGAAACCACTGTTGGGTCAGACGGGGTTCCACCACGGCGTCGGTCCGTTCCGACCGGCCGATGTTGGTGCGGTAATCCTCCACTTTTTCAAGGCAACCGGCCTCTTCCAAAAGCCGTCGGATTTGCTTTCGGGCGGCGAAGCGGTCCTGTCCCACGAGGATCTGCGCCTGGTCGTTCAGTTTGCCGTCCGCTGTGAGAATATCGATGACCGGCAGGCCGTGGCGCTGTCCGATGGCGTGGTCGTTCTGGTCGTGGGCCGGGGTGATCTTGAGCGCACCGGTTCCGAAGGAGCGGTCGACATATGCGTCCGCGATGATGGGGATGGCCCGGTTGATGAGCGGGATCAGCACCTGCTTACCCACCAGGTGGCGGTATTTCTCCTCCTCCGGATGTACGGCCACCGCAACGTCCGCCATGATGGTTTCCGGCCGCTGGGTGGCGATGGTGATATAGTTGCCGGGATCGTCCTGCAGGACATAGCGGATGTGGAACAGCTGGGCGTTCTCTTCCCGATAGACGACCTCTTCGTTCGACAGGACGGTCTGTGCTTCCGGATCCCAGTTGGTGATCCTTCGCCCCCGGTACAGGCGGCCTTTTCGGTAAAGGTCCGTGAACACATGAACCACTGCGCGGGAAAGGCTGGGTTCCATGGTGAAGCGGGTACGTTCCCAGTCGCAGGAAGCCCCCAGCTTCTTGAGCTGCTCCAGGATGATGCCGCCGTATTTTTCCTTCCAGGCCCAGGCATGTTCGAGAAATTCTTCCCTGCTCAGGTCTGATTTCCGGACGCCTTTTTGGCGCAGCAGTTGCACGACCTTGGCTTCCGTAGCGATGGAGGCGTGGTCTGTGCCGGGTACCCAACAGGCGTTTTTCCCTTGCATGCGGGCATGTCGGACGAGCACGTCCTGTACCGTGTTGTTGAGCATATGGCCCATGTGCAGCACACCGGTCACGTTCGGCGGTGGAATCAGGATGGTATAGGGTTCCCGCTCATCCGGCGTCGAATGGAAATAGCCGGCGGTTTCCCAATGCCGGTACCATTTGGTTTCGGTCTCCGTGGCGTTGTACCTGGTCGATAGGCTCATATGTTTTTTTTGAGTTGAAAATTTTGCTTGTCAGCGGGTCAATAGCTGAGGTGGGTGATGTCGACCGATCCGACCCGGCGGGCCTCGACCAGGTAGAGGTGGTCATAGGCATCTTGCGGCATCCGGCTTTCCACGATGTTTCCGGCCAGCTTGTTGAGCAGGGCGGGCAGGGTTTCCGGTGTGGCGACGACCAATACCCGTTTGCCGCGGAAATTTCCTAGTATCATATCGA
The DNA here is from genome assembly GCA_041163745.1 of Bacteroidota bacterium. Lineage (GTDB taxonomy): Bacteria > Bacteroidota > Bacteroidia > Chitinophagales > Saprospiraceae > UBA6168. The sequence continues at coordinate 36,711 of JBEAQU010000110.1, forward strand.
GGAACGGATCCAGTTCGGTGGATTTGAACAGATTGAGTTCGACCTTGTTTTCCTGGGCGGAGAACAGGCCGGTCTGCATGGCGGCGTTTCCTTCCACGAAGACCTGTGCGAGTTGCACCTTGCCCATGAGGTTGGCGAGATAGCCGGCCCGGGCCAGGCCCATGTTGGAAAGGGAGGTCTTCTCTTCCCGGCTCTCGGCGGGGCGGACGATGAAGAAGGTGACGCGGGAGGTATCTCCCGGGGCCGGGAGCGCAAGACGAAGGTTGTTGTCCAGGAGCAGGTGGTCAGGGGCGGTCATCGCCAGTTTGCCGATGGTGGGACTCAGGGGAGCCTGCAGGGCGGCCGCCTCGGCGGCGGCGGTTTGGGTGGCCTCCGTTCGGGCGGAATCATCGCCGGAACAGGCGTACAAGAGAGTCATCAGGAGGCTGAGGCTGACGGCGAGATTACTTTTGCTTGTCATCGGAAGGTGTTTGTAGCATCGTCGCGAACGGAATCCTATCCCGTCGCGACCAGCCAGGTGGTTCTCTCCCAGGGGGAGCGTTTACCAAAGCCTACGCACGACCGCGTCTTCGGGTTACAGGGAGCGGTCGGTCTCGGAGGCCTCAGTCGGTGGACAACACATCGACCTGGTTGCGTAGGAGGTCTTCCATGGATTCACGCCGTCGGATCAGATGGTCGTGCCCATCGTGTATCAGGACTTCCGCCGGCCGGAAGCGGGAGTTGTAGTTCGATGCCATGGCGTAGCCATATGCGCCGGCATTGAACAGGCATAGGATGTCGCCTTCCCTTGTTTCCGCGATCATGCGGTTGGCACCGAAGGTGTCCGTCTCGCAGATGTTTCCCACCACGGAATAAATCCGTGGTTTTCCTTCGGGGTGGCTGATGTTGACTATATGATGGTAGGCGTTGTAGAACATCGGTCTTATCAGGTGGTTCAGGCCGGAGTCCACGCCCAGGAATACGGTGGCGGGGGTGGGTTTGACCACGTTTACCCGGACGAGCAGGGTTCCCGCCTCGCTGACCAGGAACTTGCCCGGTTCGAAGACCAAGGTCAGGTCACGGCCGTAATCCTGACAGAATTCCCGGAATCGTTCCGATATCCGTTGGCCGACCTCTTCGATGTCGGTTTCCACATCGTTGGGTTTGTAAGGGACCTTGAAACCGCTGCCGAAGTCCATGTAGCGCAGGTTCGGGAATTGCATGCCGGCGGTCAGCAGGATGTCGGCACCGAGCAGGAACACGTTGGCGTCGAGGATATCGGAGCCTGTGTGCATGTGGAGTCCTTCCACCTGGAGGCCGGTGGCCTCCACCACCCGCAGGATGTGTGGCAGCTGGTGTATGGAAATGCCGAACTTGGAATCCACATGGCCGGTGGAGATGTTGGTGTTGCCACCGGCCAGGATATGGGGGTTGATGCGGATGCCGACGGGAACGTCAGGGAAAGCCAGACCGAACTGTTCCAGCATCGAGATGCTGTCGATATTGATATGTACACCGAGGGACACGGCCTGACCCATTTCCTCCATGGAGACGCAGTTGGGGGTGAACATCACGGCGCCCGGTGGAAAACCTGCGGCGAGACCTAATTCCACCTCCTGTATGGACACCGCGTCCAGTCCCGCTCCCAGCCGACGGATGAACCGGAGCAGGTTGATGTTGGTGTTGGCCTTGCAGGCGTAATTCAGCTGTAGGTCGGGCACTTGGAAAGCCCGGCGTAGCCTTTCGTATTGGCGACGTACGGTGGAAGTTTCGTAGACGTAAAGCGGTGTGCCGTATTTTCTCGCCAATTCAAGCGGTTGGATGCCGCCGTTGTATGTATATTGCCTGATGGAATCCATATGTTCCTTTCCTGATGGGTGATAGCGGCGGGTCGGGACGCGAGGTACCCCCCGTGGGAGCCGGTTCCGCACGGCGGCAAAGATACAGTATCGATGTAATTCGGCGGAGGGCCGCAGCGGGGAAAGTACGGATCAGGCGGGCGGCTTCCCACCAAAAGCTGCCAGCATCGCATCCTTTGCTACAGGACATGCTGTCCGTTCCGGGAAAGTCCGGCGGACCATGGGGCCACGCACCAGCCGGCTGGACAGCTTTTCCGACACTTTCCATAATCTGATTGTCCGTTGAACTTGGAAATGATCATTACAGGCTGCAGGAACCTGGACCGCCGGTCCCAGCAGGCCTTGTACGACCGGTACGCACCCATGGCCCTGGGTGTCTGCCGCCGTTTCATTGCTGACCCAATGGCTGCAGAAGATGTCCTGATGGAAGGTTTCTTCAAGGTGCTGACCAAAATAGGTTCCTTCCAGGGCGTGGGTAGTCTCGAGGGCTGGATCCGGCGGATCATGGTCAATGAATCACTGATGCACCTGCGCCGGCACAATGAACTGAAATTCGCCCAAGATCTCGGTCCGGACGTGGTTTTGCGTGCGGAAGACCCTTCTGTTCTCGATGAGCTCGGCGCACGCGACATACTCGGCATGCTGGACCGCATGCCTGCCGGATACCGTACTGTATTCAGTCTGTATGTGCTGGAAGGTTACAAGCACCGGGAGATCGCCGAACTGCTGGGCATCAGCATCAACACCTCGAAATCGCAGTTGATACTGGCCCGGCAGCGTATGGAGGAACTGCTGCGCACCCGCTTGGGTTATCCCTAACCCCGGTCTCGGTAACGAACGGCACATCGTGACAACCTTTCCACGGTTCAACCATCATCAATTCAAATTTACCATGGCAGACGAAAAGGATCCCCAACTGTTGGAAATAAACCCCTCGACCCAAGTTTGGAAGCGCCTGGAGGTGAAGCTCGACCGCTTCGCCCTGCAACGTCGTCGACGTCTGCTGTATCGCAGGACAGCCGCGGTGGCCGCCGTGGTGGCCCTGCTGGTGGTATGGGGCCGGCAGCATTGGCCACCCAACAACACGGATCCCTATGCCTTCCTGTTCGTGCCCCCTGCCGTCCTGGAGGAACTGTCTCCTGTGGACGGTTGCGCATCCGTGTGTTCGTCGCTGGAGGCACTGCATAGTCTTTCAAGTTGGTACCGGGTGCGCGAGAAGAAATAATTGTGCATGGTGGCGGATTGCCCTTTCCGCCGCAACCGGCGGGGTCAGGGCACTTACGGTTCCGCATCGTAGAAGGCCGAACGAGGGGTCATGGCCAATTCTTCGAAGAAATCCGAGATCCGCCCGATGACGGCATCCAGGTATGCTTTTCCTTTCTCCGCATCGGATTCCATGGGATTGCCCACGCCGGTATCCCGGGAGACGGTTGTCCATTCCCGCTGAGCGCTGACCCAGCCCTCCCGTATGGCTCGGAAGCGCCATTTCCGATTCGCACCGTCGCCTGCAGACGACAGCGGCTGAACCAGATGCGGATGAAGCTGAAGCATCAGGCTGGTTTCCATTTCGTCTGCATGGTCGCCGTCAAGGTGGGTGAAGTACCCGTTTTTGTCTTCCGTCCGGAACCAGTTGAGTGCGCAGGTGAACAAGCCGGGGAAATGAAAGGACAGTTCCCGTACCATGGTTTTGAAGTCGTTGCCGCCATGGCCGTTGAAGATGACCAGTTTCGGGATGCCGGCACGGACCAGGACATCACACAGGTCCTTCAGGATGGCCAGTTGCGTACTGGGCAGGAGGTTCATGCAGAGACGGATATCCAGTTGGCCGGTCTGCACGCCGTAGGGTATGGCAGGCAGGACGATGACCTTGGCGCCACGCTCCCATGCCTTCCCTGCGGCGGCATTGACGATGGCATCGTTCTGATAATTGTCTGTCCCGTACGGTAGATGGTAGTTGTGCGCTTCGGTGGCACCCCAAGGGAGCACCGCCAACTGGTAGTCGGCCTCTTTCACGGTCTCCCATGATACTTCTGTCAACAAGTAGGGCTTCGGTTGGTAAGTGGACATGGTGGTCGGTATGGCTTGGTGAATGAAACGATGGAATGAGTCAGGCACGTCAGCGCTCAGCGTACGCCGGTTCCTGAATCACAGCACCAAGGTACCCTGTAGGAAACAATTATGAAAGGGGGCGGCCATGGTTTGTTCAGTTTGGCTTCGCCGGCCTGGGTAGGGAGTACGCATCGCCGCCCGGTATGGGTTGCCCGGTGGGTCTTGTATGTCATAGGGTATCGAGTCAGCCATTTTTTCGTGAATCCTGGTTTTTCAAATCATGTCACGGTGCTGCCCGAAGCTGCGGATGAACTTCGCTCCATACGAATGGGGCCGGGTAGTTCCCTAACATCTGGAGCATACAGGGGCGCGAATCAAATGGTCGGTTCCGCATGTAGGAGGGGTTGCCGTGCGATGTCTCGACCGAAGGGAAGATGGCCTGGCGGATCGGTTGTTCAAGGAAGGTTCCTGTTCCCCGCTTCGCGGATAGCGCTGGGCCGCGAATGGGAGCGTATTTGGCTGAATACGGTTTTTTAAATTTTAATATTTTGATAGCACGCGTATTGGGTGTTTCGTCGCCTTCTTGTTGCTGGAGTTTTGTTACCCGCTTCGCGGGGAGGGTCTGCTACGGATTGGTGACCTGACCGGTTGGATTTCACCTACCAGCAAATGGGCTGCAAATAGGCTGCCGGAGCGACCATTTGGTTTGCGCCCGCATCAAGGGCTCCCATGGTAGGTCCGGACTGTTTTCGCGGCAACCATCCTGCCCGGTAGGAATGGCGATCCTGTTAATCGACCGAAGGTGGTGCTGCCGCTCAAGGTCAGGTGAGGTCTGACCAGTCCGCACAGCTTGTGGGGGTGGCGGAAAAGCGCTAACTTCAGCCAGGATTTAATGAATCCGGTCCGATGGCTTGGACAAGGGTGGGAATGGGACGAACGTCTTTTATCCAATCAATGGGAAGTAAATTTCGAAAACAATGGTCACAAAGCCTGGGGTGCTTATTTTCACCGTGTCCAAGACCGGCAGTACGGGGTTGTTCTACAAGATTCTCAATAGTGTGGGGGACGGGATGGTTCCCATTTTCGAGCCCAAGGAGTTCGGGCGTATTTCATGGCATCTCGCACAGCCGAAGCCGCTGTTGGTCAAATCATTGATGACACCTTCCACCGGTATGGTCGACGAACTCCTCCAGACTTTTTCCAAGCGGGTTTTCCTGGTCCGCGACCCACGGGACCGATTGGTCAGTTGGTTGTTGTATACCTTGGGTTACGAGTCATATTGGAATAGGTCCGAGGCTGAGATATTGCGAGTGTCTTCCCTGTTGCGGCAGAAACAAGGTCGTCCTCAAAGCATTTCGGTACTGGAAATGTGTCATCAAATGAATCGGGGGGGTCAGGCAGACCGGGTGTTCAAGATGCTTGGCAAATTGGACAAGTACCTGGAGCTGACGCGACAATACCCTGGTTTCATTTTTCAGTATGAAGATTTCATTGACAACCGACTGAACGGATTGGAACAATACCTCGGATTTCCGTTGTCCGGCAGTACCATTGTGGACGCCAAGTACAGCAACGTGTTGCGGTCAGGTGGAAGCGGTGATTGGAGACATTGGTTCACCGAGGAGGATGTCAAGGTATTGAAAACGCGGATGCGGAATTACATGGAAGGGTTCGGTTACAGATGGCCGGATTGGCGTTTGGCAGCCACGCCGCAGATCGAACCGATTCATGCCCAGGAATATCTGATGAAAAACATAAACAAACGTCGACAGATGAACAATCTGCCCATCGTGCCGGGCTGACGGCCGTGCCGGCCGAAGGCCGGACCAACGGTCAAGAAACAGGGGGTGCCATTCAAAATGTCGCATCAAGCAGCATTTTTCAACAGGTTTCGAAGGGTGCAAATCAAATTGTCGGTTTCGCATGGAGGAGGGGGGTGACCTGCGATGTCGCGGACGAAGGGATATGATGGCATGGCGGATTGGGTGTGCCAGGGAGGTTCTTGT
>JBEAQU010000111.1:0-4100 GCA_041163745.1 Bacteroidota bacterium
ACCACGCCCGGCAACATCGGGCTCTTCATCAACGGTGTGGCGCTGTTCGATTACCGCGACGGCGTCGCCTGGAACCCGCAGTCGCAATCCCTCTGCGGCGGTCCCGGCAACCCACCCTGTCCGGGAGGCCCCATGGCCATGCAGGCCTGGAACCGGGATGCCGTCCCCGCGGAAATGGCCGGCTTCGATTGTTCCAAGGCGCACCCCGCCATGGGCAATTACCACCATCATCAGAACCCTTCCGCATTCAAGCTGGACCTCCAGGTCTTGTCCGACATCTGCAACCTGTACGATGCGGAAGGGCTTTATGCCATCGATTCCACCCAACATTCGCCGCTGATCGGCTTCGCATACGACGGATATCCCATCTACGGAGCCTACGGCTTCCGCCATACCGACGGAACGGGCGGCATCGTCCGCATCCGTTCGGGCTACCGACTGCGCGACATCTCCGAGCGCACCCACCATGCCGACGGCACGGACGTACCCGACGGCCCGCCGGTCTCCGGAACATTCCCCCTGGGATACTTCCGCGAGGATTATTTGTTCGAACCCGGCGGCAGCCCCGACGTGCTGGACGAGCACAATGGCCGCTTCTGTGTGACACCGGATTACCCGGCGGGGACCTACGCTTATTTCGCAACCGTGGATGAGCATTGGAATTCCTCCTACCCGTATGTCGTCGGACCGACCTTCTACGGGGAAGCCCAGAACCGCAAGGTGAGCGCCATCAACGAACCCACCGAGGTTTACGATCCCAATCCGAGCCCCGTGACCGGGGTGCCGGCGGAGCTGCCGGTGGTACGCTTGTATCCGAATCCGACCGCCGACCTGCTGGCTGTCCAGCTAACCGGCCTGGTCCAGCAGCCCGTCGAAGTGGCACTGTCGGACGTTTCCGGCCGCATCCTGGCACAAACGCGCATCCTGCCGGGAACGACCCTCGCCTGGTTCGACACGAGAACCCTGTACGAGGGCAGCTACGTCGTCCGGCTGACAGCCGGCGGACGTTCCTGGTCCGGTACTTTCCTGGTCATCCGACCTTGACCACCATGCGGATGCTCCTGCTGATATGGCATTGCCTGGCCGGCTGTATCGGGTCCGTCGCCCAATCGGGAGAACCTGCCTTGTCCGTCCGGTTCCGATTCGGTACCGAGACCCTGGAACCGGGCCGCCCCTACCCGCTCGGAAGCGATACCGTAGTGGTCGACGTCTGCCGGTTTTACCTCAGCGGCATACAACTGCATCGGGCGGGACAGGTCGTCTGGGCAGAATCCGACAGCTATCACCTGGTGGACCTTCGGGATTCCCAGACGCACCATATTCCCCTGGCCGTACCGGCAGGGCTTGCGTACGACACCTTGGTGTACGGCCTGGGCGTCGACAGCCTGACCCAGGCCGGTGGCGTTCGCGGCGGGGCGCTGGACCCATTACAAGGCATGTACTGGACCTGGCAAAGCGGATACATCCATTTCAAGCTGGAAGGAAGCTGCGCCAGTTGTCCGGATCGGGGCAAGTCCTTTCAGCTTCATCTCGGCGGATACCTTGCCCCTTGGTCGGCGCTCCAGACCCTCCGGGCGGCTGTGCCGGCCGGCCATGGGCTTGCCTGCCATGTCGACCTGAAACCGGTGCTGCTCGGAGCGGACTTGTCCCACACGCCTCGGGTCATGTCGCCGGGAGAACGGAGCGTCCTTCTGTCACGGCTGGTCGCCGAAAACATGCAGATCCATGTGGTGGAATAAGGCCCGGCCCTGGGTGGCCATTCTTGCCGGAACCGGCCTGCTGGGCTGGCTGGCAGCACGCACAGCGCATCCCGTGCGGTTCCCGCAGCCGGCTTCCTGGCCGCCACCGGTCTATGATTTCAAGAAAAACCCACTCACGGAGGAAGGCATCTCCCTCGGCCGGCAGCTGTTTTATGATCCGATCCTTTCCCGCGACAGCACCGTCTCCTGCAGCAGCTGCCACCTTTCCTACACCGCCTTCACACATGTGGACCACGCCTTGAGCCATGGCATCGGTGACAGCATCGGCTTCCGCAACGCCCCCACGCTGGTCAACCTGGCCTGGGGGAAGCACTTCATGTGGGACGGAGCGGTCCACCACCTGGACATGCAGGCCCTGGCGCCGATTTCGGATCCCTCGGAGATGGGTAGCAGCCTCGAAGATGCCGTGGATCGGCTCCGGCGCCATGACCGGTATCCCGACCTGTTCTTCCTGGCCTTCGGTGACAGCATGGTCACCGGCGAGCATCTGCTGCTGGCTATGGCCCAGTTCCAGCTGACGCTGGTATCCGCTGACGCCCGCTATGACCGGGTGCAGCGCGGCGAAGCCGCTTTCACGGAACAGGAGGCCCGGGGATATGCGCTGTTTCGAACGCACTGCAACAGCTGCCATACCGAGCCGCTGTTCACCAACGGCGGATTCGCCAACAACGGACTCTCCTTCGACCCGCTGCTTGCGGACCATGGCCGTTGGCGGGTAACCCGCCGACAGGCGGATTCGCTGCTGTTCAAGGTGCCCACCCTTCGCAACATCGAATATTCCTTCCCTTACATGCACGACGGCCGCTTCCGACACCTGCGGGAAGTCGTCCGGCACTATGCCGACGGCATCGTCCGGCACCCTACCCTGTCCCCCGCACTGCGACAGGGCATACCGCTCGATGCGAGGGAGCAGGTCGACCTCGTGGCCTTCCTGCTCACACTGACCGACCGCGAATTCCTGTTCGACCCGGCACTGGCCTACCCGCACTGACAATCCGCCCAACCGCCGGCGCACGACCGCCTCCGGCAGGCGAACTCCCGCTTTTTCCGTATTTATCCTTACCTTGCCGCATAGCCGCCGGCTGTATGCAGCGCTCGGTATACGACGATGCTTCCAACTGCCTCAGGCTGCCAAACCTACCACTCAACACCTTCTGTCATGCAGAAAAGCTTCCTGCTTCTGTTGCTGCTCGCCGCCCTCTCCGCTTCTGTCGGCCTGACGGCGAACCCAACCCTCCCCACTGCCGCCGGCGAATACCGGCTGGTCATCGAAGGCTTCGACTGGGGACCCGGCGTCTCCAAGGTCATCCTCACCCTGGACGAAGCGCCGCCGGCCGACCCACCCGCCCAGGATTTCAAAGTCCTGGTGGAGAAAAGTTCGGACTTGGGAGATATCCCCGCCTTCATGGCCCAAGGAGAGCGGGAAGTCCTGCAGGCCTACCGGTCCGATGCAAACGGCCGGCGCCTGGAAACGGGCACCCACCTCACCCTGACCCTGGCCATCGCACCCTTCCGACCCCTGGGCCTGCCCATCCACTACCTCAACGGCCGCAACAGCTGGGTGGACTACCGCATGGTGGTGACACAAGCGTCCACCCAACTGGTCTGGGACCGGGAAGCGGGCAGGACCAGCCCCCTCCTGGACAAGTTCGACTTGTCCGGTCGGTTCCGGCATGGCGACATCTCCCTCACCTACGCCGCTTTCCGGCCGGAAAACCGGCCAGGTCGCGCTCCGCTGATCATCTGGCTCCACGGCGGCGGCGAAGGGGGCACGGATCCCTCCATCCCCGTCATCGCCAACAAGGCCGTCCATTATGCCTCCGATGAAATACAAACGCTCTTCGAAGGCGCCCACGTCCTTGTCCCCCAGGCTCCGACCTTTTGGATGAACAGCGTGGAAGGCGGCTACACCACCGGCGCATCGGAAGACATCTACCATGAGGCCCTGATGGCACTCATCCGGCAGTATGTGGACAGTCATCCGGACGTAGACCCTGCCCGCATCTACGTCGGCGGCTGCTCGAACGGTGGCTACATGAGCCTCAAGCTGATCCTGCAACATCCCGACTATTTCGCCGCCGCCTTCATCAGCGCCCTGGCCTACCAGGACCGCCACATCACGGACGAACAGATCCGACGCATCCGGCATGTCCCCATCTGGTTCGTCCATTCGAAAGACGACCGGGTCACCAAACCGGGGGAGACCGTGGTGCCGCTGTATCACCGCCTGAAGGCGGTCGATGCCCCGAATGTCCATTTCAGCTTTTACGACCATGTCGTCGACCTCACCGGCCAATACGGCGGGACGGACTTCCATTACGACGGCCATTGGTCCTGGAT
>JBEAQU010000112.1:0-12833 GCA_041163745.1 Bacteroidota bacterium
GACGACCGGGTGCTGGATGCAAACCTCCTAGCACGCAAACTTAATCCCAACTTCTCCATCGAGAACATCACCTCCCTCCTTTACGACCTGGTCTCGAAAGGCTTTATCAACTATGACGCCGCCACCGAAACGGTGGAGCTGAAAGACAAGATATTCCACTATGCGGATGCCAGCCAGAAGAAGGTGGATTTCGACATCATCAAGATTGTCTCGGAATCCGACGAGACCAATGCCATTTTCAACCTGCGGGACAATACCACCAGCATCATGGGGGTAAGCCAGGTGGAACTGAGCCGTGCCCAACGGGTGCTGATCCGGCCGTACGGCAATTTCGTCAAGTTGAAACCGAACCGGGACATGGATCTGGAAGGGCTTCTGTTCGCCGGGTTCAGTACCCTGCATGGAAAGGATTTCCATTTCGATTACAACAGTTTCCAGATACAGTTGGATTCCGTCCGTTACTTTGACCTCTATCTCCCCACCGGCACGCTGGACAAATTCTCGATGCCGAATGCCTATTCCATCGGTTCGCGCATCGAACACCTCAACGGTGTCCTGTTGATAGATGCTCCATCCAACAAATCCGGCAGAGAGAACATATCTATATTTCCAATCCTGGAAAGCAAGAAGAACAGCTACGTGTTTTACGATTACAAAGGAACACAGGCGGGAGCGTACGATCGGAAGACATTCTACTTCGAATTGGACCCTTTCAGCTTCAACAGCCTGGACAATTATTCCAAGGATGATATCCGGCTGAAAGGCAAGTTCTTGTCCGCTGACATATTCCCCGTTTTCCATGAAACGCTGATCATCCGGGAAGATACTTCCCTGGGCTTCATCACCCAGACACCAACGACGGGATTCCGGGTCTATAGAAACAAAGGCAACTACAACGGTGCCTTGGAATTGAGCAACCGAGGTTTGCTGGGGCGTGGCAACCTCAGCTATCTGAGTGCCAGTATTGATTCCAAGGATTTGGTTTTCAAACCTCTCCAACTTACAGGCAGCGCGGAGTCCTTCAATCTGAAGGAAGACAGATCCGGTCAAGTGGAGGTGCCAGAAGTGAACGGGTCGGATGTCACCATCGACTGGCGACCCTACAAAGACAGCATGTACATTTTTTCCAAACAGGCTCCTTTCGAGATTTTCAACCAAGGCATCCACGAAATTAAGGGTATGCTCATCCTGACACCCGGTGGTCTGAAGGCTTCCGGTCTGCTTAATTGGGACAAAGCCAGCATGGAGTCCAATCTCTTCAGCCTTGGCGCATTCTCCGCGCAGGCGGACACGACGGATCTAAAGATCAAGGCATTCAATGCCGACGCGCTCGCCCTGACGACGGAAAACCTCAACGGAAATGTGGATTTCGACAAGCAGATGGGCAATTTCAGCGCAAATGCCAACCTCCTTACCACTACGCTCCCATACAATCAGTATCAAACCTCGTTCAACGAGTTCGACTGGAACATGGCCAACGAAACCGTCACCTTCCGGGCGCTCGAAGGCAATCTGGGGAATTTCCTTTCCATTCATCCCGACCAGGACTCCCTGTCATTCCAGGGCAAGTCCGCCTTTTACGACCTGCGCACCAACCAGTTGAAGATCGGTGGGGTACCTTACATCATAACCTCCGACGCCTATATCTACCCGGACAGCGGCAATGTGGACATCCAGCCCAATGCGGAGATGAAAACACTGACCAATGCAAGAATCGTTGCGGACACGGTGTCAAAATACCACGTCATCAACAGAGCCAGTGTCCAGATTCTGGGCAAAAAGGAATACCGTGCAAGTGGTTTCTATGAATACAATATCGGCCGCCACCAACAGGAGATCGAATTCGGCGAGATCATCGGCAGCCGCATCGGCAAAGGTTCCCGCAGCGAAAAGCGGTCTGTAACCCGGGCGAACGGGGAGATCGGCCAGCGCAGCGATTTCTATATTGATCACAAGACCAAATTCCATGGTACCATCAGCCTGAGTTCAGACAAGCCGAACCTTCGATTCAAAGGATTCGGTCAGCTGCAGTCTTCCTCTCTTCCGGAACAGAATTGGTTCTCCTTCAATTGCGAAGGGGACAAGAATAACCTGACCATCATATACGATTTTCCGCTGAATATGGAAGGCGAACAACTGCACACCGGCCTTTACATCAGCAAGGAAACAGCCAGTGTCTATCCCCGGGTAATGATGCCGCTGTATTTCAGGAAAGACCGACCGATCATAAGCATCAAGGGCGCTTTGCAATTCGATGAGAAGAATGACCGCTTCATCTTCAGTGATACCAGCCTATTATTCGGCGGATCCAATCATTTGGACGGCAACCAATTGGTATTCAATAATAAAAACGGAAATATAGAGATGGCGGGAAAGTTGGAGTTCGGCTCCGCCCTCAAATATATCGATGTCGACGCCGCCGGGTTCGTCCAGACGGATTTCCCAGGTATGGAGGTGGACAGTTTTTTCGACGCAGGCTCACTGGAATCAAAACTTAACATCCAGGCCATGGTCGGTATCAAGCTCATTCTGCCGGAAAACCTGGAAAAAATCATGCTCGCCGATTTCAAAAGCAGCACCTTCGAGGCCAGTCCCATCGTATATGCCCGAAATATGTCCTATTACAAGAAGGTGGTGAGCGAACTGTTCCCGAAGAACGAGGATATGCGAGATGTCATTGACGAAATCAACCTCGGGTCGCTCAATCTCCCGAAACGTTTCAATCCGTATACCGTCCTGTTCGACAACGTTCCGTTGGTCTGGGACCGCGATTACCAATCTTTTGTATCCACAACAGACAACCTGGGCATCGCCAGCATCACCGGTGATATGGTCAGTATGAACGTGACGGCGTACCTGGAGATGAAAATGCCGACCAACGAGGATGACCGACTGTATTTTTATATCAAGTCTCCCAGTCAGCAATATTACTTTTTCGGGTACAAGCAAGGCATACTGAACGTTTTTTCCAACAACACCCGTTTCATGGACGAACTGCTTTCCATGAAAGACAAGGAAAAGGTTTTCAAGATGGCAGATGGCGAACAATATGAGATCCAACCGGTGGAGCCCTCTACGGTTCAGGCATTCATCAATCGTGTCAAGGCGGCGGTGCCGAACTGACCACGTTGACGCAGCCGGCCCTGAGGGTCCTCCACGCATGACATCGACACATGAACTTCATCCTTTTTGACCTCGAAGCTACTTGCTGGGATGGCATGCCGGTGGATATGGTCCAGGAAATCATTGAAATCGGTGCGGTCCGCATCAATCCCTACGGGGAAGTCACGGGCGCTTTCAACCGTTTCGTAAGGCCGGTGCTGCATCCGACCCTGTCCCATTTCTGCAAGTCTCTGACTTCCATCGACCAATTGTCCGTAAACCGTGCGGATACTTTCCCACGGGTTGCGGAAGACTTCCGTTATTGGGCCGAAGCGGAAGAGGACGAGGAGGAATGTCTGTATTGTTCCTGGGGTTCGTTCGACCGTCGGATGATCCTGCAGGATGCGCACCTGCACCGACTGGAAACGGACTGGTTCGAAGGAAGGCACCTGAACATCCGGCGACAATACCATGAGATCCGTGGCTGGAACAACTACCGTGGGCTCAAGAAAGTAGTGGAGCTGGAAGGCTTTGAATTCACCGGGGTTTACCACCGGGCGATTTCCGATGCGGAGAATTTATCCAAGATTTTCATCAAATACATAGATCTTTGGCGGTATTGACAATCCTGTCATCCGATGAGCATCTATCCAACCCTTCATCATGAAAAAGGTTATTTCGCATTTTCTGTCGGCCATCCTCGCCATCGGGCTGTCTTCGGGCCAACTTGCCGCGCAAAAGATTCTGCAGCAAGGACATGTCGTCTTCGAGTCCGAACAATCCGACGAACAGGACCTGATGTCCCAACTGGCCATCAGTGGAATTTCCATGGAATACGTCTTTGACCGGAACCACATCATGTTCAATATGGAAATGCTGATGGGCATGTTGGGCGTCCGTTCCATCATGGACCTGGAGGACAAGGCTGAACCTATCCTGCTCATGAACATGATGGGCCAGAAATACCAAATCACGGACTTGTCGGAGGAAGACATGCAGAACGGCCAGGATCCCCTGTTCGGTGTGGGCGGAGGAAAGGTCGAATACGACAAGAAAGACCGGAAGGAGATCGCCGGCTATGCCTGCTACAAGGCAGTCCTCACCAATGACGAGGGTATGGTTCTCACCTACTACATTACGGAGAAGATCGCTGTGCCAGGTGCGGATCGAGGAAAGGGCAGGACGGAGCTGAAGGGCTTCCCCCTGGAGATCCGGATGTCGGGTATGGAGGGTATGGACATGGTCCTCGTGGCCAAATCCGTGAAGGATGAAGTGCCGGCGGACGCCTTCCGGACGCCGGAAGGCTACAAGAAGGTCACCATGGCCGAACTGGAGTCGGAGATGGGCGGTATGCTCCCATTCGGAGGAAATTGACCGCAAACTGTTCTGTCAGATACCTGCCATTTGGACGAAATGGCCGTCAGAATCAATCGGAATCGCTAGAAATTTACCAGACGAGTTGTCTCCGGGGAGACAACAAGGTTCCCGTTGCATTATCTTTGGGAAAATGATAGAGCCCGTTGCGGAGGGATCTGTACGCTGGCTGTAGGGACAAAGACCCGGGCGGTACATCCATCGGAGCACTACCCCTTGTCACCAGGCTGTCAACCATTGACCAAAATCCGGCAGTCCGCAACTGCCGTCCACCACTTATTCATTAACTATCGCAACACGTATGAGAATTTTTACAAAGACAATTCCGGCCATGGCCCTTGCCATCGCCATGACTTTCCAAGCCAAGGCCCAAGATCCTTTCTGGACGGAAACCTTTGCGGATTCCCTCCCGGCGACCTGGACCGCCATAGAAGTGGCGGGTAACATGACGGCCACTTCCAACTGGGTCTGGACGAACACCGGCCCGGCCGGCGCCTTCGCCACAGGCCCGTTGGCCTCCGCCAGCGCGGCGGACGGATGGATGATTTTCGATTCCGACCTCAACTGCAGTGGTGAACAGGATGCCTGGCTGGTATCCCCCGGCTTGGACCTATCCGACAAGGACATGGTTGTGCTGCAGTTCCAAAACCGTTATCGGCGCTACAACGACCTGACCTGGATAGAGGTCAGTACGGACAGTGTGAACTGGACGGCCATACCGGTTTTCGAGGGTGCCGAGAACAACGATTACGGAGACCTTTCCTCCACAGGAGACCTCAACCCGCAGCTTGTGACGGTAAACCTGAGCGACTATGCGGCTAACCAAGCCGCTTTCTGGTTCGCCTTCCATTTCCGTGCGGACCAATCCACCGTGCTGGGCGGCTCCGACGTGGGATGTGCCTACAGCTGGCAGGTGGACGACGTCGTGCTGCTGGACTTCGACCCGACGCCAGCAGTCAATGCCAAGGTTGGCCAGTTCTTCTACACACCCGCCTCCTTTGCCCAGCCTGCCTCGCAAATCACCACCGACACCATGAGCTTCTTTGCGGAGGTTTCCAATCTCGGCACGACGGAGCTCACCAACCTGGTCGTCAAGGCGGAAATTCTGGATTCCGACGGTAATGTCCTGTTCTCGGACAGCACCATTGTCCCCAGTCTTGCGGTGGGTACCGTAGACTCGCTTATCCAGACTGAAAACATCTTCGTCCCTGGGAACAACCTGCCCGTCGGGGAATACACCCTGGCTTATTCGGTGTACAGCCTTGATGCGGAGGATGCCGACCTTGCCGACAACAGCGATTCCGCACCATTCGTGGTGACGGACAATCTCTGGTCAAAAGAAGCCGGTCCCACCATTGCCTACCGACCGGGTGGAGGCGCATCGAATTACCAGATCGGCAATCTGTATTTCACCAGCAACGACTGGGTGGATACGTACATGGCCACCAACGCTACCTTCTCCGCGGCCAAGAATTCTGCAGACGGCAATCTGCTGAACAACATCGTCAAGATCATCCTCATGGAAGTGGACGAATCCACTGTGGAACCGGGATGGGGCAATTTTGACAACAACCTGGATTTCATCTCGAATCCAGCTTTCACGCTCCGGTCCATCAACGACCACGCCTTCACTGCCGCTGCCAACTTCAACACCCAGACGACCACGCTCGTCGACTTCGACACGGAATTGCCGGGTGTCGAGTTGAAACCAGGCAACCGTTATCTGTTGCTGGCTTCCTACGAGGAAGAATACAATGTTATTTTCCATGCTTTCAGCGAAGCCATTCCACAGGCCAATTTCTTCAAGATCTCCACGGTGATCTGGAGCGGTGCGGACGAACGTTGGTACCTCGGTGGTTTTGGACCGGAACCGGCGGCCATGCTCCGGCTCTCCATCGACCTGGCCAACACGACAGACGAACGACCGCTGCCGGAATCGGTCCTGTCCTATTATCCGAATCCTGCGAATGATTTGCTGAACGTGCAGTTGTCACTCGACAAACCGGCCTTGGCGAACGTGACCTTGGCAGACCTCAACGGCCGGGTGATCCTGATCGATGAGATCAAGCAGGCATTCCGGGATAACCGGCAATACAATGTGTCCGACCTCGCACCAGGCACTTATCTCGTCCGGGTGGCGACGGCGGATGGCACCCTCACCCGCAAGTTTGTAGTAGCTCGCTGATTATCACAGGCCATCATGACGGCCTTGACGCCGGACCGCTTTGTCGTGGTCCGGCGTTTTTCGTACCTTCACCGTCGGAGGCGATGTTCAATCCTCCTGAAAGCATATCGATGCAAATCCAAGCGATCATAATTGTCCGTCAATGTCCCGAAGAAGTTTCTTGAAAGAGATTGCCACAATGGCCGGTGTCACCGCCGGCGGACCGCTCTTGTCCATGCCATCCCTTGTCGACCTCCAGGACCGTCTACTTTCCTGGCATGGCGCACAGCCTGAAACCGTTCAGGATGCCGAGACGTTCTGGCATGAGATACGACAGGCCTATACCGTTTCCCCGACGGTGATGAACTTGAACAACGGTGGTGTCAGTCCGCAACCCAGACCCGTGCAGGAAGCCGTTGAACGATATCATGCGCTCAGCAATGAAGCTCCCAGTTATTACATGTGGCGGATCCTGGACCAGGGAAGAGAGCCGTTGCGGAGGCAGCTGGCCGAACTGGCCGGATGCTCACCGGAAGAGCTCGCCATCCAGCGGAACTCATCCGAAGCCCTGGAAACCGTGATATTCGGTCTGCCGCTGGAAAAGGGAGATGAGGTCGTCTTGTCGCGACAGGATTATCCCAATATGATCAACGCCTGGAAACAAAGGGAACTGCGCGACGGCATCCTGCTCAAATGGGTGGACTTGCCATTGCCTGCCGAGGATGCGGACACACTGGCGGAACCCTTTCTGGCTGCCTTCGGGCCGCGCACGAAAGTCGTGCACCTCACGCACATGATAAACTGGAACGGACAGTTGCTGCCGGTCCGGAAAATTGCGGACGCCGCGAAGGCCAGGGGCATCGAGGTGCTGGTGGATGCCGCGCATACTTTCGCACACATCACCTATTCCATTCCTGACCTGAACTGCGACTATCTCGGAACGAGCCTGCACAAGTGGCTCTGCGCGCCGTTCGGCACAGGAATGTTGTATGTTCGAAAGGATAAGGTCGCCCCCTTGTATCCCCTCTTGGCAGCACCCGATCCGAAGAGCGGGGACATCCGGAAGTTCGAAAACCTGGGCACCCGATCGTTTGCCATAGAACAAGGTATCGGACAGGCCATACTTTTCCATCGCCTGATCGGCGGTGAACGCAAGATGAAGCGTTTGCAATACCTCAAGGAATATTGGACCTCCCGCGTGAAGGAATGGCCGGAAGTGTCCTTCGGCAGTCCTTTGTCAGAAACCGCCTCCTGTGCCATCGCGCTGCTGCGGATTGCCGGCAAGACCCCCACGGAAGTGAGTCAACAGCTGTTCGATCGCTACAAGATACACACGGTCGCCATCGATTGGGAGAACCTACATGGCGTCCGGATCACACCGAACGTCTACACGACCCTTTCGGAACTGGACACCTTGGTCGAAGCGGTGGGCACCCTGTGCCAGCGGTGAACTGGATTGGTCCCGGGTACTGCAAGCCTACCGACAGCCGAGGCATATATGCCGCCATGACAGCCCGGCTTTCCCAGCATAAATTGTCGGATGGGTATGCCGGCATTGCAATTATTGTTACATTTGCCGCCTGACAAGAACGGATGAGTGAAGGAGCTTGTGCTGCCGCAACGTCACAAGGGGACATCATCGCCACAACGACAACATCCTGCCTGCCGCTGTACCATCAAGTACGGACATCTTCCCCCTCATCGAAAATTCATCAACATGATTATTGGAAAGAACAAGGTCATTTCCGTTCACTACCGGTTGCAGGAAGGGGATTCGGAAGGAGACCTCGTGGAAGAGACCTTTGGTAGCGAACCCCTGGTCTTCCTCTTCGGTACCGGCCAGTTGCTGCCGGCATTCGAAGACAACCTGTCCGGCAAGGGTGTCGGTGACGAAGTGTCCTTCGGCATTCCCAGTGAGGAGGCATACGGGGTACGGGAAGCGGAACGCATCGTCGACCTGCCGATCGATACGTTCGTCGTAGATGGGCAACTTGCGGAGGATCTCTTGGTCATCGGCAACACCATTCCGATGTCCGACAACCACGGTAACCGCCTGAACGGCGTGGTACTGGAAGTAAACAAAGACATCGTCACCATAGACTTCAACCATCCGATGGCCGGTGTGGACCTGTATTTTACAGTCAAGGTGGACACCATTCGGGAAGCTACCGAAAGCGAACTGGCCCATGGTCATGTCCATGGGCCGGGAGGGCACGACCACTGAGTCCAGGCCGATCCGGCAATTGATCCGTCAACCTGCTTCATCGGCCAGGCCTCGACGGAAGACACCGCGGTTGCCGTACACAGGATGTGTGTCCGTTCGGACGCGGAATATTTTTGTGCATCCTTGTCACAACCACATGACAAAATCCCCGCCCCATGCGTGGTCAAATGGAGCCGAGGAACGGCCATGGGGTTGGAAAGAAATAAATTACCTGCGACACATGCCCGCTTTTTTCAATTCACCTCTCCTTGTGTTCCGTTCAAGGAACCTCCTCTCCCTGTTGTTGGTACTCTGTGCTGCGGCTGCCGTGGCGCAAAAGGGCGGTACGGTCAGGGGCAACGTTTACGATCGGGAAACCGGCGAACCCATTCTCTTCGGAACCATACAGCTGCAGGGAACGACCATCGGGACGAACACTGACGAGGAAGGTTTCTTCAGCATTGGCAATGTGCCGCCGGGGAATTATATCCTGGTGGCGACTTATGTGGGCTACGACAGTGTGGCGGCAGCCGTAACCATTGTGGACGGTGGCATCGTCAACCAACGGCTCATGATGAAGCAGAGCGGAATATCCCTGGGGACGGTGGAGCTGTCCGCCCGCCGGGAAAAAGCACGTTCCGACATCCAGATTTCAAAAGTCACCATCACCGCCAACCAGATCAAGTCTCTCCCGGGGACGGGTGGGCAGGCGGACATCGCGCAATACCTGCCGGTACTGCCCGGCATCATCTCCACCGGTGACCAGGGCGGACAGATATACATCCGAGGGGGCTCGCCTGTCCAAAACCGCATCATGCTGGACGGTATGACCATTTTCAACCCTTTTCACAGCATTGGCTTTTTCTCGGTGTTCGAGACGGAGACCATCCGGTCGGCCGATGTCCTTACGGCCGGTTTCAATGCGGAATACGGCGGCCGGATGTCCGCTGTCATCGACCTCCGGACCCGGGAAGGGAACAAAACCCGGTACGGTGGCTTGGTCAGCGCCAACCCATTTCAGGCCAAGGCTGTCCTGGAAGGACCGATTCGCAAATTCCGGGAAGGCGGAGGGAGCACATCCTTCCTGTTCACCGGAAAACATTCCTACATAAACGAGACCAGCCCCCTCCTGTACAGCTATGCGGTGGACACCTCCTTCTATCGTGCCACCGGTGACACCTCCGTATCGTCGGACCAACTCAACCGCCTGCCATTCAACTTTACGGACCTGTACGGAAAGCTGTCCTTCGTCGCCGCCAACGGAAGCAAACTGAACCTCTTCGGTTTCAATTTCCGGGACCGGGTGGATTATGCCGGTGTTGCCAGCCTGCAATGGTTGACCAAGGGCGGTGGCGCCAACTTCACCCTGATACCGCTCAACTCCAACCTGGTCATCGGCGGCACCACCGCTTATTCCGCATATGACATAGAACTGCTGGATGCCGATGGAATCCCCCGGACCAGTAGCATCAGCAATTACAACGTGTTGCTGGATTTCACCTACTACGGTCTGCGTAACGAGGTGAAATACGGCTTCGAAATCAACGGGATGGACACCCGTTTCGAATTCCGCAACTTCGTCGGCAATACGATCCGCCAGAACAGCTTCACCACCGAGCTGGCCGGATTCATCAAGTTGAAGTACAAACTCGGAGACTGGATCGTGGAACCCAGTTTCCGGGCACAATTCTACCCATCCCAGGCCGCTTCGAATATGGAACCCCGCTTCGGTGCCAAATTCAACGCCACGGAACGGCTACGGTTCAAGGCAGCCGGCGGCTACTATTCGCAAAACCTCATCAGCAGCGTCAACGAACTGGACGTCGTCAACCTCTTCGTAGGCTTCCTGACCGGCCCGGAGGAAAGGGTGACCTTGCCCAACAGCAAAGAGGCCGCTCCGCACCGCCTTCAAAAAGCCGTCCATGCCGTGGTGGGAATGGAGTACGACCTGACCGACCACATTGAGCTCAATGTCGAACCCTACTACAAGCGGTTCACCCAGCTGATTCAGATCAACCGCAACAAACTCAACCCCACAGATCCCAATTTCGTTACGGAGACGGGGGACGCATACGGCATTGATTTCACCCTTCGGTATGAGAAGGGCCCGCTGTACTTGTGGAGCACATATTCCTACGCCCACGTCAACCGAGACGACGGCCTGCAGGTATACCCTACCATTTTCGACCGCCGGCACAACATCAACTTCCTCACCACCTACCGCTTCGGTGAGCAAAAGGACTGGGAGGCGGCGGCTCGCTGGAACCTCGGTTCCGGCTTTCCCTTTACGCTGTCCCAGGGATTCTACAACAATTTCAGCTTCCGGGACGGATTGGACCAGGACCCGCTCACCGGAAACGGCAACCTCGGCATCGTGCTGGACAGCCGCCGCAACGGCGGCCGCCTGCCATATTACCATCGTTTCGACGTGTCCTTGAAAAGAACGGTCAAGTTCTCGAAACATGCCAGCTTGGAAGCCGTCGCCAGCGCCACCAATCTTTACAACCGTGACAACATCTTCTACTTCGACCGGGTGCGCAACCAGCGGGTCAACCAGTTGCCCATCATGCCCAGCATCGGACTTACGTTCAATTTTTAAACTGCCTTTCCGTCGGACCGGTCGGATTAACGTATATTTGCCGCCAACGTTAACTAATCTTCGATTGTATGAACCTGCATGAATACCAAGGCAAGTCCTTGCTGAAAAAATACGGCGTAGCCATCCAGGAAGGCTTTGTCGCCGACAATGTGGAACAAGCAATGGAAGGCTGGAACCGCATCCGTGAGCAAACCGGCACGGAGCTCACCGTCGTCAAGGCTCAGATTCACGCCGGTGGCCGTGGCAAAGGCGGCGGTGTAAAACTGGCCAAAAATCTGGACGAACTGAAGGAACACGCCGGAGATATCCTCGGCATGATGCTCCGTACACCACAGACACCTGGCGGTATGGAAGGCCCCGGCAAACTCGTCCGGAAAATATTGGTAGCGGAAGACAGCTACAGACCGGATTTCAGCGCATGCAAGGAATATTACGTCTCCATCCTGATGGATCGCGAACGCAAATGCAATGTCATCATCTATTCGACGGAAGGCGGCATGGACATTGAAAAAGTTGCCGAGGAAACGCCTCATTTGGTATTCAAGGAGTACGTCCATCCAACCCTCGGGCTGCAGGCTTACCAATGCCGTAAAATCGCCTTCAACCTGGGCCTCGGTGGCACGGCTTTCAAGCATATGGTCCGATTCCTCGACAACCTGTACAAAGCCTTCATCGGTTCGGACGCGACCCTTTTCGAAATCAACCCTTGCCTGAAGACACCGGACGACCGAATTGTTGCGGTGGACTGCAAGGTGTCGCTCGATGAGAACGCCTTATATCGCCATCCCGACCTGGCGGCCCTCCGGGACAAGGAAGAGGAAGACCCCACGGAAGTGCAGGCAAAGGAATTCGACCTCAATTATGTCAAGCTGGACGGCAATGTCGGTTGCATGGTCAACGGCGCCGGATTGGCCATGGCCACAATGGACATCATCAAACTATCCGGCGGAGAACCGGCGAACTTCCTGGATGTCGGCGGAACCGCCGACGCGGCCCGGGTTGAACAGGCTTTTCGCATCATTCTGCAGGATCCGGCTGTCAAGGCCATCCTAATCAATATCTTCGGCGGCATCGTCCGTTGCGACCGGGTGGCGCAGGGCGTGGTGGATGCCTATCGAAACATGGGAAACATCAATGTACCAATCATTGTCCGCCTGCAAGGGACGAACGCCGACATCGCCAAGGAAATCATCGACAACTCCGGTCTCAAGGTGCGCTCCGCCATCCTCCTGCAGGAAGCCGCCGGACTGGTGCAGGAAGTGCTCTCCTGATATATTCAGACATAACCTGGAATCCCGTCGGGCGGCTGTTGACAACAGCCGCCCGTCTTCATTTTTTACCGTAGCCCTCCCTTTGCCTATTCCCGGAACGTGGTCTCCCCCATACGTTTG
>JBEAQU010000113.1:0-28097 GCA_041163745.1 Bacteroidota bacterium
CTTTCCGCTACTTAACCCCGCCCGACCCTTTTATTCCTGTTTCATATGTCCCGGTTAGGTATCGGTCCCTTCGCCAGCAGGGACGCCGTCCCTTTCCTTCCGACCGACAGTTAACCGGCCATCAAATCCACCACTGGCTATGTACATTACTTTCAAAGAACTCAGGGACATCAAGCACAGCCTGCCCACCGGCAGCGTTTCCCGCATTGCACAAGAACTCCACATCGAGGAACAGACGGTCCGGAACTATTTCGGCGCCAACAAGTACGAGGACGGACAGATCGCCGGCATTCAGGTGCAGCCCGGCCCGGACGGTGGCATCGTCCATATCGAGGATACCCGAATCCTGGAGATAGCCAGACAGATCATCAAACAGTCGAAGGGTAATGCCAGCGAACTGAACTAATCATCCCGAATTCCTCCTGTTCCGTCGGGGCAACCCCGATCGGCCCTCGGAACCGTTATTCAAACAAACACCATGCACTTCTGCAAAAAAGGGAGCGACCGACCCGGTCGTTCCCTTTTTACGTTGTACCATCACAGTCTTCTTTCTGTTTGCGCCGAAACCCAAGCCTGCCGCTCATCATCCGGCGCGCCCTTCCATCCAATTGGAATGTTCTCCTAAAGTCTGTGTTCCCGTCCGTACGCCGCATCGGTTCCGATGGAACTTGTCTTGTCCCCATCCCGGCCCGCCGGACCGGCTCCATAACCGATCCGAATCCAACCCCTATGACTCGCCAATAACCCGGCCTGGTCGTTCCAACCGAGATGCGGACCATCAGTCAGGAAAGTCAAGGTCATATGCAGTGTCAGGCTCGTTTCTCATGCTTGACGATGGGAGGACCGCATGTCGGCTATATCCTGGTCCGGGCGGAAGCCGAACGGGCGGTCTGCAATCCGCAGGGGCGCGAAGACGCTTTTCGCACGGTTCGGGACGCCTTTCCTGACGACAAAGCCGCAGACTGACTCAATTGGTTGCTTTCATCGGGAGGAGCTTGTGCCTGGTCCCTAATGTTCGGCGGCCGCATTGCGGCGCCGTTTCCGTCGGTGATGCATGCGTTCCGACGGAAATACATCCTGTTCCCGTTGCTTTGTCGCTTTCTCTCCGCTTCAGAAACTCAGAAGGTAGGCCGCCCACAACAGGAGGTTGTAAGCGAGATAACTCGGCAAGTGGACATAGCGGGCGGGCGACACACCCAGTTTCCGCCAGTTGTACCAAAGCAGGATTACGCGGTCCACGAGGAACCCGACCACGACTCCGGCCGCCACGCCGGTCAGACCGAAATCGGCCCACCACCAACACAAAGCCGCTACCACCCCGAACTCCACGGCAGCACTCAGGGCCACCAGGTAGTTTCGGTGATGCCCCATGGTCACAATCTGCGGCAGCAGAATCCTGCTGGTCAGCAGGAGGGTGTAGGTGTTGAAAATTTGAGCCGCTGCTGCGAAATCATCGTTGAACACAATCGGAAACAGTATCGGCGACAGGAAAATGGACAGGATGCTCACCGGAAACAGCCAATGGGACAGCCGTAAGGTCGTGTACTTGATGCGTGCCAGCCCACGATCCAGGTCCGCTGTGATCTCCGGCAAAAGGGAAGTGGACAAGGCTCCTACCAACAGCACAGCCAACGGAAATTCCCTGGCACCATACCGGAACAGGGCAAAGGAACGCTCGTCCGCGAACCGGGTCGACACGATGAATCCGCTCACATACTCCGACCCTTTGCCGATGAAGGCGAGGAGAACAAGCGGGACGGACATAGGCATCAAGCGGCGGATAAATCCGCCGTTCCAGCGCCAGGTGGTATGCCGGTACCACAAGACCAGTCCCCAAACCGACCGGAATGCCGCCCAGGCTACCAGCGAGACCCATACCGACCGCATCGTCATGCCCAATGCCACCGGCAATACCACCGCCGTCAGTTGCCAAAGGCCGCTGACCAAGCCGAACACCACGATACGCCGGTACTTGCCGATCAACAGATAGTATATATGGATGAAATAGGCAGGCCCGTTCAGAAAAAGGTACCAGGCTGCCAACGGAATGACCGGGCGCAGGGATTCGCCGCTGGCCGTGTGCGCAACCAGGTAGTCTTCCGACATCCAGAGAGCCAGCCCCGTCAGAGCGGACACCAGCACCAGCAGCAGATAGGTGCTGAACAAGGCGGTCCTTACCGATGCCGGGTCGTTGAGCTTCGGAATCAGCTGCAGCAGGGTGTTCTGCCCGCCGGCTACCCAGAAGAAGCAGAAAAGCCCGGATAGGAAAACCATGCTTTCATACACGGAAATCCAGGTGGTCGGGACGCCGGCCTGTGCGAGCCATACGCCCGTCGCGATTCCGACCGCGAATTGCAGCAACTGGAAGAGTTGCATGCTCCCCACATTGTTGAATATTCCGTTTCGAAGCGATGCCAATAGCATATCTTTTGTATCCGGGCCGACACCAGGCCATCCGGCGATGGTGCCGACCGGGCATTTGTCCAATCTTTCAGGCTTTCAGGTAGAAAGGGCCCGTCAGATCCTTGTACGCTGTCGTCCATCGTCCTGCTTCGTCCGCTATGGCCAGGCGGTCTTTTCCGATGGGTCGCAGGGTCTGCTCGAACATCAGCAGCAGCCTTCCGACCGGTTTTCCCTCCCGGGCCACCACTTCCGTCATTTTCGTACAGTACAAGTGGTAATCGCTGGCCAGCTCCCGGAAGCGAAGCCCTTCCATGAAGGGCAGAACGACACAGAACCGTCCCGCCGGCCCCAGCAAGGAACGTACGGCACCCAGCAGGTCGCCATGCGGCATCTTGACCGTATGTCGGACCGCATTGCGATCCTGGCTGCCAGAGAATGTTCCGCCGCTGAAGAAGGGTGGATTGCTGACAATCAGGTCGTAAGGTGCCGGCTTCGTCCTGGCGTATTCCTGAATGGCCTGGGGATGGGCCTGGAGCCGGCCGGCCCAGGGAGACCGGCCCATGTTCTCCCGAGCCTGCCCGCAGGCCAGCGGATCGATCTCCACCGCCTCCACCGCCGCCGCAGGGGCACGCTGGGCCAGCATGATGGCAATGAGGCCGGTTCCGGTTCCGATGTCGAGGATGCGCTGTGCCCGGTCCACCGGCGCCCATGCACCGAGCAGCACGCCGTCCGTTCCCACCTTCATGGTGCAACGGTCCTGTTCGATGACGAACGACTTGAAACGGAAAGTTTGGGCAGGGTGGGTTGTTTCCATCATGATAGATCAGGATTGGGACATTTTTCCGACTTCGACCATCCGGTCCTCTACCTCGTGAACCAGCTGGAGGAAATGGGGATCCCGCTTGAGGTCTCTAGTCCGGTGATAAGGAAGCCCGACCGGCAGATGAGCGGCAAAATTACCCGGATTCGAACGCATGATATAGATGTCGTCGCCCAGGAAGACCGCCTCGGGGATGTCGTGCGTGACGAACAGCACCGTCGGGTGAAATTCCTCCCAGATGTCGGCCAGGAGTTCCTGCATCTGCAGCCGGGTATTGATATCGAGTGCGCCGAAGGGCTCGTCCATGAGGAGCACCTGCGGATTGGCGACCATGCTGCGCGCAATGGCCACCCGCTGGAGCTGCCCGCCGGAAAGGGTGGGATAGCGGGCGAACTTCTGTTCATGTCCTTCCAACCCTACCTTCCGGATGATGTCCATGGCTTTTTCCTTCCGTTCTTTTTCCGGAACACCCTTGAAGCGGAGGGGGAGGGTGATGTTGTCCAGGACGGTGAACCAAGGTAAGGAGGAGTATTGCTGGAACACCATGCTGACACGCGGCGCCTCTGCCATCGGTTTCCCGTGCAGCAGGAGCCGCCCTTCGGTCGGCTTCTGCAGGCCGGCGATGTACCGCAGCAAGGTGGACTTTCCGCAGCCGGACATGCCGAGGATGACGACGAACTCGCCTTTCTCCGGTTTGTCGGGAATGGCCAGGTTGAGATCCCGGAGGACCCAACTGTTTCCCTTGTCGTATGTCTGTCCGACATTGATCATCTCTATGATAGGCGTATCGTTCGTCATTTCGTCAGGTGTAAAATGGGTCATGCGGGGTACCGTTTTTCGTCCGCCGGTTTCCGACCGCTGCGGAGCAGGATTTCTCCGTAGACCATGAACAGAACCGCCGCCAGTCCGCCAATCAGCAGTAGGGTGCCGTTTCCGGCGACGCCGGGAAACAGGGCGGACAACGCCAACAGCGAGAGCAGGAGGAATATGCCCATGCGGACTTCCTGGAAGCCCCGGTTGAGCTGCGTCACATAACGGAAGGGGAACAGCCGCTTGCTCAGATAGCGGAAGGTCTGGTCCTGGAGGAACCCGATCAGCACGATCAGCAGGATGATGGCGAACATGTCCGGCACCTGTTGCAGGCGTCGTTTGACATACAGCAGCGCGCCCAGCCCGCCACTGTCCTTGTTTATGTATTCCGCCACGATGATGTAGGTCCAGGAAACGGCGGTCAGCACGCTGATGTCATCCAGCACCCTGCTCATGACCGCCGGAAAATACACACTGCGGAACGTTTGCCATTTGCCGGCACCCAAGGTGAAGACGGTTTGCAGATATACCTTTTCCACCTCCTCAATCCGGGAGATGACCGTCGGGAGCAGGAACACGATGATGCCGAAGGCCAGAAAAGCGACCTTCATCTCGTCGTATATGCCGAACCAGATGATGAAAACACCGATCAGGGCGGTCAGGGGGAGGTAACGCAGCGCATGGACGGGTTTGCTGAACAAGCCGCGCAGTACCGGGAACAGCCCGATCAGGAATCCCAGCGGCACACTGAGCAGCACCGCCCAGAAATAGCCCTGCAGCGTGAGCCAGACCGACCTGAGCGAATTGCCTGCCAGACGGTCCTGCCGGATCAGGTGGGGTAACCGCTCCAATACCGTCCATGGGCGTGGTAGGATGGGGTACACCTTCTCCACCTCGGTCGCCAGGGACAAGCGGACGGAGTCTGCGCGCAGCAAGGAGTCGCGCAAGCGCTGGTTTTCCAGGGAATCCCCCGTAATGGAGGAGGGCAGTTCCCGGTTGTACCCCTCCACCTTCGGCACCCGGACGGCAAAGGCTTCCGCCAGGAGCCACCAGCTGATGAGCAGGAGCATCACCCCCAGGAAGGGCAGTGACTTTTGCAGGAGCGGGGGCAGGATTCCCTTGTGATCGAACATCCGTTTACGTGTTTGCAGACTTTGGCGCAGGCGGAATGGGTCTGCCCGCCGGCAAATGCGGCCGTACGCCTGCTCCGGTCAATCCCGGACCAATTGGAAGTCGGTCCGACGGTTCTTCGCCCGGCCTTCCGGTGTGTCGTTGGACGCGACGGGTTGGTCCGGGCCGTTGCCGATGATAATGAACCGGTTCTCCGGCATTCCGTAGGACTGGACCAGGTAATCGCGCACGGCGGCGGCTCTTTTTTGCGACAATGCGATGTTGGATACGCGTTCGCCCACGATGTCCGTGTTTCCTTCGATTCGAATCCGGGCGTTGGCGAAGGCGCGGGCGATTTCCACAAATTCCTTGTCGATGATGTACTTCGCATTCTCATCCAGGGTGTACTCCCCGGTCCGGAAACTGATGCTGACCTGCTTGGTGGCGATGGCCTCTTTGCCGGCACCTTCGGCGATGGGGACTTCCGCGAACGATTTCTGTTCTTCCGCCGCATGGTCAGGCCCAGACAAGGACGTCTCCCGGACGGCACCGGAATAGACGATTTCCCGCCAGCTCGGCACCCGGCCTTCCACGAAACCAAGCTCGCTGTACACCTGCGACATCCGGCCGTACAGGCGGTCCGCCGTGACACCCGTGTAATCGGGGTTCATACCGAAAAAGCGGAGGTTGTCGCCATGGGTGGCGAGGCGGACGTTTGAGATGGCTTTGTATGCCCATTCCGGGGTGACACCTTCGAAATTGGCCGCCAGGATGTCCGCAGCCTTGCGGCGGTTCTGTTCGGAAGCATTGATTTCTGCCGCTCCCTTCATCCAGCCTTCGTAGAGTTGTTGCAGCCGGTTCCGGTTGTTGTCGATCCAGCTGCGCTTGGCTATGAACACGTCGGCGATGATGTTGGAGGCGGAGCGCGTGCTTTCCAGGATCCTGGACTCCGGTACGGCTGCCAGGCAGGCTTCGTCATCCGGGCTCCAGACAACGGCGGCGTCCACTTGCTGGCCTTTGAAAGCTTCGGCGGCATCGATGGCACTGGCCTGGGCGATGATTTCCACATCCCGGACGTTCATGTCGCCGGCTTCCAGCAACCAGAGCAGGAAGGAGTGGGACGGGCTGAGTTCCGCTACCGCGATTTTTTTTCCTTTCAGGTCCGCGACGGAATGGATGCCACGCCGCACGACGATGGCGTCGCCGCCGCGGGACCAATCCGCCTGGAACACGACCTGGGGTTCAAATTCCCGCATGGCGCCCGCTTCTGTCGGGAATGCGTCGATCGTGGCCCAAAGCAGGTCGACTTCGCCGCTCTTGAACGCTTCCCGGCTGGCCGTGAAATCATCGAGGACCTTGAAATCGACAGTGAATCCATAATCCTTGTAAAACCGGGAGGACCGGTTGGGGCGAAACCCTTCGTTGAAGTATTGTCCGCCGGCATAGCCGCCCCATGTCACCACACCGATCCGGATGGGATCCGGCAGGTCGCCGCTGTCCGGGGCTTCGGCAGGGCTTTCCGAACCGGCCGATTGGAGAAGTCCCTGCCCGACGGAAGTGTTGTCCAGCAACCATTTTACACCGGTCACCACACCGGCCACCACGGCCAGGGTGATCAGGAGTTTGGAAAAAGTGGTCAATCGAGTCGCCATATCGGTTTCGTTGTTGTTGGTTATTGTCAGATTGTCCGCGTCCGCCGTTTAGGATAACGCAAATCCGGTAGGATGGTTTGCCGCGGCAGGTCAGACCCGCGTGTAAGAGTCAGTCCCGTACCCTGGCCATTTCGAGGGTCCGTTGACCAGGTTATTGGAAGAACCGGTCGTAGCGGTTCCCATCCGGATGGCCGTTGGGCCTGGTCAACGGCGGTTCCCGCAACAGCAGCTCGTCCGACGGAGGGCCGGAATGCGGCTCGTGGCCGTTCCCGTCCCGCTCTTCCCGGGCCTGGTCCTGTTCCCAGGCTTGCAGCAGCGCCATTCCCTGACTGGAGTAAACCCCTTCGCGCAGATCCATCGTCTCCATGAAATCCGAGGAAATCGACAAAAAGCGGTCGAGCGCTCCCATTTGGCGGTCGACATCCGCCGCCAAGGAACGCAGGGACTGGTCGGACAGTTCCTGTCGCTCCCGGTGTCCCTGCAGCATGGTCCTTGCGGAACGCATGGCGGAGGATGATTCCCGGATGGCCTTGTACTCCTGTTCCCGCTGGGAAGCCAGGTCGCTGGTATCCGCCAGCACCAGTTCGGACCGGGCCTGCATGCGCTGCAACAAACGATATACCTCCTGCATACGACGGTAGGTTTCCTGCAGGCGCTCATTGGATTCCTGCAACCTGCCCACCCGCCGGGCCTGCAGGAGGCGGAGCGTTTCGTCGCTGCCGTCCGCCGCTTCCCCGGTCGCGAGCAGGGTGTCTACCTCTCTTCCGTTCACGACAATCCGCTCCAGCAGTAGATGCATCTGCCCCCTGAACTGGTTCAGCTGCCGGACCAGGGTCTGATGCTGTACGCGCAAAGCACCGACATGGTCCCGCACTTGTGCGACCGGATCGGCTTCGATGAACAGGGCGGCTATCTTCTCCGTGATTTTTTTCCACCCGAAGACGACGATTTGCCGTGACCGGCTGTCCAGCAAGAGGAAGGCCACGGCTGCCGTGGCCATGGCTGCCAGGACCAGGTTGGCCGTATCGTCCAGTAGCCGGGGAATGAGGGGTGCCAGCCGCAGCAAGCTGATGGCACCCGCCGTCACCAGCAGCGAGAGCAGGACCATGGATACAATGCCTTCCGGCCGTTGCCAATATGTTTGCTTGCGGAATCTGGCAGACATGCGTAGCCGTCGGTTTATCGGGATGGACCGCCCAATCCCGGCATACAACAATAGCGCATTTTTGGAGAATTACGAAAAAGAACGGATGAAAATGCCTGATGCCACGATGAACGAGGGCGAACCGGCGGCTGAAGTCCTAGCAGGACTTCGGCCGCCGGGACTGCTTACCGGACCAGGCTGACATCTCCCCGGAAGAGCTGATCCTGTCCGTCCACGAAGGTGACTACGGCGAACCAGGTGAAGACGGCCGGGTTGAGAGGCCTTCCGCGATAGCTGCCGTCCCAGCCGAAGTCCGGGTCGTTGGGTGCGAAATCCGTCAGCTGCAGCACCGTCTCGCCCCAGCGGTCGAAGACCAGGAAGGATTTGATACGCAGGACGTCCCGGCCCGCATACAGTTGGAAGATGTCATTGACTCCGTCGCCGTCGGGTGAGAAGGCGTTCGGTACAAAGACCGACCGGTCCTTGCGGACTAAGAGGGTCATGACGTCCTGCGCCGCACAGCCGTTGGTGTCCACGGCGATGACGGCCACGCGGGTCTGTTGCAAGGCGACGAAGGATTGCGACAGACACGGCATGTACGGACAAGGCAGCAGGGTGTCCGGCTGCCACAGGATGGTATCCAGCTGTGCGACGGGAACATTCACCTGCAGGTTGAGCGTGACGGTTTCCCCCAATTCCGCCAACAGGTCGCCGCCCAGGTCGGCTACCAGTTCCGCCGGGTCGGGCAAATGCACCTCCGTCTCCCAGACACAACCGTCGGCATCGGTCACCCGGACGGTGTAGGTGCCGGCGGACAGCGGTTCGAACACAGGGACCGCTCCCTGGTCCCTTCCGTCCAGGGCGAACCGGTAAGGGCCGTTGGCCGGGTCGGTTTCCACCAGGATGGCGCCGTCCCGGTCTCCGAAACAGGTGGGAAGCCGGGTGAGGACGGTTCCTTGCGGGGTCTTGTCCAGTTGGGAAACGAAAGCGGTGTCACGGGCGGTGCAATGATTGTACGTGTCTGTGGCGGTCAGGACATACATGCCGGGGGTGCCGACAACGACAGCCAGGTCGAAGGGATTGGGTCCGAGGTTGCCGTCTGCCGTGGCCCAGGCCACCGTGGTGTTCGGATCGGCACTTCCCTGCAAGGTGACAGGTGATTGAAGGCAATTGAGCTGCCGGTCCGGTCCTGCATCCACGTTCGGAGCGGTCCGGTCCGCCATGACGACCACCGGTATCAGGTTGGTACAGCCGTTGGTGGCGACACCCTGCAGGTAATAGGTTCCCGGCACCGTAGCGTCGAACGTCCCACCGGTTCCCATCAATGTCGTATCTGTGCCGGAGATGGCCAACCATGACAAGGCCACCCCGCCGATGGTGGAGCTGCCGGACAGAGCCGCCACCGAATCCCGACAGTTCAGCACCGGTGCGGGGTCGGCGAAAAGGGGGGGGAAGCTGGCATTGTCGTCGATGTCGATGGTGGCCGTGACGACGCAGCCGGAGGGCGGGTCGGTGGCCGTGAGCTGGTAGTTGCCGGCGGCACTGGCCACCAGGGTGGTGCCGGATCCGAGTCCCTGTCCGTCCCGGTCCCAGCTCAGCACCAGGCCGGCCGGGCCTGACACCTGGGCTGTCAGGATGATCTCGGAAATGATGCAGTCCAGGATTTCCCCCGGATTGGCCTGCAGTTCGAGTGCCAGGTCCGGCCGGATGTCGGATACGGTGGCGAAGGCCGTGTCCCGGCAGCCGTTGGGGGCGGTCACTTCAACGGAAAACACCCCGGCCGCCGTGGCGGTCACCGCCGGGTCGGACGGGTTGCCGTCTATGGAACCTGCGACGGTGGATTGCCACTGATAGGCGCTACCCGCCGGTGCAGGGCCGGCAACGAGCTGTACGGAGGAATCCAGGCAGGTGATGGGCAGTGGCGGAGCGATGGCCGCCGCCGGTTTTTCATGGAATACGATCGGGACACCGGTGCTGGAGACCGTGCAATCGTCACCGAGGATGACATCGCCCTGTCCGTCGGTGTCACCAGCGACGGCGGTGATGAAATAGGTCGTTTCGTAGGTCATCAATACGGAGTCGAAGCAAAAATCCGGACTGTCGTTGCGCAGGATCTCCCCTGCGATTTGGGAGGCGGTTCCGGTGTGCAGGACGAACTGCAGCGCATCATCGGGGTCCAGGTAGGCACCCGTCGGGTCGTAGAAAGCCTGCAGGCATCCGGGACCGCAGCGTTCGGTGTTCAAAGGCTGGAGGGTGCCCACGGCGGTCAGGCAGTCGACCAGTCCGACCAGGAAAATGCAATCGGACGGGCAGCCGTTCGCATCCGTCACGGTGACGGCATACGAGCCCTCACCCAGACCGGTCAGGGGGTAGGTGCCGGCGCCGACGTCGGTCAGCGTGACGCCGTTGGAAGTCACAACGGAATAGGGTGGGGATCCGCCCGACAGGGTGAAGGCGGCGCTGCCGTCGGTGGCACCGGGCAGACTGACGCTCCCGGTCTGGAGGCAGGACAGCTGGAGGGGAGCGCTCGGCTGCGTGATGTCGAAGACCGTGCTGCTGGTGCAGCCGGATTGATCGGTCACGGTCAGGGCGTAGCTGCCGGCGGGCAGTTGGTCTGTCGTGACCAGGTCGGGCGCCCAATCGAAGGACAGGGGTGGCACACCGCCGCTGAGCGACAACAGGATGCTCCCCGTGCTGTCCCCGAAGCAGGCCACGGCCTGCACGGTGGCATCGATCAGCACCACAGGGGCGTTTTCCGGGACGGTGAAGCTGCCGCTGACGCTGCAGGTAAGGCCCTGTGAGACCGTAACCTGGTAGGTTCCGGCGGACAGCTGGGTCTGGTCCTCCCCGTTTGCGCCGTTGGACCAGTCGAAGGTGTAGTTACCGGCCGGGACGACGCTCAGGTCGATGGCGCCGTTGCTGTCGCCGCACAAACTGTTGGGCGTTATGACGGTGCTGAGGGCCAGCGGGATGGTGTCGTCCGGTACGGTGAAGGCGGCTGTCGCCACACAGCCGAGGACATCCGTCACGGTGACGGGGTAGTTTCCGGCGGACAGGCCGGACAGCGACAGGTCGGAGGAACCGTTGGCCCAGTTGATCAGGTAAGGCGGGCTTCCGCCTGTGATGTTCAGGGAGACTGCTCCTTCCTCATTGCCGCAGACCGTCGGTTGTATGCCGTCGGCGGACAGGTCGGGCGCGTTGGCGTTGTTGTTGACGGTTCCGGAGGAGCTGGCCGTGCAGGTCAGGCCGTAGGTGACAGTCACACTGTACGGACCGGCCGGCAGTTGTCCGACATCTTCTGTCACGGCACCGTTGGACCAGGCGAAGGAGTAGGTTGCCGGTGGGGAAACGCTGAGGTCAATGCTGCCGTTGGGCTGGCTGCAGGACGTGTTTCCGACGGGATTCAGGCTGAGGGCGAAGCTGACGGGTTGGTCCGCCACGGTGGCCGTTGTGGTCGCCTCGCAACCGTTGGCGCCCGTTACGACCAGCTGGAGCGGGCCGGCCGGCAGGCCGGCCAGGTCTTCCGTCGTGGCGTTGTTCGACCAGGCGAAGGAAAAGGGCGGCACACCGCCGCTCACGGAGACATCCACGGCGCCGTTGTTTTGTCCGCAGGTAGCGTCGGTGATCCCGAGGCTGACGACGGGGTCCGCGGTGGTGCTCAGTACGGCAAAGCTGTTGGAGACGGTACAGTTACCGCCGGCGGACACGGTGACGGTGTAGCTGCCGCCGCCCAATCCGCCGAGATCCTCGGTGGCGGCACCGGTGGACCACTGGTAGGTATAGGCACCTGTTGGGACGACGGAGACATCGACAGCCCCGTTCGGGCTGGCGCAGGAAGTGTTGCCGGTGGGAGTGCCGTTTACGGTGAAGGAGATGCTGTTGGCCGGTACGTTGGCTACGGCAACGGTGCTGCAGCCTTGGGCGTCGGAGACCGTCACCTCGTAGCTGCCGGCCTGGATTTGTTCGATATCTTCCGATTGGGCGCCATTGGACCAGTCGAACACATAGGGTGCCGTACCGTCTGAGACGCTCAGGTTGACGGCCCCGTCGGACAACCCGCACAGTTCACCGGTTACGGTGGCGGAGGCCACCGGGTAGGTCGTCAGGTCCTCCACCTGGAAGCTGGCGGACGCTTCGCAGCTACCGCCGTCGGAGACGGTGACGGCATAGGCTCCGGCGGACAAGGAATCCAGGTCCTCGCCTGTGTCGCCGGTTGACCACAGGATGGTGTAGTTGCCGGGAGGGGATATGGTCAGGTCCACCTGACCGTTGGGCAGGAGGCAGCTGGTCATATCGGAACTGGTGCCGCTGAGGCTGAAGCTGGCGCTGTTGTTGGCCACGTTGATGGTTTCTACCGTGGTGCAGTCGTTCGCGTCCGTCACGGTCACGGTGTAATTGCCGGGGGCCAGGCCGGATAGGTCCTCCGATGTGGCGCCGTTGGACCAGGCGAACGAGAATGGTGTGCTCGGTCCGTCCACGGAGAGGTCGACGGAACCGTTGCTATCCCCGCAGATGGCGGCGACGGTGGAGGCGCTGACCTGGGGCGGGCTGGTTTGGTTGGAAACCACGAAGGGAGCGGTGGCGGTGCAGTTGCCGCCGGCGGACACGGTGACGGAGTAGGTGCCGGCCGGCAGGTCGGACAGGTTGGTGGTGGACGCGCCGTTCGACCAGGCGTAGGTGTAGGTACCGGGGGGGCTGACGGACAGGGAGACGGCGCCATTGGGGGTGTTGCAGGAGGTGTTGGCCGTCGGAGTGCCGATGATGTTCAGGGTGGGGTTGTTGTTCACGACATTGACGTTGGTGGTCGCGGTGCAATTGTTGGCATCGGTGACCGTCACGCTGTACTGGCCGGGAACCAGGCCGGACAGGTTGGGGGAGAGGGCGCCGTTGGACCAGAAATACAGGAAGGGTGAGGTGCCTTGTTCCACCGACAGGTCGACGCTGCCGTTGGCCTGGTTGCAGGTGGCGGCTGTCACCGAGGAGGACAATTGGGGGGGGATGGCGGCGTTGGTCACCTCGAACGTGGCGGTTTGGGTACAGCTGGGTCCGACGCTGACGGTCACGGCGTAGGTGCCGGGGCTGGCATCGGTGATATCCTGCTGGTTGCTGCCATCGGACCAGGAGAAGGTGTAGTTGCCGCCTTGGGGCGGAGCGGGCGGTTGGACGGACAGGATCACCTGACCGTTCGGCGAGGTACAGGAGGAGTTGGGGAAGGTCTGTCCGGATAGCGAGATGTTGGAATTGTTGCTTGTGACCGTCGCGACGGCGGAGTTGGAGCAGCCGGTGGCGGTGGTGACGGTGACCCCGTAGGTGCCCGGGAGGAGGTTGTTCAGGTTTTGGGTGGTGGCACCGTTGGACCACAGGATGTCGAAAGGCGGGCTTCCGCCGACGATGGAGAGGGTCACGGCCCCGTCCGGGTTGCTGCAGACGGAGGGCGTCGGGGTTGCCGACAGGCCGGGCAGCTGGGTTTGGTCGGGTACGGTGAAGCTGGCGGTCTGCGTGCAGCTCAGCCCGGCGGTGGCGGTGACAGTGTAGGTTCCGGGGGCGAGGTTCGTGAGATCCTCGGATGTGCTGCCGTTGGACCAGGAAAAGGAATAGTTGCCACTGGGTTGGAGGGTCAGGTCTATGCTGCCGTCGGCGGCGAGGCAGGAGGTGTTGCCTGCCACATCACCGAAGATGTTGACGGGTGGGTTGTTGTTGCCCACGGATACGGTCAGGGTGGTGCTGCAGTTGTTGGCACCGGTGACTGTCACGGAGTAGTTGCCTGGCGAAACATTGTTGATGCCCAGCTGGTTGCTTCCGGTTGACCATTGGTATGTGAAAGGGGACATGCCACCGGACACGATGACGACTGCGCTGCCGTTGCTTTCCCCGCAGGTGGCGGGTGTGCTGTTTGGTGCCAGGAGCGGGACGAAGGGCTGGGCCGGCACGTTCACCGAGAGTGTCTGGGTGCAGTTTCCGCCGGCACTGACCGTGACGGAATAGCTTCCGTTGGGGACATTTGACAGGGAGCTGCCGGTGTTGCCGGTGGACCATTGATAGGTGTAATTGCCGCTGGGGCTGACACTGACGGACACATTGCCGGTCGGGGCGGCGGGATCGCAGGAGGTATTGGGATCTACGGAACTGTTGAGGGAGAAGTTGACGGGATTGTCCGGTACGGTTGCGGTCAAGGTGTTGCTGCAGCCGTTCGCGCCGGTCACGGTGACGGTGTAGTTGCCGGCGAGCAGGCCGGTCAGGTCCGGGGTGGTTTGGTTGTTGGACCAGGCGAAGGAGTAGGGGGACGAGCTGCCGCTGACGGACAGCTGGACGGCGCCGTTGTCCAGTCCGCAGGTGGCCGGCGTGACGGTCGCGCTGAGCTGGGGGAGGTCCGGTTCGTCTGGGACGGTGAAGGAGGCCACTTGGGAGCAGGATCCGTCGGTGGTGACGGTGAGGGTGTAGGTGCCGGGAGCCAGTCCGGTGAGCTGGGGGCTGTTGGCGCCGTTGGACCATTGGTAGCCGTAGCTGGTGCCGACGGGCGGCAGACCGGGCGATACGCTGGTGGTGATGGATCCGTTTCCGCCGATGCAGGTGGTATTGGCGACGATATCGGCGCTGATGCTGATGGGCGGGTTGCTGTTGCCGATCTGGAAGGTGGCGGTATTGGTACAGCCGTTGGCGGCGGTGACGGTGACGGTGTAGCTGCCTGCCGGCAAATCCTGCAGGGTGGCACCGGCGGCGCCGTTGGACCAATCGAAGGAATAGGGTGCCGTCGCTCCGGTTGCGGAGACGGAGATGGCGCCGTTGGACAGGTCGCAGGTCGGTGCGGTGATGCTGTTCAACTGGGCGGCGGGGTTGTCCGGTTCGTCGTTGACGGTGAAGGTGGCGACCTGGGTACATTCGCCGCCCCCGCTGACGGTGACGGAATAGCTGCCGGGTGTGAGGTTGACCAAGGGAATGGTGGTCTCCCCGTTGGACCATTCGAACGAATAGCTGCCGCCGACCGGCGGGTCGGCGGGAGAGACGGTGACGCCGATCTGGCCGTTTCCACCTAGGCAGGAAGTGTTGGGAGCGACGGATCCGTTGACGGAGATCGGAGGATTGTCATTTGCAAGTGTGACGGAACTGGTCGTCGTGCAACCGTCAGCACCGGTCACGGTCACGGTATAGGTCCCGGCAGCCACATCGATGAGATTTTGGTTCGTGCTGCCGTTGGACCACAGATAGCTGTAGGCAGGGGTTCCTCCGCTGACGCTGATTCCGATGCTACCGTTTTCCTCTCCGCAGAGGCTGGGGTTGGAAAAGCTGGTGACGGAGGGTTCGTTCGGTTCGTTACCCACCGTGTATTCGAACACCTTGCTGCAGCCCGTATCATCGGTCAGGGTGAGGGTGTAACTGCCCGGCGGCACATCCGCCAGGTCTTCCGAAGTGCTGCCGTCCGACCATTCGAACTGGTATGGAGCGGTTCCGCCCATGGGATCGACGTCGATTTGTCCGTTGGGCAGGTTACAGGTGGCATTGGTGACGTCGGATGTCGGTTCCAGTTTTATCTCCGTAACCTGAGCGGAGCCGGAGGCGGTACCCTGGCAACCGCCGGTGACGGAGGAAACGTTCTGCAGGGCGACGGTTCCGGGCTGGGTGACGTTCAGGGTGTAAGGGTTGTCACTGGTTTGGATGGGGGGTTGCGGGACGCCGTCGAGGGTGTAGGCGAATTCCCAGGGAGCTTCCCCGGTGAAGGTCACGGTCAGCGGTACCGAGTTGGTCTGTCCCGGGCAGATGGTTCCGCCGCCGGAAAGGGTGGCGGTCGGCAGCGGCACCACCGTGATGGTGGTGCAGGAAAGCACGTTGTTCGTGTCGCAAAAATTGGCGACGCCGACACACAGTTCCGCGGTGCCGGCGGTGTTGCCCCAGGAAACCGACACGCTGTTGCTCGTGCCGTTGACAGTCCCCAAGGAAGGGTTCATGGTCCAGTTGTAGACGGTGGCGCCGCTGGGTGGAGCGATGCTGTAGGATGCGGAAGCGCCCTGGCATACGGTTGTCGGACCGGAGATCGGACCGGGGTTGTCGGGCGGGAAAGGGACGGTCGACCCGTTGAGGACATTGACGGAGTAGTCGCATAGGTTGCCGGCGCAACCGTCCAGGACGATGTAATAGATCTGACCCACCACGAAGTTGTTGGAAGTGAGTATGAACGGGTTCGTGGTACAGGGGCACTGCACGTCCATGACCGTCCAGGGCGGGCCGCAGCCGGCGTAGATTCCCCCTTGCAGACCGGGATTGTTGCCGTTGCAGTTGCTGGGTACGATTTGTACCGTAATGCTGGTGGTGCCGGCGAAGAAGGCGAACCATTCGTCGTTGTTGAGAATCCACTGGCCGGAACAGCCTGGAAAGGGCTGGGGGGAATTGCTGTTGTTGATGGTGGCGCAATATCCGTCGAGGTTGTCACAGAGGATGGGTGCCTGTCCGCAATTGTTGCCGGGTTGTTCGAATCCGGGAGGAGGGCATTGGGCATGGCCGGAGGCCGGCCACAGGGAATGAACCAGCAGGATGGCAGGAAGCAGGTAATTTTTCATGGTCGTGCAATGGTGTCGAAGGAAAGTAGACGGTCGGACTCCGTGTCGGGGTCCACAAACCAGACCGGGATCGACGCTTTGGATGCTAGGGTGTCAGCGGTCGGCCAATTTTTTCGCTTCGGCAAAAACAGCAAACAAAAAATTAATATTTCTCCAGATTGTTCACCAAAACGTCCGATTGGTCGCATGCCGAACAAACAATCGGGCGGGCTGGCAGGGTGGGACGGTCTGTCCGGGCTGCCGTCGGAGCCGTCCCAATTGGTAAATGTAACCTTTCCGAGCGGGACGTAGGCGCCTTTTCCAACAGGAAGGCAGTCGATATTCGTTCAGGACAGGTATTTCCGCAAGTTGTCGGCATCCCGATGGATTTCCTTGCGCAGTTGTGTGTAGGTGGCGATGAAATCCGCCTTTGTTCGTTCGATTTTCGAGGTCGCCTCCTGCAGTTCGACCCGTTGGGTTTCCTTTTCCTCCGCGAGGCGCATGATTTCCTGACGAAGGGCATCGATCTGACGCTCTTTGTCCTTGATCGCTTGATCGATGCGGGTCATAGCCTCCTGGCGGTTGCCGATGCGTTCCCTGGTCTGATGCAGGAGCGCCTGTTCGAATTTGCGTTCCTCCTTCTCCAATATGGTCAGGTAGTGGTCAATGGTATCCAGCAAGCGTTGGCGGGTGGCTCCCATAGCCTGTGCCATGGCGAAGGCGGAATGGTACCGCAGCTGTTCCGTCATGGCCATTTTCTCCAGGGATTTGAGGGATTGCCTGAATTCGAGGTAATCCATGCCTGGCAGGTTCTCCTTTTCCAGGGCTTGGGAAAGAATATTCAGAAAGACATCCGACACATTGCCGTCGAAGCCGTCGGGAGCGGCGGGCGGCGGCGGCTGGACGGGCGGGGCGGAATCTTTTGCCGGCGGCTTTTTTCCGGGACTGGCGGGTTGGGGGGAGGATGTCGTACCTGCTTCCTCCACGAACAGCGCTTTTATCCTTTTGAGATCGATGGGCATGGCGGGACGATTATGGTGAGGGTGGTCGGTCCGTTGTGGCGGACTTGGGTTCCGACAGCAGCAGATGGTCCTCCAGGAACTGTTGGATGTCCGCCAGTTCGGTGGCCGGGTCAAAACGGACCGGTGGCAGGAAAGACACGCTCAGTCGGGAGCCGGGTTTGCGCAGGCGCAGCCCCTTCTTGCCGAAAGCCTGGCGCAATCCGTCAATCCTGACGGGTACGACCAAGGGCTGGTAGGACTTGATGATGTTGGCGGTACCTTTGCGGACCGGTGCATCGGGGGTAGTGGTCCCCTGCGGGAATGTGATGACCCATCCACAGGAAAGCGCCCTGCG
Organism: Bacteroidota bacterium; assembly: GCA_041163745.1. Classification (GTDB taxonomy): domain Bacteria; phylum Bacteroidota; class Bacteroidia; order Chitinophagales; family Saprospiraceae; genus UBA6168. Next base: position 17,827 of record JBEAQU010000113.1, read on the forward strand.
TATTTTCAAAGGCGCCTGCAGGTCCGCATGGCCTTGGATGTCCTGGCCTGCCCGGCGCCAGTTGCGCCGGATGGTCACCGCACCGGCGTAGGTGAACAGCCGGGGCAACCATCCTCCTTCCAGCATGGTTTCCTCGGCGGCGATGTAGTAGTTCCGCGCCCTGGGCCACAACAGGTAGCATGGCAGGTCGAGTTGCCGGAGGCCCCACTTGCTGGCGGAAAAGATATGGAACAGCAGGATGACATCGGCGAAATAAGTCTGATGGTTGGAGACGAACAGGACATCCGTCATCGGCAGGCGGTGGAGATGTTCCATGCCGGACACACGGGTCCGATTGACCAGCCGGACGCCGGGGTAGGTGAATATACCAATGATGCCGGTCAGCATCCTTTTGACGAACAGAATGTTGCCGAAAGGATCCCGTGGGAAGAGCCAGCGGATCGGGAGGTCGGACCGCCGGCCGTCCGCCGGGATGTCCTGTTTGTCTGCCGCCATGGTGTTGTGCATAATCCTTTTCTTCATGATGTTGCCGGTTCGTCGCATCCGCCGGTGCGGCCGGAGCGCCAAATGTATAAACAAAAATCCAATGCCGGTGCACCCTTCCTGGAGAATGCAGCATCCGGTACCGACGGCTCGTAATATCCCTGCCGAACGACTACAACCTCCCTGTCAATTAAATATCTTTGTAACCTGGAATGCAAACAAACGAGCGCCGGACGAGCGGCGGTAAATCCGGTTCCATCGCAACAACGAAAATAGACACCATGACGTTCGATGTCACCATTCCCGTTCTCAACGAGGCACCGACACTGGAAATTCAAGTCAGGAAGTTGTATGCCTTCCTCCGCAAACAATTCCCAGACGCACGGCAGTGGCGGATTGTCATCGCCGACAACGGCTCGACGGACGGTACCTTGCCCATTGCGCAGCGACTGGCCGAAGAACTTCCGGAAGTGGTGTCGCTGACAGTGCCCCGGAAAGGGGTGGGGTTGGCGCTCAAACATGCATGGGAACATTCCGAAGCGGATTTCGTCGGCTACATGGACCTGGATCTGGCGACCGACCTGAACCATTTCCTTCAAGCCTACCAGGCCTTGGCATCCGGTCGGTACGACCTGGTGTACGGAACCCGGCTGCATGCCAATTCGGTGGTCATCGGCCGCACCTTGAAGCGGGAAATCACCTCCCGCGTTTTCAATGCCATGCTTCGCCTGTATCTGGGCATCCGTTTCTCCGACGGGATGTGCGGTTTCAAGTGGCTCCGCCGAGACCTGGTCCCCTCCTTGCGCAACGGGGGAGCCGTCAGTGACGGCTGGTTCTTCTCCACCGAACTGCTGTCGGTCGCGGAATGGAAAGGATACCGCATGCTGGAACTGCCGGTCCGCTGGACCGACGACATCAGCAGCAGCCGGGTACGGATCCTTCCCCTCGCCAGGCAATATGTCCGGGCGATGAAGGTTTTGAAAGCCAAAAAGTCGATCAGATGACCGCCGTTGCTCACCACATCCCGCCGATTCCGGTGCTCGGCACCGCCATGTGGGGATGGACCGTCCCGCGCGCGGTCGCTTTCCGACAGCTGGACACCTGGTACGGCGCCGGCTTCCGGTCCGTAGACACTGCCACCAATTATCCGATCGACAAAGAACCGGCCCATTTCAAGGCGGCGGAAGGCATACTGGTTGACTGGATCCGGGAAAATGGGGTACAGGACCTAGATGTAACCGTCAAAGTAGGCAGCGTCAACAACCTCCGGACCCCGGAATGCAACCTTACGCCGGCTTTCCTGCGGATCATGTCGCTTCATTACCGGCGTTTGCTCGGCGGCAATCTTCGATGCCTCATGATACACTGGGACAACCGCGGCGAAGCGGACGCAGTGCGGGAGACCGTCGAAACCCTGGCCGCCCTGCAGACGGAAGGCTTGCGCACTGGACTCTCCGGCATACGGTATCCCGCTGCCTACGCCGCCTGGCAGCCCTCCCTGGAGCCGGACATCCAGGTCAAGCATAATGTCCTTCAGTCGGATATCGAGCGATACCGGATTCATTTTCCCGGTCGTCGGTATTTTGCCTACGGCATCAACGGCGGCGGGTTGAAACTGTCTCCGGCCGCCTATCGCCCGGAAGGTACCTGGGTGGCAAGGGGCCTCCGACCCGCCGCCGTGTCGCCGGTCCTGGAACAGCTGGATCGGCTGGTCTCCCGGTGGAGACACATCCCGCCGGCCGGTGGTACCGACCGCCGGCCCGTCCTGGAACAGCTCGCCGAGATCGGTATGGCCTACGCATGGTATCATCCCCTGGTCAAAGGAATTCTTCTCGGTGCCTCCGGCGTGGAGCAGTTGGAACAAAACATCGCCACCTACCGGCTGTTGGAGGCATGGGATTACCGAGATGTATTCGACGAGCTGTCGGTTGCCCTGGCGTCCGCAAAGGAACAAAACGGCTGATCCTGCCTGTTGATGGACCAGGGCGGACGGAGGAGCGCCTCTGCTGTCGGACCACATCCGGAAAACCGTCGGCAGACGATGTCGCCAACCCACAGCCCCGTCCTTCACACAATCGGAAAACAACCCGTATGCAGGATTTCGATTTCATTGTCATCGGGGGCGGCATCTTCGGAAGTTATGCCGCCCTGTACCTTTCCGGAAAAGGCTACCGGGTGTGCCTGCTGGAAAAGGAAACGACCTTGTTCCGAAAAGCCAGTACGGTCAACCAGGCCAGGCTGCACGCCGGCTACCACTATCCCCGTAGCGTCGCTACCGCCCGTATGAGCGATGACCACCGCGAGCGCTTCACGGCGGAGCACCGCCGGTTCATCCATTTCGACTTTGATAAATATTATGCCATCGACCGGTACAGCAGCCTGACCGACGCCGCCCAATTCCAGCGTTTCTGCCGGCATATCGGCATCCGTTGCGAACCGGTGGATGCGCATCCCCTCTTTTGTTTCGACCGGATGGAAGCCCTCTTCCGGACAACGGAATACTCCTTCGATCCCTACCTGCTGGCCGCCTACTATACCGCCCGCCTGGAGGCGGAACCCCTGGTCCAGGTAAGGACATGCACTTACCCGACAGAAGCTTCCGCCGCGACCGGCCGCTGGCACATCCGGATATCCTCCGCCGACCGGCAGGAAGACCTCCGCTCGCCGGTCGTCATCAATGCCACATACAGCGCCAGTAATCACGTCAACCGGATCTTCGGTATCCCTGAACTGGCCCTCATGCACGAAATCTCTGAAATCGCTCTCCTGACCTCCCCGACTTTCGCCCGGACCGGGCTCACGGTGATGGACGGCCCGTATGCATCCATGATGCCTTATGGAAAATCGGGACTGCTTTCCCTCTCCTCCGTAATATACACGCATCACCAGGTCTCCTACGACAACCTGCCGACGTTCGAGTGCATGCAGCGAACCGACGGCTGCCGGCCAGGGATTCCGGCGGATTGCAACACCTGCCCCGTCCGCCCCCGGTCGCACCACCATAAAATGACCGCCCAGATCCGGCAATACATCGCCCCCACGGTGGAATTGCAATACCTTACCTCCCTGTTCACCGTCAAGTCGAAATTGCTGGCCAACCAAATTGACGACGGCCGACCGACCGAAATAGCCCGCCTTCACCACAATCCTGATTTCTACTGCCTGTTCGCCGGTAAAATCAACTCCATCTACGAAATCGAAAAGATGGTCTAGGAACGAATGCAGGGTGCCAACCGTCTGGTATGTCCCGCCATGATCCGAGCGGATTCGCGTTGTCAATGCCAAGGCGGTGACCTGAACGTCCCACCGCTTCGCGGTTTCGTCGGGTCCCGAATTTCAGCACATGGAGAAAATGACAGGTTTTTTATTCGTAATGATTTGATTGGTAGATTTCCGCCTATTTTTTCAGCTGCTATTGATAGGATCCTTCACCCGGCATCACGAGATGGGATCCGGCGGAATGGGCGATGCCGCCGGATGATGGCTTTCCGGACCCAGCTCCCTGCGCCGCCTGAGTAAGGGAGACCGTTTGGTTTGCGCCCTGAAAAAGTCGGCGCGTTCCATTCCGGAAGACAGCGACCCAGCCTAACTTTGCGAGCGAAGCGGTCAGGAAAGGTCGACATCTCATCTGTTGGGCAGCAGACGCACGCATGTCTCCTCAGCCGGTTTTCCATGCGCCCGGACGGGGTTGCCGCCGGCGCGAAGGAACAAAGTCGCCGCACCTGTCGTAAGGGTATTTCGATCGGTTGTACCACCGGATGCCCGGCTGCCAAATCCGCCGGGCAAACAGGCGGACCGTCGCATGCACCCCATCGGACCTTAACCAAAAAACTTCCTATGCCAGTCCAAGTATCCTCGGAAATCGGAAGACTCAGAAGAGTGATCGTCCACCGTCCGGACGAAGGTATCGCCCGTATTTCTCCGCGGCGTGCCAGCGAACTGCTGTTCGACGACATCGTGCATCTGCCCCAGATGCAGGAGGAACACGATGTCTTCACCGGTATCCTGCGCGCCTTCCTCGGAGCGGAAAACGTACTGGAAACCCGGGAACTGCTCCGGGAATCCATCGCCAGCGACCTGGCGACCAAGGAATGGGTCATCCATGAAATCGTCGACTACGAAGAATTGCCCGCCTCCCTGGAAAAGACCCTGCTCCAATTGCCGGACGACCAGCTGGCGGACACCCTGATCAGCGGATATCTCGCCCCGGAGGATTACATCCTGTTCGACCCCATTCCCAACTTCATATTCACCCGGGATATCGCCGTGACGGTCAACGACCACGTCATCATCACCAAGCCGGGCAAGGAGGCCCGCTTTCGGGAAAATTACCTGGCCCGCTACATTTTCTGGTCCCATCCGATTTTCTCCCACCTGAAAGAGGAAGGCCGCCTGATCAACATGAACCATGTGGAGGAATTCCCTCCCTCCCGGCGGGGAGAACTGGTCTCGCTGGAGGGTGGGGACGTCATGGTCCTGAACCGCGACTACCTCCTGATCGGGCGCAGCGAACGTACCAGCGCCCATGCCATCCATATGTTGCGGGACAAACTCTTCGAACGGAAAGTCGTCCGGAACGTCGTCCAGATCAATATCCCCCAGGAACGGTCCTACATGCACATCGACACGATCTTCACCCAGGTCAGCAACCAACACATGGTCGCTTTCAAACCCATCGTACTGGACGGGCTCAGCTCCAATGTGGAGGTCCATAAGTGCAACGGGACCAGTGTCTTCTACCATTCCGTCCGGGATTTCATCATCAACGAGATCAACCCCAACATGGAATTCATCCTTTCCGGTGGCGGCGAATCGCCCTATCAGGAACGGGAACAATGGACGGACGGATGCAACCTGGTGGCCGTCAAACCGGGAGTCGCGCTGACTTACGACCGCAATCCCTATACCGAAAAGGCATTCCGAAAGGCCGGTTTCCGAATAGTCAATGCGCGCAAGCTCCTGCGTGACCTGCAATCCGGGAAAATACATCCGGACGAAGTGGAGAATACCATCATCAATCTCCCTTCCAACGAACTCTCCCGGGCGCGGGGAGGCTCCCATTGCATGACTTGTCCCATCGAGCGGGACTGACCCGCGCCGTCCCCAGGCTGCGCAAACGTCATTATCTTTGCCGTCCTCCCGGCGTCATTCTACGCAGCGACGCACGGAAGGAATGCAAACAGCCCGCTTCATCATGCACACTTCCGAATACCAGGCGAGGATACGATACGCCGACACCGACCGGATGGGATACCTCTATTACGGCCGCTACGCGGAGCTCTACGAGGTGGGGCGAACGGAAATGCTGCGTAACCTGGGTATGCGCTACCTCGAAATGGAGGAGCAGCACCAGGTGATGCTGCCCGTCGCCTCCCTGCAGATGCGTTTCATCCGTCCGGCCACCTACGACGAGCTGCTGCTGATCCGTACCACCTTGCTGGAATGGCCGGATAAATTCCTGTCCTTCCAAACGGAGGTACTCAACGAAGCAGGCAAACTGGTCAATGAAGGCCAGGTGCGGCTGGCCTTCGTGGACAGCAACACCCGGCGGTCCATTCCGGCACCCGCGTTCTTTCTCGACCTGGTCCGTCCCTTTTTCCCGGACGGACCGGGACACCCGACACCGGATCGCTGACAGAAAGGATGCGGACGGGCTACCAACCTGGGTGAAGGGCGGCAAAGAAGGCGGCTTGTGCCAGGAGCAGCCATCCTGCCACCGGATTCCGGCAATCCTTCAACCACCTTTGATGCAGGACTGACAAGACCAGGGAGACGGCAAACCACCCCAGGTAGTTCTGCAGCGGCGGCGTAGCGCTTTCCCAGCTCCACATGCCATACGCTATCGCCACAGGCTCCAACAGGATGTCCAGGGCGACCGGAAAGACAGCACCAGCCATTGCACGGAAGAAAAGCCCGCTCCGACGGCCTGTCCACCGGTTGGCCAGGCAATTGCCGGCGTACACCAACATGGCCCAGTTCACACCGATCAGCAAGGGCGTCTCCAAAATTTTCGGCCCGAGGATGTCGCCGTATGAGTAGGACCCGAATATCCGGCCGGTCGCCACGCCGGCGACCTCCACCCAATAACCCGTCAGGAAGGCGACCGCCAGGAATTGCCACAGTCTGCGTCCCGGCCCCTCGGGATGGTTCCAGATGAGAAGACCGAAACAGCTGAGGAGCTGCAGCGGCGTCAGGTCCAGGATGTCCGTACGGCCCAGGACACGAACCGTCACGATACCGACCAGGTGGGTGACCAGCAGCACAAGCCAGGTGAGCCGGGTTTTTCCCCGGCTCTGCCAGGCAAGGGATGAGGCGGGTGGAGGTTCTGTCAGTTGGGACATATGCTCGATTGTGTGGCGATAGGGTCTGTTATCCGATCATGCGACCGAGCGTTCGCTCAGGCCGGACCGATTTCCTTCGCCGTGATCTTGGCGGACAGCAGACAAAGGGGGATGCCGCCGCCGGGATGAACACTTCCCCCGACAAAATAAAGGTTTTTTACACGGCTGGAAAAGTTGGGATGCCGGAGGAAGGCCGCCATCATGTTGTTGCTGCTGTAGCCGTACAAGGCACCGCGGTGGGATGATGTTCGGCGCTCGATCTCCGAAGGGTCCAATATGGCTTCCGTCCGGACCAGCGCACCCAATTCCACACCCAGCCGGCGGCTGAGCTTGGCCAGGACTTGTTCGCGTATGCGGGAGACCCATGCTTCGGAGGTTCCCTGTGTGTCCGCACAGGGGGTGTTGACCATCACGAACCAGTTCTCCGCGCCGGCCGGTGCGTCGGAAGGGGTCAGTTTGGAAGTGATGTTGACATATACCGTGGGGTCTTCGGATACCGCGCCCGCGGCGAGGGTGCGGAATTCCGTTTCATAATCGGCCGAAAAGAAGATATTGTGCAGGTGTAGCTCCGGGAATACCCGGTCGACACCCCAGTAGAAAATGAGCGCGGAGGTGCTCTTGGGTTGCCGCAGGATGCGTTCCGGCCGCCGTATCCCTTCCAGAAGGCGGTGGTAGGTGTAGTAGACGTCCATGTTGCTGACGACCCGGTCGAACGGTTCTGTTCGGCCGGCGGTTCGGATGCCGGTGGCTGTTCCGGCCTTTGTCTCGATGGCGGACACCGTTTCCCCGAAACGGAAAGCGACGCCCTTGCGGAGCGCCAGTCCGTACAATGCCTCCGTAATGCGGTGCATGCCTCCTTCCGGATAAAAGGTGCCGATGCCGTGTTCGAAGTGAGGTATAATGGTCAGCATGCCGGGAGCCTGGTATGGATCCGAGCCGTTGTAAGTGGCATATCGGTCGAACAACTGGGTCAGTCGGGGGTCGCCGAACCAGTTTCGGTTGACCTGGTGCATGGAGCGGAACAGATCGAAGAAGGGCAGGAAGGCCAAGGCCTTCAGGACACCGGGCTGGAACCAGGTACGCAGCCTGTGGAGGGAATATTCCAGGAAAATCCGGCCGGCGAGCCGGTATTTCCGTTCACTTCGCTGCAGGTAGGCGGTGGTCAGCGCCTCCGCTGTTCCGAACGCTGAAGCTGCCTCCCGGGCGAATACCGCTCGGTCCGTACTGGCCTGGAACCGGGTGCCGTCCTCCCAAAAGTAATGGCAGGAAACAGGAAGGGAACGGAAAGTGAAATGGTCCGCCGCGCGTTCCCCCGCCATGTCGAACAGTTCGGTGACATACTGGGGCATGGTGAACAGGGAGGGGCCGGCATCGAACCGGAATCCGTCCTTTGAGAAGGCGGTCAGTTTTCCGCCCGGATAGGCATTGGCTTCGAAGACGGTGACGGAATGGCCGAGGCAGGCCAGCCGGATGGCAGTCGCCAATCCGCCGATGCCGGCGCCGATGACGGCGGTTCTTTTCATTCGATGTTCTTGTTTGGTGAGGACGGGCCGGATCGGCGGCTGACAGGTGTCTTGGCATCCATCGGTCGGGCTTTCCCTGAATGATTCCCTTTGCAAATATAACAAAGTGCACCTTGGATGGCGCCTTTCCGAATAGCATCCGGCAGGGCGGTCAGATTCCGTCCGCAAGGAAAGCGGCTGCATCGGTTGACGCAGGTCGGGTGATCCGGGTGGGGGTAGCCGGACCGATTAGTGTATGTCGCGGAATCAACTTTTCGGCGGCCCGGTCGGGTGACTGCGTATATGGTAGGGGCAGTCTGAACCCTGTACGGCCGCGTCGGGGTTCCAGACCGGTGTGTTGTAGAAGAAGTTGGGGGTCAGTATGCGCTGGTCCCAATCCTGGTGGTAGACAGAAGTGGCGGAGGCTGCGGTGGGCGGAACGATCCATGCCCAGTCCGCCGTGACGGACCGTCCGCATCGCTTTTCTGTTTCGACGAAATGCTGGAACTGTTGTGCCGCCGTGTGGTGGTCCACCAAGGTGACCCCTTGTTGTTCGAAGGAGAACAGCACCGCTTCGTTCAGTTCTGTCAGCGCGCGGTCTTTCCATAGCGATTTCCTGGCATGGATATTCAGGCCCATCTTGTCGGCGATGACCGGCAGGAGGTCGTACCGTTTGCTGTCTCCCAGATTGCGGGTACCGATTTCCGTGACCATATACCATCCGTTGAACGGCGCCGCCGGATAGTTGATGCCCCCGATCTGGAGGACCATGTCAGAAATCACGGGGAGGGCATGCCATCGCAGACCCAAGTCGGCGAACCATGGCAGCTGGGGATGTCGCAGGGCCACCTCGAGGACCAGGTCTTCCGGCAGGTCGAACAGGCAAGGTGCCTGCCCTTTGAGTTGGAAGACCAGGGGCAGCACGTCGAAGGCGGTTCCGGCTCCTTGCCATCCCATGTCCTGGCAAAGGCGGGTGAAGTCAACGAGTGCCGGGTCACCCTGGGTGCCGCCGTCCGCTTGCCGGTAACCGGCGTAGCGGATGACCTGTGGGTTCCAGAACCGCAGCGGGGGCGATCCGTCCGGATGTTCCGGTCCGAAGATGGTGATCCGGGGACGGATCTTGCCGCCGTTGGTGGCATATGCCAGGTGCTCGAAGACGGCTTCACGTACTTCCGCCGCTGTGTTGGCCGAGCGTTTGTCGACGACCTGGATGGATTTCCAATGCAGGCGGCCGATACAACGGTTACTGTTGCGCCAGGCGACCTTGGCTCCGAATGTCAGTTCCTCCGGGGTGTGGTGGTAGGTGCCGGTTTCCTGGATGGATTCCCGGACTGCTTCCAGCCGTCCAGCAAGGCCTTCCTTGCCTTCTTCATCGAAATATAACGTGAGAAAGCCGGTGGCGAGCGCCAGCCGGTCCGACAACAGCTTGCTGTGCATAGCCGCAGGTCCTCGGTCGACAGACATTGTATGAAGGATTGGGTTGAGAAATCGGCGCGGGCTGCCCGTTCGTTGCCAGGGCATTTCCGCAGCGGTTCCGGTGTTGACCAACCGTTCGGGGAGCGGCGGATTCTCCACGCTTATTGCATGTTGTTTAACGAGGGACAGCTGCCGTTTGTTGCCGTATGAGGGCATGATTCGGCGAAGCGGATTTCCGAAGCCCTTTCCAGTACCGGAAAGGGGCTGCTATCGGCGCCGGTCCAGGCAGCCGGCTGCATGCCTTGTCCCGGTGACCGGCATAAAATTTCGTTAACAGAACAGGAGTGTCCATCCTGGTGGAGGGATATTTCGTTCTCCTTGATGTAACTTTGTACGGAACCGGTCAACCGACTTGTTGTGACACCTCGCAACCGGCCAACCATCAGCACACCCATATGTACCGATCAATCAGGGAATATGTCCGGACTGCCTGGAGAAACCGGGATAAGGGGAAGACCGCCCTTCTCCG